>JBNKPU010000165.1:0-76953 GCA_050295515.1 Bacteroidales bacterium | reverse complement strand
CCAACGGCCAAAGCGTAGCCGTAAAGGCAGTTAACACAGCGACAGGCTGCGATTCTACAAGTTCAGGCATCACGGTAACAGTTAACGCACTTCCAACAGTAACCGTAAATAACAGCGGACCAATATGTTCTGGTGCTAACCTGCAGCTATCTGCAGAAGCCCCTGGAGCAACCAGTTGGCAATGGAGCAGCAATGGTTCTGCCACCTTTAGCGACAACACGATCAGTAACCCAATAGCAAGCGGTGCAGTAGATGGAGAAGTATTTACGGTAGAAGTCAGCAATGGCACATGTACCAATACTGCCACAACAGTGGCAAGTGTAGATGCTTCCACCCTTAATATTGAAGTGTATAACTCAGGTCCAATATGTGAGGGAGCAGACTTGCGTTTATATGAGAATGGTGGAGATGCTACTACATGGCAATGGACAAGCAATGGATCTGCAACATTCGATAATAATTCCAGTAGTACTCCAATAGTTAGTGGTGCAACGGATGGAGAAGTGTTTACTGTAGAAGTTAATAATGGAATATGTTCAGCAATTGACACTACAACAGTAATCGTTGATAAGTCATCATTGAACGTAAATGCTGTCAGCAACAGTCCTATCTGTGTGGGAAATAATATCGAACTCAATGAAATTGGAGATGCAGCCACAAGTTGGTTCTGGACAGGTCCAAACAACTTTAGCTCAACATTACAGAATCCAAGGATTTCTTCTGCATTAATGACTGCAAGTGGTTGGTACTATGTTACAGTAGCTGATGAAAATTGCAGTAACGTCGACTCAATTGAAATTATTATTAATGAGGCATTTGTAGATCTTGGTCCTGATGTTGATATTTGTGAAGGTGAATCGTATACATTCAATGTTGCAGGTAATTACCTGGATTATGTGTGGCATGATAATTCTACAGAAGTTTCTTATACCTTAAATGTATCTGGAACTGTTACTGTTACAGTAACTGACAACAATGAGTGTACAGCAACAGGCCAAGCCAGTTTAATTGTACATAGTCTTCCGGTCCTGGATCTTGGAAATGATACTGCAATCTGTTCACAGGCTGGCTATCAGTTATCCCCTGGAGATTTTGAGTTTTACAATTGGTCGACTGGAGCAACATCAAGAACATTGACAGTTTATCCTGGAGTACAGGATGTTTCACTTACTGTTGAGGATGCTAATGGCTGTGAAGCAACAGATGAAATACTGATACTTGAATGCAATGAAAATCTGCTTGATGAAATAACCAATGTCTTTACTCCAAATAATGATGGAGATCACGATAAATGGGACATTAACAATTTGGAGCAATTTCCTGAGGCCAGAATTGAAGTGTTTGATCGCTGGGGTAGAAGGGTATATTTTCTGAATGGAGGATATTCGAAAGAAAATTCCTGGGATGGAACATCAAATGGACGTAGTTTACCCATGGATAATTACTATTACATAATTGACCTCTATGGCAATGGTGAAAAATTAATCAAAGGAAACGTTACCATTTTAAAATAAGGCTCTTTTATAACCTCAAACAATGCCAATCATATGATCAAAAAGTTACTTTTTATACTAATTGTTACTACCTCGACACATTTTCTGGGTGGACAACAAGCACCTTTATTTACTCAATACAATCAAAACAAGTATATTATAAATCCAGCTGCTGCAGGCTTAGGTGGATATACATCAATAAGCCTTATTGCCCGTGAACAATGGGTGGGGTTTAAAGGTACACCCAAAACACATATAGTATCTGTTGATTCTAGGATTTTAGGCAATAGTTATATATTTAAAAAGCTGTCAATCCGACGGAAAAAACCCCAAAAGACAAGGTCAGGAAATATGGGGTGGGGAGCATCCTTTTATAATGATTTAAATGGTCCTATGGACAGAACAGGTTTTAATGGCACTTATTCATATCATATAGATCTTGGAAGCTCACAACTCTCTTTTGGCTTATCACTTGTTTTTTCTCAGTTAAGAATTCAAGCCGATCAATTTATTTGGTCAGATGAAAAGCCTGAAAACTTGAGGTTTGGAAATAATAAAACTCTTTGGTTATTGGATGCCAACTTTGGAATCTTATATACTACCAGGGATTATTTTGCAGGTTATTCAACCATGCAGATATTAAATTCTTCAGCCCAGTTTGGTACAGACAATTTAGGTGATTTCAAGCTCGATAGGATGCACAACATCGTCGGCGGTTATTCCTTTTATGCAAATGATAGGATAGATATTACCCCAATGGTTTTGTTAAAAATACCTGAAAAAAATGCAATGCAGCTTGATTTAAGTGTTAAAGGAACTTATGACAAATTATATTGGGGAGGATTGGCCTTCAGAACGGGAACAGCCTTATCTGTATTTGGAGGTTTAAATATTGATAAGTATTATTTCGGATATGCCTTTGATTATAATTTTGGAACAATTCATACAAGCAATTTTGGGTCTCATGAGTTTATAGCAACAATAAGAATTGGGAATGCAAGAAGATATAAATGGTTAAATACTTATTAAGAAAAGAGACTGACTCAAAGTCAAAACCAACTGTCTTTTGAACGGAGGTGAAGAATAAACTCCTTGACAACAAGCAAAGTTCGGGCTTCTCTTTATGTGACAAATTATTTCAACTTAACCTTTTGGAACCGCCCCTTATTGCTATTGTTTTATAAACCTTTCTAAGAATGTATTCTGTCCCTGTTTAATTTTAATAAAGTACATTCCTTTTTGAAAATTAGAAGTGTTGATTGTTTTTTTGCCTCTTTGTAAGAGTTTTTCATAGACAACTGTTCCGGTTATAGATATTATTTGGACAAATTTATCTTGAAAATCATTTGCCAGTTCTAAAGTCAGGTAGTCGTTTACTGGTTGGGGAAAAATGGATAGCTCATCTTTTGGCGAATTTCCTATGCCAACTGTAGGTGCTACTTCACCTGATAGGGCATTTACAACAGCATGAGCGAATAAAGGGCCAACGTACTTATTTGCAGCTAAATTAGGGTGAGAATCGTTGTTGTCATGACTTTTTTCAAAATCGTATTTTAAGCAGTACTGTTGACCTTTTTCAGGGGATTCGTTCAATTCAGCTACAGCTCCAAAGAAATCAAATATATATATGTTTGAATGCTCTTTGTCGTCTTCTGTTAGGAAGTCATATTTTACCCATTCTACAAATTCATGTGCTCTGGCAGCATTATCAGCATTTGTGGCTAAACGGTGCAATGGAACGAGAGTCCAGATCATGAATTTGGTGTCAGGCATTCCATCCATCATATCGCGTAAGGCTCTGTATTGCAATTTGTAGTTTTCTAATGATTTTGTAGAAGAATTCAAATCTGGTGACCCCCCATCAGCTTGAATACCGGCTCCTGGATAACAATGCTTGTAAATTACCAGTTCATAGTTGCTAGCAATAGATTCGATACACTCAATTCCAGCCTTATCGTTATTACATTCACCACCAATCCAAAGCTTCCAATAATCGTAAGGGTAATTTTCCCATGGCCAGGGTGAATTTGGATAGGCACGTTCTGTAATTGCATAATCGGTACTATTGCCACTATTGAAATCATCAATCCAGCTTGATACATCACCTTCAGAGAATACTCCGCCTCCTGTAGAATGATGTAAAAATACAGCCTTATTTTCCTGAGAATAGCAAAAAGATAAAATTGCCAGGAGTATACTTGTAAATAATGCCTTTTTCATGCATGTTTGATTTAAATTAATTGTTTTGTGTTTTAATTATTTACGAGTGAATCACAATTAGAGTTTCAAAGCTTAGGTTATATAAGTCTGCAATGCTTGCCAAAAAAAGAGATAAAGTTTGTACTGCCCATTAATATTATAACTTTACAGCCAAATCTTGTTGATATATGAAAGCAAAAAGAAAAGTTGTCAAAAAGATAAATTGGACCTATTTTGTTTCTCACATTGCATTTATTATGGCTATTGTTTTGTTTTTCCAACAACTTAATATTCCTGGTTATGGGGTACTAGGTCTGGCCATTTATCTTTTATTGTCGGTTTATATGAAAATTGTTATTCCACGTTTTCACAACAAGGGGCTTTTTTATATTAGGAAAGGCGAATTCGAAGGGGCGATCTTTGCTTTTAGAAACAGTTATCAATTTTTTAGCAAGAATAAATGGCTAGATGATTTTCGTGCATTTACACTTTTAAGCACTTCCTCATTTTCTTACAAAGAAATGGCTTTGATGAATATAATTTTTTGCCATGAAAAGCTTGGAGACACAAGATCAGCCAAGCTATTTCATGATCAATTATCAAAAGAGTTTCCTAATAATCCTTATTGCAAGCAAGTTTAATTGACAAGAAAGTCATTGCCGGTCAATTTAATTGTTTTAATCTGAACATTTGGTGCAGGTACTTTTCCAGGTTGTTTTCCCCCTACAGAGACAGTATAGTTGCCCGAAAAAACAATTGGTATGCCTTCTTCATTATAGCTTGCCAACTGTATAGGTGTTAGCATAAACTTCACGGTCTTTTCTTCATCAGGTTTTAAGTGGAGTCTTGTAAAACCTTGCAATGATCGAATAGGAGAACCAAAAATATGATTGCTAGAGATATATAGTTGGGCTACTTCATCTCCAGCCATATCACCTGTATTTTTTATGTCAATAGATACAATAAGGGTATCGTTTGTTTGTGCATTATTTGTTATTGTTAGGTTCGAATATTCAAAGGTTGTGTAACTCAATCCGTAGCCAAATTCAAATAAGGCTTCTCCATTGAAAAATTTATATGTCCTGTCTTGCATACTATAATCTTCGAAAGGAGGGAGCTCATCAGCTGATTTGTAAAAAGTAACTGGTAGTCTTCCAGCTGGATTATAGTCTCCAAACAAAATATCGGCAATTGCTGTTCCAGCATCCTGACCAGGGTACCATGCTTCTAATATGGATGGTATATTTTCCTTTTCCCAATTTATTGCCAGAGCACTGCCATTTAAAAGGACAAGAACAACCGGTTTTCCGGTTTTTTTTGTTTTTTTGATCAGTTCTTGTTGTACTTTAGGCAAGCCAAGGGTTATTCTATCACCACCCTTAAATCCGGGCACTTCAACTTTCATTTCTTCACCTTCGAGCTTTGGGGAAAGGCCCATGAACAAGATGGCTAAATCGGACTTCTTTACAACATTTACAGCTTCGGTTGCAAGGTCTGTTTTTGGAGTCTCCCAAATAAGCTTCATTTTTGCCATCCTTTCAAGGTTGAAATATTCCACTACAATAGGATAAGACTTTCCAGCTTCCAAATGAAAGACTTTGTGTGCCAAACGGTCGGAATGTATATTGAATCCAGTGATAGTGTCTCTAGTATTAAAAATAATATTGAATCCAGTTTGCCCCTGACCTCCAATTTTATACTCACCGCTTATTTTAGGTGCCAGGTAACCTGTCCACCTGACTGCGAAACTATCATATTTCATGCCTTCAAATGGAGCTTCATCCCACCAGTTAACATCCAGATTGGTCTGAACATCTTCTTTCAATGGATTTCCTTTAAGTTCTATGTTGTTGTAATATTCAGCTTTTATTCCTGGTTTTGTCAGTGAAGAATCAAGGAAAAAGAATCCTTCCGGAATTGTGGTTGTAAAAGGAAGATTTTCTGCGTGGTTGCATCCCCTTGCGTATGATACTTCAGTTTCTGGTCCAACTTTGTTTTTTATGCCGGTTAGTGGAGTAATTGGATTGGATGGGTAGCCATTGTAATTTCCCAGTAAAACATCCTCATCATCAGCATTTGGACCAATAACAGCAATATGTTTATATTCCTTGCTCAATGGCAATAGTCCGTCATTTTTAAGAAGAACCATAGACTTCAGGGTTACTTCATGTGCAATATCGGCATGTTTTTTACATGCAACAATATCGTAAGGTATTTTTGAGTATGGAACTGTTTCATCCGGATCGAACATGCCAAGTTTAAAGCGGGCAATAAACAGTCTTTTTAAGGCAATATCAATATCATGTTCAGAGATTAGTCCTTCTTGAATGGATTGGTTTAGATTTTCAAAAACAACACCACAGTTTAGGTCAGTACCAGATGTTATTGCCAGTGCTGCAGCATCGACTCCTGTTTCAGAAACATTATGTCCTGAAAAAAAGTCGGTTAATGCCCAGCAATCTGAAACAACATAGCCATCAAATCCCCACTCGTCCCTCAATAAATTGTTCAGAAGTTTACCGCTTCCACAACATGGTTCTCCATCTAGCCTGTTGTAGGCACACATAACCGACTGTACATTGGCTTCCTGAACTGTCCGTTTAAAATGGGGGAGGTAGGTTTCGTTATAATCCTTAGGGCTTACAATTGCATCAAATTCATGGCGGGTAGGCTCAGGGCCACTATGGACAACAAAATGTTTTGATGTTGCTATGGTTTTCAGGTATTTTGGATGATTTCCTTGCAAGGTTTTGATAAATGGAACGGCAAGGCTTCCGGTTAAGAAAGGGTCTTCGCCATAGGTTTCCATACCACGGCCCCAACGAGGATCCCTAAAAATATTGATATTGGGAGTCCAGAAGGTTAAACCCTGATAAATGCCACGTTCATTTCTTGAAACAGCCTTATTGTATTTCGCCCTTGCTTCATCAGATATGACAGAGGCCATATGAACCATTTGAGAAGTGTCGAATGTTGCAGCCATGCCAATTGCCTGAGGGAACACAGTAGCTAAACCTGCCCGAGCAACACCATGCAGGCATTCATTCCACCAATTATATGAAGGTATTCCTAAACGTTCAATTGCAGGTGAATTATATACAAGCTGGGAAACCTTCTCTTCCAGGGTCATCCTGGAAATTAAATCACTGGCCCTTGTTTCGAAGTCCAGATTTGGATCCTGAAATGGAAATTCATACTTACTTGTTTGACTGCATTGAAGGATTAAAATGGTCACTAACATTATGGCAGTCTTAATCATCAGTTTGTTTCTCATTGTTCTGTTTTTTTTCCAGGTAAAAGGTGTTTTTTTATTTGTTAGGATACTATACTTGGTATCAATTGTTGATTAAAACCAGGATCACTTCCACTCTACTCAAACCAGTCAAATAGTGCAACATTTTCAGATACCATGCCATTAGAAGAAGCAAACATGCCTAAAATAGTCCCAACAAATCCACCAGCCACATCAGTACTCAGTATTTTCGCATCTGTATCTTTTACGATATATGTCCATTCTTCTTGTCCTTCTTCTTTGAAAGCAAAATGACAAGTGCTGTCTGCTATTTCAGTCATTAATTCTTGCTCGTCATCATTTAAAGGACTGTTTTTATTGTTTCAACCTGCTTTGTTTCTTTATTGAAGAAATAAACTCAAATCCTTTGTTGGTCGAAAGTAAGGATTTTTCCTAAAAGATAAAATCATTTATTGTAAACAAAGGCAAATTTGGAGCGGTATCAGATAAACGGACAGCTTCCTGATAGGAATCGATTTAAGGCCAACCATCTTTAGTCCCTGCTACCTTGGCTAAAGATGTTTCCTGTCCTGTATTTCCTATCTTTTATATATATTTTATGAGAATCCATTATCTTCTTATGGAAACAAAATGTTGAATACCACTAAAATGATGTACAAAAGAATTGGATAAAAAGGAAGGGAATAAAAGCATTAAAAAGAACAACTCTTCAAACTATTTCTCCTGATCTTTTATTTTTCTCTTCTCAGCATTAACATACTCTGTTGGTGACATGCCATATGTTTCCTTAAAACTTTTAGTAAAATACGAACGGCTTTTTATACCTACTTCATATAATACTTCGGAAACTGTCTTCTGACCTTCGACCAAAAGTTTAACTGCACGTTTTATCCGCATTGTTCTGATGAAACTACTTGGAGGCATATCTGCCAAAGCAATCAACTTACGGTGTAAGGATGCCCGGCTCATACCCAATTCACTGCTCATCATCTCAGTACTAAACTCAGTATTGGCAATGTTTTTATCAACAAGGTCCATTGCTTTTTGCAGAAACTTGGCATCTACTGATGTAATAGCTATGTCTTTTGGTTCTAAATTGATCTTTTGCACAAACAGCTCACGAAGCTTTTTTCTTGAATGAAGCAGGTTAGTGACCCTTGCTTCCAGGACTTCAATGTTAAAAGGTTTGGCAAGAAAACTATCAGCACCGGTATCCAAACCTTCAACATGAGTTTCGTCACTAGCTTTAGCAGTAAGCAGGATTATAGGTATGTGGCTGGTCTTTTCATTCGATTTTAGCGTTTTACATAGCTCGATGCCATCTGTTTCAGGCATCATGATGTCACTTATTATGAGATTAGGATTGTGTTTTCTGGCTGCTTCAATTCCTTCTCTACCATTTACTGCATTAATAACCCTGAATTCTTTTTGAAAGTGCTCAGTAAGATATGAAATCAAGTCAAGATTGTCTTCAACAATCAACATTAGTGGTAAGTCCTTATAGGAGGTTTGCTCTGTAAAAAGTTTTTTTTCAGGAGCAGAAGAAGCAGGTACGATGGCTGGTTCAAGTTTTGAAAGATATTCTTCCTCGGTTTTGTTAATAATATCTTTTTCATTAAATAAATGCCGGGCATAGGGTAACCTGAAATAAAATGTGCTGCCTTGTCCATACTTGGTGCTGAATTTTATTTCGCCATTATATTTTTGAATTAAACCATTAACCAGAGATAACCCAATACCTGTGCCTGAATATTTAGAGGATTTTGAGCTGCTTGCCTGATAAAAACGAGTAAAAATTTTTTCTGCTTCATCTTCCTTCATGCCAATGCCTTCATCCTTAATCCAGAATTCGACATATCCAGGATAATCTGAAATGTTTTTAGTCAAAAGATTGAATTTAACCTCCATGCTGACCGTTTTCCCCTCCGAGGTAAATTTTATTGCGTTGGACAATAGGTTGTAAAGTATCTTTTCTATTTTATCACTATCGAACCAGCCAATCAGGTTTTCATGGCTGCAAATGTATTTATATTTAATTTGTTTTTCCTCAGCCTGGTATTTAAAAATATCAGAGATAGTATGGATATATTTGGCAATATTGCCTTCATGGATAGCCATTTTGAGGTAGCCAGCTTCAATCTTTGACATGTCCATAAACTGATTGATCAACCGCAGCATTCTACGTGCGTTTTTAAGCATAACTTGTAGCTGATGGTTTACATCAGGCTGAAAACTCGTGTTTTTTAAGATTTTCTCCAAAGGGGCAATAATCAAGGTCAATGGCGTTCTGAATTCATGAGAAATATTGGTAAAGAAACGGGTTTTTACTTTATGGACTTCATCCAGATTATCCTTTTCAAGTTGCTTAAGTTCTATTTCGTGCTCCAGTTTTAATCGCATCAGTACCAGCCTGCGAAGCGCATATATTAGTGAGGCAATGAAAATCAAATAAAAGAGATAGGCCAGTTTTGTATTGTACCAGGGCGGTAAGATAGTAATTTTTATATCTGTGCTGGTTTGGCTCCATGTGCCGTCGTTGTTAGATGCTTTAACCTTAAATACATAATTACCGGGATTAAGGTTGGTGTAATTGGCACTTCGTTGGTTGCCAACTTCATTCCAACCCGATTCCTCGGGATCAAAGCCTTCCAGTATATAGGCATATTGGTTTTTTTTAGGGTTGATATAACTAAGAGCTGAGTATTCAATTGTAAATGCCGATTGTGAAAATTTAAGTTTAATCTCGTCGGTAATACTTATATGCTTGTTTATTGGGGAGTCAGGAGCATTATACTGAACTTCTTTATTGGATAGCAAAAAATTAGTAAATACGACTCTGGGGATAAAGTCGTTTTTTTGCAGACTGTCTGGAATGAAAATATTGAAACCGTTTGTTCCCCCGAAATACATAGTTCCGTCTTTTGTGCTGAGGGCTGACTTTCTATTGAATTCATTGCCCTGCAAACCATCGCTCACATCAAAATTCCGAAAATCAGGATGTATTGGAGTTTGAATACCGTTTACCATTTTTGATATCCCCTTGTTGGTCCCTAACCATAAATTGCCCTTAGAGTCTTCAACAATTCCTTTTACAGAATTGTTGGGCAAGCCGTCATCTTCCTGGTAATAAGCAAATGAAGAATCTTCCCTGATGAAGTGGTTCAAACCGGCATCTGTCCCAAACCACATGTTTTTTTTGCTGTCTTCAAAAATAATATAGGCGCCTCTACCACTAATTGAAGTAGTGTCGTTTATGTTTGAAGTGAAGTGGAGAAACTTATCTGAGCTCCTGTCGAAAAGATCCAAAGAACTGCTAGTAGATACCCACAACTCATTCCTGCTATTTTCAAAGACTTGTCTGACCCAGTTATTTGAAATTGAGTAGGGGTCGTTAATATCGGTGATATAATTCTTGATTTCTTCAGTAACAGGATTATAGGAATACAAACCTGAACCCATCGTTGCAATCCATATAATATTTTCAGAATCCTGAATGATTGAAAAAATATTGGACTGGGCAAAAATTTCTGGTAAAAACGATTCAAACTTCTTTGTGGCAGGGTCAAAAACACTCACACCTCCAGCCCATGTTCCAATCAAAATTCCACCATTATTATTAGCAGTTATGGACCATACCGCATCAGATTTCTTTTTTCCCGGATTGTTGTTTACCTTGGTGAAGTTTTCAAAACTTTGACTCTGAGGATCAAAAATTGAAAGACCGCCCTGGGTTCCAATATATATATGGTCCCTGTATTCGTAGAAGAAATTAACATCGTTGTTGATCAGACTATATTGGTCTTGGGGTGAATTCCTGTAATGGAGGAAATTTATTCCTTTATGGTTATAAAAATTTATGCCCCCCCCATAAGTTCCTAACCATAAATCATCCCGGTTGTCCCTGTATATTGCAAAAATAGAATTGCTGGACAATCCATTTTGGTTCCTTGCTTCATGTTTTGTGGTTGCTATGACCAAGTCTTTGGTGTCTTTTTGTTCAATATCAATAAGACTCACACCAGTGTTTTCCACGCTAACCCATAAAATTCCATTTATGTCTTCCTGAATTGCCCGAATAACTCCATTTTCAATTTCTGAAAATTCGTCCTCACCCGATAGGTGGTTAGTTACTTTGGCTTGGTTGTCTATGTATTGTACACGGAACAATCCATCAGTTTCAGTACCAATCCAAATAGTGTTTTTCGAATCTGTTTCTATAGTGCTTATCCTGTTTTGAGAGTTGCTATTTAAAGTAAAATGTGTGAGGTTTTTCTTTGAGCCATCAATAATAAAAACACCATCCAGGGTACCAATCCAGATGTTTCCTAAGTAATCCTTTTTTAAAGAAGAAATATACAGTTCTGTAAGGATATTTTCATTGTTTATTTTTAGCCTCTCAATTTGATGGCTTTGTTGGCTCAATTGAAACAATCCCTGATCAGTTGCGAGGAGCAGCCCTTCTTTTACAGGGAGGATTGTTGTAATATACAGCTCGGGCCAGCTTTCTTCATATATGAAGTTTTCATGTTCACGATTAAACAGGCAAAGTCCTGTTGAAGTTGCAATCCAAAGATTGTTTTCAAAATCTTCACGAATACAAGTTATATTATTGTTCTTAATACTTGTCTTGGACTTTGGATTGTGTTTATAAACTTTGAACTCATATCCATCAAAGCGGTTCAGCCCGTCCACGGTACCAAACCACATAAATCCAAGATAGTCCTGGTAAATGCATTGTACCCAGCTTTGAGACAGACCGTCTTCTACCTTGTAGTGTTTGAAATAGATTTGATTGTAATCTCCCTGAGAGAAAATACCGGATGGCAACATTATGAAAAAGAACAGGAATACTTTCTTCATGGATTATCCTTCTATTAATGCGCTGGCAATATATAAATACTTTGGGCATTTGAGCATACTCAATAATGTAAAAAATGTATATTAATTGTGTGTTGTTGTCTCAAGCCCCTCAGTGCCACAATCCATCACCCATTTCCAATCTCCATTCTTGTTTTTCTGCCAGAAGGTAGTGTAACAGCCATTTCCCAGTACTTCTTCCGCAGCCTGAAGAGAAGTAACCTTATAGGTGCCATAGGTAAATCCTAAATCGCCAGATTCAGATATTTTACCATCGATTGGGTCCCATACGAGGATAACTTGTTCAGTTTTTGATGTATCAAATAACTGAGCGATTTTGTCAATTCCCTTGATGGGCATGCTGCTGTCACGCAGAATTACAGCATCTTTCGCTGCAAACATTAAAAAAGCCCAATTATATCCGTATTTTAACGAGGAATCTGAGAAATTTTTGTCTATCTTTAGTAATGATTCAACATTTTCTCCTTCAGGTTGTTTACAAGATATATTTACTATTATTAATAGTGCGGTAAAACGTATTATTTTTCTCATCTCAGCAGTATTTCTTGCACAACTAATTTATAAAAAAAAATGAATATTGATTTCACACAAATTAATTATCTGGCAGTTTTGTTGGCTATTGTTGTTAATCAAGCTGTAGGTGCTTTGTGGTACTCGCCTGTATTGTTCGGTGTTAAATGGATGGGATTGGTTGGGTTGAAAAAAGAGAATATTAACAGAAAAGATTCCATGAAGGGATTTGTTTTCGCGCTAATATTTGCAGTGATTAATTATATTATTATTGCTGCTGTAATTACTGCTGTTGGCAATACATTGGCTGGTGGATTGATCACAGGATTTGTTTTATCGCTGATTACTGCTTTTCAGTTGGGCACTAATTATGCTTATGAAGGCAGAAGTGTAAAACTATTTCTTATTAATGCATTTTATCCAATTGTTTGCTATACCATTGGTGGGGCAATAATTGGAGTATTACAATCATAGATAATCGCAAAGGTTCCCTAAAAGGGAAAGTATTCCATTAGGTTTAAGGTTAGTAATGTGTAGAAAAGAGTGGGCTGCTAAAAAGCGACCCACTTTTTGTTGATAAATCCATCCTTGTTTTAGCATACCTGAGATACCAACTTGCCCTGTGGGTTGAAAATCCAGTACTCTGGCTTTCAGATTTCAAATTTGTAAGAACAAGGTCATCCAATCACCTATTATAATTCAATAATAAAAGCTGTTCCATCCTTCTCGTTCGACGAAACTGAAAGTATACCCTGGTGCAAGGTAATAATCTGTCTGGAGAGAAATAAGCCAATTCCTGCACCTTCTTCCTTAGTGGTGAAAAAAGGTACAAATATTTTATCTAATTCTTCGTCTTCAATTACTTTTCCATTGTTCCAGACTTCAATAATGGTTTTTCCATTTTCATTCTGACCAAAGGTCAGTTTTATTTCCTTCTCTTTATCGTTGACTGGTGCTTCAGCAGCATTTTTTATCAGGTTTATAATAACCTGATTCAGAAGGTGTTCGTCGCCAACAATATTACAACAACCTGATTCTATTAAAGCTTTAAAGGATGCATTTTTGGCGGAAGCAATTTCTTGTCCTACTGCAGATAACCCTTCTTTCCATTTGTTGATGTGAATAGGTTTTATAATAGGTTTTGGCACCTGAGCCAACTGTCTGTAGTGCCCAACAAAGTGGCTTAAACCGGTACTCATGCTTTCAATAACCTCTAACCCGTTTATGGTATCACAGATCTTCTTTTTATCCAATGACTCGATATCTACAGGTTGGTTGTTGTCCAAAAATATTTTTATGAGCGATTTTGAAACCGATGTGATGGGTGCAATGGAATTCATGATTTCATGGTTCATGATTCGAATAAGCTTCTGCCACGATTCAAGCTCCCGCAATTCAATTTCTTTCTTAATGTCGAGCATTGAGACCAGGGTAAGTTCTTTGTTTTTAAAGCGGAGCAATGATGAGGAAACCTGGATAATGGTGGTTATACCGTTTGACCTGAGTTTACATGATTTTACTTGCCCGGGTTCCATTCGGCTTATAACTTCGTAGAGTTCAGGATTTTCAGATTCCAGACGCATCATGCTTGAAGTATAGTTTACTCCCAGCAATTTACGGGAGGTCTCGTTCATAATCTCAAAATCACCATGCTCATCGATAGATATGAAACCTGTAGACGAGTGTTCAATCATGGCCAGGAAGAGTTGTTCCCGGAATTGGTTTTCCATTTTCATGTCGCGGAAAACTTCAACAACATGGTTCATACTTTTGTATAACTCATGAATTGTTTTATTGCTGCTTTTGTCCGAAATCCTAAAAGAGGTGTCAGCATTCTGGACGGAGTTTAGAAATGAGGCAATTTTCCGGTTCAGGTTGTTCAAATGTGAAATAAATGAACCAATTTCAATGATAAGGATTATCCCCACAAAGACGGTAATAGTTATTTTTTCAAGTTTAAACAGCGAATAGCCCATTGCCAGGGCTGTTAGTGTAATTATGGTTGCACCTATTACAAGGCTCTGAAAATAGTGTTTAGATACCATACTTTTTAATTTTATTGTAGAGGGTTTGCCTTGTAATCCCTAATTGGTTTGCAGCATTGGAATAGTTGCCCTCGTGCTTGTCCAATGCGGTGGAAATCATCATCTTTTCCATTTCTTCGATGGTTTCAGGTACCTCCAGCGATTTCTTTTTTAAAGGTTTAAAAAGGATATCTTCCGGTTTAATTTTCTTTTCGTTGCAGAGTATTACTGCTTTTTCAATAGTATGTTCCAATTCCCTGATATTGCCCGGCCATAAGTATTCCTTCATTTTTTGAATGACTTGAGAAGAGAAAGTCAAACTTTCACGGTTATATTTTTTACCGTACTTGTTCAGGAAAAAGGCCGAAAGAGCTTCGATATCGTCAAGACGTTGGCGCAAAGGAGGTATCTCAATATGGATGGTGTTTATCCTGTATAGCAGATCTTCCCTAAAATTACCAGAGCTTAACAATTCCTCTATTTTGGCATTGGTTGCAGAAATAAGCCTGATGTCCACTGGCACTTCTTTAGTCCCACCTACGGGCATGATGCTTCTGCTCTGTAAAGCAACCAAAAGTTTTGATTGTAGATTGGGAGGGAGGTTGCCAATTTCATCCAGGAACAGGGTACCTTTATTGGCAAGTTCGAATTTTCCTACACGGTCTTCGTGGGCATCGGTAAAGGCTCCTTTTTTATGGCCAAAGAGTTCGCTTTCGAACAAAGTCTCAGGAATGGCACCCATGTCTACATTTACCATCAGTTCGTTGTTTCGGTGCGACAGCCTGTGTATTTCACGTGCAATAACCTCTTTACCTGTTCCGTTTTCGCCGGTTATAAGTACATTGGCATCGGTTCCTGCAATTTTATTGACCATGTTTACTACTTTGAGCATCGCAGGGGAAGTTCCAATAATCATTTTCTTCTCCCTATTGAGTTCCTTTTTCAGCCCGCTTTGTTCTCTTTTTAGGTTAACGACCTCATTTTGAGCTGAATGGATACGGTAGGCAGCTTTGAGGGTTGCTACCATTTTTTCATTTTCCCAGGGTTTTAGGACAAAATCTGAAGCTCCTTCTTTTACAGCTTTAACCGCAAGTTCGATATCGCCATAGGCTGTAAACATAACAACCTCGGTAGTGGGCGATAGTTTCTTTATCTCACGAAACCAGTAAAAGCCTTCGTTGCCTGAGTTTACTCCTGCAGTAAAATTCATATCCAATAATACCACATTATAGCTGTTGGCCATAAACTCAGATGGAATCTGGTTTGGGTTTGTTATGCATTTGACCTTTTCAAACTCATACTGTAGAAAGATCTGCAACGCTTTTAAAACATTCCTGTTGTCATCGACGACTAATAATTTTCCTTCTGGCATTTTTTATCTTCTTTTTTCGTAATTCACTTGCCGCATGAAGTGTGCCAATATGAAATTTTATCTTTTGCTATTCAATGGGCATCCATATATCCAACTGGAAGTGGTTTTTCTAAAGTATTGATAAATATTGAATTATGCGACGGTATTTTACAATGTACAGTTTTTGTAATCTAACATCAAATGTATAAAAGCTCTACAAGGTTTTTATGCAAGTGTAAAAATATTTTACATAATATTGTATGTATTTTTTACAACGGTTCAATAGGTTTGTATTGTAAGTTCCACAAAATCAGCAATATGTTTGTTTTGGCATGATCTAGGTATTATTGTTTGAAAATTTCAATGAATGGATCGCATAATAGAAGATAAAAGACTGATCAAGCCAAAACACTGGCGAATTATTATTATATCCGTATTGATACTTGGCTCAATTATTTTTCTTTCAACAAGGAGCAATGTGAGTACCTTTCGGGTAGAAAAAGAACGTGTACAAATAGCCGAGGTTTTCGATGGTGATTTTGAAGAATATATAAAGATTAATGGCAGGGTAGAGCCAATTTCCACTATTTATCTCGATGCCATTGAAGGGGGCAGGGTTGAAGAGATCTTCATTACCGAGGGAAATATGGTGAAGAAAGGCGATATTATTCTTCGGTTAAGCAACAATAACCTAAACCTGAGTATTTTAAACAGTGAAGCTCAACTGGCTGAAAAGTCCAATTTTTTACGTGAGGTCATGCTGAATATGGAGCAACAGAAGCTACAGACCCAAAAGGAGATTATTCACCTTGAATATCAGCTCAAGCTGAAAGAAAGGACGTATCAGCGTAACAAATCACTCTATAAGCAGGAACTTATTTCAAAAGAAGAATTCGTGGTTTCGGAAGATGATTACTTCCTTTCCAAGAAACTCTTTGACCTTTCAAAGGAAAAACAGCAGCAAGATTCTGTATACCGGACAATACAGATTTCGCAAATGAACCAAAACCTGGCCAATATGAAAAGAAACCTGGAGTTTGTGAACAAGCGTTTGGAAAGCTTAAATGTAAAGGCCACTTTTGATGGCCAGTTAGGCATGCTCGATGCAGAAATCGGTCAATCTGTATCGCCGGGACAAAGAATTGGTCAGATCAATGTGCTAACATCTTTTAAAATCAATGCAGAGATCGATGAACATTATATCGACATGATTAATACAGGACTGGATGCTGCTCTGAAGCGAGATGATAAAATCTATCAATTACGGGTAAAAAAGGTATATCCGGAAGTAAGACTTGGACAGTTCCAGATTGATTTGGTTTTTGATAGTGAAATGCCTGAAAATATCCGGACTGGACAAACCTATTATGTCGATCTACAATTGGGGGATTCCAGGAAGAGCACACAGATTGCTAAAGGCGGATTCTTTCAATCGACTGGAGGTCAGTGGGTATACGTACTAGATGGGTCAGAAACTTTTGCTGTAAAACGTGATTTGAAAATTGGCAGACAAAATCCAAAATTTTACGAAGTAGTAAGCGGCTTGTCTTCTGGCGAAAAGGTGATTGTTTCCGGATATGATATGTTTGGAGAGAATGATAAAATTGTATTTAAATAATAGATAATGCAATATTGTAAGGGCAAAATAAATTTTACAGATAGTAAATAGACTGTTTTATGAATTCACCCCGGGAGCAGTTAGGTTAATGTTATGGTTCTCGTGGGATTTTTAGATTTGAGAAAATGAATATTTATTGAAAATAAAGCATATATAAAATGATAAAGACAAACAACTTATCCAAGGTTTTCAGGACAGACGAAGTGGAAACCACAGCACTAAAAGAGGTTGATTTTCATGTTAAGCCAGGTGAATTTGTTGCCATAATGGGGCCGTCAGGTTGTGGAAAATCGACTTTGTTGAATATCATAGGCCTGCTTGATAATCCGTCAGATGGTGATTATGTTTTTAATGATGTCAATGTTTCCAAGTTCAAAGAAAATCAACGTACCGATCTGAGGAAAGGAAATATTGGATTTATCTTTCAGAGTTTTAACCTGATAGATGAACTTACTGTTTTTGAGAATGTCGAGCTTCCACTCATTTACCTGAAAATTAAGCCGGTGAAACGTAAAAAAATGGTTGAAGATGCATTGGAAAGGCTTAAAATAGGACACCGTAAAAAACATTATCCGCAGCAGCTTTCCGGGGGACAGCAGCAAAGGGTGGCTATTGCCCGTGCAGTTATTGCCAGACCAAAGCTTATACTTGCCGATGAGCCCACAGGTAACCTCGACTCAAAACATGGAATCGAGGTTATGAACCTCCTTCGCGATCTCAACCAGGAGGGCACCACTATTGTCATGGTAACACACAATAAGAGGGATGCCGAATTTGCGCACCGTGTTGTAAACTTGTTCGATGGACAAATACTTATAGATAAAATTGGGTAATTCACCTTTAATGAAATTTGTGATAAGCTATGTTTACCAACCACCTCAGATCTTTTCTCAAGTTATTGTTGAAGAACAAGATTTATACAACAATTACAATAGTTGGTTTTGCAATCAGTTTAACTTTTGTTTTCCTTTTAAGTATTTACTTGAAAAAAGAATATGCTGTTAATGACCAACATGCAAACATAGATAGAATTTACCATCTCAGAAGTGAGAGGGGTGATGGTTTTGCACCTCCTATTGGACAATTGCTGCAAGATACCTATCCAGAAATTGAGTGCTATACAAGGGCATTTAATACATCCGGCATTGTTACTGTAAACCAGGAAAGAATGGACAATGCCAGATTCCTTATGGTTGATTCTACTTTTTTTAACATGTTTTCTTTTGACTTGCTTCAAGGTAACGAAAGTGATGCATTAAAGACTTCACATTCAATGGTTCTTACTGAAGAATTTGCCCGGAAAATGTTTGGGGATGAATCTCCGATCGGGAAAATGGTTCATGTGAATAAAGATGTAAGTTTTACCATTACTGGTGTGGTAAAGGATATTTCAAAGAATACCAGTTTTAACCAGGTCGATGCCCTTATCAATTTTAGGGGACTTGCGGATATCTGGGGCAACCCCGGTCTACTTACAACCAACGATAATTGTTCTTTTGGGCTGTTTGTAATGTCCAAACCCAATTCTGACCTTCAGTCTAAAACTCCTGATATGCTACAACTGCTTAAGGAAAAGCTATGGGTCTATGAGCAAGGAAGGTCAAAGGAACTTATAATAGAGCCATTAAAAGTGACCTATTTTAGTCCTGTTGATGCCAATGGAATGCGGCAGAACAGCAAAACATTGCTTGTTGTTCTATCAGCAATTGTATTCAGTATATTAATATTAGCGGTAATTAATTATACCAACCTAACCATTGCTCAATCCTCTCTGAGGGCAAAAGAAACAGCCATTAAAAAAATCATAGGCGGTTCTCGTTGGAACCTGATTGTGCAATTCCTGATTGAATCTGCCCTGGTCTGCGGTATTTCCTTGATATTAGCGTTTGTGTTGACTTATGTTGTTCAACCACTATTCAATAATTTAGTGAATAGCGATATTGTTTTTTATAAAGAATTTAATCTCTTGACTTCTTTAATAGCATTGGGGGCTTTATTGTTAATTGTTGGAGTGTCAGGTCTTATTCCGGCATTAGTGATCACTAACCCAAATGCCAACGATATTTTAAAAGGAGCGTTCAGGACCAGGAGGAAGAGCTATGCAAACCTTATGATTTGTTTTCAGTTTGTTGTCGTAATTGTTTTAGTTGTTTCCACACTTTCTATCAAAAAGCAGACAAAATTTTTACAAAACTACGATTTAGGGTATAATCATCATAATATCCTAAAATATGATAATGTGATAGATGCTGGTCAGAAAGTAGGCCTTAGAAATAAATTGATGTCTATTTCCGGTGTAAAGGAAGTTTCCTTTATATGTGGCGATCCTCTCAATGGAGGTAATAATCAATCCTTTATGTACCATAACAAGCCGGTTAGTTTTCAGGAATTTATTGTTGATTCTGCTTTTTTTAGGATGATGCAATTTAATATTGAAGAAACAGGTGTATCGTATTCAAAGGAAGGATGGTGGATAAACGAAACGGCAGTAAAAACGCTTGATTTAGATCCACTTCCTCATTCATTTACAAGATATGGAAAGGAATTATCAGTTTTAGGCGTGATTAAGGATTTTAATTTCAGGTCGTTGCACCGTGAAATAGGTCCCCTAATGATAGGTCAGATGAATCCTGAAAGATATGCCTGGAACATTCTGGTTCAGGTTGAAAGTGAAAATGTACACCAGACTATAAAGAACATCAATAAGGCATATAGTGAATTTAATGGAGGTATACCCTTTGAATCCAGGTTTTTGGATGATGCTTTGCAAAAGAAATACGAATCGGAAAGCAAAACAAGCAAGATTGTAAGCTATTTTACATTCCTGACTATTATTATTGCCATAATGGGCATGTTTGGTATGTCTGTGTTTTATATGCAGCATAAAATAAAAGAGATAGGGGTACGGAAAGTAAATGGTGCCACATCAATTGAGGTGGTCACCATGCTTAACCTGGATTTGTTGAAATATGTGGTAATTGCCTACCTGATTGGTGTGCCAATTGGTTGGTTGGTAATTAATAAATGGCTTCAGAATTTTGCTTACAAAATAGATTTGACTTGGTGGATATTTGCTACAGGAGGCCTGATAACGCTGTTTATAGCGTTAGTAACCATTAGTTGGCATAGTTGGAGGGCTGGTTCACAAAATCCTGTTCTGGCATTACGGTATGAATAGAAAAGAGTTGGAAGTTTGAGGCTTGAAGCCCATAGTAGAAAAAGAATAGTCCTAGACTAAAACAATAATAAAAAATAGATGATATGACAATACGGGATTTTTTTAAATATCATGGCTTTAAAGTGCTCATAGCATTGGTGGTAATACAGTTGGGAGTTGTAGCCCTAATCCAAAACTACGATCATCCTCCGATACCTTTCAGGGATGCAGTAAGTGTTGTTGAGGGAAGAACGGTTAAAATTTCACCTTTATCAAATGACACGGATGAGGACGAAGGTACAGAGCTAAATTTGGTGGAAATCGATAAACCTGCTAACGGAACATTTGAGCAAAAAATGAATTTGTTGTACTATACACCAAATGAAAGTTTTGTGGGACTGGACAGTTTTAAGTACACAATCAGTGATGGCAAAAAAGAATCGCTACGGGCCTATATTGTAGTAGAAGTTCTATCCAATGAGCCCCCAACTGCAAATCCTGACCAGATTATGGTTTATGAAGGAGGTTCTGTCCTCATAAAACCGCTCGAAAATGATATTGATAAAGAGGGTGATTCCATTATGATTATGGAAAATACACAACCATTTTTCGGGTCTGTAAAACATCAGGGCAGAGCATTTACCTACCAATCTAAAAATAAGGCCGACATGGATAGTTTCCGGTATCGGATTGGGGACTGGAAATCATCCTCAAATATGGCTACTGTCAAAATCAATATCTTGAAAAAGTCTGACAGCCGGTATCCATGGTTTTTTAATGATATTGGTAATGCAGCTATTCCCGGAAGCTTTGAAAAGAAAAATGGCACTTTCATCCTTCATGGTTCCGGTACGGATATTTGGGACGAAAGTGATGGGTTCCAGTATATTTATCAGCGCTTTAACGGTGATTTTGAAATATCTGTCAAGGTTGATAGCCTGGTAGGAACCAATGAATGGGCAAAAACCGGATTGATGGCCAGGGAATCGCTGACCGGTGCTTCTAAAAATTCTTTTATATTCGTTTCGAACAGGAATGGTACAACAAACCAACAAAGAATTGAAATAGGTGAATATACTGAAGGAGGAAACCGTTTTGATGAAGTAAAAGCGCCATGTTGGTTAAAACTAAAAAGAATTGGAGACACCTATTATTATTACGACTCTCCAGATGGAAAAACCTGGAGGGATGTCGGAAAGCGTGAATTCACCATGTCAAAAGAACTTTATGTTGGACTTGCTCTGACCAGCCACAAAAATGATGAACTGGCAAAAGCTCAATTCAGCAATTGCAAACTAAGTGGGAAAGTCTTGAAATAAACAGTTTAGATAAAAGCATGAGAGTCGATTTAATTTATGCAATAAGGAATATCAGGAAGAACGGAGTCAATTCAATTATTACGGCTGTTGGTCTTTCTGTAGCAATAGCGGTTAGTCTTGTTCTTTATTTGTTTATAAGCCAACAATACAAGATCAATGATTTTCATGCAAATGGCGAAAAATTGTACCGCCTGAATTATTCTGTTAAGTATATCGATTTTTTCAACCAGGATGTAAGGGTGGAACCTGATTTGGTGGATAAACTGAAAGAGAATTTTCCACAAATTGAGAAGAGCTGTGAATACCGGAGTGCCTTTGAGCAGCAGTTACGGTTTGGCATGCGATACTTCGATACCGACATGGCCTATGCCAGCCATGATTTTTTTGACATGTTTACATTTCCACTTATTGTTGGGGGAGGAGAAAAGCTTTTTGAAGCACCTTATGAGATCATCCTAACCCAATCAATGGCCGAAAAGTTATCTCCTGGAATTGAAGATTACAGCGAATTGTTAGAGCAAGGCATCGAATTTCCTGTAGCTTATGGCAAAAGAGTTTTTACCATAGTTGGGGTTATGGAGGACTTGCCCAAAAATTCAAGCATCTATTTTGAAGCTATAGTTTCAGGTAAGAGTGGACGCAACTTTGGTGGTTGCGACAATTATTTTGGCTATACCTCGGTATATTATCAGCTCTACGATAATGCGAATCCCGCAGTTGTTGAGGAAAGTGTAGTTGCTTACCTGAAAGATTATTACCAGGATAGGGTAGAGCGTATGCAGGGCGATAACCAGCTAATTGTCGGACCAACAGCTTTTGAACCCTTTATCTTACCGCTTAAAGAGGTCTACTTAAGTGGCCGCATCAGCAATTGTTTTGAACGCAAAACCGATAAGAACAGATTCTTCATTTTAATAGCCATCAGTGCATTAATCCTGCTTATTGCCTGCAGCAATTATACTTTATTGTCACTAGGCCAGTACTTAAAGCGTATTGGGGATATTGGGATCAGAAAGGCCATGGGGGCAAAACCCATAAATATTTTCGCACTGTTTTTCTCAGAGGGTTTGATCTTAACAATAACAGCCCTGATTTTGGGTGGTATGCTCTGTGTCCTTATCATCCCGGCTTTTGAGGATTTGACAGATCAGGAATTGTTTGTCAGTACGATAAACATTCCCAGGATTGTTGGATTTGTAGTCCTGTTGGTGTTATCGATTGTTGTATTGAGCAGTATTATACCGGTGGTGGTCTTTTCCAAAGTTTCGCCTCACCAAGTGGCGGGCAACAAGCTTAATATTGGGAATAAAAATAGGTTGTCACAGATATTTGTTTCGGTGCAATATAGTATTTCGATTATCCTGATCATTCTTACATTTTTTATTGTCAGGCAATCCAATCACATGAAAAACCAACCTTTGGGTTTTGAAACAAAAAATGTGTTGGATATACATATTTTTAAACTTGAGAATGACAATAAAATATTGTTGAAAGAACGATTGAGCAGGCATCCTGGAGTTATGTCATTAACCTTGACTTCCAGGGATTTCATGAACGGGTCGTCAAATAACTATATTAACAAGGGCAATGGACAACAAATTAATGTATGGCGTTTTAAGGTTGATGAAGATTATATTCCAACCATAGGTTTAAAGCTAATTGACGGCAAGAATTTCACAAAAGAGGATGTACGGATTGGCAGTCATTCTGCAATCGTAAACCAATCCTTTGTTGAAGCTTATGAAGTCCAGGATGATCCAATTGGAGCATCCTTTAGATTTTTTGGGGGATCATATAGAATTGTTGGTGTTGTAGAAGACTATCATTATTTCGGTCTGAGAAACAAAATTCAACCTGCAGCACTGCTTGCACGCACAGATATGGGAAATCCTTACATGAATCTAATGGTAAAATTTGACCCAGACCAGATTAAAGATTTTATGGCTTACCTGCAAGAAACCTATGAGGAGGTTGCTCCGGGAAAAACCCTCGATTATGAATTTTGGGATGAGGTGATCGGTCAACGTTATGAGGTTGAAGAAATCTGGAGCTCAATTATTGGGTTTTCTTCAGCCATTGCAATTATTATATCAACCCTGGGGCTCTTTGGGTTAACAATCTTGCTAATCAATCAGAGGTTTAAAGAAATAGGAATACGTAAGGTGAATGGTGCCCGCCCCTGGGAAATTCAGTCCATGATCGCTAAATCCTTTGTTGGTTGGTTGATTGGCTCCCTGATTATAGCCATACCTGTTTCTTACTATATAGTGACGAAATGGTTGGCCCTTTTTGCCTACAAGGTAGATGTGAGCTGGTGGTTGTTTGTTATAGCAGGGGCATTGGCACTGGTTGTTGCACTATTGACAGTTAGCTACCATAGTTGGAGGGCAGCCAGGAAAAACCCTGTGGAAGCATTGAGGTATGAGTAAAAAGAAAACTAGTTTAGGATAAAAAACGGGTATATCATATGATTTTTAGGACAGCCATAAGAAATATCAAAAATAATTCAGCTTTATTCTTTTTTAAAGCTTTTGGATTATCAATTGCTTTATTAGTAGTTATTGTAATCTCTGGCTGGGTATTCCATGAGCTTAGTTATGATAAGTTTTTTCCAAATTCTGAAAGGATCTATAGGCTCTCAGTGGAGCAAGTTGATAATGAAATCAATTTTTTTTGGCATTTTGCCAGAACACACCAAACATGGCGTAGGGATTTACCTGATTTCTTTCCACAAATTGAAGAGATGGTTGAGCTTGTTCCAATGTTTACCAGCAATGTAAAAATTGAAGAAAACAGATTGTCAACAAAGAAAGGTTTTGCAACTGATTCGTCTTTTTTTAAAGTTTTCAATTTGGAGTTCAAACAAGGTGACCCTGTTCATGCAATTGATAATTTAAATACTGTTGTTGTATCACAGAGCTTTGTTGATAAACACTTTAATTCCTCCTCACCTATTGGGAAGCTTATTCATATTAAAGGGGCGGACTTTGATAGTTTTAAAGAATTTGTTATAACAGGAGTATTTAAGGATCTACCTGCAAATTGTCATTTTGACTTTGATTTTTTAATTCATTTCGATCCAACTACATATAAGCATAGAGCTAACAATTGGGCATATACCTACTACCTGTTGAAGGAGGGGGCAAGTATTAAATCTGTTCAATTGAAAATGAACGATTTTATGAATCTTCATACCTCAGAATACGACCAAAAAACCTGTTCTGTGCACTTTATGCCTTTGGAAGATATTCATCTTAAATCAAATATTGAACGAGAGATAACTAAAAATGGCAGCTTAAAACAGGTTTATCTTTTTATTTCGATAGGTTTAGGTATTTTATTTATGGTGGCATTGATTTATTTAAATTTATGTACAGTTGATTATGGAAAGAAAATTCAAAATTTCAATATCAATAGGATACTTGGCGCTAAAACAGAAGAAGTATTGGTCCGATTGTCAGTGGACAGTGTTTTTGTTGTGTTACTTGCTGTTCTGGTAGCAATATTATTATTGCCCCCTTTTATCAAAGGGTTGAGCATTTTAGGTGTATATTTCGATTTTTCAATTAAGCAATGGTTTTTCCCTCATATCTCAATTGTTTTAATAGCAATATCACTGTTTTTTATTTTGTTGTCCTTACTTCCTGTATTAATTAACCATTCAGTACCGATAAAACTTCTTGTGGGTAAGGACAATTCTTTACAGCATTTGGGCAGGACACACAAGTCTGTAAATTCAGCTATGCTTTTCGTACAATTCTTTATTTCTATTTTAATTATTACATCAGCGGTTATACTGGCAAAACAAAACAATTTCTTACTGTCAAATCAATTAGGGGGAAGAGAAAATCACATAATATCTATTCCGCGGGCATTCACCGGGAGTGATAAAGTAAGCATTGTATTTTGCGATGAAATAAGCAAACTTGCTGAAGTATCAGAGGTTACTACAGCAATGGATAACCCAACTTACCTGATAAAAGATATGCGCCAAGTTGAAACATCCTTCAATAATGATGAAATAAAAAGGCAATTATTGACAATTTGTCCAATTGATAGGGAGTTTTTTAAATTCTTTGGAATAAAGCTAATTGCAGGACAAACTTTCAGACCCTATGATCCGGATAGAGAGCAGATTGGTTATGTCCTGAACGAAAGTGCCATACAGCGTTTGGAATTTGATTCTCCACAGGCTGCAATAAATAAAAGTTTCAAGCTTAGTTCAATTAATAACGATTTAAATAAGGAGGGGTTTATTGTTGGGGTTGTTGAGGATTTCTATTTTTCTTCGATGTACTACAAAATTCAGCCTACAGCTTATTTCCAAATGCCAGTTTATCAGGGGGCTTACCTGGTTAAAACAAAGCCGGGAGGCGAAAAAGATGCAATTAACCAAATAGGCCTGTTGTGGCAGGAACATTTCCCGGATTATCCTTTTAAGTATAATTATCTGGATGATATATACTCTCAAACCTATCAAGATGAATTGGTACAGGGTAAAATGCTTTATTCGTTTGCAGGTCTTAGTGTATTGCTCTCAATTTTGGGATTAATTGCCATAACAAATATGGTTTATTTAAGAAAAACAAAGGAAATAGGAATTAGAAAGGTGAATGGCGCAAGGTCACTAGAAATATTAGGCCAGTTTAACAAAGATTTTGTGAGTATGGTTCTCATTGCTTTTGTTATGGCTATTCCTGTTGCATACATCATTATTGAAAAGTGGTTGGAGGGGTTTGCCTATAGAATAGTCCTGGGAATTGACGGTTTTATTATTGCCGGACTGATATCTCTATCGACCGCAGTACTGACAATTAGTTGGAGGGGATGGAAAGTAGCACGTAAAAACCCGGTGGAAGCACTGAGGTATGAGTAAGAAATCAGACAAAATATTGCCAAATACTTTTACAGGCTGTAAAAATATTTTACATCAATAGGGCTGAGGTAAGAAGTAAAATTTCAGATTATTAGTTAGTTAAGGATAAAGGCATGCAGATTGAACAGAAACAACAAAATATATAAAATCATGATCGAACTTAACGGCATTTACAAGTATTACGACAACAAGTTTCAGCGGACTTATGTCCTGCGCGATGTTTCATTGAATATAAATGAAGGCGAATTTATTTCCATTATGGGACCTAGTGGGGCTGGTAAATCAACCCTCTTGAATGTACTAGGTTTATTGGATGAGCCTAACGAAGGTGAATATTCCTTCATGGGAAACAAGGTAAACCACCTTAAAGAAAAGGATAAAGTCAATTACCACAGAAACTATGTGGGTTTTATTTTTCAGGCTTTTCATTTGATTGATGAAATGACCGTTTATGAGAACATCGAGACTCCATTGATATATAAAGGGGTGAAAAGAAAAGACAGGGAAGCCATGATAGCCGAAATGCTCGATCGTTTTAATATAGTTGCAAAGAAAGATTTGTTCCCCGGTCAGCTTTCAGGAGGTCAGCAGCAATTAGTGGGAATTGCCAGGGCAATTGTTGGCAAACCAAAACTCTTATTGGCAGATGAACCTACAGGTAACTTGCATACAAGTCAGGGCAGGGAAATTATGAAACTGCTCAAGCAATTAAATGACGAAGGGATTACCATTGTTCAGGTTACACATAACGAGGAATTTGCTGCATATGGGAAGCGTATATTGCATATTGAAGATGGTATTCTGACCGAGAAACAAGTTGAAGTTGTATAGGTGCACACCGACTTCTACTTGGTGTAGTCGTATCCCAAGAATATTGTCGGAGCACGACTTCTAGAGTTAACACTTGTACAAATACTTTTTTGCATAGCTTGATAATTAAAAAAATAGTCGCCCCCCGATTCCCCAAAAGATGATCCTGAAATTTGCCATACGAAATATCAGAAAGCATGTCTTTCTCAACTTGATTAAAATAATTGGTTTGTCCTTATCTCTTTGTGGAATAATGTTTATCGCACTCTTTATTAAAAATGAGCTGAGCTATGATAAATATCATCCAAAGGCCAATCAGATCTATCGTTTTACATTTACCCATCCTAACTTTTTTAATAATTCGCATTTTGCACGAATGTCCCATTCAGATGAAATTCCTGATATGGCGAATTATTTTCCGGAAATCGAAAACTATGTAAGGTTGGCTCCTATCCGTGGAGGGGTGATGTTGCATAGGCAAAAGTATTACGACATCACTGAGGCTTTTGTTTGTGACAGTACATTTTTTCAGGTTTTTGATGCAAAGTTGCTAATTGGAGACAAAAAGACTGTATTAAACAGTCCGGGTTCTATGGTAGTCTCTGAAGGTTTTGCCAAAAAAGTATTTGGAGAAAGCAATCCAATAGGGGAGGTTTTATCTATACCGCCCGGACAGTATTATGGTGAACAAACCGATTTCACAATAGCGGGAGTAATGAAGGATTTTCCCCAAAACAGCCATTTTCATCCAGATTTGATTACAACACCGGCAACAGGCAAAATAGGATGGTGGGCATGGGTTTATCTGCAACTTCATGACAATGCTGATCCTGAAAAAATAGCAGCTGGCTATCCGGCTTTTCTTGCTGAACGAAAAAACCAATCCTTGAGCGAGATTCAAGAGGTAGGGCATATGCAAAAGCTAACAGATATACATCTTCATTCAGATAAATTACGGGAAATTGAGGCTAATGGCAATGTGAGAAACTTATATATCCTTGCACTTGGAGCACTGATTTTATTGGTAGTATCTATGAGCAATTATGCCAGCCTGAACCTGGGCATGTCTGGCTTTAACGATAAGTTTATCGTTATAAACCGTGTACTTGGGTCTTCACGTAGCACACAATTTAAATATTCCCTTATTGAAAGTATAATTGTTTTGGTTGCGGCATTGGCTATTGCTTTGTTTATTTCAATACCCCTGCATTCTATAATCAAAACCAATTTTGCATTGGACCTTTTTGCCGGAAAGGCATATATGGTTTTACTTCTTGTTATGGTTTTTTTCATCATAGGCCTATTTGCCGGTATTCAACCTGCATTTAAAAGAATTATTGGCCGTTTAAGTATGCAAATTGCATACAAGCCTAACCATAAGCAGAGCCTGGCATTAAGTAAAAGTATTTTGGTTGTTCAATATGCATTTGCTATTCTTTTGATTGTTTCTGTTCTGGTAATATCATTACAGACCAATTTTGTCCTCAATAATTCGATGGGGTCAGATGCCGAAAATGTTATTTGTTTGACTTCGGTACACCAGAGCGTTCAAAAGAAGTTTGAGACGTTTAAAACTGAGCTGTTAAAATACAATTCCATTCAATCCATTTCTGCTATGATGGAGCCACCTGGTGGCGAAGCCAACGATATGTTCGAGTTTGAACTGGAAGGTTATGTGCCTCTTGACGAAAACCAAAACAACCTTATAGGCATATTACCTTGCGATTACTCTGTGGCAGATGTATTTCAACTTGAGTTTCTAAGTGGTACAGATTTTACAGAAACATTTACCGACAACGAAGGTGCAGGGGAATATATAATCAACGAATCTGCATTAAAACACTTGAAATATAGCAATTCTGAAGCCATTATAGGTAAAGACTTTAAGTTGATCACTAATATGGACGGAATAGATCTTCCTGCAGGTAAAATAATTGGAGTTGTGAAGGATTTTTACCTGTCCAACATGAAAAAGAAAGTCAATCCATTGGTGTTGTTTAAACGCAAGGACCTGTGGCTGGCCGAATTTGTTATAGCATTTAAACCAGGCATGCAGCAAAATGCGATATCTACTATTGAGCAGGTTTGGAACAATCAATTTCCTGAATATCCCTTCAATTACGAATTTGTAGGATCGATGTATGAAAAGATATATAGAACAGAACTGCTTCAGGCCCGCTTATTGACGTTGTTTACCTTCTTGTCTGTTTTCATTTGTTCCATGGGAATGCTTGGCTTATCGCTACTAATGGCGCAACAGCGCACCAAAGAAATTGGCATACGAAAGGTCAATGGGGCCAAGGTTTCTGAAATCCTGGGTATGCTTAACAAGGAAATTATTGTTTGGGTTTTAATAGCCCTGGTAATTGCAACACCTGTAGCCTATTATACAATGGACAAATGGCTGGAAACCTATGCTTATAAAATACCTCTCTGTTGGTGGATTTTTGTGTCTGCTGGATTTATAGCCCTGGGTATCGCACTATTGACAGTAAGCTGGCAAAGCTGGAGAGTGGCAACGAGAAATCCGGTGGAGGCGCTGCGGTACGAGTAGCCAAATCTTAAATTTATAAAAACCATGATAACAATACGTAAACTAAAAAATGCCGGTAAATATACAGCCTATAATATTATAGGACTGACTCTTGGGCTAAGTCTTGCCATATTAATCTCCATGCTTATAGGTTATGAACTATCATTTGACAAATTCCATAAGCATGCAGACAAAATATTTTGTGTGCTTCAAAAAGATTTAAAGGATGGGGCAATAAGCGCTATTACCCCCTATCCATTACCAGCTACATTGAAGAATAATTTTCCTGAAGTAAAAGCTGCTGTTGGGATTAATCCTATTCTAAATGATGGAGATATCACCTATAAAAATATTGCTTATTCGGGATTTTCAGGTGCAACTACAGATGCTGATATTTTTTCGGTATTTGACTTTAAACTCCTTTTAGGAATAAAATCTGATGTTTTAGATGGTCCAAATAAGGTTGTTATTTCACAAAATACTGACAAAAAGATTTTTGGAAGTGAAAATCCGGTAGGGAATGAAATTTTCCTTGACAAATATGGCTTTACAGTCAGTGGTGTGTTTGCCGATTTGCCTGATAATTCATCAATGCAATTTGATCTTTTATTCTCAGAAGAGTTAAATGCTGTGATGTGGTCCGAGGCCCCGGTTGCCTGGTGGGCGTCTTCAATTTCAACTTTTGTAATTTTAAATGATGGCATTTCAGTAGAGCAATTTAACAGTCACCTGCAACAAATCCCTGATAATTATTATCCGGATTTTTTGAAGGGAAGAAGCACCTTCGCAACATTGCCCTTTAAGAAATTGCATTTCGAAACAGGAATTTATAACGGACTTGCTACAGCTGTATCCATTAGATACCTTGTGATTTTGGGCGTAATTGCTTTGTTTACTCTGGCTATTGCCTGTTTAAATTTTATAGTTTGAGTACGATTAAAACAAGGAAAAACTCAACTGAGGTAGGGGTTAGAAAAGTATTTGGAGCCAATCCTGTACAGCTAATTAAAGTTTATCTTACATCATCCTGTATCATTATTGGTCTATCAATAGTATTTGGGATTTTATTGTCATGGATATTCCTTCCAGTATTTGAACATTTCGTTAACCGCACCTTAATTGCTCAATTTCAAAATCCTATGGTTTGGTTGGCCGTATTGCATTTGGGTATTTTGTTGATCGGTGTAACCGGTATAGTCCCGGGTCTAGCATTTTCTAAATTGAAACCAATTACTGTATTTAAAACCAATAGCTTACTTAAATACCAAAATCCGTTCATACGCGATGCTTTTATTGTATTCCAGTTTGTTGTAACAATCAGTTTGCTAACATCTCAATTTATTATCTATAAACAAATCAGAGGTATGGAACAAGCCGATTTAGGCTTTGATTTTGAAAATGTAACTGCCATTGATTTGGGCTACCTTGATTCCGAAGATGAATCGCCTTATTCAAAGATAAAAACCTTCAAGGCCGAAATAGAACGGTATGGTGCTGCATTTGGCCTTGGAAAGGGGTCAGTGACAGAAAATGTGCCAGGGTATTATTTTCAGAATGGATTTACTGTTCTCCCTCAAGATGCTGACTTGGAAGAATGTTTGGTAACTTCAACAGCAGTTGATAAAAACTATCTCGATTTATTTGACATTAAGTTGATGCAGGGGCGGTTCTTTTCAGATGAACATAAGAACGATAAAAGTTCCTTTATTATCAATGAAACGGCAATGAAGAGATTTGGTTGGCAGGATATTGAAGGGAAGTATATTAGGCTAAGCCACGAAGGGGAATATTACCCTGTTATTGGAGTATTAAAGGATATTGTTAAAACAAGTCTGAGGGAAAAGACTAATCCTATGATTTTTCGGTATGGAGAACATAATAATTTTCCGGCATTCCTTTCATTCAGAATAAATCCTGATAGGTACACTGAAACAATTGCTTATATGGAATCTACCTGGAAAGAAATGTTTCCTGACGTGCCATTTCAAACCCTGAATGTTAAGGAGGTTTATTATGCCAATTATCAGGAAGAGAGAGAATTGATACAAGTTATTGGGGTTATGTCTGCAATGGCCATTGTATTAACAGTTCTCGGGCTGATGGGAGTTGTAACTTTTATAACAGAAATGCGCACCAAGGAAATTGGTGTTCGGAAAGTTAATGGAGCCAAAGTGTTAGATATTCTCAATCTGCTAAATAAAAGAATACTAACCTGGATATTGATTGCGTCCATACTAGCATCTCCTGTTGCTTATTTTGCAATGAACAAATGGCTCGAAAGCTTTGTGTACAAAACAGATTTAAGCTGGTGGGTTTTTGTGTTAGCAGGCTCTATGACTATTATGATAGCACTCGTTACCGTAAGCTGGCAAAGTTGGAGGGCAGCGAACAAAAACCCGGTGGAAGCACTCAGGTATGAGTAGGAGCATTGCATAAGGTGGTTAAGTGTTAGTAAAAAAGGAAACAAGTAATTCGTAACGTGGTAGGATTTCTGGCACAATTTCCCTCTTGGGAGAGGGTGTTCTGCTTAAGCGGAAGAGCCAGGGGTAATCTCATTAAGGTTAGGAGAGAGGCTTCGACTCCTCTCAACCTGACAGTCATTCAGAGTATACAAGGCTTGTCCCGACCTAAAGGGGGAGTTCCGTATAAATAACTTTTTGAAAATTCATTAACTTTATTACTATTAATCCTAAATGCAACAACAATGAAGACAACAGCTATTACCATTCTTATTGCCTTGGTGTCACTTCAGTTATCGGCACAGACAAAGGTAAGTGCCAAATCCCTTATTGATAAGATAGAACAGGGACAGGCTATTAACCTTACAAATGCAATTGTTACCGGTAAAATGGATTTTACCAAACTGTCCAATAAAGAATGTTCAAAATCGGGTTCCAATACCCATTGCACCTGCGAAGTAAATGTTGAAATTAATTTCGAAGAGGTTGTTTTTTTAGACAATGTTTTGGGTACTGACTGGGTGCAGCAGGAAAAAACCAGTTATAAGGCCATCTTCAAGAATAAAATAGCATTTGTTAATTGCACCTTTAAGGAAGAAACAGACTTCCAGCATGCTGTTTTTAAATCTAAAGCCTTGTTCACGGACTGTAAATTTGATGGTGAAACAGATTTTCAACATGCACAATTCCTGGAAAAATCTGCATTCATGTCCAATAAATTCGTTGCTGAAACTGATTTCCAACATGCGCAATTCTCCATGAGCGCCGATTTTTCAAAGACTCTTTTTGGAGGCGAAGCAGATTTTCAGCATACAAAGTTTAAAGAGAAAGCCACCTTTTCTGAATGTGTGTTTAAGCGGGAGAGTGATTTTCAACATACTAGTTTTGGCGATTATGTCTCCTTTCAATCAGCCTCATTTTATGGCGAAACTGATTTTCAGCATACTGGATTTCCTGTAGGAGTTGATATTTCGAACTGCATTTTTTATAAAGAGGTTGACATGGAATACACTCGTTTTAATGATCCATTTAAAAAAGATGGATTAAAATTTGAGGATGAGGTTGATCTTGAACATGCAACTCTAAATGGTAAACCGTTAAAGAGATTGTAGCTAAACCTTTTTTTGGATAAAAATAAAATGTGCATATGGTGGAAGTAAACTCATTTGCGTTTATTGAGTTGTTGTGCCCAGGTGGGTGCTGTAAAAATTTATCTATTATAGATTATGTTAATAATTCAAAATAGATAATTAAGAACATATAGCTTTTTGTAAAAATAAATTATAGTCTCCTAAAATACCTGTGGATACGATTTATGGCACACTTGATCGCCAAAAACGGCTGTAACGATTCCTATTGGATTATCCCAAAGCAATAATAAAAGATAAATTTTATCCAAGCCAGGCTATAATATTGTTATATATGCCTAAAACAAGCTCTTCTCTGGCTTCCTGACTGATCCATGCTATATGGGGGGTGATCAATAACTTCTCTTGATTTTTTACAAGCAGCAATGGGTTGTCCGTTTTTATGGGTTCATATTCCAATACGTCCAAACCTGCTGCTGAGATTAAATTCTCATTTAAAGCAAGGGCTAAATCAGCTTCATTTACAATTTTTCCCCGGCCTACATTTATTAGTATTGAGTTCTGTTTCATTTTTTTGAACTCGCTGTAAGTAAACAAATTTTCAGTCTTTTCGTTGAGCGGGCAATGGATCGAGATAATATCTGAATTTGCAAGTAACTCTTCGAAGCTGACACTTTTATAGGGTGCATTCAGGTTGTTGCCACTTGTGCTGAAGTAGATTATTTTTGCCCCAAATGTTTGGGCAATTTCAGCAACTCTTTTGCCAATTGTACCCATTCCAACAATTCCAAAAACTTTTCCCTTAATTTCACCGAATGCCCTTCCATGATGTGTAAAAATAGGACTTTGGGCATATTGACCAGATTTTACATATTGATCGAAATAGGATATTTTGCTCAAAAGAAAAAGAAGCATTGTAAATGACATCTGAGCAACGCTTTCGGTGGAATAACCAGCCACATTTTTTACAACAATACCCTTCTGTTTGGCATAGTCCAGGTCAACATTGTTCATGCCGGTGGCAGATATGCATATTAGTTTAAGCTCCGGGCAAGCATCCATAACCTCTTTATCAATAATTACCTTATTGGTGATAACCACCTGGTTACCCTTTATACGCTCTATTCTTTGATTTTTGGATGTAAGGTCATATGATTTGTAGTTGCCCAGTACTGCTATTTTTTCAATAGCCTCAACTTTTCCTATACTTGATGCATCTAAAAAGACGATGTTTAATTTTTCGCTCATGGTTATTTGTCTAAATTTTTATTTCTTCCTGAAGCCTTGTCAGGTCCTCCATGGTTTCCCGTTTTCGGATCAGGTAATCTTTGCCTTTGTGTATTAGAACTTCTGCCGGCCTATATCTTGAGTTGTAGTTAGAGGCCATGCTGAAACAATATGCCCCGGCATTTTTAAAAGCCAGAATATCACCTTCTGTAATTTCACCAATCTTTCGGTTCCAGCCAAATGTATCAGTTTCACAAATATAGCCAACTACCGTGTAAATGCGTTGTTTGCCATTCGGATTTGAAATATTTTCGATGTGATGGTACGAATCATAAAACATAGGCCTGATAAAATGGTTTAGGCCACTGTCAACTGCTGCAAATACTGTAGCCAGTGTTTGTTTCAGGATATTGACCTTAACTAAAAAAATACCAGCTTCACTCACTAAGTATTTGCCCGGCTCAAACATCAGGGTGACATCTGAGCCATATTCTTTGCAAAAGGATTTAAATGCCTTTGTGATCGCTTTGCCGAATTCTTCAATGTCAGTCGAATAGTCATCGGGCTTATACGGAACTTTAAAGCCACTACCAAAGTCGATGTATTTTAGTTCTTGAAAATGTTTTGCTTCGTCCAATAAGATTGAGGCTGCTTTTAAAAATATTTCGGCATCCAGGATATCGGACCCGGTATGCATATGAAGTCCTTCTATATGCATGTTGTTGGTTTCGATTACTCTGAGCAAGTGGGGCATCTGGTAAACTGATATGCCAAATTTAGAGTCGATATGCCCTGTTGAAATTTTAAGATTGCCACCACCCATTACATGAGGGTTTAGCCGGATACCAACAGGAACAGTGTTCCCATACTTGTCGCCAAATTGTTCAAGTATTGAAATATTATCGATGTTTATTTTTACCCCAAGTTTAACAGCTTCATTAATTTCATCCATGGAGACACCATTCGGGGTGTAAAGAATATCCTGAGGGAAAAATCCTGCCATTAATCCTAATTTAACCTCCTGAATAGATACAGCATCGAGTCCAGAGCCCAATGAATTGAATAATTTCAGGATATTGATATTGGTAAGGGATTTGCAGGCAAAGTTTATTTTTAGATGAACTCCCTGAAATGCATTGCTTAACTTTTCAAACTGACCGATCATTTTCGATGAGTTGTACACATAAAGTGGCGAACCATACTTTTCTGGCAGGGATTCCACTTTTATGCCATCGATAAGGTAGTGGTTGTTTCTTAATTCCATTCTAATCTATTTAATGATAAAGATATAAAAGAATAGGCAGTAGTCAGCAAGAATCCTGTGGAACTAGATCTTTGAAACAGCCCCTATAAAAAAGCTTTAAACCAGTACCAACAAAAAATCCCGGATCTTTAGAGAAAATCCGGGATTGAATTATGAAACGTATTTGTTATTTTCTTTTAGTCTGTTGTTGCTGCATTTTCTGCATATTCTCAATTCGCTCTTGCCATTTCGATTTTTTCTTTGGCTTTGCTTTTTTGGCTTGCAGTTTTTTCAATACCTGCTCTTCATCAACAAAAAGTTTAAATAAGAAATTCTGCCCAAAAGTAATGAGGTTTGCAAGGAAATAGTAGTATGTTAAACCTGCAGAGTAATCATTCAAAACAAACAGGAATGTAACAGGCATAATGTACATCATAGTTTTCATACCCGGCATCTGAGAGTCACTCATTTGGGCACTACTGTTCGTTTTCATCGAAATTATAGTAGTGACAGTCATCAATACTGTAAATAAACTTAAATGGCTTCCTAATAACCATATATCTGAATTCCAGTGGATAAGGTCGTCATAAGTCGAAAGGTCATGTGCCCATAAAAAGCTTTGATGCCTCAGTTCAATAGAGGTTGGAAAGAACCTGAACATGGCAAAGAGGATTGGCATCTGTAAAACCATTGGAAGACACCCCCCCATTGGACTAACACCAACCTTCCGGTAGATATTCATGGTAGCTTGCTGGCGCTCCATGGTTTTTTCCTTTGGGATTTTTTTTGTGGCTTCATCAACCATTGGTTTTACTACCCGCATTTTTGCCTGAGACATATATGATTTAAATGTCAATGGCAGAAGAGCAGCCTTTATTATAATGGTCAATAACAATATTATAATTCCATAATTGGAAATGTATTTACTTAACCAATCAAATAAATTGAGAATAACACCGCGGTTGATCCATTTTATTATGGGGCCGCCAACCTCAACAAGGTCTTGTAGATTTCTGTCGCTGAACTCCTTTTTCAGAAGTTTGTACTTGTTTGGACCAAAATAAAAGCTTAAAGGAATGCTTTTAGTCCTTTCATTGTAGGGTAGTCCAATAACAGTTTTAAATTGCTTGATATAATCGCTATCTTCCTTTTGTGTAATTGATTCAATAGTTGGATTGGTAAAAGCATCTTTAGCCATTATAGCAGATGTAAAAAACTGATCTTTAAAGGCAATCCATTCAACTTTATATGTTAAATTATCAATTTGAGACTCTTTTTTTGTACGTGCATTAAAATGGTCAACATCATCCCCAACAGGTTTATAGTAGATAGAGGTATACATCGACTCATTTTTCCAGCCTTTTTCCTGGCGTGGAGAATATATCTCCCAAGCAAGGTCAATATAAGACAACCTGTTTGTTGGATCCTCAATACCATTAAATTTAATCTGCATGCCAACTTCATAGGAACCTGGGTTTACTGTATAAACATATTCCACATAAGAAGAATCTGAGGATATCAATCTCATCGACAATGATCTTGGGGTTTTATTCACAGATATTCGCTTAGGTGAATCCGTTGTGAAAAACAAATCATTTGTTGAAACAGAACCGTTGTTGTAAAACTGTAGATTAAATATTGTTGAATCACCATCGAATAGATGTAAGGGCAAGGAATCATATGACTGGTAGTTTTTTAACCTTACCGAATAGGGACGTCCCCCTTTTGATGATACGGTCAGTTCTAACAGGTCATTCTCGATAGTATAGAACTCATTTTCACCATATACTGCAGTACCAAAGGTTCCGTACTTTTTTTCTTTTTGAACAAGAGTTGAAGAATCTATAGCCTGTGAATTGGTATTTTGGACGCTTCTTTCTTCGTATAGCCTTTCCTGTTCTCTTTCCACTTTTGCTATTGAATCATTACGCCACTGAATACGTGCTTTTTCTTCTTCACTTGGTTGGTTGAGTACTCCCATTACAACAAAAATTGCCGCAATGAGTACTATTCCAATAATTGAATTTTTATCCATCTGAATTAAATAAAGTTATGCGATTGTTGCTTTAATGAAATTAACAAAAAGCGGGTGGGGGTTGGTAACAGTACTTTTGTATTCCGGATGGAATTGTACACCTACAAACCATTTGTGCTTTGGTATTTCCATTATTTCGACAAGTTCGGTCTCAGGGTTGATTCCCACTGGAACCATTCCTGCTTTTTTGAAATCATCAAAATACGTATTGTTGAATTCATATCGGTGACGATGTCTCTCGTCGATGCAGTCATTTTTATAGGCTTCATAAACCAAGGAACCTTTTTTGATCTTACATGGATATGCTCCAAGGCGCATGGTTCCACCTTTCTCTGTTATACCTTTTTGCTCTTCCATTAAGTCAATAACCGGATAAGGGGTTTTTCTGGACATTTCAGTTGAATGCGCTTTATCAAATTTAAGTACATTGCGAGCAAACTCAATTATTGCACATTGCAACCCAAGACATATTCCTAAAAATGGGATATTATTTTCACGGGCATATCTGGCAGCCTGTATCTTTCCTTCAATGCCCCTGTCTCCAAAACCAGGTGCAATAAGTATACCTTGAACGCCTTTAAGTTCTGCTTCAATATTACCTTCTTCAATATTCTCGGAATGTATAAAATGAATATTTACATCACATTCATTCATCGCTCCAGCATGAATCAGCGCTTCGTTAATTGATTTGTAAGCATCTGGTAATTCGACATATTTGCCAATTAGTCCGATTTTTACATTATGCTTTGGGTTCTTAAGTTTTTTCAAAAAGTCTTTCCAAGGACCCAATTGAGGCTTTTCCTTGAGTTGCAGGTTCATTTTTTTTAGAACCGTCTCATCAAGTTTTTCCTCCTGCATTTTTATCGGAACCTCATATATGGTTGATACATCAATTGATTGGACAACCGCTTCCTGGTCGACATTGCAAAAGAGTGCTACCTTTTTTCTTAGCTCAGGGGCAAGTTCATGTTCTGTCCTAAGCACTAAAATATCTGGTTGGATACCGTTTTCTAATAATTCTTTAACCGAATGCTGGGTCGGTTTTGTTTTTAGCTCACCAGATGCCGATAGGTACGGGACGAGGGTGAGGTGAATAAACAAAGAATTGTACTGACCAAGCTCCCATTTGAGCTGCCTTACTGCTTCAATGTAGGGGAGTGACTCGATATCACCAACAGTACCACCAATCTCAGTAATTACAAAATCATATTTATGTTTGGATCCCAGCAACAAAATCCTTCTTTTGATTTCATCTGTAATATGTGGGATGACCTGTACTGTTTTCCCCAGGTAGTCCCCTCTTCTTTCTTTATTAATTACCGATTGGTAAATCCTTCCGGTGGTTACATTGTTTGCCTGAGATGTTGGAACATTTAAAAACCTTTCATAATGGCCCAGGTCAAGGTCTGTTTCAGCACCATCTTCCGTAACATAACATTCACCGTGTTCATAGGGATTTAATGTACCCGGGTCAACATTAATATATGGATCAAGTTTTTGAATTGATACAGTATATCCTCTAGATTGTAAAAGTTTAGCCAGTGATGCTGATATAATCCCTTTTCCTAAAGAAGAGGTAACACCACCTGTAACAAAAATGTACTTAGTTGATGACAAAACTTAAAAGCTTTAATTATTTACAAATTAATTTTTTAATAGCCTGATAACAACACGCAATAAAAATGTTTAATTGTTGTTGTTTCAGGTTTGATAGCTTGTTAGGATCCTAAAAAAAATAACAATACCTGCTTAACTGAACCTTATCAGTAAAGCAGGTCATGATTTGGCAAAAGTAAAATAATAATTTGAAAGCACGAAAGGTTCAAATGATAAAATCGGTGAATGTCATCATTCTATCAAGCGAGTGGATAAATTTTTTATATTGAAGCAAACAATTTTTTCTAAAAACTTGTTTTGCTATTGTCATAGATTGCTAGTAATCAAGGTCATCCAAAATGTTGATTTTTTCCTGAAGAACTTCCATTTTTTGCTTTGCTGATTGTATTTTGTTTTCAACATCGGATATCAAAGATTCAGCATTTTTTGAATTTGAGAAGAATCCTATGTTGTTTTCCCAGGTAGTAATGTCGGTCTCGAGTTGTTTAAGCTTAGTATAGCATTTGTCCCTTTCCATATTAAGTCTTTTGTCGGCATTTGGTTTGGAGGCAATGCTTTCCACCCTGCTCTTAAACTTAAGGATAGATTTTTTGCCTTCATCCAATTTAAGTTGGTCAAATTTTTCGTTAATTGCCAACCGGTATTTTTCCTGGATATCGTCTTTCATTTTAATTGGAACAAAACCAATATCTGACCATTCTCTCTGGAATGTTTTAAGCTGTTCCAGGTTTTTGTTCATGTCACTGCTTGGCTCAAAAGATTTGATTTTCAGGATCAGTTCTTCTTTTGCTTTTAAGTTATCTTCATATTTCGAGTCGATATTGTCGAAATATGATGATTTATTGTTGAAAAACTTGTCGCATGCAGCTCTAAACCTTTTCCAGATTTTATCTGAGACTTTGATTGGCACGGGACCAATTGTTTTCCATTTACGCTGAAGTTTAATTAATTCATCGGTAGTTTTTTTCCAATCAGTACTATCTTGTATAGCTTCAGCTTGGATACATAATTCTGTTTTAAGCTGAAGATTGTTTTCTTGTTCTTCCCGGTTTTGAGAAAAGTATTCCCTTTTCTTGTCAAAGAATTTATCACATGCAGCTCTGAATCGCTCATAGATCTTTTTATTATGCTTCTTTGGTGCAAATCCAATGGTTTTCCATACTTTTTGAATTTCAATCAACTCATTTGATTTCACTTCCCAATCTTTGCCATTTTCAATTTCCAGATCTGCAATTTCTTCAGCCTTTTCGCACAATGTGGATTTTTCCTGAAGGTTTTTCTTTTGTTCATCTTTAAGGTTTACAAAGTATTCCTGGTGTTTATGGTTGATTTTTGAGGTGGATTCCTTAAACCTTTCCCAAATCTCACTTCTTTTATCTGCAGGAACTGGGCCTATTTCCCTCCATTGTTCATGTAAAACCTGAAGCCTTCTGAAAGCCTCAACAACAGAAGGTTCCAGTAATAATTCTTCTGCTTTTTCGCAAAGATTAATTTTGGCATCAAGGTTCTTTTTAAAATCAAGGTCGCGAAGTTCTTTATTTATTTTGATGTAATCATAGAATGCCTCAACGTGGTAATGGTAGCTCTCCCAAAGGTCTTTAACAGTCTTCTGTGGAACCGGTCCAATTTCACGCCACCTTTCCTGCAGGTTTCTGAATTCATGAAATGTTTTATTCAGTGATTCCTGGCTATTGATCAATTCTTTAATCCCCTCAATTATCTCATATTTAGCATGTAGGTTGGTGTCTTTCTGATCTTCAAGATGCTTGCTCATCTCGTTTCTTTTCTCACGATAAATGTTGAGCAATTCTTTCATGTTGATTTCAATGGGAGAGTCTTCGACTTTAAAGTCTTCTTCAATTCCGCCCTCTTCAATAAACTTTGCATGAATTATTTCAATTTCCTCGTTGTGAATTTTATAGAATATCGATTTGATGGTTTCAACATGAGATCTTATTTCCTCCAAAGGAAACTCCGAAATGTATTTTCTAAGGGTGTCTACGAGTTCTTCCTTTGAGAACTCGCTATAGTTTATATCTTTAAGTTCAGGAAGCTTCTCTTTTTCTTTTTCCGCTTCCACATTCACATCAGGTTCTTTTTCTGACTCTATGCTTGTTGATTCTTTATCATCAACAACTTCTTCTTTAGTACTTTCTACAACCTCTTTTTTATCTTCTTCCTCTAAATCCACTTCCTTGTCAGGATTGGTTACTTTGTTTTCTTCATTGATACCTGTTTCTGCAACAGGAGATTCTATGTTTTCTTTTTTATCTTCAACTATGGGGTCAGGTACGTCATCGTCATTAACAGCACTTTCCAATTCTGATTCAGTTGATAATGTTTCAGAAGGAATTACTTCTGCATCTTTGGGCTCACTTTCGGGAACTTCTTTTGTGGAATCCTCCTCGATTAGAGCTTCATCTTTAGGTGCCATGTCACTTTTTTCGTCAGTTGGCTTTCTTACTTCACTCGAAGTGTTATTATCTGCGGCTTCGCCGAGTTGTTCTTTACGAACAGAGTCTTTTGGATTTAATTCAGTCATTGTATGCTCATTTAAATATTAGCATTCATATACGAAAATAGACATTAACTGGAAATACTACAAGGTTTTTGTATAAAGTAATCGAGCAGTAGTGTATTTGTTTATCCAATTCGCCAACAAAAATTGAATTATATTCATTGTAGAGTCAGTTAATCATGTATTTCAATTTATTCATCAAACAGCCAGGAAAGGTGGGGGCAAACTTTCCTATCTTTGTGGCAATTGAATAGATGTTAGCAAAAATGAGAATAATTCAACAAAGTTTTTTCCACTTGATTATTGCATCAAACGATGGAAAGAAATTTTTAACCAGGGTTAACCAGGATATATTGTTTAACTATATAAACAGTATGTTGTATAATATGAAATGCAAACCTTTAAAAGTCACAGGAAACAGTGAACATGTTCATATTGTTTTATCTCTACCACCACATTTATCACCTTTGTTGGTTTTAAAGGAGATCCAACAAAATACGCTTGATTTTATCCGAAGGGAAAATTCAGTTTTTCCTGAGTTTACAGGCTGGTCTACCGGCTATTGTGCTGTTAGTGTGCATAATTCGCAACTCGATTCATTGATAGCTGATTTGGATAATCACTTTGACTATCATAGGAAAATAGGATTTGAAGAGGAGCTGGACCTTCTTTCCAGTAATTCACTAGTTTAGCTTTCCGTTTCTCTTGAAAACTTGATGAGTCAACAATTGGCCAATCCATCAGGACATCAATTATTTTATTTGATTACTCTATGAACTTGATTAAGCTTATTATCTTTGCGCAAAAATCTGGTTATGCGTATTGATATCTTAACGGTTCTGCCCGAATTATTAGAAAGTCCATTTAAACATTCCATTTTAAAAAGGGCCCAAAATAAAGGGCTGGCAGAAATTCATGTTCACAACATCAGGGATTATGCAACAAGTAAGCATAAGCAGGTAGATGATTATGCTTTTGGCGGTGGGGCAGGAATGGTTATGATGATAGAGCCTATTGAAAGTGCAATTGAGGCCTTGAAAAAGGAAAGAAAATACGATGAAGTCATTTACATGACACCGGATGGAGAACTATTTGACCAGAAAACAGCCAATAAACTTTCAGTACTGCAAAATATTATTATCCTTTGTGGGCACTACAAAGGTGTTGATGAAAGGATTCGAGAGCATCTTGTGACAATGGAAATCTCGATAGGGGATTATGTTTTAACTGGAGGTGAGCTTGCTGCGGCCATAGTTTCAGATTGTATTGTAAGGCTAATTCCCGGAGTTATGTCTGATGAGACTTCAGCATTGACAGATTCTTTTCAGGATGGTTTACTGGCTCCACCGGTATATACTCGACCATCGGATTACAAAGGCTGGAAAGTTCCTAGTGTATTGCTGTCTGGCAATGATAAACTGATTGATGAATGGAGGCATGAACAGTCTTTGAAACGCACAAATGAACGCAGACCTGGGATTTTTGATGGAGAATAATCTAATCGGAATAGATATTTCTTAGTATAACTGAGATAAAGGATAGTAGTAACCCAATTATTATACAGAAGCTGCCGATAAAGTAGAAGTCAGGCAATTTAAAGATTAAAGGCTTTAGAAAAATTAAAATGGCCAGGGCAATTATGGTCAGTGATAAAACAATCACACCTACTCCAGAAATCATGGCGATTTTTGCAGATGCAACATAATTCTTTGCCCTGTTGGCAGACAAGGTATGAATAATACCATGTATCAAAGCCCAAAGACCAAGTATTTGTATAAAAAACAAGTTGACTACCAGGTAACTCATCATTTCCATAAGCATGATGTAGATAAAACCGGCTAAGCCAAGAATAAAATCAAAGGTGCCTTCCAATAGCCAGTAAAACCAATGTTGGTTGTTTTTTCTATAAAAGAAAGAGCCATAAAGAATTAGCAAACCATTAAAAACAGAAATTATAATAAAGGATTTTATTAGTGTAGATGACCTAAAATCAAGGTCAATCATCCTGTTGAGTAGAAAAATTACCCCATAAACAGAAATAATAATACCCTTAATAAAAAGCAACCACCAATTTTTTAAAAATCTCTTGTTTTCTGGCGACATTATAATATTACTTCAACAACTGAATAAATATAGCAAATCAAAATCGTTTTGTACCAAGTTATTTATTAAAAAATACAAGAAGAGGCCATCCTTTCATTCACCAGTACAGGTATAGCTAACATTAAAACGCATAAAAGATGTTGATAATCTTTTAATTATTAGAATAACATTTTGCATCCAGAGCGTATTTCAATCCAAGTTATTCTTTGCCACAAATGTTTTTATAGGGACAGAAATTACAATATTTTTCATCACTGGTCTGATTGTAGTACCCTTCCTGACTAAACATAGCATGAATGGTTGCTTCTAAAAGCTCTTCAAATACATGTATATACTCTGAAATGTCGTTAATTATTGATTTTTGCCTCCCGCCTATCTTTAGTTTATAACTATAATTAGCTTTGGTTATTTCTCTAACAAAGTATAGTCCCGGGGTAATATTGGTATTTCCTTTCTTTGTTAAGATCAGAGCATATAAAATAGCCTGAAAAGCAGCATCGTTCCTTTTACTTGCATTCTCAAAAAATAAGTCCTCTATTGAGTTAAATCCTTCTTTAAGTTTACCTGTTTTATAATCAATTACCCTTAATTTACCATTTAAAATATCTAGCCTATCGATAATTCCACCCACCGAAACAAGTTTGTCATGGTTTATTTCAAAATTATAAAAGTGCTTTTGTTCCAGTCCTTTAATGATAAATGGAGCTGTTTTAATGTCATAATTTATAATATTGACTATATACTTAGATATCACTTCATAAATAAGCAGGTTCTTTCCAATTAGTTCTATGTCATTTTTCCCTGGGTAATTCTGGCCTGGAGCTAAATATTCTTCCCAAAATGCCTGGTAGATGGCATCCTGTATTTTTGATTTGTCCTTTAAAAGTTTTTGCAAATCACTGCTGCTTATAGCAACCTCTCCAAATTCCCGGTATAATATTTCCATTGATTTGTGCAGAATACTGCCAAAAACGTTTGCTTCGATCTCTTCCAGAATACTATCAGGTTCAGGTATTTGAGCAATATACCTGTAATAGAACCTTAGGTTGCAATTCAGGTAGGTATTGATGGCACTGGGAGACAAGGTACGTGCATTGTTACCAGTGTATTTGCTAAATATAATATTTGAGGACTCTTTTGTACGTTGTACTTTAATGTTCTTTTTCTCAGAAGGATATATTTTGTAGCCCAAAGTTTCTGTCTTTACATTAAGTCTTTTCTCAAATATTAATTGCTGGATATACCTGCTGGGTTCACCACTTTTCATGTCTGTAACAGATGAAGAAAAGAAAAGAGTAACATTTTTTGCCCGATGTAAGAGACGATAAAAATAATAAGCAAAAATGGCATCCTGATGTTCTACTGTTGGCAGGTCAAAAGCTTTTCTCAGGGTATATGGGATTAAGGAAGGTACATTTCCTGATTTTGGGAAAACACCTTCGTTCATGGACAGGATAATCAGATTGTCAAAATCCAAAGTCCGGGTTTCGAGTATACCCATGATTTGTAGTCCAGACAAAGGCTCACCTGTAAAAGGTACGGTTGTACCTTGAAGTAATTTTTCTACCAACCGGATTAAACTTTTGAAGGAGTATTGCACCTTTGTTTCGACAAGGATGTCGTTTATCCTCCGTAGTTGAGTGATAGTCCGGTAGGCAGCTTCATATTCAACCAGATTGTTTTTCGATTTAACCTGGTTGGTTATTACCGGAATCAATTCAAGTATTTCTATCAAAAATGAAGTGAAATTTGCAGCCAAAACCCCTTTTTGAAAAATTGCATTGAAAGGAGATGGCAATTGTTCTAACTTTTGACCTTTTATATAGACCATGTTAGATTTTGTTATTTCTTCCTCAAGTTGAATGTTTTCATTGTCATAAACTGGTTTGAGCAGGCCATGTTGCAAAATCCGGCTTACATCATTATGATAGAAACTTTCGTTACCTGCCTGATCAAACCGCTTATTTTTTTGTAAATCCAGCAAAATTCGGCAGAGACTAAAGATTTGCGTTTCTTTTATCGGGTATCCCATCGAAATGTTAACCTCGGCAATATTTTCTGGCAAGGAATTTAAAACAGGCATAAGTAAACTTTCATCGGCCAGGGCAATGGCTGTTTGTACAGGATTGTTTTTCCATTCTGAAGGCAGTTTCTCTAATGCTAGTTCCAGAGCTTTGGCCTGTCCTGTAGTTGAAGGGATATTAAATATTCTTATAACCTTGTTGGGGTCAATAATCTTACTTTCAAAGTTAAAACCAACAGGAGGAGGAAATTCCTTTACAAAGTCATCTAAAAAATAATCCGCCTCATGGTTTTCAACTTCTTTGTGGTAATAGTTGTCAAAATCCCAGAAAAATAAGGACTTGCCCTGTTTTTTTAAGTATCTAAATAACCTTCTCTCGCAAATACTTAAGGCATTAAACCCAACAAATGCTACTTGTTGCCCAGGGGCTGCCTTGCTTGTGTTTTCCAGTTCTTCAATCGCTTTTCTGTAGGCCTTTCCTTCGTAGTATATTCCTTGTTTATCAAGACTTTCGCTAAAAATGGAATATATTTTAAACAGAACATTCCAAAGGTTACCAAACTTTTCCTTTTCGTTCGATTCTCTGTTTTGATTGAAAGTTTCCCAAAAGCGCTTAATGGCATCGATTTGTGTTTGGTTTAAATAATCGATGTAATTCTCAATTTCTTTAAGGTCTGTCAGGTTTGTGAAAAGCATTTCGGCATCCACCATATATTTGTCAATATCGTCAAAATCAGCAAGGAGCATTTCGCAGTAGAACAGAAAATCATCAAATAATTCTTTTGATTTTGTGACATCGGTATAAACACGGTAGAGCTCAAACAATAAAGTAAGTTGATCGGCAATTGGTTTTCCCGAAAGCTCCTCCATATACTCACTTATAGTATAATACTCAGGGGCAAAAACCGGTGAGGTAGTCAATTCAGATAGATACTGATTGAAAAAAAGCCTGGCCCTTTTATTCGGAAAGACCACCACCAGTTCGTGTAAACGACCTGAAAAGTTTGACAATAAATATTCTGCTACACTTTTTAAAAATGGCTTCATTTCCAATTAATTAACAGTTTGTTTAAAATATTTCCCCTGCCAGAGATCCTTTTCATCTAATTTTTTCTCAATAATATTTAATACCTGATCGTAGCGTAAGTTCCAATGTTTGCCCAGGTTTCGCCAGGGCTGGGTTTCACCAGCCAATCTTTCGACCATAAATTCAGGATTAAGATAACTCAGATAGTCAACAATAAAACTGGCATACTCGTCAATCGAAAAAAGTTTATATCGTTCAGGATTAGCCATAAAGTCATCTCCTATTTTGGTGCCTTTAATAATTTGTAACTGATGAAACTTAATGCTGCGTATAGGCAGCTTAGATAGGATAGATGCCGAATTGAGCATCATTTCTAAAGTTTCTCCAGGAAGTCCAAAGATGATATGCGCCCCTGTATTGATCCCTCTTTTAGCGCACAGGTTAATAGTATGTACTGCTTCTTCATACGTGTGTCCTCGGTTAATAGTCTCCAGGGTTTTATTGTAAACCGATTCGATTCCAAATTCAACAACTAAATGTGTTTTCGAAGCATATTCAGAAAGCAATTCTAAAATATCATTGTCGATGCAATCTGGGCGTGTGCCAATAATTAAACCAACCACATTTGGCACATTTAAAGCTTCCTGATAAAGTTTGTCCAGATGTTCTACGCTGCCATATGTGTTGGAGAAAGCTTGGAAATAAGCAACATATTTACCAGCAGCTTTGTATCGCTTTTCATGAAATTCTATACCTTCTGTTAACTGTTGGGCAACGCTTTTCTCAGGCGAACAATAAGAAGGACTAAAAGCTTCATTGTTACAAAATGTACAGCCACCTGTAGCCTTGGTGCCATCTCTGTTTGGACAGGTAAAGCCAGCATTTATTGAAGCTTTCTGTACACGTGTTCCAAATGTTTTTTTAATCTGGTTCGATGCCGCATTGAACCTTCTGTTTGTCCCCCAGCTATATTTCATATTTTAACCTCCACAATATCATTTTCCATGACATACCAGATATAGCCTTTTAGGTTTTTATAGCCCATTTGCTTAATCATGTCCACATAATTGCCAACTTGTTGAATATGCTTCTGCTTGTCATCTTCAACTCCAAATTTATAATCAACAACAATAGTTACATCTTCATTGAACATGACCCTGTCTGGCCGTTTAACTTTTCCTTGTGTACCGATTATTGCAGTCTCATTCAATACCTTGTATTCGCCAGAAAACCAAGAAGTAACCATTGTGTTGTTAAGTGCGGCATTTATTTCTGAAAATATTTTGTCTTTTTCGGAGTTGCTTATAATACCATTTAGTACCATTGTTTTTATTGCAGGTTTAAGATCATGAAAAGTCTTTACTTTTTCCATTAAAGCGTGCATGATCCTACCTCGTGCTGCAGCATCTTCTTTTTTATCTGTATGCCTCATGTATTCAATAGCCTGACTGCTAATGCTTACTTCAGGAAAATGGCTTGCTTTTTGTACAACAGGTACCAGTTTTTCTTGATTTTCTTCAGTTTTTATCTGATGTTCATGAAGATTGCCATAAGTAAACCACTCTTTATTCTGACTGTTGATTTCAATTTCTGTCTTGCTTGCCATTTGTGATATAATATCATAGATAATATCTCCCAGGTGCTTAACCGGACTTTTACTTTTTTTCACTAAGCATATTAGTGCCTCTGCTGCTCTTGTGAATGCTACATACAAGAGATTTATATTATCGACCAGACTTAAATAATTCTCAGTATAAAAATCATCCTTAAATAGGCTTTCTGCCAAGGCTTTATTGTAGTTTACAGGGGCAAGGGGCAATAGGTTAAAAGGTTCAGATTCGGGTTTGATCCACAATGTTTCGTTTGATTTTGGCTTGAAGTCCCAATTGGCAAAGGGGATAATGACAGCTGGAAATTCTAAGCCTTTTGACTTATGGATTGTCATTATTTTAATTGATCCGGCCGTCTCGGCAGCTGAAATTGTTTTTCTTTTTCCTTCTTCTTCCCAGAAATTTAGAAACCCTGACAATTCTGACATCTCCTTTGAATTGAAATCAAACACAACATCCAGGAAAGAATGCAGATAAACCAGGTCACTCTCCTCAAATTGTAGGTTCAATCTGGAGATTATTTGTTCAGTAATATTATATAGCCCACCAAGTCTGATGTTTTTACAGAATTCTGTAAATCCCTCTCCCAGAAATTCGTCGACCATTTCAAGATTAAACTTTCGGGTTGGGAAAACACTTGTTCCAGAACTGTTGTTGAAGAGGTGTGTGTAGTTCGAAACCAACTCAGCTGCTACGAGCTTTTCGTTTGGTTTATACACGTATTTTAGCACAGAGACAATAAGTTGCACAACTTGCGAACTCCATAGAAATAACGATTCATTTGAAATAATACCAACTTCCTGAATAAATTTATTTTCTTTCGAAGCATTGATAAGAAAATTAGCAATTTCAGATCCTTCAGACTTTGTCCTGACAAGAATAGTAATATCACCTGGTTTGTAATTTAGATGTAAAAGTTCATTGATACGGTCGATAAGTTCTGTGCTAAAATAATCATCGATGTCTTTTATATCCTCTTCATCAAAGAATTTAAAGCTGATGTATCCAGAATCGCTTGGTTTGTTGTCTGGAATCTGTTGCTTGACATTCTGATATATTTCTTTTATTGGAATAAAATTCAGGCTAGGTCCGGTGTTCATCGAATCGATATAAGACGAAGCCTGATCAAAGAACAAATTGTTAAACTGAACAACACAGGCCTGGCTTCTCCAATTGGTGCCTAAGTTTTGCTTGTAGATGTATTCCTCATGAAAATCAGTAAAAATCTGATGGGCTAATATTTCCCATTTGCTGTTTCTCCATCGGTAGATAGATTGTTTTACATCGCCAACAATCAGGCATTTGTGGTTTTCGGAAAGACTATTGCTTATTAATGGTTTAAAATTGCCCCATTGCAGGTCAGAAGTGTCCTGGAACTCATCAATCAACAAATGGTTGAATTGATTGCCTATTTTCTCATAAATAAATGGTATATCGTTACCATCGATTATTTTTTGAATGAAAGGTGAAGCATCACTGATAAGCATGATGCTTTTTTCCTTTTTTAGTCGGGTGATTTCGTGTTGCAGGTTATTGAGCAGGGCAAGTAAATGAAAGTTTTTTAAAACTATTTTTGCTGCTTGAAATCTTTCTGACTCACTGTCAAATATAACAAGGATGTCAGATAGGATTGGATTTAACATGGTTGCACCCTGAGACCTAAGTTCTTCTTTTCTATTACATTTGCCTGAAGGCCATTTGTCAGGGTCTTCAATAACTTTATGAACATATGAATTGGCAGATGTCAATTTCCCTGAGGCATTTTTCATCAAAAATGAAAAGGGACCTCTGTTTCCCTGAAATACATCATTTTCGTCAAAACCATGGTCCATGAGGATTTTTAGTCCTTGCCCTGCCTTTTCTTTCACCTTGTTTTCAAAGGTGCTAATGATTTGGTAAATCTGCCTGCGGAATTCAGATAAGGTCTCAGCATTGTCAAGGAAGCTTTCCATCTGATCAGCATTTACAATTAATTTTTCCTTAAACAGATGTTTGCCCAGATCATGTAATTCAGTTTTTACTGTCCAGCTTTTGCCCTCAGATATTTTTTGCTCAATATATTCCAATAGCCACTGAAGTGTAGGTTTATCCTTACCAAGGGTATCAAGAAACCGGTCAACAGCCTCGGTAAGTATTTTGTCCTGGTCGATTTCTATGTTGTAGTTGCCAGGAATTCCTATTTCGCGTATAAACGACCGTATAACACCTTGGAAAAAACTGTCGATAGTCTCGATGCGAAACCAGGAGTAATTGTGTAAAATCTGAATTAGAATAGCATTGGATTTTCCACGTATGTTTTTTTCTGTTTTTTTAGGGAAAGCCTTTAATAGTTCAGGTAGATATGCTGATTTTTTCCCGGAGGAAAGTATATGCAGTTCTTGTAATATACGCTCCTTCATTTCTGCAGTAGCCTTATTGGTGAAGGTTACTGCAAGAATTCTTTTGAAATAATCTACAGGCTCCGCAATGACTAGTTTTAGGAATTCTTTTGTAAGTGTAAATGTTTTTCCTGAACCAGCTGAAGCTTGAATTACGTGGAGGTTTTGCATGGCCTAAAAATACGAATATAAATTAATGGCAGGGTAAAAAAAGATGAAGAGTCTAATTTTCTGGGATTGAAATCCATATTAAAAAAGACAAAGATAAACATCAAACAAGTTTTGAGTGGACTGGAAGCGGTAAAGATATTCCAAACAAGGAGTGATGACTTTAATTTCGTGTGGATGGATATTAAGCTTCCGGTAATGAATGGAATCGAAGCTACACAAAAGATCAAGAAATATACTTCAATAATACCTATTATAGCACAGACTGCGTATGTGTTGAATAATGAGAAAATAGAGATTATACAGACTGGTTTTAACGATTATATTACCAAGCCCATTATTTCTAATGAGATAATGAAAAAATTGAGCAGGTGTTTATGACCGGTTCATATGTCGAAGCTAGATTCAAAGACTTGCTGGCACAATAGATTTTTGGGATTTTTTGCATTTTCAACCTTTTTAACGAAGTTCTAATACACAATCCGGGTTTAATTTTCTTGTTAACTTGTCTGGGCATATATGTTTGATCTTGGAAGGCTAAATAGTATATTTGCTCGAGAAATTATAAAACGTATGTGGCATACAATCCTGAAAATAGTTTATTTTCCTTATAAATGGCTCGTGTTTTTCCCAATACTTATTGTAAACACCATTTTCTTCGGTGTAATGGCTGTATTATTTTCGATATTATTTGGTCCAAAGATTGGAAGCTTTGTTGGAGGGGTGATTTGGTCCAGACTAAATGCATATTTAACCCCTATGTTTGTTAAAGTCATCGGGAAAGAAAACATTGAAAAAGGACAATCTTACGTGGTTGTTCCCAACCATCAAAGTCTGTACGATATATTTCTAATATATGGTTGGTTGGGAATAGATATTAAATGGGTGATGAAGAAAGAACTTCGAAAGTTGCCTGGCGTAGGATTTGGCAGTGCTAAAGTTGGCCATATTTTCTTGGACCGTTCAAATCAAAGGGCTGCTATGGAAAGCTTAATTGAAGCAAAGAAGAAGCTTGTAAGAGGAACAAGTGTAGTCATTTTTCCGGAAGGAACCAGGAGCTCGTCAGGGCAACTATTGCCATTTAAAAGGGGAGCATTTAAACTTGCGGTCGATTTGGAGTTGCCTATTCTTCCAATTACTATAAACGGAACGCGCAGAATTTTACCGGCTAAATCTATTGCGAAAATTCTTCCAGGGAGGGTAAGCTTAACAATTCACAAGACGATTAATATATCTGATTATGATGACACCTCAATAAAAAAATTAATGGACGATACCAAGGAGATTATTGAATCTGCATTAGATTAAAAAGAAAATCTTTCTATCTGTTCAATTATTTACAGCTTGCTTTTTGCCTTTGAGATAGGACCAGATATCTGTAAATTTTTCGAGCCAAACAATCCAAAGAAATAGCCCATTGAAGCTAATATTAACAGAATAACAGCTAGCATAAGCGAATTTTATGGATTTATATTCAACATTGTACAAACAAACCAGCAAAAGAGGGTTTGTTGATAACAATTAATTATTCTGGTTTTTCTTTTTCCTGCCAAAATAAGCAATGCCAACGCAGCCTAATAATATAGTAAGCAACCCACCATCAAGTGGAGCCCCAACTGTACCTCCCTTGTCGTGTCAATGTTCATGGTGAGTTTCATGTGATTTTTTATGGCTACCATAGGCTAGTAAGTCTGAAGAATTTAATCCTACTCTACTAATAAGCCTATAGCAAGTAATGCTAAAAACTTTCTGTCTGAAACTGTTTTTATTAATTTCATAACTATATAAGATGAATCTTTTATATAGGTTTGTATGTATACAAGATTTCGAATTATATTTTGATATTAAGTAACCCTTACTCAATGAATAGGTCGATTTCATCAAGAATGGCTTGTCTTCATTGATGAAGTTAGAGTGTGATATGTTATAAATTATGATAATTAAAGACTAATGCGGTATATTTTATGGGAAGAAAAACAAAATCATGTAAGATTGTTAAGATAGAAGTACTCTTTTGGTGGAACACTCCTAATCACTTAATTGTAAGATAATTAATGTGTGGGATTGATGTCCGAAAACAATTGGATTTGAAATATCTTCCAACCATTGATTTTACTTGAAATTTATCTTTTTATATTTGTGAGAAAGGCTGATTAATGCTATAGGTTTATTCAAAACCCATTAGAAACATGGAGATTGTTACTTCAAAATGTATTCTTAGACAATGGAGGGAAACAGATGTTGACTCCCTTGTAGAATCTGCAAATAATATTAAAATATATAATAATTTGCGCGACATATTCCCAAATCCATATACGAAAAAAGATGCTCAGGAATGGATTAGTTTAAACCAATCGCTGGATGAAAAACATCAAACAAATTTTGCAATAGATATTAATGGAAAGGTTATAGGAAGTATTGGGTTGATTTTAAAAAATGATATTTATAAAAAGAACATTGAATTGGGGTATTTTATTAGCGAACAATATTGGGGGCAGGGTATTGCAACTGAAGCAGTAAAAGCTATTACAAAGTATACCTTTGCTACTTTTGATTGTGTTAGGGTATATGCAGAAGTTTTTGCCGATAATATTGCTTCTATAAGGGTTTTAGAGAAGGCGAATTTTACCCAGGAAGGCTATTTGCGCCAAAGCATATTTAAAAACAACCGCTTTCTAGATAGCTATATCTATTCAGTTTTAAAGGACTATCATTAGTAACATTTGTTTTGAAAGCTGAAATGAATCAAATTAAAAGTCACCAGGACTTTAGGTGATATATATCAATTTGTCTGATGATTTAAATAACAGGTAAATCCGTTACTGACGTTGTTCTGTCCCGTAAGTATACAAAGGTTATGTTAACCATGTTTTTGTTTCATTTAAAATCGACAGAATATGTTGGATCTTACAACTGAACATGTTAATCAGAATAAACAGGTTATACAAGACTTACAATTAGGAAAAGAACTTGCAGAAAAAATTGCAGTTACAGCTCCATATTTTGCACTCCAAACTATTCGTGCGAACCTGCATGGCGAATTAACAGCAATGTTCCCGGTTGAATTAAAAAACCACAATGAACTTAGAGGGATAAGTCTTTCAGAAGCAGGCAGGCATATGGCCATTCTAGGATCATTAGCATTGGCAAAAGCAAATGTTCGTCAGGAAAAGCATTATTATCTTGCTACTGATGCGGTTTTTGAACGATTACATAATTTACCGCTCAATGATGATTATTGTCAGGGGATAGTCGCAGTTAAGGAACTGAATAAAAAAGAAGGTTCGGTTTGTGGAAGATTGATTTGTGATGGTACTGTGTTGTATCGGGTGGAAATAATATATGCCATTATCCATGAGAAGGTTTTCCAGCGTTTGTTCAGTGCGCATTCAGAAATTGAAAATGCACCTATGTTGGGTAATCCATACGCATTTCAAACACGGTTCTTTACTGAATATATAAGCACTAAATCTTGTTTGGCCAGTATTGGATTTGTTCGCAGAGAAGATTGTATGGGGCATTTTAATGGGTTTCCTGCTCTTCCTGTGGCAAGAATAGGTGGGGCAATGGTTGATTTATCAGGGGTTCATTACAATGCAATAAGAAATAGCAATGCTGAATTTTGTGTTAGAAAGGCTGAATTACATGCAGATAACTTTATTTTTGCAGGAGATAGTGTTACCATAGAATCTATTGCAGGAAGGGGCAAATTAAAAAATGAAATTAGTTCAGTTGCCCATTCCAGTTCACACCAGAATGCTATTAGCATGAACTGTATATTTTTCTAAAATTACTTCAGAAAAAATAATGTTGACCAATTAATGCATAGCGTATAAAATGCGCATGCATTAATTTATACAAAAAAGAGGTTAAGAGTTTTTTGTGAATTGATTAGTAAACCTTAAGAGAATACTTTTATCAATCCTTATCTTTTATATGCATTGTTATTGTTGGTTTGTATACTATTTTGCCTGGGTTATGTTTATTTATCGGCACGAAGGTCGATAATATTTAAGATTGCATTATTTTTATGCCTACTTTACTTATTCTTTGCTATTCCTCATTTTCATTTGCCCTCACAACTAACTATTTATTGTTTCTGCCTGCTTGATATAGCTGTTTTAATATTTAATTTTTTTGTCTTATAGGATTAAACAATCATTCACAAGATTCAGGAGAACCTATAAAGCCTAGCAGATGTCCATTTGGATATTTCTAAAATTGAGCCTGTTCTATTTAATTTACACAATTCAACTAAGGTTTAGTGTATTTTTTCCTTATCTCTGTTTTTTAAATTTTATTTTCATCAACTTTGTAATTTAAGTTATGATATATGATCTGGAAAAAGTATACTTCTGAGAAAGACAAAGTCTTTGCATGGCATATTGGAGAATACATGTTCTATGTTAAGGGAGAAGGTAAAGCTTTCAAGGTATTAAATGAAAAGGCGGAAAATGCTTGTTCTAATACCTTTGAAATATTAACAAACAATATTTTTGCACCTGAGAAACCATGGAAAAGTTTCATTTCAGGGAAGACTGATTCTATTCTTCTTTTACCTTCAATGCCAGATAGGCCAATTGTCATAAAAACAGAACATGATTTACAAATTCTACCAGGTAAAAGTGTTGTTCTATATGCTCTTATTCCCCTATGGGTAAAATTGTATTCAGGAACTGAGTCTGATCAAAATCTTTTGGTACACCTACCTGTAGTAGATCTCTCAAGCACTTGGTTTGGAGAGACCGATGATGGAGTCCTTTCCTATTCTTTGTACAATCCGGTTCTCTTTGCAATTGATGGCTTTGATTGGTGTGATTATGAAGCGCTTTGTCCAATTAAAATAATAAATGACAGCAACCAAGTATTAAAATTGGAACGATTATCCTTAGATGTCAGTCATTTAAAAATATTTTCTGACCTTGGAAAATTGGTTACCAATGAAGTACACTTTAAATATAAAGGTGAAGTTAACGCCTCAGACATTAATTTTGCAAAAACAGCGCCCAATTTTATGAAAGAAGCTAAATTACTTGTGCGGGAGCATGATCCTTCTTCGAAAAATATAATAAGAAAAGGCTTTGACTTTATTAAAACAGGTACCACCTACTTATAAATTTGTTTATGGATATTCTTAGTAGCATCGAAACATTTTTTGGAACAGAAGTCCTGATAAAAATCCGGGATATATCACTTACATTAATAATCGGGTATGCCATTATTCAATTGACCGTTTTTTTAGTAAAACGTTTGTTCTGGAAGCATATTACTTTACAATGGAAAATGCTGATAAATAAAGGAATAATATATCTAGGCAGCATTATTGTAATACTTATGGTACTGGAAATACTTGAAGTAAAAATAAAAGCTTTGTTAGGTGCTGCAGGTATTATAGGTGTGGTAGTCGGTTTTGCTTCACAGACCAGTATTGGTAATATTATTTCTGGTTTGTTTATGGTAACAGAGAAATCTTTTGAAGTGGGTGACCTTATACGTGTCGGAGACAAAATGGGAGTTGTGTACTCTATCGATCTGTTATCAATAAAATTGAAGACCCTCGAAAACCTGTTGATTCGTATTCCAAACCAAACATTGCTCAGTACAGAAGTTACAAATATTACGAAGTTTCCTATTCGGCGAATGGATATAACAGTAGGGGTGGCTTACAAGGAGGACCTTAGTAAGGTTATGGAATTATTAAAACGCCTGGCCCTTGAGAATGTGAATGTATTGGACGAACCCAAACCTCTGATTTTATTGAAAGATTTTGGGGATAGCAGTATTGATATCTTATATGGTCTCTGGTTTGAAAAATCAAATTATCTTAAGGTCAGAAACAGTATGATCATGAGTATTAAAGAGGCTTTCGACAAGGAAGGAATTGAAATACCGTTCCCTCACAGGACAATTTATGTAGGTGAAGAAACCAAGCCTTTTCCCATTAAAAAAGAATAAATGATAAGTTGGATTTTAGATCAATGTTATTCTATATTTTAACACATTAAAGACCTATTCAATGAGCAAAACATATCTCTCCTTATTTATATTAATATTTGGTGCCAGCATTCTAAAAGGCCAGGATAAAGGATTTGAATCAATAAATAAGAACGACCTACAAAAGCATTTAAAAACAATATCATCTGCTGTATATGGAGGAAGGAGAACAGGACAACCCGGATGTAAAAAAGCAGCAGAATATATTTCAAATGAAATTGCATCTTATGGACTGAAACACGCCCCTGGACTTGACGGTTACCAGCAAGGTTTTAATATTTATTCAAGAAAATTGGAGAGAGAAGGAACTTTTGTTCAAGTTAATGGCGTTCGGGGAAAGGAATTGCTTTTTCATAATTTGGCAGTTCTAGCTTCTGAAAAAAAAGATACTGTACTCGATGCAGATGTGGTTTTTATTGGTTATGGTTACAGTAATGAGAAAATGGGGTATGACGATTTAGACGGGCTTGACCTGATGGGCAAAACTGTTCTTATGATGGCAGGCAAGCCGAATCAAGAACTTACTGAGAGCTATTATTCCATTGGTTTTGATCCTGAGTTTGAAGGAAAGAAAGTAGGGAAGTTAATTGAAAAGGGGGTTTCTACCATTATGTTCTTTTCACCTCCATCAATAACAAGTAAAGTTGATTATGATATTGATAAATTAAGTGCTTTTAGTTCGGAAGAAATGAGTATATCAGAATTTAGTTCTGAAATGCTTCCATTCCATTTTCTTGCAATTTCACCTGATCAAGCCGATCAAATTTTAAAACTTGCAGGTAAACCATCTAGCAAAGAGATTGAAAATAAAATATTAGAAAATCTTACACCTAACTCTTTTCTATTGGATGGGACCAAAATCGAAGTTCATCTGGATTTTACTTCAAGGACAATCCAGGATAGAAATGTAGTAGGGATATTGGAAGGAAGTGATCCAAAATTAAAAAATGAATATGTTGTGTATTGTGCACATTACGATCATGATGGAGTAGGAGAGAAAGGTGAAGTATATTACGGCGCAGACGATAATGGTTCAGGTTCTGCAGGACTTCTGGAGTTGGCTCAGGCTTATAGTCTATTGGAAAAGAAACCTAGAAGAAGTATTGTATTTGTATGGTTTACTGGTGAGGAAAGGGGGCTGTTGGGATCAAATTATTATTCGCAACATCCCTTGTTGCCTTTTGAACAGACTATTGCATGTATTAATATGGATATGATAGGACGCACCAGGCTCGATTCAGATACTATCCCATCTTTAGGATATGGTTCAATAACAGTTACACAAGGGGACTCCATTTATGTTATTCACGCCGAAACAAGCAAACAACTCATAAAGATCAATAAAAAAAATTGCGTTGACTTGGGATTGACACCACTTTACACACAAAATAAATTTATCGAATATTCCGATCAATATCATTTCCTTACCCATGGAGTTCCTGTGTTGTTTTTGCATACAGGTTTGCATAGCGATTATCACACTCCAAGGGATACCGAAGACCGTATTAATTATAAGATGATGCTTAAGGCAACCCAGTTGGCTTATAAAACAGGATTTAAGGTTGCAGATAAAAAAGGACGGTTAAAGAAATCCAAAGTTAAAGAAGTAGAATAGTTCTTTTGGTTTATTTGATTTTTAGAAGAGCCAACAATATAATAATAGGTACAACATATACCATGTATGCGGTGTTGCTAGTAGGATTCATTGTTATTGCATAATCTATTGGCTGGAAAGTACCCACGTATAGTAATTTTCCAATCGAACCTTGAAAGGCTATCCCATGAAATAGCTCATTTACATTAAAGTTTGCCCCCTTAATTCCAATACTAAAAAAGGCAGCTGCAGAAAACTTATATATATAGGCAGGCATAATCAGTAGTGGAATTTGAAATGCTTGTAATGCCATTGAGTAGCGTTTAGCGTTTTTCAATCCATTGAGCAGTCCATATCCAGCATAGGCTAAGAATGCATATAATACCACACCAAGAATAGCCTGAAGGATAATGCTCTCTGATCCTCCCATTTTTCCTTTGGTAAAGAGGTTGGCAATGATCAATATTACACCAAAAACACCGGTTGTCAATTCGTATAAACCTACAATCTTTTTTGTCATCTTTTCAAAGTTTAGGGTGCAAAGATGCACAATATTTCAAGATTTAAAAAATAAGAAATGGGGTTATTGAGATAGCTTTTTATTCTATCTCAATAACCCCATCAATCAAATCAGATATTTTTTTACTTAAAATCTTTTAAGTATTTAAATAACTCTCCATCAGTAGAAAGAATAATTGATGTGCTGGTATCAAACGACTTTTCAAATGTTTCCATAGATTTTACAAAGGAGTACAGTTCCCGGCTACTTGAAGATTGATCATAAGCTCTTGCATAAATGAGTGCAGCTTGAGCGTCAGCCTTACCTTTTATTTCTTCAGCTTCTTTAAAAGCTTCAGATTGAATAACTAAAAGGTCTCTTTCTTTTTCTCCATTTATCCGGGAAGCTTCACCTTGACCTTCTGAACGAAACCTGTCGGCAATTCTATACCTTTCACTTTTCATTCTTTCATATACCTGTTCACGAACATCTTCGATGTAGTTTATTCTTTTAATTCTAAAATCAAGAATTACAATACCCAGGTCAGATGCTTTTTCGTTTGCAGATTGCTGAATCTGATTTTGAATTTTGTCACGACCATCCTTAATTAGAATGAGTGAGTCACTTACTAATTCACTAAGGGAATCGGATATAATGGGAGTTCGGTTACTTGTTCGAACAGCTTCCTCGATATTATGTGAGGCTATATAGTCTCTTGTTTCCCCGTCTAAAATATCATCAAGTCTGGTTTGAGCTCCACGTTCATTTTTTAAACGTTTAAAAAATTGAAGGGGGTCTGTTATCTGCCATCTGGCATAACTGTCGATAAAAATGAATTTTTTATCTTTTGTAGGAACCTGATCTGGATCACCATCCCATTCCAAAAATCTTTTATCGAAATAGTTGGCTTTATGAATGAAAGGTGTTTTAAAATTCAGACCTGGAGTTGTAACAGCTTCTCCAACAGGTTTACCAAATTGAGTAATTACAACCTGTTCAGTTTCATTTACAATGTAGATGGCTTGAGAAGCAAGGATTATTATGACCAAAGCTATTGCTAGCGTAAATATGGTTTTTGAAGTATTCATAAACTAATTATGTTTTCAGGTTATAAGTTATTTGCTGTTCATTTGCATTTGAAGTAATGGAAGCACATTACTGCCTTTATCATCAGTAATTATTTTGGACCCAAGATTTGGGAGAACAGTTGCCATTGTTTCAAGGTAGATTCGTCTCTTTGTTACTTCAGGTGCTTTTATATACTCTTTATAAAGAGCGGTAAACCTAGATGCCTCACCTTTAGCATTATTGACACGTTCAGTAGCATAACCTTCAGCCTTTTGAATCGTTTCTTTTGCTTGTCCTCGAGCTTTTGGTATAATCTTATTATAATCAGATTTAGCCTGGTTAATTAAGGTTTCTTTTTCCTGTTGAGCTTGATTTACCGCATTAAATGCATCCTTAACAGGTTCGGGTGGGTTAATATCCTGCAAAACAACTTGATCTATTGAAACACCCAGTTCATATTCACGACATAACTCTTGCATCTGTACTTCCAGCGTTGCAGCAATTTCTGTCCTACCGACAGTTAAAACTTCATTGACTGTCCTGTCACCTACAACTTGCCTCATTGTAGCTTCTGAAATATCTCTAAGTGTTGTGACAGGATTTCTCACCTTAAAAAGGTAATTATAAGGATTGTCTATCCTGTATTGCACAACCCATTCTACATCTGCAAGGTTTAAATCACCTGTAAGCATCAATGATTCATCAGCCAGACCTTCTTTAGTATAAGTAGATCGAATATTAATTGATGTTGTTCTAAATCCAAACTCTAATTTTTGTTGCCTTTCAACAGGGACTTTTAACACTTTCTCAAATAAGGGCATTTTAAAATTAAGTCCAGGGTCAAGAGTTCTGGTATATTTTCCAAATCTTGTAATAATACCGACCTCTTCGGGTTGGACTTGAAAAAAACCGCCCAATATTAAAATAAGTAGAACTATTAAAGTAACGATTAGCCTCCACTTCTTTAAGATTTTCAAAATGTTTGGAGGGATGTCTAAGTTATTGTTTTGGTAATTAGCCATTTATTTAAGTTTTGGTTTCATTAAAGTCAAAGGTATTATATTCTCTTGAAAACGCACTAGTATTGTGAGAATAATAAGGGGGTTGTATCAAAAGTCTGGTTCTCTTCATTGGTTGCAAAACGTTGTAATAGAATATAGAGATATCTGAATGAGCTCAACGAAGTTAATCTGGTGTTAGAAAGAAACAGATTAATTTGCTGTTCTTTCAGTCGTTTAGCCGAATCATCCCTTTGAGCCTCATGTCTCTGTTTAAATGCTTTATCCAGGTCAATGTGGTCACTAATAGCTTGTGCGACAATTATATTGTTTGCATATAATTCATGGGGTATTCTTATAAAAACTCCGTTTTGCGAGGTCAAACCTATGCTTATTTAGCTTCACCGAGTTAAAGGTTCAGACCATAAAGGTTTAGTTTTTTAAAGACTTCGATTTGATTTCATTAATTAAAGTTTCAGAAACATCATCTTTTGTGGATACATGTATATAAGTTCCCTTTCCCAAATCAGCCATTCCACGCATAAACATTTTAGCATCTTCATCAACTCCAAAGCCAATAATAGAGAGGATAATTCCTTTTTGAGCATACCCTGATATCATGTTCTGAAACTCCTGAGGTTGTTGGTTGCCTCCTGTAAATTTGCCATCTGTAGCAAGTATTATTTGGTTGTTGCCTCCTACGATAAACTGCTTGTTTGCAATAAAATAGGCACTTTCCAATCCTTTTACTCCATTGGTTATGCCAGAAGGGACCAGCGACTGAACCTCTTTGACAATAAGTTCCCTGTTGTTTCCGGGCACAGCTTTAAAAATAAGACTGGGAGAGCCGGCATAGGTAATCAGGGTAACATTGTCAATACCTCTTAAAACACCAGCAAGGTTGGTAATAGATTCTTTTAATAAACCAATTTTATTTCCGGATTTCATGGAATACGAAACATCCAAAAGAAGTACCAGGTTGTTGGCTGCATATAAGTTAACAGGTAATTCGTTGCCAGAAACAGCATAATCAATTTCCGGTTCGGAAATTTCAGGCTCACTTTCCGCAATAACAATATCCTCAACAGGCCGGGCAGGAGGTATCATATCAAGCTCAAAAAACAGGATAGGTAAGGAGCGGCTTACATATTTATCTTCTTCTTTAGGATAATACCCTGTTGCTTCCAATGAAAAATGGTATTGGCCAATAGGCATATCTCCCTGCCATTCTCCACTTTTATCAGTTTTAGCTTCAACTTCCTGGTTCATATTATGAAGCATAGTAATATTTACTTCGGGTATGGGATTTTTGGTATCGCTGTCCACTACAATTATTTTCCTGATATTCCAATTGTCGGAATTTGGAAAACATTCCTGAATGGAAATTACATTTCCAGCAATTGACAATATAATGGGATCTTGTTGATAGTTCACTACAACTTCAATTTTTTCTGAAAAGGGACCAATTTTATTTAAATCAGGGTATACCAATATTTTATTTTCTTCTCCAGGGCCAATAAATTGGGTCGGGTAGCTAACTTTTACATCTTTGCTTTTGTTTACCATTAATATAGCGGCAGGTGAATCACCATTGTTTTTGAAAATAAAGGCGGCTGGTGGATAGTTAAGATTGGCAACATTACCAAAATCATGATTTACCTTACTAAAAGTAATGGCAGGTTGTGCTTCTGTTTTGATTAAGAATATGGTTGATATTAATAGAATTCCAAAAAGTTGTTTCATGATTCAGATAATTAACGTTTAATTCAAAAGTTTTTCTGCTTTTTAGATTCAAGATAAATTAAACTGTTGATGAATCCTGCCCTCCAATACGTCCAGTTATGTTCTCCTTCTCTTTCTATATATTCATGGGGTATGTTGTTTTCCAGAAGGAGATTGTGGAATGCCAGGTTGGATTTTGACAGGTAATCTTTATTGCCACAATCAATGTAAATATTTAATGGTAATTCATTTTTTAAATATAGGCTATCTATTATAAAATAGGGGCTATTGGCTTTCCAATGTTGCGTTATTCTCTCCATTCCCGATAGGGTGTCGCAAAAAACTTCGCCAAAGAGTTGTTTGTACCTTGATTGAGGAAGTTGCGCAAAAATATCTGGAGGCCTTGCTGCCGCACTGATAGCCAAACAAGTCGAAAACAAGTCAGTGTGTTTCAAACTTAGCACTATAGCCCCAAAGCCACCCATGGAATACCCTAGTATTGACCTTCTGTTTCGGTTAAGTTCAATAGAGTACAATGCCTCAATGTATGGAATAAACTCCTCTATAAAAAAATCTTCGAACCTATATTGATTGTTATAATTGTTAATAAAGTATGAGTTGTTTCCATCTGGCATCACCAAAACTGATCTCGATATTTCATCTCTTTCTAAAAGACTGTCAAAAAGGGCAGGAGCATGACCATGGTTTATCCAGCTTTGATTGTCGCCATTGAATCCATGTAGCATATATATAACCGAATTAGTGCTATTGCTTGAATGGATATCACCAGGCAAGTAAATACTATAATGTGAATATTCACCTATGATTGTACTGTACATAGAATCAACAATGATTTGGCCAGATTGAGCTCTTATTGAAGTACTGGAATAGAAAACCAAAAAGAAAACCAAATATTGAAGAATAGTATGCATTTACTTAAAAAATCTTAAAATCGTTCAAAAGATAGGGGATTATTTTCAAATCGTTAAGGTTTGTATTTAATAAAAACGTTAGATTTGCCCTTTATTTATTTTTTTCAGGAGAAGCAATGATGCGAAAAATTATTAATGTTATAAAATATCTTTTTTTTCTTGGATTAGGTGTGTTTCTTTTTTGGTTAAGTTACAAGGACCTACCCTTTAAAGATATTGTGAATGCCTTTAAAGAAGTTAACTATTTTTGGATCTTTATATCTCTGTTGTTTAGTGTACTATCCTTAGTTTCTAGGGCTATGAGATGGCAATTGTTGATTACTGCATCAGGAAGCAAAACACGCTTTACCAATGTGTTTTTATCTTGCTTTATTCTTTATTTAGTTAATCTATTGGTCCCCAGGGCAGGCGAAGTTGCACGTTGTACTGTTGTTTCAAGCACTGAAAAAGTACCTTTTGCAAAATTAGTGGGTACAATGGTAGTAGAGCGCCTTGCTGATATGTTAATGTTGATTTTAATAGCTGTGGTTGTTATTCCTTTACGACTTTTTGATTTCAAAATGATATTCTCAAGTAATGCAGAGCTTTCAAATAATTTTCAGAATCTTTTTTCAACAAGAAATATACTTCTGGGAATAGGAGCTGGCCTCTTGTTTCTTGTATTGATTTTTTACTTCTTTAAAAAGGTTAAATCCAGCAATAGTAAAATTGCAAAAAAAGTTAACGCAATTTTGAAAACAATTAGAGAAGGTATTTATTCTATTCTAAGTTTGGATAGGAAATGGGAGTTTATTGCTCATACCATATTTATTTTTCTAATGTGGTTGGCAATGTTATATGTTGTTTTTTTAGCTTTTAAACCTACTAGCGGATTATCTATAATGGCAGGTATAGTTACTTTCTTTATGGGGGGATTGGCTATGTTAGCACCAATAAATGGTGGTATTGGAGCCTGGCATTGGATGGTAATAATATCTCTAACAGGAGCTTACGGAATTTCTGAGTTTGATGCTACTATTTTTGCATTTATTGGCCATACTACTACCAACCTGATATATTTGGTATTTGGAATAATTGCCGTTGCAATGCTATTTATTCTAAATAGAAAAAACAAAGTTCAGATTAGAACCAAGAATCCTAAGGAACTTTAATCCAGAATATGCATTAGAAAATCTACTACATATTGAAATTGCTTCAATAGAAGTCGTTTCACTTACTTGTTTCTAATCACCAGCGGTGCTATGATTCATCTATCCAAGTCCTTCTATTTTTGCTATTTCAACCTTCATGACGAAGTTCTAATACATAATCCGGGTTTAATGAAATTGTATAGGCAGAGAGCGATAGCTCTATAGACACAACTTTTACCTTAATCCGTTAACATTACTTGTGGAAACGCAATAGTGTAGAAAGTCTTATAGAAATTGCAAAAACAATAATGGGAATAGGGTTATCCTATATTTTATGACAAATTTATAGGTAAAAACAGGTGGTTTGGAATATTTGAGTTTACATGTTCAATTTATAATTTTCTGCAAACTCGCTATTTATATAATTATCGTAGCCCATACAAACATGAGTGGCAAAATCAATTGCTGTTTTTATAATTGGCTCCCAATCTTCGACTTTTAACTGTGGCAGGCCCTTATAAGATATATTGTTTTTAATCAAGGAATACACTATGCCGGCATTGAAATTATCACCAGCCCCTATAGTGCTTAGAGGTTCAATATTTTTAATATCAAATCTTTCGGAGACTTTGTGGGTTTTTAAAAATACACCCTTTGTTGATGCAGTGTATAATATAATAGGACATTTATCTTTAAGCAACTCAAAAGTGTCATCTGCATTACGAGTGCCAAACACAAACGAAAAATCTTCATTTGAACCCCGTACAATATTAGAATGAGAAATATTATCAAGAATTAATGGTTTTAACTTAGGTAATTCATGAAGGTTCTGTTTTCTGAAATTAGGATCATACATGACGATAGCCTTTTTCTTGTTGGCCTGTTGAATAAACTGGATCATAATATCTCTAACCTCTGGAGTAAGCGCATAGAATGATCCAAACAACACAATATCGTCCTGATTAAGTTCAGGAAACTTAATTCTAAATCTCTTCTTAGGGTATATTTTGTAAAAATCATAACTGGCATCGTTTTTCTCATTCAGAAAAGCAAGTGCCAAGGCTGATTTCCCATCAAAATACCGATATACAAACTCAGTGGACACGTTGTTGTCTTTTAAAAAATGGTCAATGAAATTTCCTACTTCATCCAAGCCATATTCTCCAATAAAATTAACAGGAACACCTAATCGCCCTAAAGTAACGGCAGAATTTAAGCATGCTCCTCCTGCTTTAGCCGCAAATGGTTGGTTGTCTCTAAATAAAATGTCTAAAACAGTCTCACCGATTGTATATACTTTTCGCATTTTGATCTATCATTTTACGAGGTTCGATATTTTTTTAAATTCAGGAGTGCCAGCTTGTCTGCAAAGTTCAAATAAAATAGACTCAGTAGTTGTCATTATGCATCCAATATCACGCATACGCCAAAGAGCGATTTTCATGTCTTCTGAGTTCCTGGAACCTATTGCATCAGTGACTACAACAGGAGTAAAGTTATTGTAAAGCAAGTCTAGGGCTGTCTGCAACACACATACATGAGACTCAATACCTGTAATAATTACATTTCTATTGCCAGACCTGTTCATGATTTTTATAAATGAAGGTTCTCTGTAACAACTAAATGTAAGTTTCTCGATATAGCTAAAATTGCCAATTGCTTCATTAATAGGCTTTACAGTATTTCCCAATCCTTTGGTGTACTGCTGTGTTACAACAATTGGGACATTTAAAGCCCTTAATCCATGAATCATGGTCAGGTTCTTGTTAAGCAGTTGTTCATGGTTTTGAATATGAGGGAGTAATTTCTCCTGCATGTCAATTACTACCCCAATTGCATTTTCTTTATTTAGTCTCATAATTCATATAAGGTTGACAAAAGTAATGATTTATATTAGTGAAGATGTTTCAAGCTGATCATATTTTTTTAAAAAACCTGTTAATCCATTCAATATTTGAGTTGATCCTCCTTTTATATTGGATTCTATATTAAGTGGAAGCACTGGGTCGTGTAATGAAAGACGTAACAAAAACCACCCATCCCCATGATTTGGCAAGCAGTTTACACGAAATCCTTCATGATTGACTTTTTCTGCCTCCCAGCCTTCAGTTTTTGAAACATAGTCTTTAAGGTCTTCAATAACTTTTTGTCCATATGAACCAAAATTTGCATCAAGGATTTTTAATCTTATTTCTTTTTCATCTTTAGGTTCTTCAAGGTTTTCGATAATTTGTTCAAGGTTCTGGCCTTTTTCATTTATTTGTGCATACTTGATCAATAACTTTGCAATTAAGAATGCCCCATCGTCAAGAAAATAGTTTTCCCTCATTGCTCCATGACCTGATGTTTCAATAGCCAGCCAGCATTCTTTCCCAATGTTGTTAAGCCTTATCCCTTCGTTTATTACATTTCTGTAACCACGTTTAAATCTATGGTGTATTCCACCTTTCTTTTCAATGAATTTCTGCAATCCTGTCGATGTTACCGAATCAGTCACAATGGTTGAGCCAGGATGCTCCTCAAGCAAAATTGCTGATATCAGGGCAATCAGGGCATTCCTGTTTATCGGTTTTCCCGATGAACTTACAATGGCTGCCCGGTCGACATCGGTGTCAAAAATTATTCCCAGGTCTGCATTTGTTTTCAATACCTGGTCTTGTAATACACCAATTGCCTTACGGTCTTCTGGATTTGGTGCATGGTTTGGAAAAGTTCCATTCGGATCAAGAAATAGACTGCCTTCTGTGTTTGCTCCTAATTCAGAGAGAATATCCTCTGCAAAAAAACCACCTGAACCGTTTCCTGCGTCAACTATAATGTGTAAGTCGTTGAGAGGTTTTTCTTTTTTGGTTTTTGCTTTTATCGTGTCGATTAAGTATTTGGAATATAATTCGATAAGGTTTATTTGAGGGATAATTTCATTACTATTAACTTTTTCAATAGAGGTGTTTTCAGCTATCTCGATAATTTCTTTGATATCTTTTTTATCGAGTCCTCCATTCTTCGTAAAAAACTTAAACCCGTTTCTGTTTGATGGGAGATGGCTGGCTGTAATCATTATTGATGCATCACAAGAAGTTTCCTTAAATTGTGTTGACATGAATACCGCAGGAGTTGTTGCTAATCCAAAATCCACCGCTATAGCACCAAAGGACAAGAGCCCATCGAATAATCCTTGTTTTAGTTCAGGCCCACTTAACCTTGGATCCATTCCTATACCTATTTTAGCAGAACCCTCATGGCGATACGAAATCCATTTAGCGAACGCGAATCCTAGCTGTACAGCAATTTCTTGTGATAGGTTTACAGGTTCATTTTCGATACTGTTAATTGCTACACCCCTGATATCTGATCCGTTTTGAAGATTTTTAAGGTCCATGACTAGAGAATTTCCTAATAAAATACAACATAAAAACGAAACACTCAAAAAAAAGACATTGTTGCTTTTGAATAATTAGCCTTTATTTTTGGCGTCAATGCGTGATTTTTGCCCCAAATAACCGCCATGATGCCTTTTGGAATAGTCTTCGACAGTAAAGTTTATTTTTTCCATCATTAACACAACCAAAGCATCCCCAATTACGGTCATGGCAGTTGTAGATGTTGTAGGTGTTAAGTTTAGTGGGCATACTTCCTTGGGATTTCCAGTAGATATTGATACGTCGGCCAGATCGACCAATGGACCATTTAGATGTCCGACTAAAGCAATAACTTTTATTCCAGGGCGGAGATTTTTGCTTAAATGAAACAATTCTAAAATTTCTCTTGTCTTACCTGAGTTTGATACCAGGAGCAAGATGTCGTCCTCTTGGATTATGCCAAGGTCACCATGTTGTGCATCGCTCGGATGCAAAAAAACTGCAGGAGTACCGGTGGAACTAAAGGTTGTGGTAATGTTAATTGCAATTTGACCTGCTTTACCCATTCCACTGGCTATAAGTTTTCCGTTGTTGTTGTGAACTGCATTAAATATCAGGTCAATAGCCTCCTGGTAAGTACCATTTACCGGAATATTGGCAATGGCATTGGCTTCTTGTTCAAAAATTTGTTTTATACGCGCTTGCATAGGGATATTTTTGATCAAATATAAATGCTTGGAAGGAGACCAAAAAATAAATTTCTCGTGTGCAGTTTACATTATGTTTATAATTATACTTTGTTTTATTTACTATGAAGTTTTTAAGGTAAAGGAAATATGTTTATTTTCGATAAAAGCTTATTTTATGCACTTAAAAAAAATCCCAGGCATTATATTAGTTTTATGCCTCTTATCTTCATGTTCTTATAAAAAGAGGTTAACAGCTGTAGATATTGATGTTCATCCTTACTATACCTCTAATATGGTTTTTCAGACAGGTTTACCGATCACGCTTAGTGGTAAATGCTCCTCGAATGGTAAGCTGGCTGTGTTGATCGAAAATGTGTCAAAAGTAGTTGATGCCGATCAAAATGGTGATTGGTCAGTAACTTTTCCAAAGTTGGATTTTAAAGGTAGCTTTTCCATAAAAGTGGAAGGAAAGAATGGCGTAGAGGTTCTGTTAAATAATGTGATTACAGGAAATTTATGGGTGATTGTGGGCGATAATTGGAAGCCTTACAGCAAGGAGTGTTTTTCAACTTCTTCACCATCAAGATCTTTTAATGATGCTGTGAGGTATTTTCAACCTAATGTTATGCCGACCAAATTCAATCTGGAGGGTAGTTCCTGGAAAGTATTAGCACCTGAAAATATTTACGATTATGAGAAACTTACCAGGACTATTGGTGAGCGGCTTCAAGATATTTATAACACACCTGTTGGAATTATAAATTTGTCATGGCCAGGTACACATATTGTGGATTTTGCCAACAATGTCCCTGATGAGTTCAATCAGCCTGAAAATGTTTCCTTAACTAGTTTATACAATGATTTTGATTCTATTTCCCATGTTCAGCAATTTATCAATGATTCTTCATTTAGGGGCATTGAAAAAGGTGCTCTTGATATAAGGTTGGAAGACTGGGACTGGAATGATCTGAATTTACCTGTAAAAACTGGGAGGAAATGGTATTTGAAGGACAGGATTGTGTGGCTTCGAAGAAAGTTTTATGTTTCTGATAAATATAGGACCAGCGATTTTGGAATCAATTTTGGGACTATCAGGGGAGGATTTGTTTTTTATGTCAATGGCAATGAAATAGATCGATTTGAAGGTGAGACAACAAACTATACCATTCAATTGCCTGATTCTGTTCTTCGAACATGGACAAACTTATTGACCATTCGAATGAATACTTCAGATAGTTTATCGGGATTTTATTCTGATAAAATATTGGTTGCGAATCATGATTCTTCCTATAAAGTTAACATTGACGAAGGATGGGTATACAAAGGATACCTTGAGCCGAAAATACCAAAAAACACTTTGCCTGTATGGTCTTATCCAAGAATTTATAATACGATTGTTCCTGAAATACGTAGCGAGCATTTTGACGGTATAATTGTAGCAGGAGGATACAATATGTATCGAAATTTAGATGTTTCTCAGATACAAGAGGGATTAGAAAACATTCACAACAATTTTAAAGCAGATAAAAAGCTTTTGTGCTTGCCTCCACAGATTGGATTTGTTGATTCTTTGGAAATGGGGGATTATTACCTGAAAATACTTAATGCACAGCTTAAAGCTTCGGCACATGCAGGGTACAAATTAATTAATCTGTCAGATATTCAAAATCCACAGGCGAATGATTATTCAATTATTGAAATATCAGAAAGGATAATTGAAAACCTTGAAAGGTAAATTGCTGTATTGGCTTATTATATATCGATTTTTAATCCAAAATAAATAAAAGGCATCCATGAATCGAGCCTTAGCCCCTGCATTGCTGAAGAGTTAAGTGGTGATTTTGGTAGCTTGTTAATATATTTGTGGTCAAGAACATCTGTTAGCCATTTTTCTTCTTTACAACCCAAAGTTATAAACCTGTAACTTACCTCAACACCTGTTGTGAAAATAAATCCCGAAGTTTTTATTTCATCGCTCAATTGGTAATTTTGCTCAGGAACAGAGCTAATCCTTTTTGCCTGTGTGGTCATTTCATAGAATATACCATAATTAAAGGTGAATATAAATTGATAGTAATCTTTACCAAAATGTCTTTGTCGTAAGTATCCTGCTTTTAGGGCATTCCTTACAATATTGTCATTTGTGTTAAAGTGGTCTATTGTTTCACCATTGTCAGACAAGAATTTTGCATAATTTTCAAAGTTTATAAAGTCGGAACGGGAACCTAAAATCCATCGGTTTGATACTTTATTGTCTTTTTTATAAGTGCTGAAAAAAAAATTACGTTGAACTGTGGAAATATACTGATTATAGTTTTCTCCAATATTAAAGTTGGACTTTGATCCTATTTCATATTGTATGCCTATATTATTTGAAAATTGCCCAAAGCTATAGAAGCATTGGATTAGGAATACTATTATTAGGAGTAAAGGTTTTTTCATGATTTCCAGAATTTCTGTATTCTTCTTTTCTTCAAATGATTTTAGATCTATCCATAAAGAAAAGACAATGTATGTCTTGCTTTGGATCCGAGAAAATTGAGATGATAACAAAATAAAACCTAAGCTATTGGATGGTAATGCACAAGCCTGATAAGTAGGTGTTTATCTGTTTATGGGATATTAAAAATGCATGGAGATAGTCTCCATGCATTTGTTCTGTTAGTCAATACCTATGTTTCGTATTTCGACATAGTCATTACCCACACTAAACCTTTCATCTTTAATATATTTCCATTCAAGAGTGTGGACTCCAGGTTCGATTGTATATGAAGCATTTGTCCAATCAATTTCGCCACTTTCTTTGGCAATTTTAGTTTCGCCATTAATGCTGAACCTGAAATAGTCCCAGTCATATTCTGAGCTTACTAAGTATTCAAATGAGAGGATTATTTCCTCATCATTGGTTAATGTAGCAACCATTGAGGTTTCTTCATTATCGGCAATCGCAGGGCTACGGTAATGATTTTCTCCTATACTGTTCCATTCAGAAACAAAATCGAGCTTATTGTTTAAATAGCTATCCAATTCACTTACTGATATATCTTTTCCAGCTGCTATTGTTTTTGCATGGCTTTTATTTCCTGTAATAACCATTATGCTGTCAAAGGAAGAAGGTATAGAAAAACTTCCAGTATTTTTCCCTGGCTCAACAGTGACACCCAAGTATTCTTCATTTACAGAATATATTAATAATGTCTCTGTAGTATTGTTGATAACCGATACATCGGTATGTTCAGGACCAACCCATTTAGTAGCTAATTCATCCTGTAGAATTTCAACATTAGTAAAGGATGTAATTGTTTCGGTGCCATCAACAGACTTTGCGGTGAAAGTATATTTTTTAACCGGTATCAAGAATGTTGTTGCATTATCTGCAGGTATTATTGATAGTCCCTGTGTTGATCCATCCAGTTTAGCAATAGACTCAATTAACATATCGTTGGCATAAATACTGATCAGTTTACTTGTTTGGTTATAAACTTTTAATTCTCCGTATTTTCCAATATTGCTATAATAGAAAGGTATTGTAATATCGGCAGTTTCAAAAGCTGCGTTTATTACAATTTCACTGTTTTGTTCCCATCCAAGCTCGGTAATCTCACCAGATGTTGAATTGGGATCGGAGTACCAATACCTGAAAAATAGATAATGTACGCCATAATCAACACTTACTTTTTTGTTGGATATACCTGGTTGCAAAGAGGCTAGCTTAGCACCTGATTTGCTGTTCAGGAACACATCAACTTGATAGATTACTTGCTGGCCATAATCATCTAACGAAGGGTAGGTAAGATTAAATGTACCTGAACCAGCATAGTTCTCATCGTCAGTTATCAACCAGTTAGCCCGTTCTTCAGCATTTGTTGTATTTGAAAGGGCTACTGTCCACTGTCGGTAAACATCGTTGATATCAGGATTGTATTTATCTTTTAAAGGAACATCTTCAGCAAGCCAGATTTGAAGCTTACAAGCACTTAACGATTCATTTGGAATATTAAGCAAGAAGGCTTCAGCATTGGCAGGGATACATGTTATCAAGGCAAAGTCCTTATATAGGTATAATACTTTATCAGTCAAGTTTGTAACAGAAAGATTTCCTTGCAATTCAGAGGTGCAATCGTTATTCGCAGGATCCAATGAGTAAGCACAGGAATTGTCATCAATATCCGCGGCAACATCGTAATTTATTGCATTTGGGTCAGTACATCCCATTTTTTGCACTTCGCACTGCGATAGAAATACTGTACTCGTCAGTAATATAGCTATCGTTATGAATTTCGAGGTTCCCATGTTTTTTTTTAGATAAAAGAGGGCAACATAGTGCTGCCCTCATGATTAATACTATATTAAATAGCGGGTGATGCTTCAACAGGAGCCTCTTCAACAACTGGTTCTGCAGTTACATCGGCTTCACCGTCTACTACCCAACCAACAACTTCGTCAGCAACTAAAGTTATATCTGCTGTTTCTAATGTAAGAACAGTTGTTAGTGTTTGAGCTTTCAACCTGAATGATTTCTCAGTAGCACCTTCTTCCGTTATTGGCAGATAGAAGGTGTAGCTTCCATCAACATCCAGAGTAGAAAGGTTCCTTGTATTGCCTTCTTCAAGGAAACATACAGATTCGATAAGCTTATCGCCTACAAAGATTTGTACAGGTTCTCCTGTATGGTTGGTAATTTCAATGCCTGCATATTTTGTTCCCTGGCTGCCTGCAGATCCAAAGTGAGGTATTACCATGGTAACATCTTTACGGTTTTCGTTAAGAATTAACCAAATATCCTTTTCGTTACCATTGATCAATTGGCTCTCGATCCATCCAACTTCTTTAAATGCATTGGCATCATTCTGGTCGCTAAACCAATAGAGATAATGTAAAGTATAGTTGCCATAATCGACACCAACTTTTTTGTATTGGTCCCCAGGCTTAAGGCTTACAACTTTACCACCTGTTCTTCCATTCAGGTAAACATCCACATTGTTGTCTGAGCCACCAAAATAAGAAAGGTTAAGTGTTGCAACATCGGTGTACTGACTGGCACCTCCTACATGCCATGTTGCCCTTTGCTCAACAGCATCGCTGCTTGAGAGGGGTACAAGCCAACGTTTAAAAGCATCTGCAGGAGCCGGATTGTTAATATCCCCAGCAACATCTTCCCAAAGGTATAGGTCAAGCTGAACCGTACCCTCGCTTTCGTTTGGTATGTATACCAAGTAATCTGTTGCGGAAGCAGGAATCATTTTAACAACTTCCTGATCCTTGTAAAGAACAAGTTGTTCGTTCGAGTTGTTAATAATTAGCAAGTTTCCTGTAGCATCTGGGTTATCCGGAGTGAAACCCGCAGGATTTTCAATAATCTCACATGATGATGCAAGAATAATTGAAGCAAATGTCAAAAAATAAAGTACACGTTTCATATTACTCAAAATTTAGTTTAACCATATTATCGTCCGTAATACTAACAGCCCCATTTCTGAAACAAATCAAAAGATTTTTAATGCTTCTGAAAAACAGAGTGTATAATATTTGCGGAATATTTAGATATGTATATTTCTAGTGCCATGGCCCCATTAACAATTTTTAACAACAATTCAAATAACATGCCAAAAAAAGCAATTATTGTTTGTAAGGAAAGACACCTATAATATTTTAGGGTTGCATCAGATAAACAGAAAAAAACGTGTTTTTTTTAAATGTTAAAGATTATTAATGAAACATGTTCAACTGGATTGGTTCTTTGGGGGGTGAATAAAATCTCATTTTTGTGGGCATATGTAATTTTTGACACTCTTCGTTAAAAAAACTAAACAAAAACTCAGCTTGAGGTGAGGGGCAGTTGTACATTAGATTAAATGTGTCATGATATCTTTTTGAAATTCCCGGGAATTTTTCGTCCAATTGATTATAAAAGTACTCTCTTTGTCCTTCACGCTGCGTCAATCCCATCCATGCAAGAATATATTGTCCTCCGGATTCTTTTGTATACCTTATTAATGATTTAATGTTTGAGGCTTTATCTGTAATAAATGGGAGTACAGGACTAATAATAGTGCCGGTATAGATACCCATTTTACTGAGTTCATACATGGCCTGAAATCTTTCAGAACTTGCTGGGGCTCCGGGTTCTATTTTTTTTGAAAGCTCATCGTCAGTCGTGTTTATCGTAAAGCTTACTGCTGCATAAATATCATCAATACCTTTTATTATTTCCTTGTCTCTGGTTACCAGCTTGCTTTTTGTGATTATATGAACAGGAAAATTAAACTTGTGTATTAGGGATAAAGCTTTTGATATTTGTTCTAACCTTTTTTCAAGAGGCATATAGGGATCGTTCATGCTTCCTGTTCCAATAGTGCCCTTTCTTTTTTTCTTTTTTAGTTCCTGTTCCAGGAGCGCTAAAGCATTTCTTTTTAGTCTGATATGGGACAAGTTGCCCAAGTTGTAAACTTTACTTCTACTATCACAATAGATACATCCATGCTGGCAACCACGGTAAATGTTCATACTGTATAAAATGCCAAAGTATTTATCAGGGCCTTTTTTTATAGGAGATAGGATGGATTTCGCCTCAATAAAATCGTATTCCATGGCAGTTTATTGTAAAGGTGCTTCCTAATCGAAGTTGTTTAATACTTTTAGAATAGAACCATAAAGTGATTCCTTGTGAATAGGCTTTGATATGTGCGCGTTAAACCCCTTTTGTAGTATAGATTTCTCATCTTCAAACCTTGCATATGCTGTTTGAGCAATAATTGGAGATTTATATCCGCTCGACCTGATGATGTCAACAGCTTCGTAGCCATCCATATCCGGCATTTTAATATCCATTAAAATAAGGTAGGGATTATTAGCATTGCAATAGGCAACACCTTCAGCTCCAGTTTTTGCCCACATTATTGTAACATTTGTTTTTTTTAGAAGTGCTTTCAATAACTCAAAATTGGCTGGATCATCCTCGCATATCAAAATTTCTTTACCCTTTAGACATTTCCTCAGTTCAATAAGGATTTGATCCTGTTTGTTTTCCGGTTTGCTTTCAATTTTTTCCTCTTCGTTTGTTAGTGGAATTGTTAGATAGAATGTCGATCCTTTTTTGAGTTCACTTTCAGCCCATATTTGACCACCTAATATTTCAGCCAATTTTTTTGATATAGTCAGGCCCAGTCCAGCACCACTATACAATTTATTATTGTCTGGTTCAATTTTCGTGAAACGTTTAAAGATTGAATCTATAATTTTAGGTGAAATTCCTATTCCTGTATCTTTTACAAAGAATTTAATCTGTCTTTCACGCGAATTCTTTCTAATTCTTTCAATAATTGTATAGCCAAACTCAATTGTTCCCTCATGTGTAAATTTAATGGCATTGCCCAGAAGGTTGTTTAAAATCTGCTTAAGCCTGATTTCATCAGAATTAACAACTAAATTATATCCTTCAGGAATATTTA
>JBNKPU010000164.1:0-41122 GCA_050295515.1 Bacteroidales bacterium | reverse complement strand
TTTTTCCAGCCTACCAACATCTTTGCCCAACTCACTTACCATCTGCTGGTCTTCTGAACTGGACTTCAATATTTCCATCCATGCCAACAAAGATGAAATCGGGGTCCCCAACTGATGGGCTGTTTCTTTTGATAATCCCACCCAAACCTGGTTTTGTTCTGCTTTGCGTGATGAGCTAAAGGCGAAGTATGCAACCAGGATAAAAAGTAGGATCACTGTTAATTGCACATAGGGGTAGTAACTCAATTTTTGCAGAATAATTGAACGGTCGTAATACAAATACTGCTTGAAAGTGTCATAATCAAGCTCAATTGATTGGGAGGATTCCTTCATTTTGGCAATCTGCCGAGCTGCAAATTTTGGATTGAGCATCCGAAGCGAATCAATGTTCCTGCTATATATTACACTGCCATTCTCATCTACGATAATAACCGGAATTGTCTCATTATCCGAGATAATATCAATCAAGAAAATAGAACTTCTGTCTGAAGGGTCACTGTTTACAAGCAAGCTGGTGGCATCAGCCCACATTTCGACCTTTTTGCGTTCCTCCTTGGCCAATTGTTCGACAAGCCTATTTGTATACCAGAGCGATTCTGTCCCAATTAAAATAGCAAAAATAAGAAGGATGTATTTAAAGCGAAGTTTTCTTTGGTAGATATTCATTTTGCTTCAAGTATCTTATATACTTTTTTATATAGACTAAAATTTCTATTTATTATCTTCTCTATCCTGTTTATTCCTCTTCCTCGCTATCGTCCCACTGCAAGATAAAATCATCAGACGACGATTCATAGGTATCTGTATCTGTCTTTTCTAAAACAGGTTTTTCCTCTTTTTTATTGTTGTCGTTATCAATTAAAAACTCTTGTTCTTGTTGAATTTCATCTACCTCATCATTCTTTTTTCTAAAAAGGTCTTTCAATTCTTTCTTTTCATCCTGCACTTTTTTCCTGAAGGTCTCTCGTGCTTTTCTTTTATCGTACTTAACATCAAAGGTGGTTCCTTTACCAGAAACAATCAATGGTAACATTGTATGTCCCACGCCATCGTCAGTAACGTAGCCAAACTCACTAATGCTTTTGTCCTTATTCTTGGCTTTTTTCCATAAAACATCAGATAATCCTAACTGAAGCCTGTATTCGTATTTGTTGTCGAAATCATGTGTGCCTGATCCATTAAAAGTTATTGCTGATGATGCAATATGGGTTTGTGCCAGATAAACTTGCGAATTACGAATCGAAATTGAGGTGTTTAGCTCATCAAAGGTTACTTTTTTTAACTCATCAATATTGATAAAACTTGACAGTCCCATTAAAGGACTATAATTTGCCAAAATTCCATCAACAATTTTTAATTGTCCAAGGGCTACAACACTTTTCGGATTAAAGTCAAGTGTATTGGACCACTCAGCATTAAACTCAATGGGCCCTGAAAGATATCCACCTATATGTTCGGCCAGGATAACATCTTGGGAAAAATTGTTGCACCCCTTAAATAGCTGGTGCATATTAACATGGTTAACATGGGCATCAACAAACAGTGCTATGTTTCCAGGAGAATTTTGGTGCAAGGTCATAAGGCCTTGAAGGTGACCTTCAAATCCATCCATGTTAACAGAGGATGCATTCAGTCTTTTGTTTGAATACAAGACATTGCTGCTATAATTGCTTGACTGAAAGTTGCCAAAGGAAAATTGGTCAATCATTAGTTTTCCTGAAATACGCAAAGAATCAGGAAAAATTATTGGGTTGCTTTTGCCAGTTCTTTTATCGACTGGTTCAATGAAATCATCAACCCGTAAATTTCCGGCATGGACAATTCCCTGAAAATCAGGAATACCATTTTTAACATTAAAATTTTTTAATAAACCGCTAATGCTTACATCTGAATTTGCACATTTAGCTTTTAACTCATTAAAACGAAGCGTATTATTGTTAGCTAACTCAACTTTTCCATTAAGTAATACAGACGGAAAACTATATTTAGTCAATTCTATCTCAAGATCTTCTAAAGCAAAATTGCCCTTGATCTTTAGTTTGGTAATAACAGACTTGCCGGCTTCACTATCTTTATTTATTTGTCCGGATAAAACTGTTTTATTGATGATCGATCCATGATTTATTGCAAGATTGGGAAAATTTACAACAGCCTTTAGATCAGCAATATCCAAACGACCATTTAAAGCAAGTGATACCCTTGGTTCAACCAGGTTAAATATTTTTAATTTTCCCCATTGATGGCTTTGCTTCGTTTTAAAGCTAAAAGTATCTAATCGAATGGTTGTTGACTTTGGAAAATGGTCTTGTCCATTATCACCATTTCCTGCAAAATAGACATCGGTTAATGTAATATCATGCAGTTTGTCATACAGTTTCCCTTCTGTAAGCTTAAATTTTGCTTTAATTGCAGGCAATGAATGTTTGGTGTAACCTATAAAGGTAGCCTGAACATTGAGCACACCTCCCTTTGGTTGGAATCCATTTTCGCCTAATAGCCCTTTAAGCAATGTATTGTCTATTTGTTTTACCGAAACCTTTTTTGCTGAAAATATCAAGTCGACCAGGTTATTCTCGCCCGTTCTTATTGAACCTATTACTTTGAAAGGTATATTTCCGAAACTAAAGAAGCCCTTTTCCACGATATAACTTTCCTGATCTTTGATGAGCTTGGCATCCACAGCAAAATTATGGTGTAGATCAAGAACCTGCTCTTTTCCTTCAAATCGTTTGATTGTCCCATCAGCTTTGATATTAACCGAGAATTTTTGTGTTTCAAAAGTGCCCGACAGGTTTCCTTTTCTAATATAGGTATGTGTTTGTGACTTATTTGCGATGTCAGAGGTATATATGTTAAGGGCTGTACAACTAAATTGATCAATTTGTGTAATTACCTCATTATTGGTCTTCCCTGCAATAGGAACTAAGATATCCAGTGAACTTTTACCTTGTTTGTCTGATAAAATTTGTAAATACCCCTTGTGTACTTCTATTTTTTCTAACTGATATTTTTGGGTTAGCACACTTTTTAGGTTAAGCTGTAAATAAACCTTTTCAGCAAAAAGCAATGTGTCTCCCTTTATCAATATGGATTGTTGGGTATTGAATCCCTCAGGAAGCATTACAGCAACATTCCTAAGTTCCAAGCTGGCATGTGGAAACCTTTTAAAAACAGAAAAGTGGATATCCTTTTTTTGCAGATGAATTTCGCAAAGCAGGTGTTTATTGGCCTTGTTAGACAATATTTCTATTACCTTTCCTTGCATGGTCCGGCTTAAAATCAGCCCGAAAATCACAAAAAACAACCATACACCTACAATAATCAATATAAACCTTTTATAGGGCCTCCAGCGCATCTCCACACATTTTACCATATCAGGATGAACCTATCCTGAATATTATTTGACGTTAAATCCGTTTAAATATCAGTTACAATCCAGTTACCTGGTAGTATAAAACAAAGATTCGCAAATTTATTGTATTAAAAAGGAAAAATCTTCACCAGGATGCATATCTTTTGCTTCTTGCCCTTCAAAAAAAATCCTGCAGGGTTTATTTCCTTTTAATTGAATGTTTTTCCCTTCTACCTGAAACATTGTACCTTCTCTTAAACCTGCGACATAGATGCCTTTATTGGCAATCAAAAATTCAGCAATGCGCATTTCTCGGCTTTCTCCTCCATGCCCTTCAATTCTTCCTTCGGTATAATGTGGATTTATCTGAAACGGAATTGCTCCAAGCGCCGAAAAATTCTCAGGTTCAACAATAGGCATATCATTAGTTGTTTTTATAGTTGGGCATGCCATATTTGATCCAGCACTCCAGCCAATATACGGCACACCAGCTTGTATTCTTTGCTGTAGGGGCTCAATTAGCCCTTTGTCCTGTAGGCTTTTCAGCAGGTTAAAGGTATTTCCTCCTCCAACAACAATTAAATCAGCTTCTAAAACTGTTGCAACAGGATCTTTTGAATGATGGATTGCATTGAGTTGAATACCGAGAGCATTTAATTTATCGGATACCATTTCAGAATACTCATCCCATGCAATACTTACACCTGCATAGGGAATAAAAACTCCATGTTTGGGTTTGTCCTTTATAAATCCATTGATGTAGGGCAAGGTATAGGCCAAATAATCATCTCCCGGATTGGTTGAATTACTCAAAAGCAATAATCTCATAAATTACGAATTGTTTTTTTGTGGTTTTGAGATAACAGTTTGGTCATTCTCAGCTTTGCTCTTTTGCTCTGTTTGGACAGGCTTGCTGTTCGACTTATCAAAAAACTGGGATATTTTAGCCAATAAATCAGGAACGTCTATAGGTTTGGTAATGTAATCGTCGAAGCCTGCCGATAAGTATTTTTCCCTGTCTCCTTCCATAGCAAATGCTGTTTGTGCAATAATAGGCAGCAGAGGGTACTTCTCTTTTATTTCTATAGTTGCCTCGAGTCCGTTCATTACAGGCATTTGAAGGTCCATTAGAATCAGGTCTGTTCTTTCATGAAATGACAATGCTTCAACAGCCTCTTTACCAGTAGAGGCACGTATTATTTTAGCATTTGTGCTCAATAAAGCCTGGTTCAAAAGGGCAAGTCCATTTTTATCATCTTCGGCAATCAGGATAGTCTTTCCTGACCAGTTGTACTTTTTCATCTTATCGACTACAGGCAAATTGATTTCTTCATTTACACGCAAATACGGTAGCTCAAAGGTAAAACATGAACCGATATTGGGTTCGCTTTCTACCCACATTTCACCACCAAGCAGTTCAACAAGGTTCTTCGAAATGGCAAGTCCTAGACCGGTACCGCTGATTTTTTTCTCTTCAGACAATTTTGCCCTTTTAAACCGTTCGAATATTGTAGTGAGTTCTTCCCGCGGCATGCCAATTCCTGTATCCTTTACATAAAACTGTAATGTCTGCGGATTTTTTAATCTCATTCCAATCTCAACCGATCCTTGCTCTGTGAATTTAATTGCATTACTGATGAGGTTGCTTAGTATTTGTTTTAACCTGAACTCGTCTGTTCTGAAAGCAATTTCATCTTCCGGAATATCAATTGTAAGTTGCAGAAATTCTTTTTCCAAGCGGGTTTTGAAAGCTTCAAAATTGCTTTGAAGCTGTTGGATTAAGTACTGAGGTTTACAAGGAGCCTTATGGATGTTCAACTGTCCGGCTTCTATTTTTGCGATATCGATAATATCATCAACCAGTCCGAGCAGCATTTCACTGCTGGATTGAATGTGATGGATAAATTCTTTTTTTTGCTCTTCCGGAATTTCTTTAGACGACAACATATTCGAGAATCCGATGATACTATTCATTGGCGTTCGGATTTCGTGTGACATGTTGGCCAGGAAGGAAGATTTATGATTATCGGATGCCATCGCTTTTACAGCCTCTTTTTTTAGGCTCTCGACATATTTGTTGCGCAAAGTAGAATCAATAATAATTCCACGATGGCCTATAATTTTCAGTCCATTCTTGATGGCATCAGAATATACAGTAGCTGGAAAGACTGAACCGTCGTGCCGCTCCGCAATAAAATCATTTTGTTCAATTTTTGAATAATTTGCTAGTCCATCCACAGGTTTATGGTCAAGGATTTCTGCAAGATTGAGCCCCCTGTCAATATCATCGGCTGAGTATCCAAATTCCCTAAACCAGGCCTGGTTTACATAGGTCAGGTTACCGACCCTGTCAGTTTCATAGATGCTTTGCGGCAAAAGATCGGCAAGTTCACGATACCGTTGCTGATTTTCCTGAGCAACCTTTAGAGCCACATCGCGTTGTTTTTCTTTCATGGAAATCTCGATAGCAAGTTTTCGGAATTCAATAAAGATTTGCCTGATTTCCTTTGTAGAATGCCTTAAATTCAACTGAAGGCGGGTTTTAAAATGTGATTGTACCAAGGTAGAAATATACTCTGTAAGTTTCTCCAGGTTATGGACCAGATATCTTGAAGTATAAATACTCAATACAAATGCTAGTGCAACCAGAGTAAAGATAGCCAGCCCAAATATCAGGTTTAAGCGCGCTACATAAACAGCATAGGAAGATTTTGCCCTGATGATGGTTTGGTTGATCCCATTATCCAGGTCTGAGCTTAGTGCTTCGATTTCCTGTTTTATTCCTTTTTCCCCTGTGAACCCAAGTTTACGGTCTAGCTCAAGTATTTTTTGAAAATTATTCCGGTATAGCTTGAGCCAGTTGACAATTTCTATTTTTTGACTCCTGGATATTCCCGGACTCATTAAAACCGTTGTAATTTGCCTGTTACAAAGGTTTTTAATATGATGGATACTGGCAGAATCTTTGTCGAGTAAATACGATTTTGCTTGGAGTTGTAACTCCAATAAAGTGTTTTTTGATATTGCTTTGGTTTGCTCCAGGTTTAAAATACTTTGATTAATCTCACCAATGAGCCCAAAACTTTTACACCCCCTTTTGTATGCATTATATACAAGGCTATCCAAATGCATAGAATACTCTGTGTAGGTGTTTCTTATACGAAGTGCGGATTCCCTTAATCCAGGATAATATTTGATATTTTCAGAAAATAAATCAATGAAACAGCTGTCGGTTTGTGTAATGAGTGCATAATGTTTGGAAAGGCTTTGGCTTTCACCTGAGATGTAGAAAGATTCTTGGTCTAAATCGTTGGCAACAAAATTATTGATCTCTTTTTGGCCCTTTAGAAATTGATACCTCAAAAATTCGAGTTTTTCAATTGCAGCCCAATGGGCTGTTTTGTTCGATTTGTGTGCATGAGAAAGCAGAAATGATAAGCCAGCGATCAGAACGGTGGAAAATATAAACCAGATTAGAAGCCTGTATCTTAAAGATTTAATCATTTATGCGATCAGATAAAAAAGCAGGCTTAAAATAGCTATTCATTTTTAGAATGAAGAGGTACCAAACTAAAAGTTATTCACAAGTTATACAGCTGAAATTCAATGGGATAAATTTTAAATGGCATCCAGCATATTTTTACAGGCAATTGTACTTGCACCAGGGAAATTAATTAAATGATTTTTTAATTAGAAGTAGATTTTACTTGTCGATCAAGCTAAAACTGTAGTTTGAGGCATCAAATACCAGAAACTTTTCGCAAAGTAAAGACTTTTGACCCAATATAATCTTCAATGCTTCTGATGCTGTCAATCCTCCGGTAATCGAATTAACAATAACAACAGGAGTGGAAAGATCAGGAACTCCAAGATCTAAGTTTCTCTCGTCAGGCAGGGCCTCATGTAAACTTCTTTTGTTCATGTAGTTAAGGGTGGTCACAATGCCCTTATTGTTCTTAATTGCACTAAAAACAACCGGTTTATCCAGTTCAATGGCTGCTTTGCTAATGGCATAATGCGAATCATAATTGTTAGTAGAATCAACAATCAGGTGATAACCTTCAATAATCCGGTTCAGGTTTTCTGAGGTAAGACGTATGTTATGTACTTTGATTTCGGTAAAGCTGTTTCGTGTCCTGAGGTATTGTTTGGAAACGATGGCTTTTTGTTTTCCAATGTCATTGTCGCCAAATAAGCTTTGTCTGCCCAGGGTATCTTCCTGAACCAGAGAGTCATCGCTTATTCCAACATATCCGACACCGGCCGTTATCAGGTTTTTTAAAACAGATGTTCCTTTGCCACCGGCACCGATGACCAATACTCGTGACAATTTTATTTTTTCCTGTCCTTTTTCGCCAATACCATCTAAAATTATTTGCTGGTCGTACCGACGAAGTTCTCGAATAGATAATATTCCATCTGACATAACTGAAAGGTTTAAATTGAATATAGCAAAAGTGTACAATGAATATACATAAAAATATGTGATTTGCTATTAACTTTATAACTTTTGCTCGATAGGAATAACCTGTATAAGCCTATTTTGTTCATGGAAGATGTATATTGAATTTTTTTTCCGCGATAGTTTTCCCATCCAGTTCAACAAGAATGTGCCAAATCCCTACCTTATCTTCAACAGGTAACCAGATACAATCTCCTATGTAAAACCTATAATCATTGGAATTTACGTGATACTCCCCTATAAAATCAGGTTCGACATTTCCATTTTTATCCTTAAATGGAGGGTGTTTAATACAAAAATCCAGTTTTACACCCCTGCCACCTGAAATGTGTAAAACCATACCAAATTCATTTCCATCAATTGCAGGAATTTCTTCGGTAAATTCCTCAATATGGGGCAATTCTTTGCTGCTTCTGTCCCATTTGGAATATTTACCAAAACTGTCGATTTTTATTATTGGCTTTCTCTTCCCCATATAGGATTGATTTCTGTTTAAAATCCAAGAATTAAACCTACTTTTAGGTTTTCAAACTTGAACTAAGTTTTCATGAACAAAGGTATATATTTTGCTGCATTTACAGCAGTATTATGGGGATTCCTGGCTATTGCCCTTAAAGTAATGCTTTACGATTTGCCTCCTATTACTGTTACATGGTTTAGGTTTAGTATTGCCTTTACAACCTTGTTCTTTTATTACCTGGTTTTCGACAGGAAAAAGCCTGAAATTATTAAACACCCACCAAAATTTGCTGTCATTGCAGGCATATTCTTAGGTCTGAATTACATCGGTTTTATAACAGGAATCCATTATACAACCCCAACCATTGGGCAGGTTTTCATTCAAACCGGGCCAGTTATGCTTGCCATATCTGGATTAATATTATTTAAAGAAAAAATATCGGTAAGGCAATCTATAGGTCTGATTATAGTCCTTTTAGGCATGTTTATCTTCTATCGAGAAAAAATCCTGATTTTAGCTGGTGGCTTAAGCGAATATAAAATAGGGGTGCTTTGGACACTCTTTGGTGCTGTCAGTTGGGTCACTTATGCAATTTTCCAAAAGAAGGCTGTTCAGGAATATAATCCCATGCAACTTAATTTAATCCTGTTTGGAATTCCTGCAGTTTATCTGGCACCATTTGTAAAATTTAGCTTATTGCCAGATCTTGCTATTTCTGACTGGCTACTTCTATTGTTTCTTGGATTGAATACCCTGGCCGCATATGGCTCATTGGCCTATGCCCTAAAATATCTCGAGGCAAATCAAGTAAGTGTAATCATAATCCTAAATCCATTGATTACATTTACTGCAATGGCCTACCTGAAAAAAAGAAATGTAACATGGATCCAGCATGAAGATTATACCTCGCTGACAATAGCCGGTGCGATAACCGTTTTAATCGGAGTTATTTTAACAGTGATTAAAAAAAAGAAAACCGGAAATAGGATTATAATCCCAGAAAAATAATTCCAATCCCACAGAAAGCAAGTGTTAAGCCTGCCATAATATGTTGGTATTTTTCAAGTTTATGGAATTTTACCAGATTAATTCCTTTTAGCATTAAAAATGTCATTACTATCATTGCGCTGATAGTGGCCACGGAAAAAAGAACGGATACAACAATCAGGGATAAAGTGCCACGGCTTGAAGCGGCATATAGAAGACCAATCATATATTCGCAAGGACCTAAAACAAATATGATAAACAGCCACCAGAAGGTTACAGACTTTTTTTTATCTCCCAGTATTTTATCATGACTATGTTTCTTGTATTTGTTCATTAGTAAATGATAAACTGCCCATATGGTATAAACTACTCCTGATGTGAGTAATATCCATGAAGCAATTCCACCCCTCATAGATTCAAAAAGTTTGAAATCATCTATAGTATATCCCAAATAAATGAAAAATTCTGCAAGTACAATAGTTCCCAATACGTGCCCTAAACCGCAAAAAATAACTATCCATAAAGTTTTTGCAATTCCCCAGTTACGGGTTTTAGACAATGCTACGAATGGGAGGTAATGATCTGGCCCTGCCACAGTGTGAAATGCCCCCAATGCCAAAGCGGTAGTAGATAATATGATCATTCCTTGTTCCATTCTATCAAGGGGTTGTTGGTGTTACTAATTTAAAATTCGTGCTACTACAAATATATGCTTTTAGGATTATTAATCAAAAAAAATTGAAATGAATAATACTAACCTATATAATTAAGAGCACTCTGAACAAGGATTTTCCCTTTGGTAGGTATACTTTCACTCCAGAGCCAATTGAAATAGGCAATAGCATCTTTGGCAGGTATCTGTGGTTTGTCTGCAGTAGTATGCGCATCGCCAATAACTTTAACATTAAAATCATTTACCAGGGCACCTTTTACAGTAGAATCAACGCAAAAATCAGTTGCGCAACCTGTTACGACAATAGTATCTGCCCCTAGTTTTTGCAACATGGTTTTTAATTCGGTCCTATAAAATGCATCATTGGCTGTTTTAGGAAGAATTATATCATCATCATAAAGTTTTATTTCATCCAGAATTTCCCATTCTTCTGTTCCTTTTTTACAAAAACCCTGATGCGAACCATCCTGCTGCACAATGATTACCGGTAGCCCATTTTTCCTGAAATGACTGGATAACATATTTATCCGCTGAACAACACCAACAGTATCATACCGTGGTGTTTCCTGCGTAAAACTGATTTTTTGCATATCGATAACCAACAATACTTCCATAGTTACTTTATATTAAGAGGTTTAATTCATTATAATTTAAATAATTAAGTGAATCGTTCCATAAATGAGTCTTTATAGCTTGGCCCAATAGGCAATTGTAAAGTTTTAATAAGCACCATATTACCTTCAACTGCTTCAACAAAGTTTAACGACACAGCATGTGATTTATGTATCCTGACAATGGTTTCATCCGGCAACTGTTCTAAGAGATCCTGAAAGGTACTGTGTACCACAATTGATTTATCCGCATACCTAACCTTTACGTAATCACCAATTGCTTCGAGGTGAATAATCTCCTGAATATTTACTTTATTTATCCGTTTATCTGCTTTAAGGAGGATAAAATCTCCTGAACTAGGCTGAGTGGTTTTAGATTGAATGGCTTCTATGGCTTTGTTTACAGCTTTAACAAACCTCTCGAAAGGAAATGGTTTGAGCAGGTAATCGACTGCTCCAACTTCAAAACCTTCAACGGCAAATTCGGGGTAAGCTGTAGTAAAAATGACAAATGGAGGACGGTCCAGCGATTTGTAAAATTTCATGCCCGATAAACCAGGCATATTAATGTCAAGAAAGAGCAAGTCAATACTGTTGTCTCCCAGGACTTCAATGGCTTCAAAGGCATTGCGGCAGGACTTGACCCTTATTAGTGAAGGAAAGTCGTTGATATACCGCTCCAGTATTTCTCTTGAGGCAGGTTCGTCATCAACTACAAGGCAATTAACGTGTTTCATAAATTGAAAGTATTACTTTAAACCTATCGCTTTCCTCTTTTACTTCAAATGTATGCTTTTCAGGATAAACCAAAGCAAGTCTTTTCCGAATATTTTCCAATCCAATACCCTCTTCATCTTGAACTTGTTCTTTTAGATCCCCTGGCAGGTTGTTCTCTATCTCAAACCTTACGCTATTAAGTTTCCCGATTAGTTTAATGTTCACGAAGGTATTGTTTATACTTCTTCCTATTCCATGTTTAAAGCTATTTTCAATAAGAGGCAGATAAAGCATTGGAGGTATCAGAAAATCAGGATTTTCCACCTTACTTGTGAACTTAATCTGAATATCCTTTTCAACTCTCAACTTCTGCAAGTCCAAATAGTTGTTTATTAATTTGATTTCATTTTTCAGTGTTATCTTCTCCTGCTTGGTTTCGTAGGTAACATAGCGCAGAATATCCGAAAGTTGTATAATGGCATCCGGAGTGTGATTTGAGTTTTTTATGGCCAATGCATACAACAAATTTAGGCTGTTGAACAGAAAATGAGGATTGATCTGCGATTTTAATGCTTTTAATTCACTTTTGATATGTTCCTGTTCAATTAGCAGCAGTTTTGAGTTCAACTCCTGCATCTTGAACCAGGATTTCGAGAGCTTTAACAATGTAGTAATGCTAAGGTAAACAAGAAAGAATTTCAGTAAATCAAAAAAGTTATAGTAAGAAATGAAATAATAGTTGTTAAGTATTCTATCAGTTAAGTAATTAAATGTAAAATTATTTAATTGAATACCTACTAATATAACCAGGGATAATCCAAGAAAATACAGCACATATTTTTTTTTGTTTAGCAATTGAGGTATAAGAATCCATAAATTGAGGATGACTGCTTCAATGATGCTAATGTGGAAAAGTGCACTGTATATCAAATCAATTCTTTGAAGATTTGCAGAAACTTTGAATGTATTGGCAAAAACAATCCAGGATAATAACCAAAACAGGACATGTTGCAATGCCCTGTTTGTAATAATTTTTTTTATGTATATTTTCATAATAAGAAAAGATCCTATTTGGATGGATATTTTTTAAGCGTGTAAAGAAGCCCATCTTCCCAAGCTGCCTTATCTTTCCCATATTTTTTTATGAATTTCTGTAGTTCTTCAGGTTTTGCTGTAAGTAAGGTATAATCCTTATTCCGTTCATGGTGGATACGAATCCTGTTTTCATTTAACATGTCTTCAAACCATTCTTTATCTAACCAGTTGATAGTAATTGAATCTGAGATAGATATTTTAGCAAGTGAATGTGAAGGCATTAAATGAATTTCCAATATATCATCAGTTCCTTCCCAATCCTCCGGATAAAAGTCAAAATATAATTGTCCATCAACTTCCATAAGGTGCAAATCAAATACACTACTTTTATTTGAATCAGATTTGGTGTAAATTTTCAAGTTGTAAAGGTATTTCTCCCGCAATTCCAGTTCAGCTTTTTCTTTTTCAGTTTTTGGATCTGTCATTGGGTTTGATTTGTAATCTGTTATTTCCCAGACCTGAGAATCGGCAGTTAAAGAATCAGAATCATCGTCTTCTAATGCGATCCATTTCCCTTCCACTCTTTTATCCTGTTTTAAAACATCCTTTGTGTAAAAAGGATAAAAAGATAAGACAGTACAGCCTGAAAAAAACACAATGCCTATTACTATAGCTAATAATAAAGACTTTTTTCTTTTAAGTATACTTGGTTTCATTTCCTTTTGGTTTTGATGAATAATACAAGTAAAATAAAGTCTATTCGCGGTACAAGTCAATTTATTTCGTTGAAACAGCCCTTTTTATCGTTGAAAACAGAATTAATCTATTTTCAGATAGTTTTTTATACTTTTGCGCTTGATTATCGGAATCTAGTACTATGGCAGATTTTAAAAGGGAAGATATTGAAATAATGGCACCTGTTGGGTCATATGAATCATTGATGGCAGCTATTCAGGCTGGCGCAGATGCTGTGTATTTTGGATTGAGTAAAATGAACATGCGGTCAAGGTCGTCTGTTAATTTTGATGATTCTGATCTGGATAAGATCGTGAGAATATGCAAGGAACATAATATCAAATCATACCTTACTTTAAATATTACTATTTTCCAGGAAGAGATTCAGCGCATGATGGAACTGGTCGACCTTGCCAAAGAGAAAGGTGTTTCTGCAATTATAGCCAGTGATCATTCAGTAATTGGTTATGCCCGTTCCAAAGATGTTGAAGTGCACATGTCCACCCAGGTAAATATCAGCAATTCGGAATCGGTGAAATTCTATTCCGTCTTTGCAGATGTTATGGTTCTGGCCCGTGAACTGAACATGGAACAGGTTTCCAATATTTATAAAACCATTGGTAATGACCAAATAAGAGGGCCAAAAGGAGAGCTTGTAAAACTTGAAATGTTTGTTCATGGTGCCTTGTGCATGGCCACTTCGGGGAAATGCTACATGAGCCTGCACGAACTGAACTACAGTGCCAATCGAGGTTCCTGTTTGCAGGTTTGCCGGAGAGGCTATACTCTTACTGATAAAGAAACAGGCAGGGAACTTGACATTGACAATGAGTACATCATGTCGCCAAAGGATTTAAGTACAATTCATTTCCTGAACAAACTGCTTGATGCTGGTGTGCGTGTACTTAAGGTTGAAGGACGAGCAAGGCCTGCTGAATATGTTAAAACCGTGGTTGAATGCTATAATGAAGCCGTGAATAGCATTATTGAAGATACGTATACCCAAGAAAAAATAGATGCCTGGAAAGATCGTTTAAGCACAGTGTTTAACCGTGGTTTTTGGGACGGGTATTATCTGGGGCAACGCGTTGGGGAATGGAGCCATAAATATGGTTCGAGAGCAACCCGTAAGAAAATATATGTAGGCAAGTGCACCAATTACTTCTCTAAACTCGGAGTAGGTGAGTTTACCTGCGAAGCATCGGAACTAAACCTTGGCGAAGAAGTAATAATTACCGGAGAAACTACCGGTGTTGTTCAATATACACCGGAAGAGATCCGCGAGGATCTGGTCAATGTTGAAAAGACCAATAAAGGTATTCGTTTCTCTTTGCCTGTACCTGAGTTAGTAAGAAGAAATGACAAACTGTTCAGGTTTCTTGATGAAATTTCTGGTTGATGGATTAGTGGATTACACATCCCTACCAGAAGCTTTCTGATTATAAATCAGGAGAGTATGTTTAATGAGAACTAAGGTTTTTCTGCCCTTAACAATTCAATTTCTTTATAGGCTTTAAATATTTCAGCAAGGTTTTCATGGTCAATTTTCTTGGCAATTATCTCATGGTCTTTGTTCAGAACATACAACTGAGGAGTTGTGTTGATGTCATAAGTTACTTTGTAGCTGTAATCGTAGGGATTCCAGGCATTTATCCAATCGTATAAATGATATTTATTGACAAAGTCCACCCATTTTTCTTTTCCATCTACACCAAACAATGTGCAAATCGCCAGTACTTCAACATTGTAATCGGTTAAGTCCTCTTGAACAACCTTATAAAATTTAGGGACAGCTTTTTTGCAATGGCTACAGGAGGGTGACCAAAAATACAGCACAATATAATCTGCCTGTAAATCATTGATGTGGAGATTATTGCCGGCATGAATATATTTTTTTATAGCGGTATCTTTTGCTGCCTGCACAAAATGTTCGGTAGGTACAGCCCTTAATTCAACATTCGGAGCTGGCTGTCCAAGCAAAAGTGGTTTATTGGTATTTACCCATTTAACTATTTTGGTCTTTGATTCTTCACCCAACCACCATGAATAGGGGATATAGTATTTTTCGGCAATGAACAATTGTACAGCGTCCATGCCCATATGATCATCTTTGCCATATTTCGAAAACAAACTTGAAACAGCATGCTGAAAAGTATTGCTGTCAGCTTTGGACTGCTCAATAATATATGCGACTTCTTTAATCAATGAGTCAGGAATTTGGGCCACCATCTGATCTAAATAACTGTTTATTTTTTGGTCATACAAGGGGGAATAAAGTAGCCTTGGATCAGCTAAATCAAAATAGTCAAAATAGTGATCCTTTAAATAATGATACCCCTTTTGCCTATCTGTTAAAAGGGAATCAGGTACCTCTACATTCAATGTAGCTTTTAAAAAGATTGAGGTGAACAGTTCTGGTTCATACTGATACAATGAATCGATCATAGTTCTTCTGACATTGTAGAGATGAGTTCCCTCAGCGCTTAAACTTTCTTTTTCAGAGGAGGAAAGGCTTGTATCCGCCAATTGATTTTGCAATTCTTGAATATCAGCCTGAACTTTATTCAATTCCCTATCTATTTCAAGAAAAACTGTGTTCTCCACCGATCCCTTTATGGTTATTGATGTTCTAATATTTACAGTATCTATCCGAATATCAAATGCCTGATCTTCTCCCATCACAAAATGAACAATATTACCATTAGGAAAGTAAAGAAAATACAATCCCTGATTGAAAGGAGCATCCCTTTCGATCCTGGCTTTTCCCTGCTGATCTAAGAAGAAGGTATCGGCAGGATAAAGTGATTCAGTTGCAAAGTAATTGCCAAGTACTACGATGGTATCTGACAGTCCATTGACATCTAGTTTAATTTTACACCCGTTTTGCGCGTAAGTTGTGCATGTAAAGGCAAGTAAAAGGAGGTTGAATAGAAATCTGGTTTTCATTTTTGATAAATAATAGGATTTTGTAGGATAAAAACAATAAAGAATTAACAGGTTAAACTTAATCCAAAAGATTATTAACCTCAAGTTTAAATCTATGTTTTTATCTCAAATGTATAGATTAAAGCAGTAGAAAGATCTTCTATGCTTGAGGCAAAACATTAATGTGCTTCAACTTATGTTAATAATATTTTTTTGTTTCCTATGTTATATCCAATACATTTACTACTACCTTAAATTAAGTTATTACTAACTACATAACAGATGGAACCTTTAATTCTCGAACCCACCCCGCATTCTCCAAGGATACATTTCGATGTTAATGGCAAATTATTGATTGAAGGACGTGCAATACCTGAAAATGTAACTCAACTTTTTAAACCCCTGGAAGAATTTATTTTAAACCTTGATGTACCTGAAGTCACCTTAGATATCAATATGGATTACTTTAACACAGCTACATCGAAAAAGTTGCTTGAGTTGCTTAAGCACCTTGATGCCAACAATAAAATTAAGAGTGCGCTCATTAATTGGCATTACGAAAGCGATGATGAAGACAGCCTTGATATAGCAGAGATTTATGAGGAATGTTTGCTCAGAGCGGAATTCAGGTATATAGAACATGCTCAACAGGTTAGTTTGTTCGAACAAAACATTTCAGCATAAAAAGTAGTTAGTTAATCAGACGAATCAAAGGTCAGACAACCAGCATAGAATACTAAAATAATAGCACAAAATAGAGTTAAAGGCACAAAATGCTGGTATTCAAATCATATTTGTGAGGCTATCGAACCAGGAGAAGGTTAAATTATAGAAGAATTAAAACGTAATGCCAAGAATCTGAGCCCTCGCAAATCGGAGTCTGATGAATGAAAAAAAGTCATTAACATCCTCTCTCACACTCCACACGCACCCTGTCTTAGCACCTTCCTCTTGCGCAAGGGCTATTCGTAATGAAAAATCCAAAGAAAGCTCCAATACCTATACTTTTAAAGATGTCATTGGCGGTAAGAACGTCCATGTGCTGCCCTTGGGTCAGATAGAAATAGATAAATCCTCCTGCTCCACCAACAAGCATGTATACAAGGGATTTCTTTGTATGCGGATTGCTTAATTTGCGTTTGAACCAATTGCCTTCTGCATGCAGCTCTAATTTTTTGACTTCTATTCTGGGTGATTCCATTTTAAACTATTAATCTATATATGTAGATGCAAAGATAGGTGAATTAATTTTAAAATGAATAATGAATTTCAGTTAGTGTTGAATGTTGATTTTGGAATTGTGATATGGTAAATAGCTTGATTACTGAATTATAAATACTTTTTATGCTTAAACCTATATAAACTCGTGGTGAAAATTATGTTTTAACTCCAAACTTTCTAACTAAAATACTGTTGTTATCTTTGTGTTTCAATTTTCATCATGTACAAATGGATTACAATAACCTCTCGCTTTACAAACCAAAAATGGAGTACCGCCGGTTCGGCAAAACAAATAAGAAAATCAGTGTTATAACCTTGGGCGGCATGCGCTACAAGCATGGTTGGAACGATCCACGGAATGAAATTCCAGCCGAAACACTTGAAGAATGCCGCGATACTGTGGTCAAAGCCTTCGAAATGGGCATTAACCATATCGAAACCGCCTATGGGTACAAGAAAAGTGAAACAGTGTACGGCAGGGTACTCAATGATGAACTTAACATTGAGCGTTCTTCCTATTACTTAATGACCAAGGGACACCCAAATACAGCCGAAGAAACCAGAAAACTGGTCGAAGAGCAGTTAAAAACATTAAAAACAGACTACTTCGATTTTTATGCCTGGCACGGTATCAACAACCAGGGACTATTTGATGTTGCTTGTGCAAAAAATGGCCCAGTAGAGGAACTCCTTAAAATGAAAGCTGAGGGCATTATCAAACATGTTGGATTCAGCACACATGCCCCTTTGGAGGTAATACTGAAAGCCATTGAGACAGATTATTTTGATTTTGTAAACCTGCATTACTATTATTTCTTCCAACGTAACAAGGCCGCTATAGATCTAGCCCAGACCAAGGATATGGGCGTATTCATAATCTCGCCCAACGACAAAGGAGGCCAATTGACTACTCCTCCCCAAAAACTAAAAGACCTGACCAGTCCCTTGACACCGGTACAATGGAATGCAAGGTTCTGTCTAAGCAATCCTGCTGTACATACCCTTTCTTTTGGCTTGCCGGCCACTTCATCTTTTGATGATATTGACGGTATTTTTCCTGCATCAGCCCCTTTTTCGCCTGCCGATGCCAGAATAAAGCATGAAATGGATGGACAACGTCTGTTGGACCCTTATGCAGATTTCGATGGCTACTGTATGCTGGGTGATCCTTCCGGAATTAATATCCCTGAAGTCCTTCGCTTTAGGACCCTGCTCAAATGCTACGATATGAAAAATTTTGGCATCTATCGCTACAATATGTTTAAAGAAGAAGATAATTGGTTCCCGGGGGCTTTCCCAACAGAAGAAAAACTGGCCCAAATTGATATGAGCCGCTGTCCGGATGGAATACCACTAAAAGACATGCTCCGCGAAACCCACCAAGCGCTGTTTAAGCCTAAGAAGTAAGTAGGATAGAGTAGGAGATAGAAGTTGGAAGAAGATGCTTTTATATTTTGTATTTCAACTTAAATCATCAACCCAATTTTCGCATTATCAAATAAATTTTAGACATTAGTGTTATAATCTAATCATTTAGTTACAATAAATGTCTTCGATCTATATTCTCTTTATTATAATTTCAGCAGTAATCCTGTTGCTTTTCCTTACCCTAAAGCTAAAAATCAATGCTTTTATCTCGCTACTTATTGTGTCAATATATGTAGGTATATTAGCTGGAATGGATCTGGAGACCATCCTGTCCAGCATACAAACAGGTATGGGCAACACCCTTGGATTTATTGCACTAATTGTAGGTTTGGGAGCAATATTTGGGCAAATCCTTGAAAGCAGTGGGGGAGCAACAACCCTGGCAAATTATTTGGTCCGGAATTTCGGAACAGATAATACATCATGGGCAATGGTAATTGCCGGTTTTATTATTGCTATACCCGTTTTCTTCGATGTAGGGTTTATTATTCTTGTCCCTTTAGTTTATGCACTTTCAAGACAATCGAAACGCTCAGTTCTCTATTATGGCATTCCCTTATTGGCCGGACTTGCAGTCACACACAGTTTTATTCCACCTACACCAGGTCCTGTAGCTATTGCAGATATTATTAAAGCTGATTTGGGATGGGTTATTATTTTTGGATTTATCCTGGGAATTCCTACAGCAATAATTGCCGGTCCGATCTTTGGAAAATACATCGCCAAAAAAATTAATGTCCAACCTCCAGAAGGCTTCCTGGAAGAAATTGATTCAAGGAACCCAGACTTAAAAAAAACTCCAAGCTTTGGCTTGGTTATTTCAATTATAGCTATCCCATTGCTGCTGATTATCATTGGTACTGTTATAAAATCGCTCTCATTAAAAGGTATTGGAATAAATATTCATTTAGTTCATATAATAAGCTTTATTGGACACCCCATAAGCGCTCTAATAATTGCGACATTAATTGCAATATACGCTCTTGGGATCAAAGGTGGTTTCAGCAAAGAAAAAATCCTTGAACTAAGCAATAAATCACTTGCTCCAGCTGGTATAATAATATTAATTACAGGTGCTGGCGGAGTGCTCAAACAAGTCCTCATCGATAGTAGCATAGGCGTATTTCTTGCAGAATCAATTAAGGACATGTCTTTCCCTCCAATACTTTTGGCCTGGATAATAGCCGCCATGGTTCGGGTAACGCAAGGTTCTGCAACAGTTGCCATGATAACAGCAGCCGGTATTATTTCTCCTGTATTAGATGTGCTTATATTAACCGAGATTCAACGGGCACTTCTTGTCATAGCAATTGCATCCGGAGCCACAATTTTGTCCCATGTCAACGATAGTGGATTTTGGTTGGTTGGGAAATATTTTGGTATAGATGAAAAGCAGACCATTCGCTCATGGACAGCCATGGAAACTATTATTGCAGTCTGCGGGCTTGTGTTTTGTTTGTTGGCAAATGCAATAATTAACATTTTTTAATCCTATTTCATGGCAATTCCTCTTTAAAACTTGTTATTTTTGTGGCTTAATTTGCATGGAATATGCCCAATAACACAGCCCAAGTTGAAAAAAGAAGGCTTAGAAGTTCTTATGTAACTTCTACTATAAGTATTACACTGCTATTGCTATTATTGGGACTTGTAGGCATGCTCCTTCTAAAGACCAATCAATTACGTAACTATGTGAGGGAGAATATCCATTTTAAAGTTATCCTTTTCGACCATGTCCCTGAAGTGGAAATATTCCGTATCCAAAAATCATTGGATGCCCGGGATTATGTAAAAGAAACAACCTATATCAGAAAAGAAGATGCTGCAGCTGATCTAAAAGAAGCTCTTGGCGAGGATTTTATCGAAACTTTAGGCTATAATCCTCTTATGCCAACAATTGAAGTAAAATTTTTGGCTTCGTTTGCCAATAATGATAGTATTCAGGTTATCGAAAACGACCTTAAAGAATTTGAAAGCATTAAAGAGGTATATTACCAAAAAGATTTGATCCAGGCGATCAATGAAAATATTAAATTGATATCACTCTATATTTTAATATTCAGCGGCCTTATTTTCATCATTGCCTTTTCATTGATCAACAATACAATCAGGCTTTCGGTTTATGCCCGGCGCTTTATTATCCGCACAATGCAACTTGTGGGAGCAACTTCGGGCTATATCAGAAGGCCCTTCCTTGTTAAAAGTGTTTTCCAGGGTGTTATTGCAGGTCTGATTGCGAACCTGATTTTAACCGTCCTCATTTATTTGATGCAGAAACAACTGGGTGACGAAATATTATTGGATGATTTAACCATTATTGGTATCTTATACAGCATAGTAATCGTATTGGGCATAATTATCAACTTGCTATCAAGTTACTTTGCAGTAAATAAATACCTACGTATGAAAACAGATAAACTTTATACTTAAGATGAACAAAATAGCAAAAGATCAACCCGGATTTGCGCTTAGCAAAGAAAATTATAAATTGATTGTAATTGGTTTTGTTGTTGTGATCATTGGATTTATCCTCATGATGGGGGGAGCAACAGAAGATCCAAATGTATTTAACGGAGATGAAATATTCTCTTTCAGAAGGATCACATTAGCCCCTATCGTTGTTTTAGGCGGATTTATCTTTGTGATCTATGCCATCATGAAAAAACCCAAAGATTAATTTTTACACAATAAACTAGATGGATTGGATTGAAGCTTTGGTCCTTGGTATTTTACAAGGGCTTACTGAGTTTTTGCCTGTAAGCAGCAGTGGGCATATTGAATTGGGAAAAGCCCTGTTGGGTGTTGAAATTGAAGACAACATCACATTTACGGTGGTTGTGCATGCTGCTACAGTATTAAGTACGCTGGTTGTTTTTAGAAAAGACATTGCCAATTTACTGGGTAAAACATTGAAGTTTAAATGGAACACCGAAACTCAATATGTGACCAAAATATTAATTTCTGCAATACCTGTTGTTATTGCCGGATTATTTTTTGAGGATATCATCGAGCAGGCATTTGAAGGGCATTTGCTGCTGGTAGGAGTAATGCTTATTGTAACTGCAACAATATTGGCATTTACATTCTATGCAAAATCAAATGACAGGGATATTTCTTATCGGGATGCTTTCATTATCGGCATTGCACAAATGCTTGCGGTAATGCCTGGCATAAGTAGGTCAGGAGCAACTATTTCGACTGCCCTGTTGTTAAAGAATAAAAAAGAAGAAGCTGCTCGATTTTCTTTTTTGATGGTGTTGATACCTATATTAGGCAAAGCTTTTTTGGATATTGTTAGTGGTAACATCGGAAACGAAAACACACAAGCTTTGCCCTTAATCGTAGGTTTTATTTCAGCATTTGTTTTTGGTTTGGCAGCATGTAAATTAATGATAGCCATCGTAAAAAAAAGTAAGCTTATTTACTTTGCTATTTATTGTTTGATTGTAGGAATAGTAACTATAGCTATAACAATATTATAAGATTTGGAGAGACCATTTACTGCAGAGGAGATAAAAGAAGGACAGATTATTTTATTTGACAAGCCTTATGGATGGACTTCCTTTCAGCTTGTTAATAAAATCAGGTGGTTGCTTTGTAGAAAACATGGCTGGAAAAAGTTAAAGGTTGGTCATGCAGGTACTCTCGATCCCTTGGCAACAGGGCTTATGATTATTTGTGTTGGAAAAGCCACAAAAAAAATTCCTGATTTGATGGCCTTCGACAAAGAATACATTGCCGAAGTAAAGTTTGGGGAAACAACTCCATCATTTGACAAAGAGACTGAAGTTGACCAACAATTCCCTATAGAACATATTACTGAGAACCTAATTCAAGAAAAAATTAAGGAACTCAAGGGAGAAATAGAACAGGTGCCTCCTATATTTTCAGCCAAGCAGATCAATGGTGTCAGAGCATATGATTATGCCAGGAAAGGTATTGATATTGAACTAAAAGCCTCGAAGGTGATTATTAATTCACTTGAGCTCATGAATTTAGAGATGCCAATGGCCTCATTTAGGGTCAATTGCAGCAAAGGGACTTATATCAGGTCACTCGCAAGAGATCTGGGTAAATTACTTGATTCAGGCGCGTATTTAACAGGCTTGATCAGGACTAAAATAAATGAATATCAATTAGATAAGGCTATATCAATAGAATATTTCGAAAAAAACCTAATTTGAACGTAACATTTATTAAATATTTACGTATAACGCACGAATTTGTACAAATCAATAATTTAAATATAAAATGAAGTTATCGCAATATAAGTACAATCTTCCGGAGGAACTGATAGCGCACTTCCCATCTGAAAACAGGGATGAATCGAGATTAATGGTACTTGACAGGGAAAAAGGTACAATTGACCATCGCGAGTTTAAAGAGATAATGGAGTATTTCAACGAAGACGATGTCATGGTATTTAACAATACCAAAGTATTTCCTGCAAGACTCTATGGAAACAAAGAAAAAACAGGTGCCGAGATTGAAGTGTTCCTATTGCGCGAATTAAACAAAGAACAGCGCCTTTGGGATGTTTTGGTGGATCCTGCACGGAAGATACGAATTGGCAACAAGCTCTATTTTGGCGATGACGATATGCTTGTTGCTGAAGTAATCGATAATACAACATCTCGCGGAAGAACACTTCGTTTTTTGTTCGATGGCTCATACGACGAATTTAAGGCTACGCTATATGGATTGGGTGAAACCCCACTTCCAAAATTCATAAAACGTGATGTACAACCTGAAGATAAAGACAGGTACCAGACTATTTTTGCTAAGCACGAAGGTGCAGTTGCTGCTCCTACTGCAGGGCTTCACTTTAGCCGCGAATTGTTAAAGCGACTTGAGATCAAAGGGCTCAATTTTGCAGAAATCACTTTGCATGTTGGACTTGGTAATTTCAGGACAGTTGATGTTGAAGACCTGACCAAGCATAAAATGGATTCTGAAAGAATAGTTATTCCTGATAAAGCTGTCGAAATTGTTAACAAAGCCAAAGATGATATCAAGCAGGTATGTGCTGTTGGAACAACAGTATTGCGTACACTTGAGAGCTCTGTTTCAACTCAGGGATATTTGAAACCATATGATGGGTGGACAAACAAATTTATTTTCCCTCCTTATGATTTCAGTGTTCCAACTTCAATGATCTCTAATTTCCATCTGCCCTTGTCAACCCTATTAATGACAGTTTCGGCATTTGCAGGTTATGATTTCTTGTTTGAAGCTTACAATGTGGCCATGAAAGAAAAGTATCATTTTGGCACATATGGCGATGCTATGTTGATCCTTTAACTTGAAATATAAAATAAGAATCCTGATAATTGTCGGGATTCTTTATTTAAATATGCAACCATAACCATAAAGTATTGTCATTGTTAGTACATTAAAAGGAATACTTATTAAGCTTTAACCAATGGAAAAAAGGATTTGGCTTTTGTTAGTAGTTCTGCTTTGCATTAATCTCTATGCACAGGACAACAGTGAATTTGAGACTATCAGGGGCAATAAGGATATCAGAATAAGCGGATTTGGCGGTCCTATGATGAATTTTACCCAAATTGGTGGCGATTTTGTCCATATGATGGGGGGAGGCGGTGGAATCATTGTCAATAATTTCTTCTTTGGAGGTTATGGTATGGGTAAAACCAATCAACTGATCTGGAAAACAGATTCTCTGAGGCAACAAGTCATGGAGTTCGGACATGGAGGATTTTGGATGGGGTATACTGCATTTTACAACAAGGCAATCCATCCGGTGTTTCACACTCAGATTGGCTGGGGAGCCATAACAAAAAGACAGAAAAACTGGGATTATGACAACGACCCCTTTCCTTCCGAAATTGATCAGGTATTTGTTATTAGCCCGACTCTTGAACTTGAAATGAATTTTTCGCGATTCTTTAAATTAGGAGGTGGTGTTACCTATAGTTTTGTTTATAATACTGATGGGCCCTATACTTTCTTTGACTTTGATAACCCGGGGATATTTGTATCATTCAAGTTTGGGTGGTTTTAAAAAAAATTCAGAATACTATATTTATATGAAAGGCTGTCAGTATTGACGGCCTTTTTCATTTATTTAACAGACTGAATATGTATCATTTAATGTACTCTTGCTTATTTTTACATAAAAAAATCAATAAAAAAGAATAACCGGTTGTAACTTATAGTATTATCGTCCGTCTTACTTGCAAACTAGACATAAAGAATGACAGTCGCTGAGTATAATTTATGTGTCGAACAACATGCCGATGGTATCTTCAGGTTTATTGTAAAGAACCTAAAGGATGAACACCGTGCACAAGATGTTGTACAAGATTCCTTTACAAAACTTTGGCTAAGATATAGCGAAGTAAGCTTTTCGAAAGCCAAATCTTACTTATTTACAACGGCATATCATACTATGATAGATATGATCAGGAAAGAGAAAAATATAACTGAACTGGGAGAAATTACACAAATCCCAACAAGCAGGACCGAGCAATATTCTGACCTTAAGGAAATATTGGACGAAGCCGTTCAAAAGCTCCCTGAAATACAACGTTCTGTCATAATGCTTAGAGACTATGAAGGCTATAACTATAAAGAAATCGAAGAGATTACCGGCCTGAACGAAAATCAAGTGAAGGTTTATATTTATCGGGCCCGTAAATTCTTGATGAATTACATTGGTTCAATGGAAACAGTACTTTAATAAGAAGCACATGAAAATTGATCGTCAAAATTATGAACTCTTTGCAATTGATTTCCTCGATGGGAAAATGACTCCTCCCGAGACAGCTGCTTTCATGGCTTTTTTAACTGAAAATCCGGATATTGCCCAGGAAATTGAACTGTTGCGTGATATCGATACAGAAATAGCCCCTAAGCCGGAATCGAGAGACTTTAGTTACCTGATGAAGAACATCAACCAGGCAAAAGTTACCCCAGAAAACTTTGAGGAACATTGCATTGCCTACTACGAAGGCGACCTGGATCGAAAAGCCCAAGACAAACTGTTTGATTATATTGCCCAGGATAATTTGCACCGCCAAAAATTTGAAATGTATGGCAAATTAAAAATCACGCCTGATAAATCAATAGTGTTCTCTGGAAAGAACCAACTGAAGCACCGGACAATTTTACCTGTGAACGCAAGGAGAATAGCCCTCATTACATCTTTTGCTGCAGCAGCCAGCCTGGCTTTGGTATTTATTTTTAAGACTCCACAAGTTGAACAGGTAGACATGAATGTGGCACAAACCAATAACAGCAATACAACGAAAACTGAAATACATACTACAATAGTATCTGATAATGCAAAAGCTACTGCTGAGGCGAGAAACACTAAAATACGCCAGACCAAGAAAGATGTGAAGAATGAACAAAAGGCCGAGGCACAGATTGAGTTACCATCTAACGATAGACAAAACATAAGGATAGCTGCAGTTGTGGATTCAATTCAGGATGAAACCATCCGGATTAGCCTGATTAGTCCTAAGCCACTTGAAAATGAGCTCGATTTAGAACCCAATAAATTAGCTTTCCTGAGAGATATACCTGTTCAATCCTATAAAAGCAAAGAAAAACTGACTCCAGGTATTGAGGAAATCAAAGACCGTACTACCGGGTTAGTTGCGTTGGCTTCTGGATTAACTATTGATGATTTGATAAACAGTGGAGTAAAAGGATTAAACAAAATGGTGGAAGGCAATTTATCTTACCAGTCAAAAAGAGATGGAAATGGTAAAATGACTGAATTTGCACTATCTTCAGACGCTTTTAAATATAAACGTAAAATAAAAAACAATTAAGCTGTAACCATTCAACCAGACAAACGTCATATAACAAATTGCCCCTGTAAAAAAGCACCGGTGCATAAGCCAAAAACAGGAAGCAAGAATAGGAATCATGAATCAAAAAAACAGAAAAAAATTTAAAAAAATGAAAAATATATTATTTCTAGGACTTATAGCGTGTATCACATTATCATTGTCGGGCCAGGCGACAGATACTTTACTGAAAACAACAGATGAACCCGGTTATGAGATAATCGAAAACGAAGATGTTGAGATTAAGACGGATGAGATTGTTAAAGAAGGCAAAAAAGACACAACCAATATTGTAATTGGAGACAACAAGGTTAGCATAGTTGAGCAAGAAGGAGAAACTTCGATTATTATTAAAGAGGATGAAGATAAAGAAGATAAGGAATGGCAAAAGAAATGGGATGATGATGATTCGGATAATAAATCTAAGAAAAAAAACAAGTTTAAAGGCCATTGGGCCGGTTTTGAGTTTGGTCTGAACAATTATGTCGATCAGGAGAATTCTCTGAGCAGAACCGTTGAAAATGAATTTATGGACATCAATACTGGCAGGTCATGGAACATAAACCTAAACTTCAGCCAGTATAGTCTTCCTATTATATCCAATCATCTTGGATTGGTAACAGGTCTGGGACTTGAATGGTCCAATTATCACTTCTCGAATTCAAATACAATTCAAAAGCTTGATGGAATAATTCAGCCAGACACTTTGAGTGTATCCGGATCAAAGAAAAACCGTTTGCAAACTACCTACCTTACTGCTCCATTGCTGCTTGAAGTTCAACTTTTCGACGGAGACAGGGATGATAGGCTATATCTGGCCGGTGGTGTAATCGGAGGTGTTAAGCTGTTTTCAAATACAAAAATTGTTTATTTTGAGAATAATGGAAGCAAGGTAAAAGATAAAACCAGGGATGATTACTACCTGAGCCCCTTCAGATATGGTTTAACAGCACGTGCAGGGTATAAAATGATCAAGGTATATGTCAACTACTATATGTCTCCTCTATTTCTGAACAACAGAGGACCTGAACTTTATCCAGTAGCTGCTGGACTTGTTGTCTCTTTCTAGTAAGAATCTTTATCATATATAGATTGGCTGTCTTATAGGTCTATTATTCTCTTAAATGTCATATGGAGCGAGGTCGAAATGCATTGATATTGAGCAAAGCAACTCTTCTACTCCACACTGAATGACAACAAAGGGAACCTATAAGACAGTCCTTTGTTTATTTGCTTCTGTTAGTAAACCTAAAAAAGTCCACACTGCAGCATTGGGTGTTCTATACCTTAGGGCATACTGTTATAGATTTCAACAGCCCTTATTAAATCTGCTTCTTTTTTTACTGAAAGATGATTTGACCGGAAAATCTGTTTCATTTGTTTTTTGTCTTCGCCAAAGGCTTTTAAAAAACTTGAATGCTTCTGTGAAAAGCCAGAATAGACTCCATTGATAAAGAGAAAAAAATTGACTTTTTTAAACATTTCTCCTGAGGGTAGTTCAGTGGTAATATATTGTTTGAGGAGCCTTGTTTTACCATTGGACAGAAGCTGCATATAGCTATTGCTTAAATGCATATTTTTGTTATAATCAACTTTAATGAATTTTTGGATATTGCCCATATCATCGTGTATAACCACTTCTTTAATTAAGCGACGGTCCAAAATAGCTTTTTGATAGTCATCCTTCCTCATCCAAAGCATTTCATCCAAAAGCGAACTGTACCTGACATATTCTCCCTTGATACTGTCACCAGAAACCAGGTAAATATCTGCTTCCTTCCAATATGCATGATACTGTATCAAATTACCAGGATGCTGGTCTATAAATTCTTTTCCTATTAAATTTGGGACATATGCATTTCCAATATTCTTCTTCTGACAAGGGCAATCGGCAGACTGACTATACCCTGACGCGGACCAAAGGACAAGGAAAATGAATAATATTATGTACACTCTCATGTTATTCTACTATAAATTCATACTGAAAAGAAACCGGTCTACCTTTATTTGTAATTCCTTGAATATCGACAATGTATGTAGTCTTTAATTTTGAGGTGTAAAACGAGAGATTAAATTCTTCCCCATTCTCCAGAACCAGAGCAGGATTCCAATACATCTGTCTTTTAAAATCAGGACTTGTTCTATCCTCTACTTTTTTGTGGACCATTTCATCATTGTTATACTCAATAACCTCGTTATTAAAAGTTTTTATGCCATTCTGTAAATAGCTTTTAGGCAAATCCCTTTTTTTAGTATAAATGGCAACAATACCAGTAAAATTAATTTTTCCATAGAAATAATTCGAGGAATAAACTTCAACACGTTCAATCGTCTCCTTTGGTATTTGGGCAATATATTCCCAATCGTAATATGGCACACCGTTTAAGAATATTGTCGAACCTTTAACAAGGTTGCCGCTATAAAGATTATTGTATATATTGAGGGTCCATTGACCTTTTCGCTTTTTAAAAAAAACACCGGGCAAAATATTATTGGCTACTTCTTCAAAGTTCTTGAGATCGGAATAGTCATCAGGTCGAACAATGTAATCTGGCACAAAATTAAGTACCCTTCTCGCCACATTTGATCCTGCATTTGGGTTGCCGGTTTCTTTGTAAACCTGATTGATCAACTCAACATTGGCAGTTTCATTTAGAATTTCTGTTTGCTCCTCGGTAAGACTTAAAACAGATCTCTTAAAGCTCTCTTCATACATTGTATTTTGAGGTTTTAGTAACCAATTAACAGAATTGGTTGTGTCCGCTTCTATTGCCTGTAAAATAAGGTTTTTATTATCAAATTCCTTGTTCAGCCAAAAATAAAATTCCCCCTTTTCATTGGTGATGGCATATTCAACTACAGGGTGATCAGCAGCATGCGAAAGGTATATCTTAGTATTCATAAGAGATTCGTTCGCAGTTGAACTAACTTTTCCTTCCAGCAAAAAGGAATGATACTCTTTAAAAAAATTGCAATTTGTCCCTGAGAAATAATAGTTGCTCCAAAGCCAGCTATTCAAACCTGAGCTATGGTCATTCATTGGTTTGCCACTACTATAAGCTGCTTGATTGTCATACCAATTTATGGCACTGATTTCTGAATAGTATCTGAGATATTCTTCGATTTGTGCGGCCTTGAAATCAGATAGAACTGTTCCCTTTTCCCTTATACTGCATGAATAGTATAATTGCTCACCTGGATCCAAATAATTCGAGGATATAGCTATATTGACTTGTTCCGAAGTTGAGTATATACTTTTTTGCCCTGCCAGTTTAATGATGGGTTCCGCTAACTTTTTAATATAGATGTTTTTGGATGCAAGGACTTCCTTATAGCGATTCATCAATAGAATTTGCGCTATACCACCATGTGCCACCGAAAACTCAAACTCAGATTCAAAAGTGTTGGAAATAGCATTGATCGATGTTTCTAATACTTTTTTATCCTGTATTAATCCAATCAGTTGAAGGTTTTGTCCAACTAAGTTGCCCGCAGCTGAAATAATTTTAACCTTTAATTTGTTTTCGATAAGTTGAACATCAAAATCCACCTGACTGCTCCTAGGCTGTTCATTTTGGCTTTCAAAGTTTTTGTGTTTTACAGCATTTAAGTATTTGATATTTTCATCCTTCAGGTTTTGAATCAAGATAGGAGCCTGATAAAAATAACCAGGGCCATTGTTTAACATCCAGTGGGTGTATGCCCTTGCTATATAAATACCCGATGACAAGGAATCTGGAATATGGACATTGCCGGCTGATAATCTATTGGAAAAATTAGATCTCCAATGGCAAACAAGTTTGTTGTTCCAATTTACAATTTCGAAATAAATAATTGAACTCGTTTGGTTCGTACTGTGGTCAATAGGACTGATAAAGTAAGCCGCGTATTCTAAATCAGTTCCGGCGATAACTGAACTTTCTGAAAAATGCACAAATACCTTTTCGGGCAAAATATCATGACATGCCTCCTCAAAGAGCTCATATTTCAACACCTGACTGTAAATTATATTGATAAATAGACCCGCAGTCCACAGAATAATCGCTGCTATAAGTTTTTGTGATATATGCTTTCTGCCTTTTATCATTGAGCTTAGTTATTTACAGGTATCTCATTTGGTTCAATAAAATCAAATTGAGGGACAGTATCTGTGCATTGATTGCCATTAGGTGCATTGTAAGTCCCAAACTCATATTTTATGAATTCTTTATTTCCTGTTACCCAATAGTAATAGTAATATTTTCGAATTCGTCGCGACATATCAAACAAACCCAGCGTAACCTGATCCGGGTTGGTGACACAGTACATATTACCCTTTATCTGTGAGGGAACCGGATCGAATATTTTTTCTGAGCTTGTCAGCTGTGACTCTATTTTCTTATTATAATTATAGGTGAAATCCGATACAGAGTAAATATCCAAAATAACTATCCAACCATACGTAGTACGGGGAGAATTATAATCATCATAAGTTGAGTAATCTCTAAGGAATGCCAAAAAACCCAAATTATAATCAAGCAGTGAATGCATACCGTTATTTATAACACTGCTTTCAATTTTGGGAGTAGTACTCAATGAGGTGTACTTAACACAACGGTGAGTTGTTGGAAAGGGCATACCAGGTCTCGATGTGGTATAAGTCGATTGAGCTACTACTGAACTTTTAAACACAAAATACCGTGAGTAGATATCTGTACTGTTTACCGATACATCAACATGCAAACCCTTTAATGTATTTGTAGTAAAAGTACCAGGAGAAGTCAGTGTAACCACATCCTTGGTTCCAATCGTAGCATCAAAATCATTGACTGTAAAACGTCCGGGAAACTGGACTTGTTCCGACTCAAATACCTCCCCATTGCTTGTTGTCAGTGATATATGATATTTTTTATCGTTACTGATCTCAATGGTACTAATATCCAACAAATATTTAAACGGCTGAAGTGTGTCGGCATATAACCTGTACTTGATTTCGTCACTGGCATTTAAATATACTTGTGCATTTTTTATTCCTTCATAAATGCCTTGATCAAACTGAGACGCATATTCTGCTGTAACAACTACTTTTTTGGCATAATCGTCCAAATTACCATTAATGACTACAATTTTCTTGTTATTATCTAATCCTTCAGGTTCATACACTACTTCGCACCTTCCTGTAAATATTACGATAAAAATAATGGCAATATATTGAACTTTTATTTTTAACATTAAAAAATGAAGTTATAGGTTAAAGTAGGCAATGGAATTCCAATAATTGCCAGTTTATATAAACTATACATTTTATATTCATTGGCAATAGAAGGGGTCTCCTTGCGGTAAAAGACCGAATGTGCATTTTTACGGCCATATACATTAATGACACTTAGTGTCCAACTGCCTTTCCACTTTTTGTGACGTTTCAGGCTCTCATCATAGCTAATTGCAAGGTCTAGCCTGTGATAATCAGGGAGCCTATACTTATTCCTGTCTGAATAGTAGATAAGCACTTGCCCTGCCGACTTAAATTGATACTCAGGCAAAGATGCTGCCCTACCCGTTGAATAATTGAAGGTACCTGTAAACCTTAGCCGTTTATTATAATGATAAGTTGTTACTATAGAAAAATTGTTGGGTTTATCGAAAGAAGATGGGAACCAGCTATTATCATTAATCATTTTATCTTTGTACAGTCCGTTACTTTTCCTCATTGCCCTGGAATATGTGTAACTTAACCAACCTTCAAGTTTCCCCCCATTTTTTTTAAGCATTAGCTCCAAGCCGTAATTGTTCCCTTTGGTTTCAATAACTTCGGTTTCAATATGCTGACTTAGCTCTAATTCTGCATCATTTTTATATTCCAGCAGATTGTCCAATTTTTTAAAGTAAACTTCAACAGAAGCTTCATAAGTGTTACTTTTTAAGTTCTGATAATAACCGGCTGCAAACTGGTTTGCAATTATTGGTTGGATATATGTATCAGAAAGTTTCCAGATATCTTCAGGAGTAGAGATTGATGTGTTGGAGATTAGAGAAATATACTGCTGGTTTTTGTTGTAGCTTAACTTAACCGAACTCTGGTCAGATACCTGTATTTTCATGGAAAGCCTGGGCTCCAATCCTCCATTTTTTGAAATTACACTACCTGCACCATAAATATTGCTATCCACTATTGCTGTTGAAGTTAGTGGAACACCATCGGTGTATTCGTAGACTTTCTGTTTTCCATAATATTGATAATGGGTATACCTTAATCCTAAATTAAAAGATATTCTTTCCCTTACATCAAACTTATCATTTGCAAAAACAGCCATTTCACGGGCCTGCTCATCCATGAGCTCATCCGATTCTATCGTAGATAGCTCCCCGTAAGGAGTTCTTTTGCCCGGTTGTACATTATATTGAATATATTGAATCCCTCCTTCTAATGTATGCCCTGTTATACCCGTGTAAAATGTGGAATATTTGGCACTTTTATATTCGATTGAATTGGTTATGGTCTTTGCTTTTGGCAAAAAGTTGATATCGTTTCGCAGGACGTCATACCTGGAATAAGCAAGCCTTAACCTGGTCGAAAAATTGCTGGTCAGGTACGAACTCCAGTTCAGACTTCCCAGGTTGTTCCCATATGCATAAGAATACTGATCGGCATATTTGAAATAATCATAACTTGTATATGCAAATAGAGAAATCTTGTTTTTGTCCAGGTCAATATTCAACGATGAATTGATATCATAAAAGTCTACTGCGCTTTGTCTCATGTTATAATCTCCCAATTGCGTCAGCAAAAAATCGGAATAACTGCCCCTACCACCTATCTTTAACGTAACTTTCTTATTAAACATTGGAACATGTATCATCATACGGCTGTTGTATAGTCCAATGCCACCTTTACCCCCAAATTTATCCACTCCATTGCTTTGGCCTTTAATGTCCATAACCGACGAAACCCTTTCTCCAAATTCTGATGGAATATGGCCTTTATATAGCATTACCTCCTTAACAAAGTCAGGATTTACAACCGAAAGCATTCCAAAGACATGGGAGGTATTGTATACAGGAGCCCCTTCCAATAAATAAAGGTTTTGATCCTCACCTCCTCCCCGAACATTCAACCCTGAGCCAAACTCGCCAACTGAATGCACCCCTGGCATCATGGTAAAACTCTTAATAACATCAATCTCGCCAGTAAGGGCAGGCAATTGTTTAATAGCTTTGGCATTAAGCTCAACCGTGCTCATCTGTGTGCTCCTTACATTTCGCTCTGCATCAAAAGCATAAATGGCTACTTCGCCAATTTGGTGCGATTCTTCAAAAAGTTCTACATCGAGGTTTCCAGTACTGATTATTTTAACATTATAACTGATCTTTTCAAAGCCCATACTTGAATATTGCACAGTATATATGCCTGGTTTGAGTTCAATATCATATTTGCCATTCAGGTCGGTAACAACTGCTGAGTTGGTATTTTCAATCCAAACTGTAGATCCAATAAGAGGTTGTGAGGTTTTACCTTCCTTTACGATACCTCTGAGATGTACCTTTTCATATTTTCCAACGTCTGCCAGATTGCCAATAGTAATAGTCTGGTTTTGGTAAATATCGTTACTGTAGTTAACCAGTTTACCTTTAAATTGAGCCAGCTTGTCGCGGGGCAAGAGCACAACATGCGACCCCTGGATAATTTTATAGCTATAGCCTGTTCCGAAAAACAGGTCATATAAAACCCGATCAAGATCAGCATCTTTAAATTGCTTGTTTATAGAAACACCTGAAAGCCATTCTTCTTCATAATAAATGCTAATTCCGAAGTAGGACTCTACATCTGAAAAAACTTCCTTAATAGGAGTGTCCTGAAAGTTTTTGTTTAACTTTTTCGCATTACTTTGCTGAGAATGCAACAAAGTTACACTTGTAAAGCAAAGGAAGAAAACCAATGCCCAATGATGGGTTTTTTGATGAAATTTCACTCGAAATAGAAACAGGTTTTAAGGTTTTCAAAAGATGCGCAAGTTAGGAATAAAACTAAGTAAAGCATCCTAAATAATCGATTTATAAGGTTAAAAATGTTAGATTTTTGTGCGGTATTTGTTATGTCCAGTTTTTTAGTGGGAAATGCAGGCTTCTAAAAAATAGAGACGGAACCTGATAATTTTATTGATTGTTGTATTGCTTGTGTGCTTGTTTAATGGATGAATTAGAAACTGTTTAGGTGCTAATAATCAAGAAAATATAAGATTAATCATAGAGCAATTTAACAATGAACCAGGATCTATCTAATTTTACGCTTTGTAGTTGTCCCTGGTCTTCATTATTACTTCAATAAAAATACCTTTTCATAAAAGCAAATTCTGATTACCTTGCAAGACCATGAATACCAGGTTTACATTTCATAAAAAAGAACATTTATGTCTTTCCAAACAGATCGATAGCCTGTTTGAACATGGACGGTGGCTGAGGAGCCAACATTTGAGATTAATCTATCAATTTGTTGATGATCAATTGCCTGTAAATGCACAGATTCTTTTTGCCGTTCCTAAAAAACTGCACAGGAAAGCAGTTAAGCGCAATTTGCTCAAACGCAGGATGCGTGAATCATACAGAAAGCAAAAGCACCTCATCTATAATGTTCTTGAAAGTAAAAACACATACTTGAGTATTGGACTTGTGTACAGTTCAGAAGAAATTGCAGATTATCAGGATATCAATAAAGAAATAAAGCTTTTACTGGCCCAGCTAATTTCAAGGTTAGAACGTGAAATAACATTGTAAGGAAATTCCACTTTCTTTAACAAGAATCCAAGGGAGTACAATTACAGACATATATTCTATATTCAAGGTTTCTTATCTCCCAACATTTTTTTACTTTAGCGGCTTCCAAAATATACAATAATGAGCAATACAGAATATACTTGTTTGGTATGTAAATCAAAATCCTCAGAACTCTTTCTGGAGAGTACAGACCACTTTGTGAGCGGAGAGCAATTTGAGATAAGGAAGTGTAATTCCTGTGGGTTTGTTTTTACTGCAGATGCTCCAGGTATCGAAAAAATGGGGCCCTATTATGAAAGCGAAGAATATATTTCGCATTCCGACACACAGCAAGGTTTAGTAAATAAACTTTACCACAGGGTAAGGGACATTATGCTTAAACGAAAACTGAAACTTATAAAAAGGGGCACTACCGGTAAAGTATTGCTGGACATTGGTTGTGGAACAGGATATTTTCCCCATTTCATGAATCAGAATGGTTTCGATGCTTCAGGTATGGAACTTGATGACGATGCCCGAAAATTTGCTGCAGAAAATTTCAATCTAAAAATTGATAGTCCCGATGACCTGCTCCACCAGGATATACAAGGGAAGTATGACGCAATTACCTTATGGCATGTGCTCGAACATTTGCATGATACTGAAAAGTACCTAAACTGGATCAAGAAAGCTTTGAAGGATGATGGTGTACTTATTATTGCCTTGCCAAATTGTAGCTCATACGATGCCAAAGCCTATGGAAAATACTGGGCGGCCTATGATGTTCCAAGACATTTATGGCACTTTGTACCAGAAACATTCAAACCTTATTTATCGCAGTTCGCTTTCGAGCTTAAGCAAATAAAGAGATTACCATTTGACGCATTTTATAATTCCCTTATGAGTGCTAAATACGCTAAAAAATTCTCAGCCCTGGTGCACGGATTTATTATTGGTAATCTCTCCAACTTCTTAAGTGTTTTTAATGTAAAGAGAACCAGTTCAGTAATTTATATTTTGAAGAAAACTATTTAAAAGGACATTAAGGGTTCTTTTGTTTTTCTGGGGAATCTGTTTTAAGATCCATTGTCTTATTAACTCAAACAGAAATCAGATTGAGCCTAATTTCTCAAATAACTAAACTTAGGTTATTTAATTCTGTTTTTGGATACAGAAAAAAGGAGCCTTTTGAGCTCCTTCTATTATTTCTTCTTGTTTTGTTCCTGTATATATTGGTCCAATGCCATTGTCATTGAAGGCGCATTGGGCAGAGGGGCCTGTAAATCGAGCCTTAAACCTGCTTCTTTTACTGCTTGGGCAGTAGAGTTACCAAATGATGCAATTTTAATGTCCTGTTGTTGAAAATCCGGAAAATTTGAGAGCAAAGACCTTATACCTGAGGGGCTAAAGAAAACCAAAACATCATAGTTAAGCATGGACAAATCAGATAAGTCACTACTAACTGTTTGGTACAAAATAGCAATCTGGTAATTGATCTTTTGCTTGTCAAGCAGAGTTGGGATTTCTGCCTTGTGTTGTTCAGAAAGAGGAACCAGGTATTTTTCTTCCTTGTGCTTTTCTAGTAATACTAAAAGATCTGCGAACCTGCCTCTTCCGAAGAAGATCTTTCTTTTCCTGTATACAATGTACTTCTGTAAATAATGAGCAATGGACTCTGAAGTACAGAAATACTTCATAGAATCAGGAATTGTTAACCTCAAGTCAGTAGAAATCCGGAAATAATGATCAATAGCAGTTTTACTGGTAAAAATTACAGCCGTAAATTCCAAAGGGGAAATTCTTTGTTTTCGGAATTCTTTTGTTGGAACTGATTCAACGTGTATAAAGGGCCTGAAATCAATCTTCACATTATTCTTTTCTGCAACCTCAAAATAAGGATTTTTCTCAGAAGATGGTTCCGGTTGGGATACGAGAATTTTTTTTATCTTCATGTTTTGCGAGCCTCCTATTTAACTTCTTCTATCTCAGCAATAAAACGAATTTTAAACCAACCAAGGCTGGTATAATTTCGAGCGTACAAAGGTATAAAATACTATAGAATAAAAAAACATTATACTTCAATAAAATCTGCAATCCTCTTAAATATTTATATATTAATGATATAGAAACAATCCCAATAGATAAATAGAAAGTTATATTTTGCAGTGGCACATCAAGAAAGAATATACTGACAGTCAGAGGGAGTAGGTAAAGCCCCAGATTTTTGTTGATCAGATAATTGTTGTGTAAATACTCTCTAAACAAGTAAATCGAATTAAAAGTGCTTCCAATAATCAATATAACTATATATCTAGTGACCAAAATCAGGCAGATCACTCCAAAAATAATTAAAAAAGTAAGGAAATTTTTCCCTGATAATACTTCTATATCTAAGCGGTTCAGGACTAAATAAACAAATAGGCTTATACTTATTGCAAAGTTTAGGTTTAACAATGCAAATACCCTACGAATCAGTACATTCTTTTCGCGCATGAGTTTTTCCGCAATCTGAATGTTAACCAGAGAGGTCATGATGTTTGAAAGATACTTTTGAAAGTAAATCTTAATTAGCAGAAAAATGATCAGTGAAAACAGGGCTATGCTAAGTATCCACCCTTTTTCTAAAACATAGTGAGAGTTAATCGGCTTTGGTCCTGTATAAGGCCTTGAAACCTTGGCTGTAAATGCTGCCGGCAGTTCATGATCTAATTGCACAAATGAACTTTCGCTATCTTTTATGTTCGGGAATAATTTAAAAGGCTGAAACGTTTTTTCTTTTATTGAGTCTTTTTGGACTGAAACCACTACAGTCTCATTGTCATTTTCTGTTTCAGGTGTAATAGTTTTAGGAGTGGTTCTTACTTGTTGCCTATCCAAGGTATTTACCGGAACAGTTGTTTGAACATTTACAGGTTGTGAAGATTCTGTATCGACCAACCGGATATTGCTGGCTGAATCATCCCTTGCTACTTGTAATGAATCCTGTTTGTATGCCATAAAACTGTTCTGAAGCTTAATTCTGTAAAATTAATAACTGCAGCTGAATTTGATCGTAATTAATATAAAATCTTTAAACAGTATGCAGGAATACTGAACATGATACTTATTAATTCTTTTGTTTCAGGAAGTTATATCCTTCAACAAGTTACCTGCAAGCCTGCTGGCACCAATCCTGAAATACGATTGATTTAGCCAATCTTCACCAAGTATATGCTTAACAATCAGGTAGTAATAAAGGGCAGTGTTTGTGTCAGATATTCCTCCAGCTGCTTTAAAACCAATTCTTTTGCCAGTATGTTTAAAAAAACCTGCAATTGCTTGGCACATGTAGTACGCAGATTCAACATTGGCCAAGGAGCCATCTTTACCTGTAGATGTTTTAATAAAATCTGCCCCTGCTTCCATAGAAAGTGATGAAGCTTCATGAACCAGGGATTCATCGTTCAAAAAACTGACTTCAAGAATGACTTTTAGATGTTTTGCCCCACAGATTTGCTTGATTGTCTTTATTTCATCAAAAGCGATAGATGCTTTGCCATTTAAAAAAGAATTTAGATCCAGCACAATATCAATTTCATCGGCTCCGTGTTCAACCGCCATTTCAGTTTCGAGATATTTAACTTCAGGGAAAGACTGCGAATGGGGGAAGCATGCAGAAACTGATGCCACCTTAATGGATGTATCTTTGACTTGCTCCCGGCATAGGGCGATATAAGTAGGGTATACACAAACTGCTGCTACAGTTGGTATATCTATTCCCTTATATTGAGTGCTGATTGCCTGTTCACATAATTGTCCAATATCTGAATTTTTAGCAGTACTGTTTAGGTTCGTGAGGTCAATGAAGCTATATATCTTTTGCAAGATATCATTTTTGAAGTATTCATTTTTTTCATTATCAATTTGATGGAGTAAACTGTCTAATTCGGACATGTGGTTGTTGTTTATTTGTCTCGGTACATCATCTTAAACATAATATCTTCCAAAGGTTTTTTTCGGGCTGGCTCAATATCGAGTTGGTTAAGTATTTCTATGGCATTGTTAATGAAGCTAATCGCCTGTAATTGTGTTTCGCTGCCTGTTCCGAGTTTTTCGTAAATCTCTTTTACAGCTGCAATTTTTTCCTGAGGGTCATAATCTTCTTTGCCAAGCCAGTCCCTTAATTCAAGAACAAGTTCTTTGTTCCCGCTGTTCAAAGCATTAATAAGCAAGTAGGTTTTTTTATTGTTCAGGATATCTCCTCCAGTTTGTTTGCCAAATTTTTCTACATCGGCAAAAACATCCAGGTAATCATCCTGCAGTTGAAAGGCGAGCCCAAGGTTTTCTCCCAATTCATACAAGGCTTCTTCTTCAAAAGGATCTGCACCGGCACAAATTCCTCCAATTTGCATCGATGCAGCAATTAACACAGATGTTTTCAACCTGATCATTTCAAGATATTCTGGGACACTAACATCATTTCTGGATTCAAAATCCATATCGTATTGTTGCCCTTCACATACTTCCAGGGCTGTCCGGTTAAAGACTTCAAGCACTCTTTTGAAGATATTGCTGTTTAAGCTCAACATTTGGTTGTAGGCTACAATTAATGCAGCATCTCCTGAAAGTATTGCTATATTGTCGCTCCAGGCTTTATGCACAGTAGTTTTGCCCCTACGTACAGAAGCTTTATCCATAAGATCGTCATGGAGCAAAGTAAAATTATGGAAGATCTCAAGTCCTAAAGCTGCTGGCATGGCATTGGAAGTATTATCACCAAAAAGATTGGCAGACATCAGGCAAAGGGCCGGACGTATCCGTTTACCACCAAGGCTTAGGATATAATTTATGGGGTCATATAAATTTCTAGGTTCCTCAGGATAATCAAGTTTGTCCAGTTCGATTTCTATAAGCTTGGTATAGTCAGCCAATTGCAGCATAGCATAAAATTTTACCAAAAATATAATATTAATATTTAATACCTTGGGTATATAATTAGCTATATATTATTTTTCACATATATTGTGATTAAAAATCTATTACCATGCCTATACAATTGTTTGACAAAAAGGAAGTTCTGCCAACCGAAGAAAATTTTAAAAAAGTATTGAAAGGTTCATATCCTGCTTACCGGGAACTCATAAAGTTTATCGAAGAAAATTTCGGCACCTTAAAACCTGATTGGAAGTTTTATAGTCCAAAATATGGCTGGACATTAAAAACTTTCTTAAAAAAGCGCAATCTGTTTTTTATATCTCCCCAGGATGGCAAATTTGCTATAGCTTTTGTTTTTGGCAGCAAAGCAGTTGAAAAAGTAAACGAAAGCAACATAGACGATCACATCAAGGAAGAACTGAACAATGCCCGAAAATATGCCGAGGGCCAGGGAGTAAGGCTTGAGGTTGAAGATGATAGTATATTGGAGGATCTTAAGAAACTGGTTGAAATAAAGATTAATTACTAGTAGAGTATTTCTTAAGTATCAATGCAATAAACGATGAATAGTTAGAACGTAGAAAGTGACAGTAAAAGAATGATACAACTAACGACAGGTTTAAGAACTATTAAGAAAATTGTGTTTCTTGTTAATGAACTTACAATTAGTCAACTATCGTAAGGGTATTTTGATACAGTTAATCCTTTTATTTAGGGCTTTCTGACTAACACTTTCGGATTTATTTTCAACTTTTTAGGTGCAAACAATTTTAAGCAATATTGAATAATTCCTTGCATGTAAAACTAATTCTATCCTAATAACATGCAGATAATGTGTTAAAAGTGTGCTTTACTGCAGGCTCTATATAATTGTTAAAAAGCAACTCATTAGTATATAAAAAAAGGCTGCCTGTAAAACAAGCAGCCTTTTGGGAATAAGCTAATCAAAAACTCTAATTAATATCCTGGATTTTGTGTTAGAACATTATTAGATAAAGCAATTTCGTTTTGAGGAACCGGGAATAAACCGTTTTTTGCAGGATCATATTTAT
>JBNKPU010000163.1:0-27047 GCA_050295515.1 Bacteroidales bacterium | reverse complement strand
AAACGGCTTGTATCAGGTTCTGCATAAATTAATCCATCTTTATAGTTGCCTGTTGAAACTGCAAGCCACCAATTCCAAGCCGATGCATTGGCATATACAATATCATGATGAATTACGCGAGCAATATACAGGGCAGTTTTCATTGATAAATCTTTTTCTTGCCCACCTCCAATCTCTTTGTCATTACCCATTACACATAGCTCTGTCATCCAGAACCCTAAATCATTTTGATGGAGCAACTCCCCCATTTCTTTTCTGATATCCTTTAAACTGTTTAATGGAGTATTGGTCCAATAGCTGTGGGCTGCTACTAAATTCGGAACATTGGGCAAATTGCCGAGGAACGAGTTTGTACTATCCTTGGTAAAATAAGATTGGATCTGGTATCCCCTATCGTATTTTGAGTATGGATGTGTACTTATCATACAGTGATAATCGGAAGACTCGGGCACAATAATTTTGGTGGACATACTACGTTCATTGAAGCTGGCACTGATCATCTTGGTTGTTTTTGCAATTTCATATTTTGTAGCTGCAGTACCTTCCTGACCAGTTCCATCCCAATTCCAATGTCCATCGGGCTCGTTAAATGGAGAAATATAATTCAGAGTTATTCCTTCATGTGCTTCAATACCTTGAACAACATCTGCCACATATCTGGCAAAATCTTCGTATTTATCAACCTGAAGATTAAATGTTCCTCCCCTTCCTAAATTTGTGGCCAGTCCATTTTGAGTCCAATAAACAGGGGGGGAATATATAAACCCAAGATATTGATTCACCCCCTGTTGTTTTGCGAGTTGCATAAAATTCCTCTGCCCTTTTTGTTTTTCCCAATTGTAGCTTCCATCGGGCAGCAAAAAGCATTCTGCACGACGGCCTGGGTTGTCTATCTTGCTTGCCGCCCCTTGTTCTTTGCTGCCTGCACCAATATAAAACCGCCATAACGACAAGCCAATTCCCATGGGATTGCCCTGCTCATCATTTTCAGTGCTAAACAGCCATGTAGCCATTTGATTTTGTTTCATTTCTGGCCAGAGTCCAATGTTTTGAATTGTCCAGGCATCTGAGGCCCCAAAATGATCAATTGTTTGTTGAGTAGAATCACCCCACACAATAAACTTATGTGAACCGGTAAGGGCTGAAGGACCTCCATCACTACCTACAATAACACCTCGGGCACCTGGTATTAGCAGAATAAATATGAATAGTAAAAAATATTGGCAAAAGCGATTGTTCATTTCATTGTAATAAGCACATGCAATGTATCTATATTACAATTACATTTGCATTCACATATTCGGCATTAAGCAATAACAAATTCGTCGGACAGGCTTATTTTGTAATATAATACGGTATAATTAATTTCTCTATGATACTTTTGCACTGGACTGCACGAAAAAGCAATATTTTTTCATTTCTAACTTGCACATTATAAACTAAACCTACATGCAAAAAACAGCACTTATTAGTGGTGGAACTTCAGGCATTGGATTGGCCATGGCTAAAGCATTGGCAAATACTGGCAAATATATTGTTTACTGTACTGGAAGAAAATTGTCTGAAAGCAAATTTGAAAACATCATCTTTAAAACTGCAGATGTTACTGATGAAAAAGCCATTGTTCAACTAGTCAAAACTATCCAGTCTAAACACGACGGTATAGATTTATTGGTCAATTCGGCCGGAATTGGTATTGCCGCTGCTCTGGAAGAAATCCCTATTGAGAAAGTTCAAGAAGCCTTTGATATTAATTATTTGGGTTCCCTACGTATGATCAAGGCTGTAGCGCCTGTTATGCGGAAGAACAATTCCGGAAAAATTGTAAATATCAGCTCTATTGGTGGATTGACATCTTTGCCCTTTCAGGGAGTATACTCTTCAACCAAGTTTGCCATAGAAGGTATGACAGAGGCTCTGAGCATCGAGCTAAAGCCATTCGGAATTGACGTATGCATGATAGAACCTGGGGATTATAACACCAACGTTGTTGCAAATCGTTTGGTAATTAAGCCTGTCGAAGAGTCTCCTTATGCAAAGCGATTAGATGGCTTTTTCGACCGGTTGACAAATAATATCGAATATGGCCTACCTCCTGAAAAGCTTGGGAAACTAATTGTTAAAATAGCAGAAAGTAAAAGGCCAAAACTGCGATACAGATCAGGCAGGCTATTTGAGGTGATCACCCCTTCGGTTCAAAAAATGGTGCCCGACCGGCTTTGGGAAAAGATTTTGGCCGGATTTTATAAAATATAATTAGGCCAACGGCCTAAAAAATAGAACTGACAGGTTTTAAAATCCTGTCAGTTCTTTTGATATTTTTTAATTCTCTTTCATCTCCGTTGTCAACATAATTGGATAAGTTTTCCTAATATCTTTTTGCGTTTTTGCATCAAGATCATTATATGCTGTTTTATAAGTTTTTAGGGCATATTCGTTTCTCACCTCTTTATAAACTACCCTAATAGCTGTAGTAAATTGAACATATTCATCAAAAGAAGTTTTCGGAGTAAAATTAAAAACCAATACAGAAGCAACGTCTTTATGAAGAGTTTCCATTATCTTCTCCTTTACAGAAGCTATTGGTTGATCCGTATTAAAAATATTAACAATAATATTGTGAACCTCCATATCTTCGATTTCCAGCTTTTTGGCCTCCATTGGAGGTAATTTGTATAAATATGCATAAATGGCATCCTCCGGATGATCAATATCTACTGGATCTACCAGAAAGGCTATTTTTAATAGGTTGTTTTGCCGCATAGCCAAAAATATTGCCTCGACATCCTTCATATTTGCGCTTTTGTCAATATTCATTGCCGCAGACAAATAATCGGGAATATTATCCAGACCTACAATAGCTTTCTGAAGCGTATTAGCAAAACTATCCACAGAGCATGTCAATTCTCCAACTGCTACTGTGCTGCCATCAAAATCAATCTGGAATGTCATATCTCCCGGATTAAACTCTTCATAGAATTCCGAGCTTGGAATCTGAATTCCAGACTTAAGGGTAGTATTCTCTACATCAGAATTGCTCTTGCTTCCAAAAGTAATATCGGAGCAGGCAAAAAATACACCAATTAATATTGGTAGTGCTATTATGGCTTTGAGCCTTGCCCAAAACCCTGATTTTATTTTATTCATCATTGCTATTCGTTTTTTAATTGACATTAAATTAAAATTGTTTATCAGCTCAACTGAGCGGATGCCGGCAAGCTGGCTCAGTAGTAAGGACTGATAATCGAACAGCTCATAGCCTTGCTCAACCACTTTACGGTCGGCAATGTATTCGTGAACGATTTTCATTGACTTGTGCAGCCTCCATGCCAATGGATTGAACCATTGAAATATGGCAATGAACTGTGCAAGTATCAAGTCAAATGAATGTTTCTGTTGTGCATGTATCTTTTCATGGGCAAAAACCTGTTCAAATTCTTTTTGCGATAAGATATTCTTATTTATAAATACCTTGTTGAAATAGGAAAATGAAGGAACATCTTCCCCAAGTTGGACCAATCTTACCCCATCGAGATATTCACTATTGTTTTTCTTTGAGTAATTATTAAGCCAAAAAACCAGATAAATAAACCTTAGCGTAAAAAAAGCAACTCCCAATATATAGACTATTAGAACACTCAATTGAACAGCATTAAAGGTATGCTCTCCAACTTGTATTGTTTTTTGACGCAATTCTGCCCCAGAGGTTTTTCCATTTTCTTCTTGGTATATATATTCCACATTGGTTAAGTAAACGAGTCGCTCATAATAATCCTTAAACTCATATATCTGATTTACACCTCTCGCTATAGGTGCTCTGGAATCTATATTTAGATTGAAATGTACCAATGGCACAAAAACGGATAGTACTACAATAGACAGAAGGTAAAACCGAAGAAAATTGAAATATGTTTCCTTACGGAACAAAAGAACATAGCCTAAATACCCCATACTAAGGATAAAACCTGTTTCCAGTAGATATATAAAAAACCTATCCATTTTTTTGCTTTTTAATTTCCTCAAGCATTCTAATTGCTTCATCAACCTCAGTAGATTTCAACTCTTTGCTTTCGGTAAAATAGTTGACGACCTGTTTGAAGGAATTGTTGAAATAATCCTTTACCAGGCGCGACATTTGCCTTTCGCTATATTCATCCTTTGAGATTAAAGGATAATACTGGTGTGAACCTCCATATTTCTTAAAACCTACTATTTCCTTTTTAACCAGTACACGTACTATGGTCGAAACAGAATTGTAAGGAGGCTTTGGATCCTCAAAATGTTCACGGATATCATTAATAAATCCCTTTTCGATATCCCAGAGAATCTTCATGATCTTTTCTTCTGCCTTGGTTAATGTTGCCATTATTTATTCTAGCTTTTTTAATTATTACCTGAGTTCAGCTTGCCAGCAACACAAACATATAACTTATTTTTAAGTTACGCAACTTATTTTTAAGTTTTTTAACTTAGTTTTAAGTTTTCGATCAATAGATAGCACAAAAAAAGCCTGACACATCAAGTCTGTCAGGCTTTTAACTATATATTAAAAATTTTATTTATTCAATACCCTGTTTAGCTTACCGGAAACCAAACCTTCCTTATCAATCTCACAAGCGGTAAACCCAAAACCCACAATTTTAGAGGCAATTACAGCATAATGCTTATCCAACTGGTTTATTTCATTTTCCGGCACCTCAATACGTGCTTTTGTATTATAATAGCGCACCCTGACATCAGAGAAGCCAAAATCGTTAAGCAGGTCCTCAGCTTTTTCTACCATTTTAAGCTTATCTGTTGTAATGTTCTCGCCATACGGAAAGCGGCTGCTCAGGCAAGGACTTGCAGGCTTGTCCCAAACCGAAAGGTTGTATTGCTTTGCTAATTCACGAATATCATCCTTCTCGAAACCACAGTCAGCCAAAGGACTTAAGGCTGTAAACTTATCCGCAGCCTTTAAACCGGGCCGGTAATCACCCCAATCTGACGTATTGTTACCATTCACTAAGATATAGTCGGGATAGTTCTTTTTACGCAATTCATGCATTTCTTCATACAAATTGCTTTTGCAGAAGAAACAGCGGTTTACTGGGTTTGCACTATAGTTCGGATCATTTATTTCATTGGGATCTATTTCAACCAACTTGATATCATGCTCTTTACAAAAATCAAGGGTTATCTGATGATCCTTTGTTTTAAGCGATGGGGAAACACCTACAACCGAAACAGCATGCTCCTTTCCGAGATGTTTTCTGGCCATGAAGGCAACAAGGCAGGAATCAACACCACCAGATAAGGCAACCAGAACTTTGGGATGCTCTTCAAACCATAACCTCAATTTCATCTCCTTCTCACTCATGTATATAAAATTTGTCACAAATCTAATTTATTTCTACTGATGGAAATCTTTTTTAACAATTGTTAAAGAAGATTCCTGTTGAAAAATCAAAATTAAGCAATTAAGATTAGTTTAGTAAGCTATCTGGGACGATTATCTTTAAATGGCTATTTTGGACCTCCAATAATTTTGTCTAAAGTATCTGTAAGCCTTTTTTGCTTTTCATTACCTCGCTGAACCTTTTTCGCTTCATTCTCGACTTCGCGCAGTTTCATTTCTTTCATTTTTCTTTCGAGGTAATCTTCATTGGCGCTTTCAGCCTTTTGTTTGTTTTCTTCACGTTTTGTTGCCCGTACTTCTTCTTCAGTTTTTATCTCAAGGAGCCTTTCATATATCTCTTTTTTAATTTCATCACTCAAATCAAATTGTTGTAAAGCTTCTACAGCTGCCTGCACAACCAGTTTTACCGGATCATAAATCAGGGGCTTAATACTATCAATAGTACTGGTGTCTTTGAGTTCCCCTAAGGCTACTAAAGCAAATTGTCTGTTTTTATAATTGCTGTCTTTAAGCACCTTAATAATCTTGCTTACTTTGCCTGATGCTTTCCATTTATTGATTTTCTTTTCCATGCTGTAAAGATTAATTTACAAACATATACGCTATGAAACCTCTTGAAGTTACTAGCGAGCTACCATTCTTAAAGCTTCAGATTGTTTCACCAATTTGTTCCCCACTCCAGCAATATTGTACAATAGCCTAAGTTGTTGCCTTTCTTGGGTGTCGTTTGTAATATTAATCTTCTCTTTCAACTGTAAGAGAATTGGTTTTAGGTGAACATGAATTGGTTTTGTTCCATTTTCTTCAAGCATCCTGGCAACTTCAAGCAATGCCTTTTCAATCTGCCCCGAATACTCCTGAAACTCTTTAAACATAGTTGCCCCAGCTCCTCTCCGTGCTCCCAAAGCACTTAAATAGGAAAGCAATGCATGGTTGAGGTAAGTAATTGTAAAAGCAAATTTCATGAATTTTTGCTGCTTCTTCGGCTCCAACCTCATGCTTTGCCACGAAAGCGTCAGTTCATTGTCTGCTTTATGGGCTGCGCGTCGGGCAATGCGATATTTCAGTATATCATCCTCATGCTGACTCCCCTCATATTCCTGTAAGATTGTTTTAAAATAATAGGCATTGTTTTTTAAAGCTTCGGATAATAGGTGAGGTAGTTTTCGGTGTTGCCATCCAGGCCATAAAAAGCGTATTGCTAAGATAGCTAACAGGGCACCCAATAATGTGTCCAATATCCTTGGAGCCATATCATCCACTCCGCTTCCAGAAGACAGGTTGTTGCTACACAACACATAAATAGTAATAAAAACAACAGCAAAAGAGTATTTAGATATGCGCCAGAAGAAAAATCCAAAAGCTGCCAAAATCATCAACAGCATTTGACCAGCTATAGTGGGAAAGAGTTGGATGATTGCCACTCCAACCACAACCCCGGAAATGGTTCCCAAAACTCTTTGAAACAACCTCCTGCGTGTCTCACTATATGTAGGTTGATTTACAAAAAGGGAGGTCAACATAACCCACTCTCCTTTTTCAATATTGAAAAAATAAACCAGCAAATACCCCACCAGGAAGCAACTGCTCAAACGAATAGCATAGCGCAATCGTGGGTGTTTGAAGCTCAACTGGTCTTTTATCCGTTCCCAAACAGTTCTTGTATCCTTTGCCAATCGGGGTATAGAAGTGCTTTCCTCAGGTTTGTTCAGGTTTTGCAATGAATGGTGCGAACGTGAAAGGTTATGCAACAACAAGACCAACAATTGTTGATCTTCTGATGGTAAAACTTCAATTTCTGACTCCAGGGCTGTGACGATCCAGCCAATAGACACCGGATGTTTATATTGCTGCCCTGTAAGCATACTTTCTGAAACCAAACGTGTTGCATAGGATAATTGCAGCAGCAATTCGCCAAATCCTTCTAGAATTTCACGACACCCCACCTTCTCGCCAAGCGTCTCATAACGTTCATGGCTCGATGCTGCACGCTCATGCAAGCTCTGCAAAAACATAAAGCGCTGCAGATAGGGCAACAATTCCATTTGATCTTTCACTTCCTGCCCATAACTGTTCAATACAGCCTTGCACTTCTCCAACGAGTTCACTACCGCAACATTAAGTATGGCAAGACTATGCCCCACCGCCGTTTCATCATGTTCATTGTAGGGAAACAAACGAGCTTTTTCTTCCAAATAATCAGCTAAAGCAAGAAAGCCTCTCGAAAGTTGCTCTTCCAATAAACGATATGGCTTTCGCCAAAGAATGAGCAATGAAATAACAGCATAAAAAAGTGCTCCGGAACAAAGCAATGCAGGCATAAGGTACCATGACGTACCATTTTTATACCCAAGCATGGCATAAATGCCAATGAGGATTGCTCCATAGGATATCCCCCTGTACCTTTCACTTATTCCTCCGATAATGACGTAAACTATAGTAGACAATATAAAACCAGCGCCAAACCATAACGGGAATGGCTTTAAAAGCGAAACAGAAAAAGTAGTGACTGCAAAAACAAGAATGGTTAATACAACGGCTTTCAGTCTCCCTTTTGGATGGTCGTCGGTTTCGGCCAAACCAGCGGCAACCACTCCTAAGGCAAGTGTAACACTATAATATGGCTTTTGGATAATAATAAATGGAATTACCAGCAAAGCCATGACTACAGAAATCTTTATGGCCATGAACCTATCCGGATTTTTCCATAATTCACGTTGAAACGCCCTGATCCATTGGGGAATGGTATTGTCCTTTAGCTCTGCCATATATACCTTCGCAGTAAGTTTGGCATATTATTTCATTTTCTCAAAATGTCTGATATCAGCTATGAATTCGTCTCTCATGCTGCTCCTTATCAACTTGACTTTAAAGGAAAAACTTTTACCATCTTGAGTAAAAACGATGACTCCGTTAGATTCTTCAAATAATATGGAAGTCTTGGCTAAGGAATAAGTTTTTGTTGAGAAAGGTGTTGGTTTTAGGATCAGTTCTTTGTCAACTATTTTGGCTATTGGGACAATAACTTCCCATAGACTGTATAGAAAAATTAGGATTCCAACTATAACTTTCAACCACCCGTTCCCGGTGATTTCTCCATTTTCATCAAATGCAAAAATAATCAGAGCTAAAGCCATGATTAAAACTAAATAAGAACTTGATGCATTTCTTTTATATACCTTTTCCATAGATTAATTTTATAGAGTAAAAATAAAGCTAATAAGCTCGATAAAAAAGGATAACAGGCAATATTATTTAGAGTTGTTATAACAATACGAAAAAATGTTTAGCAAGATAATTCATTTGGCAAAAAGTTGAGCATAAGTATTACCTATCGGGGGATAGAACAAACCTAAGTTTTTTAGTTGTTGCTATACGACCAAAATGTCCTGTTGGATTATTACCTACACCAAAAAAAACATTGCCGAGATATATTTTCTTTCTGTCCTGAATTATTGCTAAATTGAAAGTTAATGTAGTGAGAAAACAAATTTTATCATCATGAATACTCTAAAGGTTATACTGATTTTAGTTTTGGCAATTGCTTTAAATATAACCGGGCAGGCTCAATATAAAGTTAAAGAAACTAGCGAGAAGGAAATTCCCGGATGGATAAACCAAACAGAAACCGGCTATATAATCGTAAAAGGATCGGGAACAACCTTAAAAGAGGCAGAACAGCATGCTTGCACACAAGCAAAAGATAGTATCCTAAATATATCTTTAAAAAAACTTTCTGAGCAAGACTATTTTAAAAATAAAGATTTTAGTGCTATTGGTGCAAAGGAAAACCTGTCACAATCGGAATATATAAAAGCTATAGGTCCCGATAATATTCAAGCAGTCTATTGGGAGAAGCTGTATTACAAAAAAACTAAAACGGAGCAGTTCGATTATACAATTAAATACCCGGTTGACCTACAAACGATACAGCAATTAATTGACAACATGGTAAATGATTATGAATTGCTCGATAAAGCCGGTGCCAGGATTAATCTCAGCCAAAACATCGACGAACTAATAAAAGTATGGCAGGATTTATTGAACCTAAAGGTAAAATTCACTGACTCTGAACCACGTAAAACAGAATGCAAAGGCTTGATCAAGCAGGTAGGAGAAAAAATTGAATCTGTTCAAATCAAGGAAATGCTGAATATTCCGGGTAAACTTACAGTGGCCCAAACCCTAAACGACAGGGGCATTATTAGCTCAGCTGAACCAACTATTAGCTCGCCATGTGCAAAAGTTACTAATGTTGTCAATTATATGGATGAATGGAGAATAGAATACAGCTATGATAAATGTCCTATTAATACTCTTTCCAAAATAAAGGTTGAGTTTGATAATGGCTACACTAAAAACAGTGAAGAGTTTAATATTGATCTGGCACAAATACCTGCAGAAATAAAACTTAGCGAGACAATAATAAAAATTACCAACAATAAATCCATCACAATATATATTTCATCCAGGTACAGAGGTGATGTGCTCCTCGATAAAATAATACTACGCTTCAACGACATTAACTTTACCGAAACTGAGTTAAACCAGGAGCTGAATGGAGCTGGACTGTACAACATCGATTTTACCCTGCCTCCAGGCTTTGAAACAGTTAAGATTCACGATGGAATAAGAGGGGAATTACATTATACTTTAAAAAGCAACGGACAAAAGGGTGTGTATCGTTTTTATAACCATAAAGCAATGCGAAATTAGCATTTGGCAACAAAGCATATCTATAATTAACAGGTGCTCTTGTAACCCACACCGTTGAATAACCGTAAATAAGAAGTATATTTGTCAGAATAAAATGATCATGAAATCTTTAAAAATAATAATTCCATTTTTTCTAATCTTTTCCCTCTTTAACAGTTGCAGCAAAGATCTTGTACCCTCAATAAGCAATGAAATAACGATGAACGGCTCTTCTTTTCCAGTAACAGTTGCTTCTATTTTTGGAACTTCGATCAGCGGGCAAGGACATACTGTAATTAACCTCATGAGTGGAACTTCATCACAAGTTCAAAACCTGACAATTGATGTGGATGCCATATCTGAAGAAACACTTGAAGGCACATACTCATATCCGGTTTCAGCCGGAGATGGTAAACTGAACTATTTGCTGACGAATTACACAGCCTTTGAAGGCACAACCCAAATTTCATCAACTTTGGATGAAGGCCTTGTAACTATTGCACATAACAGCGGCAAAAATTACACCATTGAACTTCACCTAACCATGAAGGATGAAACAACTTTCTCGGGCAGTTACACAGGATATTTTCAGGTACAATTTACCAGTAATTAAATACCGATTCAATCGGTAACAGCCAAGCACCAAAAACCAATTAATACTTATACTATTCCACTATCACTATTGCACAAATACAATGCAATTTATTATAGTGATTTATCTCAACTCATATTCCATTATTAGTCTTTTTTAACTAATTTACATAGTAGAATTAAAAATGACGCTTTAATGATATGGTTATGAAAATCCGGTCAGTTAAATATTTACTGTTTTTAAGTATTTTTTTTCTATCGAATACTAATCTCATATCTGTTTGTTTCGGCAATTCTACATATAAGTTTCAAAAAATAGGGATTAAAGACGGATTATCACAATCATCTGTACTCCATATTATTCAGGATAAAAGAGGGTTTATGTGGTTCGCCACCTATTATGGGCTAAATAAATACGATGGGCAGACTTTTACTACCTACAAGCATGACCTGCTGGACAGCAATAGCATGAACGGAAACGGGGTTGTCTATTTACATGAAGATAGAAATGCTTACATATGGGTAATAAACGATGCTGATTATGGGATTTGCAAATTCGATCCTAAAACTGAAAAATTTAAACGTTACTTGCATGATCCGAAAGATTCAACAAGTATTAGCAGTAACTCTATAAAACATATTTTTGAGGATAAAGCCGGTAATATTTGGATAAAAGCAGATAATGCTATTAACTTACTAGTAAATACCCCCGGAAATAAAAATGGTGAAGAACACTTTATACATATCGATATTTCATCTCTCGATGGAGAAGTTACATGGATTCACGAGAACCGATTTGGAGACTTATTATTGTTTGCAAACTATGCCTACAAATTAAATAAAGAGAATTTAACTGCTGAAATTATTTGTGACACAAGGCTTCCAGACGGTAGTTATAAAATTTCATCGCTAATTGAAGACGAAGAAGGAAATATCATAATTGGTTCAGCACTAGTAGGCAATTTTAAACTCAATTACAAGGAAAGTACACATCAATATGTTCTGGATGAAATAAACGAACTTAATATATGCCCTAAAAGCGGGAACTATGTAATAAAAGATCACAAAAACAGAATTTGGATCGCTACCCAATCTGAAGGATTGTATCAATATAATCCAAAAACAAACAAGTGGTTAAATTTTCAACATTCAAAAAACGACCTGAATTCACTGAGTGAAAATACGCTAAGATCACTATACATTGACCGAACAGGAGTTTTATGGATTGGTACAAGTAGTAAAGGAATATGTAAATACGATCTTTACCAAAAGAAATTCGACCGTTACCCAGAAAAAGGGGCATATAATTTTTCCTTAACCGACAATGTCATATCTTCAATACACTCTACTACTCCTAACGAATTATGGTTTGGGGGACACCTCTCAGGCATTTATAACATTAAATTTAAAGGTGATTATCCTATACAAACAATACATTTCAAACACGACCCCAACAATAGCAATTCTCTGCAAAATAATAATACTTTATGCCTGGTGCAACGAAAAAACGGGGAAGTTTGGAGTGGTTGCTCAAGCAATGTCCTCACCATAATTTATCCGGAAAAATCAGGAACAGGTAAAACTCCTATGATAAAAAAAATACAGGTCTCGGGCTATATATTCTCGATTTTTGAGGATAAACAAGGTACTATGTGGGGAGGGACATGGGGTTCTGGCTTATGGAAATACAATGAGAAGGTAGATTCTTTTACATATTTTATGAACAACCCAGATAATTCATCTAGCATAATTTGTGACATAATCTGGGCCATATACGAAGACAGTTTTGGTAACCTTTGGATTGGTGGTCATGACAAAGGAATAAGCATTTTACCTGCATCGGAGAAAAACAAAGAAGATCCCAAATTCATTAATTACAATATTAATGAGTATGGCTCGGAAGGCTTGAGTGGTAATCCAATCAATGGGTTTCTTCAGACCAAGGATGGAACCATGTGGATATGCACTTCACTCGGGCTTAATAAAGTTAAAGAGAAAGACTTTACTTCAGGTAACCTAAAAAATCTATCGTTTGAATCCTTCCATATAAAAGATGGTTTACCCAGTGAAATAATATTGGGCATGGTGGAAGACAATAACAATAACCTTTGGTTAAGCACCTCAATTGGAATATCCCAATTTAACACGTCTTCTTTACAGTTTAAAAGCTATACCACCGATGATGGATTACTAAACACCGAATACAGTCGTAATGCAAATTTCAAAAACGAGAATGGGAAAATATATTTGGGGGGACATAATGGATATGATACTTTTTATCCGGATAGCATCAAAGACAATCCCTTTATCCCAGATGTAGCAATTACCAATCTTAAGCTGTTTACCAAACCAGTGAAAATTGAAGAAAAAATTAATGGCAGTATCATTTTATCAAAATCTATTAGCGAAACTTCCGAGATTAGACTCTCCTATAAAAATAAAGTTATTACCCTCGAGTTTGCAGCACTGCACTTTGCTCAACCCCAACAAAACCAATACGCTTATATACTGGAAGGTTTCGACCATCAATGGAATTATGAAGGAAACAAGACCCAAGCCACATATACCAATTTGAATCCCGGAGAATATATTTTCAGGGTAAAAGCATCAAATAATGATGGGGTTTGGAATGAAAAAGGAACTTCACTAAAAATTACGGTTATACCACCTTTTTGGAAAACATGGTGGTTTAGGATAATTCTCTTCCTTTGTATTGGATCACTTATTGGAGGTATCTATTTCATCCGTGTTTCATCATTGCAAAAGCAGAAATTATTATTGGAAAAACTGGTAAGAGACAGAACTTTTGAATTAAATGAAACCAATACCTTATTAGAAGAACGGCAGCAACAGATCGAAGAACAATCGGATGTGTTAAAATCCCAATCCGAAAGATTGCTCCTTGCCAATAGAGAACTTAAAAAAATAAATGCTACAAAGGATAAATTATTTACCATAATCGCACACGATCTAAAAAGTCCTTTTTCATCAGTATTGGGTTTTTCACAATTACTTCATACAAAATGGGATAGCCTTAACAGAAATAAAGCCAAGACTATAAGCGAAATGATTAATTCTTCGTCACAGAGGATTTATAACTTGCTGGAAAATCTTCTAGAATGGGCCAGATCACAATCAGGGAGTTTAGAACTTAAAATCGAGAAAATTTCTCTTTTTGCACTCGCACAGGAAAATATAAATTTATTATCCAATGCTTTGGCTCAAAAAAACAATAAAGTAGAAATTAAAATTCCCGAAAATTTAGTCTGCTATGCAGATACTCCAACCATAAAAACAGTAATACGAAACATTATAAGCAATGCAAATAAGTTTACCGAAAATGGTTCGATCACAATTAGGACAGAGATTGATGGAGATTATGTAAAAACGATTATTCAGGACAGTGGTGTGGGCATTCCAAAAGAAACAGTAAAATACCTGTTTGAAGTAAAAAGATCAAAATCTACATCAGGCACACGGGGCGAAGAAGGAACAGGCTTAGGTTTACTTGTATGTAAAGAGTTTATTCAGAAAAACAATGGTACTATATATGCGGAGAGTGAATTAAACATAGGCACTACTATTATATTTACCTTACCAATACGAAATAACAAATCTTAAAAACCTTAGTTTGTGATCAGACTAGATGTTCCGGTATATTCATTCCCTACAATAAACCCATTGTCCTTAAATATAGCATTTACCCCTGTTTTTAAATCTTTGTTGTTATGCGCAGTCTATATTTCAATTGTAACCAAACACTTGGCATCAGCAGTAGATATTTGGATTTCAAATGCTTTTAAATCTTGATATGTCTCGGTAATATCAGAAGATATATCCTTATTAATTTTTAGGTTTAATGCTATCACACTGAAACAACCTGCCGGCAAAAAAATCGGTCAAACTCAAAAATTACTAGGCTAGTAGCAGTTTAACATAATGGCCGTTTAAAAATTGATCCGTAATTTTACTTCCAGAAACCAAAAGGAAACTTTTCCTGATCCGAAACCAAAAGAATTTAACCATGGAAGTAGAAACAGTTCACAGCAAATTAAGCAAAACTTCAACTGCAGAAACACATTTAAATGATTCTGAAACTATCCTAAAATTAGAACAAAGTATATATTCTGCTCTCGAAGTTTATTCCAATGTTCATCGTGGAAGTGGATTTAACAGTTTGGCTTCAACCAAATTGTTTGATGAATCGCGAAAAGCCGTATTAAACTTTTTCAATGTGAAGCAAAACTCACATGTTGTGCTATTTTGCACTCCCAGACGAGCTTACAACCTAACAAAACAATTAAATTCGAGCGACTTCAAACCTGTTTCCAGCAAAGACCTTGGACTTTCGTTAGGAGTAGTTGCCCTTATCATAAAAAAGAGTGCGCTTCCTAATGGCACTCCTCCTGAGGTTGGTGGCGGAACTACCAAGCTCATCTCAAAAGAATGGGTAATCTGGGCAGAACAACCCGACCGTTTTGAAGCTGGAACACCTGCCCTGATCAATATTATTGCCTTTGTTAAAGCCTTGCAATTATTTCGAAAAGCTATTCCTGTTGAACCCAAATCCAGTGGACAAAAACAAAATGCCAAGGATATACTTTTTAAAGATAACTTAACTGAACATCGTGGGCTTGAGCTTTTGAAGAATCTACGTAAAACACTCGTTGGCAGAAATATTGAAGCACCTACTACCAGTGGTTTAAAACCATATATTAATCTGGACAATGCTGCCAGCACACCAACATTTGAACCTGTGTGGAATGTGTTTAAAATAACCCTACATCAACCTATAGAAACACAAAACACCATATTGAACGAAGCAAAAAACATCTGCAGTGAATTTTTAAGCGCCCCAGCAAATAAATACGATATTATTTTTACTTCTAATACAACCGAATCCATTAACCTAGCCGCACAACATGTCAATTTTAACCACAACGATTTTGAACCGATAGTGGCCAATACCCTGCTCGAACACTCATCAAATGACCTGCCTTGGAGAAAGCAAGGCATTGGTAAGGTTCTAAGGTTATCTATAGATAAAGAAGGATATATTGACCTGCAGGAACTTGAGAGCTTATTGTCATCCTATAATGAAAAGCAGGAACACGGAATACAACGGATACAGCTTGTAGCAGTGTGTGGGGCTTCGAATGTTTTGGGAGTTTGTCCGGATTTAAAAGCAATTGGCAAAATTGCCCATAAATATGGAGCATATATGCTTGTAGATGCGGCCCAGTTGGTTGCTCACCGTAAAATTGATATGGAGGAATACGGGATAGACCTGCTTGCTTTTTCTGCCCATAAAGTATATGCGCCCTTTGGTGTTGGTGCCCTGGTTGCAAAAAAAGGAACCCTGAACCTGGAACAGGAAGAGCTCGGAAAAATCCAGTCTTTTGGTGAAGAAAATGTTGCCGGTATTGCAGCATTGGCAAAGGCTTTTGATCTCTTGCATCGCATAGGAATGGATATTGTCGAAGAGGAAGAATACAAACTGTCTAAAAAACTAATTGTAGGGCTCAATCAGATCGCCAGCATTAAACTATTTGGGCCTAGCGACGAGAATAGTGAGCGGTTTAAGGAAAAACTTGGAGTTGCTGCATTTTCTTTGGGAAAAATGATGCCCCCAAGAATTGCAAAGCAGCTTTCTCTGTATGGTGGCATTGGAATCAGAACAGGGTGCCTTTGCTCCCATATTTTGGTGAAACACATCCTGGATGTTGGACCAGGTTTGGAAAAGTTCCAACGCATAATACAGACCTTATTCCCAAAGGTTAAACTTCCTGGTATAAACCGAGTCAGTCTTGGTCTGGAAAATACTGAAGAAGACATTGCACAAGTTGTTTCGCTACTTAAACAAATTGCAGATAACAGCACGAATCTGGCAAAACAGAAATTAGCTTATACACAGAAACAAGTGGACGAACAAATAGAGAATGTTTGTAGCGGGGTGTTGGGGTAAAGTTAAATAAACCTTTCTATTGCCTGAACGGTAGTATTCAACAACCAGAGAATAGCAAAACTTGCTTATTTCTATCTATCTTATGACCGAAACACTTCAATATTAATACGAAAACAGTATTTTTGGGAGTTAATATGGACAAACAGTTAACTGAAAATCGTATATCCTGAAAAACATGAAATATTTCCAATTAGTTGCGCTTGCAAGCATCTTAAGTATACAAATATTTGCACAGACCGATTTTAGAGCAGGCTATGTCATTAAAAACAACAATGACACAGTTTATGGACAAATAAAATATTTGGGCAGCCAAAACAGCTCTGAAAAATGTATATTTCAAAAAGACAGTTTATCTGAAGAACAGATTTTTACCCCTACAGATATTCTGGGGTATAGATATGAAAACAAAAAATACTATGTCTCCAAGAGTGTGAGTTCCAACGGCAAAACAAAAGACTTATTCCTGGAATTTTTAATCAATGGTGTTGTTGACATATATTATTTTAGGGATGAAATGGAAGATCACTATTTTATTGAGGAGCGAAATGGTAATTTAATCGAATTGAAAAATAAAGTGTCGAATATTAAACAAAATAATGATACTTATCAAAAAGAAAGCAAGGAATATATCGGAATCCTTAGATATGTTTTTAAAGATCAGCCTGATATCCAAAACAAGGTTGACCAAACAAAGCTGAGTCATAAATCGCTGATCAATATTGCCAAAGACTATCATATACAAGCATGTTCTGATCAAGAATGCATTGTCTATGAGAAAGATACACCTAAGAACATCCACAAGCTTGGAGTAGTATTTGACTTTAATGTATCAGAAATAACAAGCTTAAAAAAACCCAGCTTGATATCTTACCTGGATAATATTGAAGGTAACATAAATTTCTCACCTTCCATTGGGCTTTATTATATGTTAAATTTCAAGTATATCAATGAAAAGGTGTTCTTTTTGTATGAATTGACATATAATCCTGTACTTATTGGTTTTTCAAGTTCATATACAGATAAAACGTATAATATGAAATACCTTAGTGATATTAACCTCAAGATGCATACCTTAAACAATACTGCTTGTATAAGATTTGTGAGTTTTAAAAAGAAAATGACCCCATATATCGAACTTGGAGGCTTTTTTTATCATTCCATAGCAACTGATTACATACGAAATCTTGAAGTTAAATACAGTTCGGGAGATACCTATTACAATAATGTTCTTCGTAATAATCCTTTTAATATAAATAATTTCGGTGTTCTTGTTGGATTGGGGGCTTCTACAAAGGCTTTTAAAAACAAGGAAATATATTTTGGACTAAGGTATATGAGGGGATTTGGACTTGCATATGGTGTAAATTCAAATACATTATCGGCAAATATTGGGGTCCAATTAACGAAGTAGAAACAAATGATACTTTAATGCTTAACATGAGCCAGTTTATCTTAGCTTGTCTGATTGTCACATTCGCAGTAAACTCCCATGCCCAGGAACACCCCGGATGGCACCATCTTAGCCCAGAATATGAGCATATTCTTGGAGTAGGCACCAATCGTGCTTACGAGTTGTTGAAAGATAAAAAACCCGACACGGTCATTGTAGCCATATTGGACAATGGCGCTGAAATTACACATGAAGATTTACAAGAAGTTATTTGGACAAATCCAAAAGAAATCCCTGGAAATAACATGGATGATGACCACAATGGGTATATCGATGATATGCATGGTTGGAACTTTCTGGGAAATGAGAAGGGGAAAAACCTAAAACACGAAACCACCGGACTTACAAGGTTATATTCTGTCCTGAAAAAGAAATACAGAAAACAGGATTCAAATTCAGTTATTGACAAGGAAGAGTATTACAGCTACCTTAAAATAAAGAAAGAGTTTGAGAACGAAATTCAGATAAAAAAAGACAATCTGGAAACAATACAAACCTTTATTAAGTCATACCACCATGCAGATAAAATTATCCGTAAAGAATTGAATACCGATACTTATACTTTAAAAGACTTATTGGCCCTGGATACCCAATCCAATAAACTTAAGGATGCAAAAGAACAAATGCTTAATTTCTACCTTCACAAGTTAACTCCAGAAAGAGCCAATTCAGAAGCTGAAAAAATAAATACTGAACTTTTAACCAGGTTAAACACTAAGTATAAAGGACGAAAAAAGTTTGTGGGTGACAATCCTGATGATATTAACGATAGCATTTATGGCAATAACCAGGTCAATACATGTGGACCATATCATGGCACCGGTATTGCAAGTATTGTTGGTGCTGCCCATAACGAAATAGGCATAGATGGGATAGCAACCCCGATAAAACTCATGATATTGAGAATTGTGCCCAATGGTGACGAACGCGACAAAGATATTGCCCTGGCTATCAGGTATGCTGTAAGGAATGGAGCTAGTATTATCAATTGCAGTTTTGCTAAAAGATATGCAATGCATTACGAATTTGTTCAGGAGGCAATTGAGGAAGCTGAGGAGGTAGGAGTACTGATTATACATGCAGCTGGTAATGACGGCATAAATATGGATGAAATACCCTTTTATCCTACCGGAATTAAGAAGAACGGAGAAAAAGCCAACAATTGGATAACAGTAGGAGCATCACGTGCTATAGAGGACCAACATTTACCTGCATTTTTCTCGAATTATGGTAAAAAAAGTGTGGATGTTTTTGCTCCTGGATTTGAAATTGGAACTTGCACATTAAAAAATGGTTATGGAACAAGCAGTGGCACTAGTTCCGCTGCACCAATAGTTTCAGGTATTGCTGCTGTACTCAAAGCTTTTTATCCTTATTTAAATGCCGCACAGATCAAAGAAATAATTTTGCGGTCAGCTTATAGACCAAAGGTTGAAAAAGTTTATCAACCAGGCAGCAACAACAAATTATTCACAACCTTTAGCCAACTTTGCGTATCAGGAGGCATAGCCAATCTCTACAACGCCATATCTCTGGTAGAAACTGAATATTTGAAATAAATGATGATCTTATTGAATAAAACTATAAAAATTAAAGACCTGGATTGCTCAATCCAGGCTTTAGTTTCTACTCCTTGATAATATGATGAAAGACCTTTTGGCCCCCCATTTGTAGTTGAACAATATATACTCCTGGCTTAAGTCCTGATACATCCACAAAGCTTGGGGATTGTTGCATATTATCTATGGAAAGTATTAGCCTTCCTGCCAAATCATAAATACAGAGTCTTTGATCAATAAAAGTACGAGAAACAAAAAGTTTATCTTTTACAGGATTTGGATAAAACAAGAGTGGGGCTTTCTCTTCTACAACTGCAGATACAGCTGGAACAAGAATAACACTATATTCGCAACTCGTGCTTCCATCTTCTGCCAACACCCTAACAACAACAGTACACGTTTCCCCATCCTGAATAGGTTTAGCACATCCAATAATCTCCACTTTTGCGTTTGAATCACTCGGTTCACAGGTTATATCAGGCCAACTTTCGAGTCCATTTTCTAAGGCATCCTCGTAGTTTAAAACTGCCGGATTAAATCCCTCCAGGGCTTTCCCATTTATCCAAATACTATTTAATGCGGCATCTGAAGAAGGTTGCAACAGGCCTAGATCTATAATATCCTGGAATCTCTGCGGCAGGATGATATGCATTCCAAACTCTGATGTAGCTATACCAGTAATGGAATAATAGTTCTGAAGGTCGATTTGATCAACAAGTGTGTCAACAATAATCCTTATTGTATCCTTACCATCAGTAACTTCCGTTATACCTATCGATTCATTCCACACAATGCATTGCACATGTTCTAAAGTCACAAGAAGGTTTTCAGCTGCTTCCTCCTTTAACTCTGCAACAGTTCCAACTATGGGGTTGGGCAAGTCCCTTTCTGTTGCCAGGATACCTATGTCATAGACCGGAGAAATTTCTGTTTTGTATATCCATTCATCCACAACCCCAACAACTGACAAGGAATCTCCAAGCTCTGCCAGTCCATCGGAATAGATATATAAACCTGACCAAACACTATCTGCATCCTGGAGATAAAAACCATATTTATCAATTCCGGTAACTGTTCCATGAATCCTAACCAATTGTCCAACTAAGAGTGAATTGCCTTTTTCGTCTCTATTCCTTTGTATCTCAGAAATACTACAGTTTAAAGGCTCCTCCCTATAAAGAATTAGCTTCCAAATAACTGCAGAGCTATCTTCAGCTATTACTTCAATAAAAACAGTGTCGTTTACATTGTCCAATATAGTATATACCGCACCAGGCGATAAGTGCAGGTCAAATTGTATGTCAGAAATTGAAGTAGTGTATGCAATTGTAGAAGAAACAATATGTACAGAAGTGTCAATCCCTACCTCTCCCATCATTCCTGCAAAACCAACCTCTAAAATATCATGACCGGAAACCTGGTGGTCTAACTGGTGGATAAATACATTCCAAAGTTGTTGGGTTTGCATATCTTCTGCCGTAACGGTAAAGGAGGCACTTCCTGAAGAAAAATCAATTGCTTCCCCATTTTCAGGATATACCCGTGCTCCAGAAGGTAGTTCAAATTGAGGTATGAGGCTATCGGTCCTGGCCGATTGAATAAGTGTTATAACTATTGAATCGTTCTCAGGAAATATTACCAAAGCTGAATCTATAGAATATCCTGGCACAGAAATAGATATGGGAATAGTATTAGTATCTGGTTTACAGGTGGGTTTACCTAAATTTGTAAGGAAGTCTTTGGGAAATATCTCCCATTCAGAATTTGCTCTATTGGTTCCAAAACTCACTTGCCAATCTGAATTACCTGCAAACACCTCTTTTTTACGAAGCAGAGTATAATCTTTAGTAGCTGCTTCAACTCCTGCAACATTCCAACCTTCGCCGGGGTTTTCAAATGGATTTCCAATGATATCCTCTAATTCTCCATTTTTCAATAATCCATAAGCATCATTTCCGTTATGGCTCGCAAAGGAGCTCAGTAAGTCGGACCTAACCCGAATAACTGAGTCAGCACTTGAATGAGCAATGACAAAAGCCGTTTGTGGTTCCAATACAACCTCTAGAATTAAAGAATCCACCCATCCTTCGCCATTGGAAGACCTTTTAATAACAAATTCAGATAGATCAATAAGGGAATCTGTCGAATTATACAATTCAATTGCTTTATTATACCCTGATCCCTCCAAATATTCCGAAAAGAAAAGTCCGGGTTGTTGTGTTGTAAATTTCCAGCTATTAATATCAGAAATACCGGCAAAAGCATTCCCGTCTGTATCAGAAACTACCCCCTCAGATAGAAGGATAAAATATTCTTTTCCTCCCTGAAGAATAGAATCTGGAAAAAACACAAGACTATTGCCCTGTATTGAAATCTTTCCGCCTGCGTGAAAGTCCTCAACAAGGGAACTGTCTTCTTTAAAACAGAGTTGGATACTTCCAGAATCATTCAACTGAACAGGCTCATTAAATTCAATTCTGAAAGAATCCAAAAGCTTTATCCCTTTACTGCCATTAACTGGAAACATGTTGGTAACAGTCGCCCCTAATGTATCCACAAGCATTATTGTGCCCGAGGTATCAGCTATCAATAAGTTATCTGAATCTACAACTATAATCTGAATAGAAGCAGTTTCAAGGTCAGGACTAAGGTAATATTGAAATGAATTTTGAGCACCTTCAATAAGAGTATCCAGAAGGATAGACCACTCCAATCCGAAATAGGCTTGGGCTAAAACCTGAACCTGATTAACATGCATTGACTCCCAGATTATTTCAAGGCTATCGCCCAGGTAACATGTGTCAGGATTAGTTGGGAAAAAAATGTTTATTTCCTGAAAAAGAGGTGTAGAAAAGTTTATAGTGGTTAATGTGTCCTGAAAATTGGGAGCAGCCATTGTATCTCGAGCCAGGAAAAAGACCGTATAATCAGTATTGTCTTGCAAGGTATCTATCAATAAATAGTTAACTTGTGAAGAGTCTTCACAATAGATACTGTCAGCCTGTTTTATTTCCTCAAATGTTGGTAAACCAGCTGATGCCAATTGCACTTTATAAAAAACACAGGCAGGTTCATCCAATTTGAGTTCAAAAGCAGCTTGATCGTACCTTACTGTTGCCAGTACCGGAAAATCCATTGCAAACATTGGTGCAAGAGTATCCGGAATTGGACCTAATTGCTGGTTTGTATTAGCTTTTCCGTGAGTCCGTGGCAAATCAGCTTGCCAGAGAAAATCTTTGTAAGAGGTTCCTTCACCGGTTAATTGGATAGAAAAGCTGCTGTCGGTGGCAGCCCCCTCCCGAACCAAAACATCTTCGCTAATGGAGTCAATAGCAGGACCATCTTTTGCCATAAAACTCCCTTCGTAGCTAATAAATTGGATCAGTTCACCGGTCTCCCTGGACAGGGCAATTCCATCTGGTCCATTCTGCAGTCTGGGTATATCGAACCATAGAGCTCCTAACCCACTTCCATTATTGAAAATGTAGCTGCTTATCGGAATAGTATATGTTTTATATACACTACTGTCACTGCCATTGTAAAAAGAAATCAGGTAGCCTGATATATTCGTGCCTGCCAATCCTGCAATTTCAACACCTTCATGGTAGTCAGTACTGCTATTATCATAGTGAAATTCATTGATCCAGACATCAGGAACTTGTGAGGATGTACTAGTAAAAAAGCAAAACAAGCATATAAGTGTAAATAAACACTTCATAATAATTTGGTTTAGTAAGATTTGAATAAAAATTACAGAATGTTTACATAACGTTTTTCAGTCTGTGTACTGCAAAAATTGAGATTAAAAATGACATTTCCAACACCTGGGTATAAAAAAAACATTCCGGAAAAGCAGTTAGGTTTTTAAACTGCTTAAACCGGAACATTGGAACCAATCATTAACAAAAAAACTATAGTACTTTACTAACTGTGAATTTCGCTATTTTATTACGAAACAAATGTTAAACACTTCTTAATAAATGTTAATGGAAAGAGATTGTCCAAAAAATCAAAACATCTCCTCATTGTAGCCTGTTTGAAACTTTAGGTTGAGTTGGCATTTCATAATTTGCCTTTAAACAAAGTTGACTTGAAAACAAAAAACTAAAAAAGTCCCTGAAAAACAAGTTCTCAGGGACTTTACAGGGTATTTAAGTTAAGACAAATCGAATTAAGAAGCCATTGAAAAAGGGACAACAGCAACAGTTACTTCTGTTGTTCGTGGTTTTTCATCAATAACCACATAATCTTGATGATACAATTGGTCCAAATCCTCTTTATTTATATCCAAAGTATCGGAAAAAGCGATTATGTTTTTGGGAAATCCATTTTCAAGAATGGCCTGCCTTGAAAATTCATGGTTGACCAACCTCCCCTCTGATGTAATAGAATCAGCAGTAGTAAGGAAGTATTCAGGACGGGGATGCTCTTCAAAAGTATCCAAACTGCGGTTATAACTTGTTCCATTCCAGAAATAATATATCTGGTTGCCTCGTTCCAGTAATATCTCTTTAATCTTATTTGCACTTGATGTAAGAGAGCTGCCCAAACCAACGATACAGTTCTTAGGTATTGTTTCGTCGATAAATTTACGAAGTGCACGCTCACTGTCGAGCATTACAGCATTAAAACCACGCTTGCGAAGTACTGCTTCAATACTTTTCCATGTCTTGTCGACAATTTTTCCGAAAGTTGATGCTTGCTTCATCGTTTTTATTTTCAAAGTAAATGACAACTTATGATATTTGTCAATTTTTTGGTGTTTTTAGATGTTGGTATGGGGTGTTTTTACTTAAACCGGGGCAAAATATTATATTATGGGGTAAAATTTATTTTTCCTGAACACCCCTGTTTTAAAAGATTGCAAAGAGCAAAGAGCTTATTTCAAACAAAGTTTTAACCTAAAAAAGTTGTAGGACTCATTATTTGCTTAATTTTGTTTACCTCATAAACGAATATCATTTTCCATGCTTATTTGGGAGAAAAAAATACCAGAATATCTAGTCCAGAAAGACAGTATTGTGAAAACCACCATCTTCACAGGGCTATTTGCTTTGGCCTTCATCAATATTTATTCTCCCTTTGGAGTTGAAAAATGGTATCACCCTACAAATAAAGTTGAACTGTTCTTCTATTCCAGTCTTATTATCCTGGCAGGAATGGCTGTTATAGTTTTGAGCAGGATTCTCATGTTCCAGTATTCAAAAATTCGGGATATAGCTTATTTGCAATATTCTGTATGGATTTTTGCTGAACTCATTAGCATGGCAGCAGTCTATTCACTTTTTGCTAAATATGCACTGGCCGATCCAAGAATATTTCTGGAAATTATTGAAGTCACTTTTAAGAATACTGTTTTAATTTTATTGTTGCCTTATATTGTGCTTTGGTTATATTTTGCATACAAGGAAAAAACAAAGCAACTGGAGGAAATAGAACATGGTGCAATTCCGATCAAGAACAATCCGGAAATGATGGTGCCCTTCTATGATGAAAAAGGGAAACTTAAACTTTCGGTTATTAATGAAGATATTTTATATATTGAAGCCTCAGACAACTATGTTTCGGTGTATTACCTCATGAACAATAAGGTATCTAAATATATGATAAGAAATACCTTAAAGCAACTTGAAATAAAACTTAGTAAAATTGGGTTTATTCGCTGTCACAGGTCATACCTGGTAAATTTCAATAAAGTAAAAGTCTTAAAAAGGGAAAAAGAAGGCCTTTTTCTGGTTCTTAATATCGAAGGCGAATTGGTTTTACCTGTTTCTAAGACCTATGTGAGCCCAATCATAGAATCTTTTTCTAAGCATTCTCTATAACACCTTAAGCATTAAGACTTGTACTTACTGCATCAATGAAACAAATCAGAATATCTCTATTTTAATCGTATTATTGCTATTTTTGAGCTTCACGATATTTCAATAGTACAAACTTATGCCCCACAGTCTTTCAACAACAAGGATATTGTGTTGTTTAGCTTTTGTAGCTTTTGTAATTTCTGCATCAGCGCAATCCCAGCACCTGAGGTTTAAACATCTGCAACAAGAATATGGGCTGAAGAATAGCAGTATCCATTCCATTTGCCAGGACGATAAAGGATTTATCTGGATTGGTACAGAGGGAGGTTTGTTCAGGTATGATGGATTTCGTTTCAAAGTTTTTAGCCATAACCCAAATGACTCCAACTCCTTAAACAGCAATGTTGTTTTTGCCTTACACAACGAGGGCAACAATCTTTGGATTGGTACGTATCGGGGATTAATGATATATAATCAGAGTACTGATCATTTTATTGACCTGAACTTATCAGAACGTTATCTGCCAGGACAGACCATTCCTGTAAATGCTATTGTAAAATCTCCTGATGGCAAGATTTGGATAGGTTGTCAGGACATTGGTGTGGTTATTTATAATCAGGAAACTGGACAATTTGATGATGTAAAGGCAGAAAAGATCAACAGATACCTAAAAAACAAGGTCATAAACACTATTTTGTTCGATAGTGGAAAAAACTGCTGGATTGGTACCATGACCCAGGGTGCTATTAAATACCTACCCAATAAAGACCAACCTGTATACTACAATTTCAATAGTTATTCCAAGGGTAAGCTTAACTGCAATGATGTTATCAACATTTTCGAATCGACCAATCGTGAAATCTGGATGGCAACCCGCGGCGGAGGTGTTTTCCTCTTGGGCCAGGATCATGACATTATAGAGCATTTCACACATAACATAAACGATTTAAATAGCATTGGAAGTAACGAAGCATACGATTTCCTTGAAACATTGAATGGCGAAATTTGGATCTCGACAAACGGTGGCGGACTCAATATTTACAATACATCTACTGGTACATTTAAAAGACTAAAACACAAAGCTTACGACAAGTATTCCCTAATCAATGATAATATCAGGGAACTGTATCAAGACATTCAGGGCAATTTATGGGTAGTCTCTTTTCAAGGAGGAATAAACATCAAAATTAACAGCCCTTACAGGTTTAACCATATTTATTTCCCTCCTGATGAATCTACTGAATACAGAAGTTCAACTGTACTGTCCTTTTATGCAGAAAAAAACTCTATTTGGGTTGGAACAGATGGCGGGGGATTGAAGAAAATCAACCGGAAATCAGGAGAATATACAACCTATTTGCCGGGACCATCCAAGAATACAATACCTGATAAAGTAGTATCCAAAATATACAAAGACTATCAGGGAGAATTATGGATTGGCACCTATCTGGGAGGTTTGGCAAAGTTTGACAGAAAAACCGGTAAATTTTACTCATACACACATGATCCAACAGATAATAATTCAATAAGCCATAATTATGTAACTGATATTATAGAGGACAGCAGAGGAAACTTCTGGGTAGGC
>JBNKPU010000162.1:0-3185 GCA_050295515.1 Bacteroidales bacterium | reverse complement strand
ATCCAGCTAGATGATGATGCATATGTGTGTTCCAGTTCTTCATCGTTTTAAATTCGACTGCAATATTATTGATATTTTTTTAATCCGACAAATCTCAAAGTTTTTTTTTGCGTAAAAATTCAATAAAAATGAATTTTTATAAACTGAAGGCCTGTTTTTGAGCAAAGTGGTTTCCAGGTACATATTAAATCTCCAACAATAGCTTATTGTTCGGAGATTTCTCTATCTCCTTGCCAAAACCATCCACTAAGACAGCCATTTTTTCCAGGTTAGTGAAATTATCGGTTCCTATATTGTCGTTGCCCCTTTTATCAAGTAAGTCAAGCACAAAGCCAATAGAAAGTTTATTGATGTCCATAGCAGGTTGATAGGCATTTTCTTTTACATTTTGGGTCACGGTTTCTGAAACAATACCAACTTCCAATAACTCATAAATAATATCGCGTACCAACCTAACCGATAGGTCTACTTTATGTGCAATTTCTTCTGAAGTCATAGGGGGCACTCCATCCCTGAAATTTTCTGATATAAGTTTGGTAATTGTAAGGGAGACAATACGTTTCATGTGATGACTGATTCTGAAGGATTCGGTTTCAGATTCGTAGTGTTCAACATTCTGATTGGCAAAGGCCACTTCTGCACCAAATAATACAATAAGCCAACTTAATTGCATCCAAATTAAAAATAATGGTAATGCGGCAAAACTACCATAGACATCACCGTAGTGAAATAAACTACCCTGTAGTTTTAAGTACAAAAATTGAAATAATTGAAAAATGGTTCCAGCAACTAAACCTCCTGCAAATGCGGAATTGAAGTTTACTTTCGTGTTTGGCATTATGATATAAAGTAGTGTGAAAACCAACCACACCATTATAAGTGGTATTAGAGCCGTGATCAATCCTGGGACCGGTCCTAAAAATGCAAGATTATCCTTTAGCTTGTTGCCAACAAAAGCAGTTACACTGAAGGATGTTGCCATAAGAATTGGAGCAATAACCACAAGTGAAATATAGTCACTCATTTTTCGAGACATGACTCTGGATTTTTTGATTTGCCATATGTCGTTGAATGAAAGTTCGATGTTACTTAATAGACGAACAATAGTCCATAATAAAACCAAAACACCAATACCAGCAATAATTCCTCCACTGATGTTTTCTAAGTATTTATTAGCAAAAACAAGAATATAGTCTGCAACTTTTTGCTGACTTTCAAATGTCTTGTTAATATATTCATTGAGGTTTTCCTTAAAATCAAATGCTGTTGCTATTCCAAATGCCATGGCAACAATGGGGACTATTGATAGTAGTGTGTAATAGGTCAAGGCGGAAGCACGCACCTGAACCCGGTCCTTTGTAAATCCTTTTATGGCAATAGTAAATATCCCTATCTGTCTAAATAAAAACCTTTTTCTTGGCGATAAGGTTGCATTTTTAAGGTTCCAATATCCCTTTGTAAAAACTTCTTTGATTTGATCAATCATTGTTAAGCGGTTTATTTCTGTTTATAAATATATCGTTTTTATATTGAAAGTTGAACTATTTTAGTTTTACTTTGAATGCCAAGAATCACTTAAAATGTCAGACTACAAAGATTTAAAAATACTTGTCGTTGAAGATGATGACATGAATTATATATACTTGAAGCAGATACTCAGGATTATAGGTTGCAATCATGATAGGGTAAAGAACGGGCAATCTGCAATTGAATTAAGTCGGTCGACAAAATATGATTTAATCCTTATGGACCTTCACTTGCCGGATATTAATGGTTATGAAACAACCAAGTCAATCCGGGATTTTGATAAAGAGGTGAAAATAGTGGCACAAACAGCTTCAAAAGATCCCGAAGATCATAAAAAGGCAAAAATTTCGGGCTGTGACCAAGTTATGGAAAAACCCTATAAAATTGAAGATGTTAAAGATTTGCTAAAATTGATTATTGATTCCAAAGCATAATACAATTTACCTATTAACTTTACCGGACATGCTTTATTCTAATCTATATTTATGGAACTAACTCGCCATGTGCCAAGTCCTGAAAGGTATGATAAAATGATCTACCATAAAAGCGGACTTAGTGGCATTTACCTGCCTGCAATATCCTTAGGTTTGTGGCATAACTTTGGCCACTATGATAATTTTTCTGTTAGCCGTGATATTATCAGATATGCCTTTGATGCGGGCATAAACCATTTCGATCTGGCCAACAATTATGGACCACCATATGGATCTGCTGAAGAAAACTTTGGAAGAATACTGAAACAAGATTTGATGTCCTATCGGGATGAGCTGTTTATTAGTAGCAAAGCTGGCTATGATATGTGGCCTGGACCTTATGGAATAGGAGGCAGTAGAAAATACTTAGTAGCAAGTTGTGAGCAAAGTCTTAAAAGGATGGGGTTAGAGTATGTTGATGTATTTTATTCTCATCGTTTTGATCCAAATACTCCCCTGGACGAAACAATGATTGCTTTGGACCATTTAGTCAGGTCAGGCAAGGCTTTATATGCAGGGATCTCAAATTATGATCCGGAGCAGACAAAAATAGCGGCTGAAATGTTGGAGTCCTTAGGAACACCTTGTTTGATTCATCAGATGAAGTATTCGATGTTTGAAAGAACTCCTGAGCAGGGGCTTCTGGATGTTGTTGCTGAGAAAGGGTTAGGGGCAATAGTTTTCTCACCCTTGGCACAGGGTTTTCTAACAGACCGTTACCTCAAAGGAATTCCTAAAGATTCTCGAATGGCCAAGTCTAAATTCTTGAACAAAGAACAGTTGACTGATGAGGTTATGGATAAAATCAGGAAACTAAATGCTATTGCAGAGGAACGGCAACAAACTTTATCACAAATGGCTATTGCCTGGCTTTTAAAAGATGATCGGATAAGTTCTGTGCTAATAGGTGCCAGCAGTGTAGAACAGCTTAAAAGCAATCTTGGGGCATTAGTCCGACTAGACTTCACAAAATTTGAATTAAATAATATAGAGCGAATTTTGTCATAAATGGTTTTAGTATGGAAAAAATATTTAAGTGGGGCATATTGGCTACAGGAAAAATAGCGCATAAATTTGCTTCAGATTTAAAATTGGTGCCAGATGCAGAATTCTATGCTGTAGCGTCACGGGATAAAACAAAGAGTGAAGATTTCAAAAATAAATATGGTGCAAAAGTGTCCTATG
>JBNKPU010000161.1:0-13967 GCA_050295515.1 Bacteroidales bacterium | reverse complement strand
AGCACCGCTATGGTGCTTCGAAACAAGTAAGTGAAACGACTTATATTGAAGCAATTTCAATATGTAATAGATTTTCTAATGCATATTCCGGGTTTAATCCTTATTAGAAAAAAGTCCTGGTTACAGTTACCCGAAGGAAGCTCATCCCTAAGGAGGCTATGTACAAGTATCTCATTATGGAAATGAGTAACATTGGACGACCTTAGCAAAGCTAAATCGCAAAGTGCAGTTTTCCTTTCAATAGTTATCGGTTTGCTATATTGTGGTTATCTCAATATCATATCTATCCAATAACCCAGCAACAGCGGGCCATGCAAACTTTGCTTTTTTGATCTTGTTCAAATTGGGATTGATAGAATAGTTAAAAGCAGTGCATAAATCAGCTTTTTCAAGATTAGTGTTTTCAAATTTCGCCCCTGAAAGGTCACAATTATCAAAAACAGCTTTTGATAAACTACATTCGGTAAAATCAACTTCTACCAGCTTGCATTCATAGAAAACAGTAGTGTCAATCAGGGTTCCATAAAATACAGAATTGTATAGGATACACCTACTAAAACTAAACGAAAGCCCAAACCGGTTACAGGTATCTAACCGAATGCCAATCATTTTACAGCCTTTAAACTCCACATCGCTAAATGAAGAGTTTTTGAAATTAGCCAGGCTTAAATCACAATTTTCGAAAACACAATCCACAAATACTATATCAGATAAATCCGCTTCGTAAAAAAAACAATTCACAAATTTACAACTATCGTATTCTGTCTTCTCTAAAGGATTATCCTCATAGTTCAAACCTTCATAAAGGTTGTCATATATCCCTTTAGGTGCCATAACATTAAGTTGGATTAGATTTTGACTTTACTTACAAACCTCTTTATATTCCACGTCATCGCCAATATAGATTCTCCATTCCTGATCAGTAAGCTGCCTGTTTATAAAGCTGCAAATCTCATCTGCAAGGTTTTGGGTCTTCAATGGCCAACGGTATATAGTATTGCTGTTCGTACTTGCTGATAAAAGTTGACGACTATCAGGAGTAAATGCCAAGGATTGTGCCCAGAATTCTTGATCCCTGATCTCTACTGGTAGGTCGTTCCAGTCGGTTGAGTTCCATACTCTAATAATTCCATCCATACCTGAAGTTGCCAACATCCTATTATCCGGACTAAACACTAGTGCCAGAACCCTTGAAGAATGTGCACTGAATTCTTTAAGAAGTTTTCCATTTGTCCCAATAATCAATACTTTTCCATTCCGATCGCCGATAGCAACTTTTTCGCTTTCATAATCGAATGTAATTGCCATTACAGGAGCATTGTACCTATACAAGATATCTTCTTTCTCCCTCCTAATATCATATGAATACACCGCACCACTATTGGTCGCACACACGATATACCTACCCGATGGGGAAATGGCAATACAATTAATGCTTTTTGCATCCTCAAAAAGTAGTTTTCCCTCATTGATCAGTAAATCCCAATATTTTATTTTATCGTCAGAACCCAATGAAACCATCGCGTTGCGTCCAGGCACGAAAAGCACGCTTTTCACTTCACCTACATGGGCGTCAAATACCCTAGCCTGTTGATTATTGCTCTGTGAGGAATTAAGAAGCTGAATGGTCCTTCTTTCAGAAGCAACAGCTATCCATCTCCCATCTACAGTTAAAGCTATACTGGTATTTGCATCTTCGTCAGACAAAAAGGTTGAAGGAGTAGGATTTTCCCTTCTGAAAGACCATTTTAATACTTTTCCACCTAAATCTGAACTGTATAAAACATTCCTTGCAGGATCAAAAATAATTGAAGTAACTCCAGATGTATGTCCATCTAGGTGCATGGTTTCTTTACCTTTGTTTTTCTGTAGACTGTTGAGTAATCCTCGAAAAATTTCTGGGTGGTTTATCTGACCACCGTTCTCTTGATTCAGTATATAAGCATGGTAAGCAAGCAAAGCGGACAATTGAGGATCATTGATCTGTGTTGCTTTAAGGGCAATGTTTTGGGATAGTGCCTGCATCCTCTTCTTGCGCTCAAACATTTTCTCCACTTCGACCTCAGAAAGTCCTTGTTCTGCCAACTTGGCCTTCGCTTCTGCCTCCCGTTTCGCCTGCTCGATTTGTAAGGCCATTTGTTCAATCTCCTCTTTGCTTTTAGCAGCGTCCTCGGCAATTTGAAAAGCCTGCTCTGTTTGTTCTTCAACCTTAATTAATTTAAGTTCGTTGCTCCTTTCGAGTGAATCTCTCTCTCGTAGGGCCAACAGCCGCTGATATTCTTTAAGCTGTGTCATCTGAACTGCCGTATCCTTCTGTCCTTCAAGAATTTTTGCATATTGCTCCGTTAATTCTTTTTGCTTTATGGCTTTTTGGCTTTGATCATAGGCAAAAAACATGAGTACAAAAAAGGCAATAGCAAACAAGGCAGCAACTATCGCAAACTTTCTCGTTCTGTAAAGCGTTTTTCTTTGGGCCCTGATTTTAGATTCCTCATCAAACAAATGCTTCTGCTCACTGGTATTAAGATATACCATTGCTTTTTCAATGGCAGGGTGATATCTACTTGCCCAAGCCCTGTTGGGTTTTTGGGTTTTTTTCCAATTACTGGCCAAATGCAGGTCAGGAGGCTTAAGCAGTCCTGTTTTGCCCATTTGGTACATTTCTGCCAAACCGATTAATCGAAGATACATCTCAGCAGATGCAGATTCTTCATTCACCCATGACTTTAATTTATCCCAAACACGCATTAGACTTTCATGCGAAATGTCAATAGTAGTATCCTCATTAAGTACAACATCCTGTCCTGGAGTCACAAAGGATCTACTAGGTTTCCTAAAAGCCTCAATTACCTCTATTACTTCACTTTGTTGAGATTGCGACAGTTCGGAAATTTCTTTGATAGTCGCAGGTCTTCTTATTCCTTTCCCCTCTTTTCCCTTTTCTGTTAGAGCCTTAAAAATTATCCTACATAATTCCTTTTGCTTATCATTTAGTTCATTAAAGGCTTCATTTGCATGTAACGAAAGAGCATTCTCGACCTTTCCTGCGGACATATAGTCTCTCATGCTAATGGGCGAATCGAATGAATTGTGGCGTCTCCAAAATTCCCAAGTCCTCATCATGGCATGCTGCAATACAGGCAATTGGTCATGATTGTTTTCCAGACTGTTAAGTATATTCTGGACCAGTTGGTTCTCGATTTTGACATTAGCTACCCGAAGTGGAGCTGTAATAACTTTTTCAAAATCGGTGCGCTCCATTTGTGGCACCAAATAATTGCTGTTGTTGAAAATTTCCGTCAACTCCTGAAAATCTGATAACTCTCCAATGAAATCAGACCTCATTGTAATAATAACATAGATCGGTATTGATGATTGCCTGGTGGCTTCAACAATTAACTTTATTAGGGCTTCTGGTTCATCATTGTGGTATTTGAGCATGTTCCTGCTTTCTTTGAACCTGAACAGTTCCTCAAATTGGTCAAATACCAAAAGTAAATTCTCATTTTCTTCCAGATTAAGCTGGTCTATGGCATCCTTTAAACCAAGAGAGTGACGTCTTAAAACGGAATAATAATAGTTGATCAGATCTTGGTCATCGTTACTTGTGAAATCTGTTTTCTCGAGTTTGGCTATGCTCTTTGCAAGGTTCCAAACCGGGGTGTTTCCAGGTCTTGTTGATAAAACTTTCCACCTATAACCAGCTTCTTTGATCAACCCCCCATAAAGCAAAGGAATAACACCACAGTAAACCAATGAAGATTTTCCACTTCCTGATGATCCGGTAATCGATGCGAATTTATATTGAGACAAAAACTTTATAATAACTTCGCTTTGCCCTTCTCTACCAAAGTACAAATGACTCTCACTTAGACCAAAAGGACGTAATCCCGGAAATGGATTGTTTAATATTAGTTGAGAATTATTCTCCATATTCTTATCTAAAGTAATGCTTTCATTTGTTTTTCAAAATCTTCCAAATTACCATCATCAAACAGTTTAAGATAGGGAAGCCAAATAGTATATTGCTCCAAGGGAAAATGCTCCTTGCCAAAAACAAGCAATGAATTCCAAGGTTCTGACCTCCCCATTCCCTTAGCTTTAATTATATCTCCTAATCTACTGTACAACCAATTCTGATGCGTATAATGTATTACAATATTGTCACAAGTCTTAATATTTTCCAAATGGGTCAAGTAAGCATGAGTAGTATCCTTGTTATCCTCCTCGGTAACAAGTGTGCAGTTTAGCTCATTAATTTTTCCTTCAAGTTCCTGTTTTATTTGATCATCCTGCGCCATTAAATAGGTTTTCTTTTCATTACTTGCAAACGCAACAGCATCGTCCGAAGGCGAATAAATAAACCTTTCAATAGCATCAATTAATTCTTGAAGGGTAACATTAAAAAACAAACTGTTCGTCCCAACTCCAGACTTCATTAAGCGATTAAGAAACAAACTTTGTTTTGGGTCAGTGATTTTTAGTCCAATGGGATGCCAGATCAATCTAACCATTGAATTGTTTTGTTCTAGGTACTCTTGAATTAAATTGCTTTCGCTTTCATTAATAGATGTTTTCTCTCCTTGGATTATTGAACCATACTTCTGCCCAATTACTTGTATTACAAATTGGCTAGCTTCCATATATTCTTTAACCTGAAAGCTCCTCTCTTCATAATCTTCAGGGAGTTCCATTATTGGTAAAATCCTATAACCATAATATTGGAGTTCCCTCTTAATATTAGAGTAGTATGTGCTTGATAGATCACCATTTCCAGCTATGTAGACAAACTTAGATTCTTTTTTTTCACCGTAATCAAACTCTATCTTTTGTTTAAAGTCATAGGCTATATCCAATATTTTTGTCCACAAAACAAAATCACGGCTACTGATATCAATTGGCTTGGTTGATTTACCTCGAATACTAACCTCAAAAAACTCATAGCCCAGATAGGGTTTTAAACATTCAGGTTGCTCTGCTTTCTTGTTTGGTTCGAGCAATAGCTTAAATAATTTGGGAGATTCTTTAATGCCGTCCCCCTTAATTATTTTTGAACATAAAATTGATAACTGTTTTTGGAATTTTTCACTATTGTTTGATTCGCCTCCTAGTATTATTAAGTAATAGTCATCCTCTGAAATACTTTCAGTATTGTCATCAGCAAAAAACAATGAAGAAATATTACATGGATATTTTTTCCCCAGAACCTTGCCTACTGAAAACTTTATATTCGTAATAAGGTCAATAATCGATTGAGAACCTGCATCTTCTTCAGGAAAGAAGATTTTTAAATTAACTGTCTTGCTTTCCATTTTCAACTAGTTTAAAATTCTCTAATGATACAAGTAAGGTATTAGCAAATTCGATATTATCCATCATCAGGTTTTCTACAGTGCTTTTATCAAATCCCCAAATAATTCCAGATTCTTTAAGCATCAAATAATCAATTTTTTTTCGCTTGAGAAGCTCTAAACTAATGAAACCGCTGCCAAATTCCATAGTTATTTGGGTTTCATCGTTGACTACTAATTGGTCAGTGATCAGCAGGCTTACATCATCAAGATCTTTTATGAATAACTTCTCTGTATTGTTCACTAAATAAATTTTTGCAGACTCAACGAGTTTTATTAGTATATCTTCATTGAGCTGATTCATTATATTAAACATTTTTATTTTATAGAACTTATAAAATAATAGGAATTTATATTCTTCTGATTCAATAAATTGCTCTAACCTATGGTTTTTATTTTTTGAATTAGTTTTTCCATTTGATCTATTCATTATGAAATGGGCGATTTCACTTAAAAGTTTATTTGGATGTTCTGAACAAAACTTGATTTCATCTTCAAAACCTTCCAACTTGAAAAAGTCAATAAGGACCAATGCACAGGAGCGGGTATATATCGACAGAGTGTTAAAATCGTAAGTGAGTGACAATGAAATAATTTCCCTAAAACTATATTTATGCTGCGGAAAATAATAATCCAGTCTTTTTACCTTCTCGTCCAAAGAAATATCCTCAATAAGAATCTGGAATAATGGTTTGATGTCACTCTTAATATGTTCGTCCATCAACTCGACTGCATGGCTTATTTCAGCTCTGCTACCTTCATTAAACAACTTCCTGAGCGAAAAAATTATGTTTGGATTATAAATGAGCGACAATAGTTTAAACAGAAGCTCAATATTCCTTTCAGATTCGTAAAGATATGCCTGGGCAAGCATATGACAATTTTTCCTTTTAAGTAAGCTCTGATAAATCTTGAGAGTAAATGCCAAAATACTTATGCGTTTTACAAAATAGCCCTGAATCTTTAACTTCTCTTCATTAGTTGCATGAAACCGAATGTCATAGAGAATTTCAATGCTTTGGTTCATGATAAAAGAATCATTGTTATCAAGATTCGATATCAGGTTATTAATTGCCTTTTCGGTGCCAATTTTCCCATACAGTCTTAATATTCTGGAAAGGACAAGATTATCGGTGGCGGGCAATAAGGCCTCTCGTTCTAGATACTCTAAAGCGGAATCCTGGGAAACTGCAATCGCTTCAAAAGCATAAGGACTATAATTGTTGGGGTACAAAAACTCAATAAGGGAGTAATTGAAATTACTTTGCTTTGCTTTTGCCATAGATTTTATAGCCCTGTTGCGAATTTGGATACTTGTGTCTTTTAATAAGGATATCAGCGCATTGGATATTTCCAATTTGTCTGTATTCTCAATCCCCGTAACCAGATTCTCTCTAACTTTGTCATCTGAATCATACAGCTTAGTGTCGATGTCTGATTCAGTTATTCTAACTTTCTTTCGTTCTTCAAAAATATCAATGATATGTTTGTATTGTTGCTCAAGAACACCCTGTGATTGCTTGTACCTTTCTTTCAATATGGGCAAAGCCTCTGAAACAGATTCGCTTATCAAGTTATCTAACACATATGAATGAACATCACTTGATGGGTGGGCCAAAAGTCTTATCAGATCATGCTCAAAAACCATAGGTTGAAAGATCCTTGAGATATTCATCGCCGTAATTATCTTATCAGAATCTTGATTTGAAAAGAAATTGCCAAGAAGTTCATCAAACCTTTTATTTTCTTGAATTGCAGACTTTTTTAACCTCATTTGTGACAAAAGCATTCGTAAAGCATTGCTATATAAACGCATAAGTTTAACTGCTACGAACACCCAGCAAATAGATACGACTACTACGAATAACAATATAATGGTAAGGCTATAAAACTTTAAATATGTCAATGCTAATATAATTATACCTGCTACTGACAATCCCGCCATTAACAATGTCCCTTCGATCCTTGGATAGACAACTTGCCTATACCTAATGTCAAGTATTTGATACAAAGTTCTGAGTCCTGGCGATTGTATTGTAAAACTCATTGAAGAATAGGCAACTTTTAAGATTGCCAGAAATAGAAAAAACACTGAGAAGTTATCTACTATTGTTTGTGCAGAGACCACAAAGAAATTCACGCCAAGAATTCCAACTACAGCCAAAAACAGCAATATAGGTATTAAGAATATGCTATAAGGTGAATCATAGGAATATAAAATCCGCTTGATTAAAAATCTATCCATACTTAAGATGAAAACTGACATCACTGCTATAAAAAGGCCATAAAACTTGGCCATGCCAATGTCTGTCTTAAACGCAACCCAGGCAATATTAACAAATGCAAAATTTATAGTATAACTCGCAATGGCAGAGAGAAGTACAAAAAACAACAAGTAGGAAGTAAATTTTGAATTTAACATCAAAAAATAATTTCTTTTTCCTGGAATATACTTTTCAGTGTCTTTTTGTCCAATCCCAGTTCTATTTAGTGAAAAGAGCAAAACCAAATGAGCAGGCCAAAGCAGCAATAAGATTATAAAAGATAGTGTTTCAAGAATATTTAAACGAGCATAAAACAGACCAATTGCAAATGTGGCCGCTCCAATAGCAAGACCTGACAAAAGAGAATATTTAATAATAGGAAATAAACTACGGGTTTTGGATGGATGAAATATTTTTCTTCCAAACCTCCATAAAATCAAAAGCATTAAGGTATTCAAAGGAAACAGAAGTACCATGCCGAAATAGTAGGCGAATCCATACTTTCCAACAAAATGCCATATATAAAAAATCGATGATAGTAAAACCAGAAAAGTAATTACTAAAAAGAAAAATAATTTTATGCTTATTCGCTTATATAATTCGGCATATAAAAAGGTCAATAACATTCCGAACAAACCTGAAAGAATGTATGCCGAAGCCAAATATTTATATCCGAAATAGTTAAAAAAGTTAATGTGTACTATTATATCAAAAGTACTGAGAAATATTCCACACAATAAAACTACAAGCCCATAATTGAGAAAAAATAAAAGTTCCTTCTTTCCTATTTTCTTATCGAAAAACAGCCCCATAGCCAATTCCTTACTTATTTTTGAATCATAAAAGTATTAAATAATAACAGCATAGCAAGAATTAAGGAGGGGGAAATCATAGACAATTTTATTATTTAATTATATTTAACTTATAGGTGTTTCCACTTTCCTGCATATTAAATAAACTATTCACAAACTAAGTTGTTCTTAAAATAAATTTTCCAAATGATTTTTTCCTCAACCCAATATTCAGAAAAATATACTCAAAGACGTGAAATTGTTTTCATTCTATTGGCGGGATTGTTCATAGGGACTCTTGCCATGTTGAATATTCTTGGTATCACGAGGCTAATAGACCTGTCGTTTACTGTTTTTAATGTGCATGTACCTTTTACTGTTTTTGTAGGCGTGCTACCCTACCCTATTACTTTTTTATGTACCGATATTATAAGTGAGTTTTATGGAAAAAAAAGAGCTACCTATGTTGTCTGGACTGGTTTTGTCTTAAATATCTGGGTGATATTTATTCTTTGGATTGGAGGTATTTTGCCTCCCGTACCGCACATCTCAACAGCAACCGGATTGCCGGAACCTGGAAATGCAGAATATGTTTTTTATCAATTGAGGAGATATGCTTTTAGTGCCACAACAGCCTCAATGATAGCATACTTAACTGCCCAATTTGTTGATGTACATGTTTTCCATTATCTGAAAAGGGTGTCTAAAGGAAAATTGTTGTGGCTCAGGAACAATGGTTCAACATTAACCAGTCAACTTGTCGATTCCCTATCTGTTGTTCTTATCACATTTTCTTTTACAAATGCTATTCAAGTTCCGGATGGATATACAGCTTCTAAATACATTACGATTCTGATTTTATCAAATTATGTGTTTAAAATGGTAGCTGCCCTGATTGATACAATACCTTTTTATATTAGCGTTAAATTCTTTACGCGCTATTTAAATATTGATAGTATAAAAGAATATAAAGACCTTAATTCTTAATATTAAGCACTTCAAGCATTTTTTCTACAGTTAGATCCTTGCCTTCAACAGTATATTTTGCTCTAGTATAGTGATGCTCGCAACGATAGCGCTGATCTTTTACATAGTTCTTGAGTTCTTCTTCTGATTTGTTATATACAATTGGTCTGTCTTTTGTGGCAGCTTTTAGCCTGTTTACCAAGGTGTCATTGTCAAGGTGAATATACAACACCTCGCCAAATTTTTCCATCAGGTTCATATTGTCACAATGACAAGGTGCCCCACCTCCTGTTGACACAATAATATTATCTTTTTCCACTACCTGTTTAAGCGCTTTCCACTCCAAGGTTCTAAACTCCTCATCACCCACTTCTTTGTATAATTCAGGTATTGTTTTATTCTCTCTTTCTTCAATTACCTCATCCAAATCAACAAATTCCATGTTTAACCTGTTGGCCAACTTCTTGCCCATTGTTGTTTTTCCGCTACTCTTATATCCAATTATAAACAACCTCACTGTATTAATCATTTTTTCTATTTGTCAACTAAAAAATCTATACTAAAAACACCGTTAAATTAAGATTTGTTCAAAGAAAAATCCCCGTACAAAATAAATTTTGACAGGGATTTTTTTATGGATAAGAGAAATCTTGTTACTTCTTAATATTCATCGATTGATAGGCAACATGTTGCATATAAGCATCAAGAATAATAAGGGCTGTGTTGGCTTCAACGACAGGCCACATTCTTGCTACAATTGTGGGGTCTCTCCTTGTTACCGCTGCAAGGTCTTTATCTTCAAGACTAACCTTATCAACAGTATGCTGGGGCTTAGCAATAGTTGGTGTTGGTTTAACTGAAACACGGGCAATGATATCCTGTCCGGTGGTCAGCCCTCCTGTAATACCACCAGCATTGTTTGAATCAAATATAACTTTACCGTCTTTAATTCTCATTGCATCGTTACATTCAGATCCTTTCATGTGAGCAGCCTGAACTCCACAACCAACTTCAACGGATTTTACTGTTCCAATAGCCATCAGGCGTCCAAGTTCTCCATCAAGTTTATTGAAAACAGGTTCACCCATACCAGCAGGAACACCTGTAACCACAACCTCAACAAACCCACCTGATGAATCACCTTCTTTCATAATGCGTACAATTTCGTCATGCATTGCATCGGCAACATCAGCATCTGGACAGAATATTTTAGGATTGATCCCATACTTCTCTTTGATTTCTGCCTCATTATAAACAGGTTTTTTAATTGATGGGATACGTTTTTCAAGATCAGCAAGCATAGCTGCTTTTTCAAAAAACCGCATATCTGAATTCATTTTTCCCGTGGCAAAAAGTTCCAGGTAAATCGGGTCATATTGCTTACGCACTTCGCGATAAGCTGCAGCTTTTTGTTTTATAACATCAATTGGCATATCGCCCATTTTAATGCCTGCAGCCTCTTTAACATAAGAAACCACCTCGATGCCATGGTCTTTCAATATCTTCTTGGCAATTGTACCTGCAGCAACTATCGAAGAAGTATATCTTCCGCTAAAGAAACCAGCGCCAATTGAATCATCCCATGAACCATATTTTTGGTATGAAGCATATGATGCATGTCCAGGACGTGGGGTCCTGTTTGTCAACTGATACTGTTCGATGTGTTCGAAATGCCTGTCGACATTTGGGATAAGGATAACCAATGGTGTACCATTTGTGTAGCCCTTGTTCTTAAACCCGGGCATTGTATCAGCAGCATTGACACCGCTAAAAATAATTGGCACATCGGCTTCGCGACGAGGAGAAGTAAGTTCGCCTTGACCAGGCTTGCGAAGCATATTTTCTATATAAATTTCTTCTTCGGTAAAATGGTAACCAGTTGGCACTCCCTGAATATTAACAGAAAGTCCTTCTTGGTATGATCCACCTGCAACAGTGGTCTTAAACAGTTGTCCGTATGTACATCCTAGCATCTCTAGAAATTTTTAGGTTAATTAATTAATTTGTTAATCGCATATTTGCTCCCAATGCAACCATATCATTAACAAAGGTTGGATATGTGATTTTTATAGATTCTGCTGTGTCAATTACAGTTTCCCATTCGGCTCCAAGAGCTGCTATGGCCAATGCCATTACCATTCTGTGATCGTCGTAGCCATGTAATTCTGTGCCCTTCAATTCCGACTGTTCGATAATTAATCCATCAGGTAACTCCTGAACCTTTGCTCCCATTTTAGTGAGTTCTGTCGCTACTGCCTTTATACGGTCACATTCTTTTAAACGTGCCTGTGCAACATTTAACAAACGCGTAGTGCCCTCGGCATAGCAAGCCATAACAGCAATGGCTGGTAATGCATCGGGTGTATCGTTCATATCAATATCAATGCCTCTCAATTTGCCCCCTTTTACCACAACTCCCTCATCGTGGTAGTTAATGTCCATTCCCATTTTACTTAAGTATTCAAACACGGCTTTATCGCCTTGATGATCGGAGAAATCAAGTCCTTTAATTTTAATCTCTGATTGGGTAATGGCAGCAGCACATAAAGCAAAAGTTGCTGAAGAAAAATCTGCAGCTATCCGTCCGTCAAAGCTTGTATAGGATTGCTTTCCTTTCACCTTGAACCATTCCAATCCTTTGTTCTCAAAAGCTATATTTTGCTTGTTGAGCCAATCCAGGGTGATTTCTACATAAGAGCGCTCATGGAGGTTTTCAACAATTATTTCAGTATCAGCTTCTGACCTTGCGGCTGCAAAAAGCAGGGCTGTAACAAACTGTGAGCTAATACCATTAACAGTAGTTTTACCGCCTTTTAGAGGTCCTGTAATTGTAAATGGGCATTTATCGTCATTGGCTTCTATTTTGGCTCCCAGATTTCGTAGCGCTGAAAAAAGCGGGGTCATTGGACGTGACCTTATCGAGTTGTCCCCGTCGAAATTTACAGGGACATTATAAAGTGCTGCAAGAGCCGTGAATATTCGTAATGTTGTGCCTGAATTTCCTACGTCAATAGTGATTCCCCCAGGAATTGGCTGGTTGCCTATGCCCAAAATGGTAATATCATTACCATTTTCTTCCACCTCTGCACCAAAACACTTTGCTGCTTCTATAGACGAACGGGTATCAGCAGAATCAAGTGCTCCATGAAGGATTGATTTGCCCTCTGCCATTGTGGCAATCGCAACAGCACGTATCGTATGTGATTTTGAACCAGGTATTTCTATACCACCTGAAAGCTTCGATAATTTTGAATAAATTTTCAACGCTGATTAAATTTTATACAGCCGCAAAAATAATAAAATCACCGAAATATCAATCTTTTAAAAAAGGATTCGAAGCAGAGAAAGGTTATTCAATCTCTTTTTAAATAAGCATCTATAAACTGGCTAAAGAATGTCTGGTTCAATTTCTGACTGTACTTTAAATAATTGGTTCTTGGTTAAAGAAGCCCGATAATATTCATACATAATTATCTGAATGTTACAGCTATTTGAAAATAGAAACGAAGATACCAACATCTTCAAAACCTTTTGCACGTGGTTTGAGCAATTCTCAAATACAGCAAGTATTTCTATTTAAGTTTAACCTCTATGCCAATCCTTGCAAAGGCTTCCGCAAAATAATCTGATCCTACATGGAAGTTTAAAGGCATCATCTCAATAGCAATTCGACTGTTCTCCGGGTTAATTCTCAATCCCCCACCAAGAAACCCACCATAATGCCAATCACTAAAATATTCCGATTTATTATCAGAAGGGGGAAATCCTCCTGACCCTAATAACCCTTTTGTGTTATTTATTACACCACCTCCACCAATTGTCAACGAAAAGGCTTTTAACCGCACCAAATCAAAATAGATGACAGTTTCCAGGTTAATGGAATTAAACCACTGGTCACGAACGTCCATAACAGATTTTGCATTAAAATATCCGACTGTCAGATTGGGGTTTAACCGCAGTCTGTCTTTCCATAAATCGTGTTGGTATCCAACAGAAAGCAAACTGCCCAATCCGGTTGTTCTATCATTATCAGAGGCGCCAATCCCGACACCATATTTTAACGAGTTTTTTGAGAACTTTTGTTCTTGTCCATGTGCACAATAAGCCATGAAAATTGAAATTAAAATCAATCCTGATTTTATTTTTGAAATCATAATTATGTTTTTCTTTATCAGACAACTTACTGAAAGAACAGTTGCATTGCTATCTCATCTTTTTTTACAAAGCGCTCTGCATCTGTCGACTATACATGTTGATAAAAGTTCTCCCTTCTTTTGTTGGCTTTTAACCCGAAATATGAATTAGAAAATCTATTACATATTGAAATTGCTTCAATATAAGTTGGTTCACTTACTTGTTTCGAAGCACCATAGCGGTGCTATGATTCATCTCACCAAGTCCTTCTATTTTTGCATTTTCAACCTTCACAACGAAGTTCTAATACATAATCCGGGTTTAATGTTTTTTTGCAAATAACTTCTTCGATTGATTTATAATACACCTGTATCCCACAAGCAATATATAGAGCCTGGAAGATAGAATGGGAAAAAATAAAAAGAATATTTGTGAGTTTGAAAACAGAGACCAGTAGCTTG
>JBNKPU010000160.1:0-71879 GCA_050295515.1 Bacteroidales bacterium | reverse complement strand
GATGGTAATGTACCACCAAAATCAATTGAAATTTTATTGGAAGTTGGTAAGATGCTTAATAACACAAAATAATTGGTCTATTGCATAGGATTGTAGCATAGAATATTGCAAATGATTTTTTTTAGCCTTGATAATATTAGTTGGCAAAATAGAATGAAAAGTCCGACTATTAGGAAAGTGATAAAAAAATTAATTATGAAGGGATAAGCAACATTTGCCTGACAATGTATAAAAATAACAGCCTAGATAGTGCCTGTCCATAAAGTCGGGGGTTTGAGGAATAAAGTTCAAATACAAGGCGTGTGAAAAATTTAAACCGCAGTATACTTATGTATATGAGGATTTAAATTTTGAGCAACAACGCAGTAGTTGGACTTTATTGACAAACACTAGATAGTAGTAAATTAAAAGGTTGTAATCCGCTTCAACTTTCTTGTAACTTCTATGTTGCTTTCCAAATATTTTAATTACTGTTTTTTTCAATTATGTTAATAATGAATGAAATAGTTTATTGTTTTATTTGACATTGGGCAATATTGAGCCAGAAGGTCATCACTTCTGGGCAATTCTCACTACAGTTTTTGAAGGTTTCAGCCTTTTGCACAGTTCATTATATGCGGAGAACCGACAAGACACCTTGAAACGATATAGATGAATTGAAATAATTACAAAAACGGATTAACTGGTTTGGTGCTCTGTTGCCAGGGGGGGGGTAATTTATTTTGTTTTTTCTCCCCTCTCACCATTACTTCAATCTCAATGAAATGCTGATAGTATTTTAGTTAAAAACGAGTTAAATTAAATACCATCTTTAACAAATAGGTCTATAAAACGTTTCTTTGTATAGATAAACAAATGTAATGCTTAGAAAAATAGCGCATATCGGTTTAGCTATATTCCTGTTGGTTTCAACTACAGGCATAACTTTCTCTATGCATTACTGTGGTGGAAAATACATTTCCACATCCATCAACAAAGAAGCCAAATCGTGTTGCGATGGTACTGGTGGATGTTGCGAAAACAAATCAGTTCATATCGAAGTAAAGGATGATTATGTAAATGCCGTCCAAATTGAGAACAGTAAAATTGTAGAATTAGATATCTTAATTCCAATTCTTTTGGTTTCTAATTTCGAATTACTTCCTATAGAAAATAAAGCTAAAGTATCTTTCTACGATTCCTCGCCGCCGCCGAAAATACAAGCTCGTCTTTCTTTATTGCAAACATATCTTTGCTAGCCTTCTATTTTATTGATTAACAGGTTCAAAAAAGTATTGAACTTAGGTAAATGTGCAATTAATTTGCCGTAACTTTTAATAAAACAATGTTTGCAAAACATATTGGATATGTTGAAACATCCTTTATACAGCCGTTTGAAATATCGCAGCACAACAACAATGGATGTTCCATCTGACCTTATAAAGTAATTAAAATCTAATGAACAGGATAATCAAATTCTTTCTTGAAAATAGATTAGTCACCTTATTGGTGTTGGTTATTTTCATAGCATGGGGAATTGTAAATTCTCCTTTTGAATGGGATATAGGCATACTTCCATCAGACCCGGTTCCAGTGGATGCTATCCCAGATATAGGGGAAAACCAACAAATAGTTTATACGGAATGGCCAGGCCGATCTCCACAAGATATTGAAGACCAGGTTTCTTATCCTTTAACTACATCCCTATTGGGCATACCGGGAGTTAAATCGATTCGAAGCAATTCCATTTTTGGGGTTTCAAGTATCTACATCATTTTTGATGATGATATAGAATTCTATTGGAGTCGCACTCGAATTTTGGAGAAATTAAACTCACTCCCGGCTGGCACATTACCCGATGGTGTTACTCCATCATTGGGTCCGGATGCTACTGCTTTAGGCCAGATTTATTGGTATACCCTTGAAGGTAGAGATAAACATGGGAATCCATCAGGTGGATGGGATCCTCATGAGCTTCGTACCGTTCAGGATTTCTATGTAAAATATGCTCTAACCTCTGCCAAAGGTGTATCAGAAGTAGCCTCCATTGGAGGATTTGTGAAGGAATATCAAGTGGATATTGACCCTAATGCCATGAAAGCTCATGGAGTGGATGTGTCTCAAATTATGTCGGCTGTTAAAAACAGCAATCTTGATATTGGAGCCAGGACCCTTGAATACAATCGAGCTGAATACCTTATTAGGGTAGTTGGCTATGTTAAAACCATCGAGGACCTTGAAAAAAGCGTAGTTGCTGTTCATGATAATGTACCTATTCGCCTAAAGGATGTGGCCAAGGTTCACTTTGGGCCAGCAACACGAAGAGGTGGTTTAGATAAAGGTGGTGCAGAAGCTGTCGGAGGTGTAGTTGTTGCAAGATACGGTGCTAATCCGTTACATACCATTGATAATGTGAAAGCAAAAATTGCAGAGATAGAAGCCGGGTTGCCATCAAAAATATTGGATGACGGGACAGTCTCGAAAGTTACCATAGTTCCTTTTTATGACCGTACAGGATTGATTAAGGAAACCTTGGGAACACTGGAACAAGCCATTAGTTTAGAATTGCTGATTAGTATCTTGGTTGTTATTGTCTTGGTTCTCAATCTTCGTGCATCCTTTTTAATTTCAAGTTTATTGCCCATTGGCGTATTAATCACTTTTATTACCATGCGCCAATTTGGAGTTGATGCAAATATTGTAGCCCTATCAGGTATTGCAATTGCTATTGGTGTAATGGTTGATGTTGGGATAGTTTTTACCGAAAATATTATACGGCATACAGAATTGCCCGATAATATCGGAGCGCGCGGGATAAAGCTTGTTAACGTAATTTATACAGCGACTACCGAAGTGGCAGGTGCGGTTATTACAGCCATAGCAACCACAATCATTAGCTTCTTGCCTGTTTTTGCAATGGAAGCTGCTGAGGGCAAACTTTTTAAACCATTGGCATATACTAAAACCTTTACCATGCTGGCCGCTTTGGTGATTGGCTTAATTATTATTCCAACACTGGCTCATATCGTTTTTTCCATCAAATTCAATAAGGAAAAATATAAAAAAACACTTAGTGGTTTTCTAGCGGTAACAGGTATTGTTATTTCAATTATCAGCGGATATTACATTGCCTTAGCATTGACAGCTTATGGTGCAAATGGATTTTTCCATGATAAGTGGAAAGACGAAAAAAAGAAATGGATAAACTACATTAATATCGCGATTACCATTGTAGTTATTGTTTTCTTCTTAACGAATGCATGGATGCCATTAGGTGCGCAAAACTCCTTATTTGCAAATTTCTTTTTTGTAATCGTAATCGTTGGAACTGTTCTTGGAGCACTGTCGCTTGTTATCGTTTTTTATAAAAGAATACTAACCTGGGCTTTGGCCAACAAATGGAAGTTTTTAATTACACCAATTTTAATTGTACTCTTTGGGGTTACCTCATGGCAAGGTTTTGATAAACTTTTTGGTTTTATGCCTGACTTTGTAAAAGGCAGTAAAGTTTACCAGAGCATTAGTGAAACATTACCCGGTATTGGCAAGGAATTTATGCCGTCCCTTGACGAAGGCTCTTTTTTATTGATGCCGACAACTATGCCCCACTCCGGAATTGCTGAAAATATTGAAGTAATACAATTGTTAGATAAGCAACTAAATTCAATTCCCGAAGTTGAGAGTGTAGTTGGAAAATGGGGCCGGGTAAACTCAGCCTTAGACCCTGCACCAACCTCAATGTTTGAGAATATCATCAATTATAAATCGGAATACATGCTCAACGATAAAGGGCATAGAATGCGATTTAAAGTGAATGATGATGATGCGTTTGTATTAAAGGATGGCAGCACTTATAATCCTAAAAATGAATCTTTCCGAATCGTGGAAAAAGATAATTTGATTGCTGATAAAAAAGGAGAATATTTTCGCCAATGGCGTAAAGAGATTCATTCTCCCGATGATATTTGGAGTGAAATAATAACTAAATCTAAAATACCTGGATTGACATCAGCTCCTAAACTTCAACCGATTGCTACCCGATTGGTTATGTTGCAAACAGGTATGCGTGCGCCAATGGGCATTAAAGTTTTTGGACCAGATTTAGAATCTATTGAAAAAGTGGGGTATGAACTTGAAACGCATTTAAAACATGTAGAGGGCGTTTCTCCTACATCTGTTTTTGCTGATAGAGTTGTCGGGAAACCTTACATCGAATTAGAGATCAACAGAGATGCCATTTCTCGCTATGGTTTGAGTATTAAGAACCTACAAAACGTATTAAGCGGAGCTATCGGAGGCATGAAGCTAACAAGTACGTTAGAAGGCAGGGAACGGTTTCCGGTACGTATGCGTTATGCCAGGGAATTTAGGGATAACCCTGATGATTTGAAAAACATCCTGATTCCAACTCCATCTGGTGTACAAGTACCATTGGGTGAATTGGTTAGCATCAACTATGTTCGTGGTCCTCAATTAATAAAGAGTGAAAACACCTTTTTGGTGGGCTATGTTATTTTTGACAAAAAACCTGAATACGCTGAGGTTGATGTAGTAGAAAATGCAATAGCTTACCTTAATGATCAGATTGAAAAAGATGAGTTTGAGTTACCATTGGGAGTCAGCTATGTTTTTACCGGAAATTATGAGAATCAAATTCGAGCAACCAAACGCTTATTGATAATAGTGCCTATATCGCTCATGGCTATTTTTCTAATTCTCTATTTTCAATTTAAGTCAGTTACGTCTACTGCTCTAATATTCTCAGGTATTCTTGTAGCCCTTTCAGGTGGATTTATCATGCTTTGGCTTTATGGACAGCCTTGGTTTATGAATGGTAGTATAGGTGGAATTGAATTAAGGAGTTTGTTTCAAGTAAAAACCATCAATTTAAGTGTAGCCGTTTGGGTAGGTTTTATTGCCTTATTTGGTGTAGCCACAGATGATGGTGTACTTATTAGCACTTACATAAAACAATTAATGGATAAGAAGAAACCCTCATCTGTTAAGGAAGTAAGAGCTTTGGTTCTTGAAGCCGGGTTAAAACGGGTACGACCTGCTATTATGACAACTGCCACAACACTTATTGCACTGTTGCCCGTTTTAACATCAACAGGAAAAGGCTCTGAAATAATGGTTCCGATGGCAATTCCATTATTCGGGGGTATGACCATTGCGGTACTGACCATGTTCATGGTTCCGGTTCTATATGCAATGTGGCAAGAGCGAAAGGTTAATAAAACAGTTACAAGTTGACAAGGTGGGGCTTTTTAATACGTAACCTGAAACCTGCAACCATTAATAAAAAAAACATGAGAACAATAATATATTTAATACTCAACTTACTAGTTATTCAAACATTTGCTCAACAGCAACTTGATAGCTATTTGGTAACTGGAGCTGAAAACAACCAGGGCTTGAAAGCCAAGTTTAATGAATATTTAGCAGCTTTAGAAAAAGTTCCACAAGTTGGAGCATTACCTGACCCTACAATTGCCTTTGGTTATTTTATTCAGCCTGTTGAAACCCGTGTTGGGGCGCAACAAGCTAAAATAAGCGTAGCTCAAATGTTCCCTTGGTTTGGAACTCTTAATGCCAAAGAAGATGTTGTAACCGAAATGGCAAAAGCAAAATATGAACTATTTGAGGAAGCAAAATCAAAACTCTTTTATGATATTAAATCGACTTGGTACAATCTTTATTTTACAAGCAGGGCAATTGCCAATACAAGAGATATTATCCAAATCCTAAATACATTTCAAAAATTGGCTCTTATAAAAATTGAGTCAGGTAAAGCCTCTGCAGCTGACCAATATAGGGTGGAGATGGAAATTCTTGATCTTGAAAACCAGTTATATCAACTTTTGGATAAGCTTGAGACACAGAAAATAGCCTTTAATAATTTTTTAAATGTTGATGCCGCGAATGATATTTATATCCCTGAAATCCTTGAAACATCTGAATTAAGTATTGACAAGCCTGCACTTCTGGATAGTATAAAATTGAATAATCATCAGGTATTGAACCTTGAATTTCAGGAAGCTTCTTATGCATATCAGCAAGTGGTGGCAAAAAAAACGGGAAAACCTAAGCTCACTATTGGAATGGACTACACGTTTATTGGCGAATCATCGAATACAATGCTTGCTCCTGGCGAATCAGGCAGAGATGCCATTATGTTACCAATGGTTGGAATAAGCATTCCGCTATACAGGAAGAAATATACATCAATGGTAAAAGAGGCTGTGTTTATGCAAGAGGCAACCATAAATAAAAAGCTTGATAAAATAAATGTTCTTGAAAGCATTTATGAGAAAGCTTATGCTGATTATAAAGATGCCAAACGTCGAATTATTTTACACAATAAGCAATTAGAACTGGCAAAAACATCACTGCAAATATTAGAATCAGAATACGCTACTGACGGTAAAAATTTTGAAGAATTATTACGCATGGAACGAAAGGTTTTAATGCACAATCTTGAACTTGAAAAATCAAGGTCAGACATGAGTGCTTCCATAGCATTTATACATTATTTAATGGGTAAATAACGATAAAATAAATCCAAATGAAAACAAAAATCGATATAGATAAAAAAAGCATTAGAAATTATTCTATCGTATTGGTTATGGGCCTGATACTTGGCTGGGTGTTTTTTCACAATTCAAAACCTGGCAAAAATGCTGAACACAACCACACAGAAATTGCTGATGTTGCCACTATTTGGACTTGCTCCATGCACCCGCAAATTAAACAGGACAAACCCGGCCAATGCCCTATTTGCGCTATGGATTTAATCCCCTTAGAAACAAATGCAAGCGATGAAGAAGGCGTTGCCCCCAATGAGATAGAAATGAGTGAGGCAGCAATGAAATTGGCGCAAGTCCAAACTTTAATCGTTAAAAAGGAATATGCTGATAAAGAGGTTTATGTATTAGGCAAGGTAAAGCCTGATGAACGAAACATTTCTGAATTAACAGCTCGATATGGTGGTCGAATAGAAAAATTATACACCAACTTTACGGGCCAGAATGTGTTGAAAGGTGAAAAATTAGCAACAATTTATTCACCTGAATTGGTAATTGCTCAAAAAGAACTACTTGAATCTATCAAATACAAAGAATCCAACCCTGCATTTTACAGGGCCTCAAGAAACAAACTAAAACTATGGGATTTAACAGAAGCTCAAATAGATGGCATTGAAACAAAGGGTGAACCACAAAACTACTTTGATGTACTTTCTCCAATATCAGGCACGGTTACAATGCGCCATGTCTCAATAGGTGATTATATTAAAGAAGGCAATGCCCTATTTCAAGTGATTAACCTTAAAAAGGTATGGTTAATGTTTGAAGCTTATGAGAGCGATTTGCCTTGGTTGAGTGAAGGCGATAAAGTGGAATTTACTGTACAATCCTTGCCGGGAAAAACTTTTACGGGAAAAGTAACTTTCATTGACCCATTCCTCGATGCAAAAACCAGGGTGGCAAATGTTCGTGTTGAAGTGGATAATCCCAAACTTGAACTAAAGCCAGAAATGTTTGCAAATGGCATCATCAAACCTAAAATATCAGGCGGCCAGAAAGACTTGATGATACCCAAAACAGCTGTTTTATGGACAGGTAAGCGAGCTGTAGTTTATGTTAAGATGCCTGAACGAAAATACAATTCATTTTTATTTCGAGAGATTACACTTGGACCGGAAGCCGGGGAATTCTATATCGTAAAAGAAGGTCTTTCCGAAGGCGAAGAAATTGCTGTAAATGGAGTATTTAAAATTGATGCAGCTTCGCAATTAGAGGGTAAGCCAAGCATGATGAACCCTCAAGGTGGATCAGGCTCAATACCACACGACATGGGTACAATGGATATGGGTAACGAATCCAAATCATCACAGCAGCAGGATAAAAGCCAGATGGACAGTAAGTCAAAAAACATGGAAGGAATGAACCATGACGTGCAACCTATGGAGGCTAATGTGGAACATGCTACGTTTAAAGTATCCGGAAATTGTGAAATGTGCAAATCTACAATTGAAAAAGCAGCAAGCTCATTAGAGGGCGTAAATGTGGCAAATTGGAATATTGAATCAAATCAAATGCATGTTTCTTTCAATAAAGACAAAGTAAGCCTTGATAAGATTCATAAGACTATTGCTGCAGCTGGATATGACACAGAAAAAATGAAAGCAGATGACAAAGCTTATAAGAATCTACCCGAATGCTGCCAATATACGAGAGAGTAATTTATTATTAACTTTAAAAATATGAGACATGAAAACAAAAGCGATTTATTTAACAATGGTAATAGCTCTAACGAGCTTAACTACTGTATTTGGACAAGTGAAAACTGAAAAATTCAAAGTTTACGGTAATTGCGGTATGTGTAAAAGTCGTATCGAAAAAGCTGCCAAATCAGTTGATGGTGTAACAGCGGCGGATTGGAATAAAGAAACAAAAATGATTGAAGTTACATTGGATACTACAAAAACCGATGTCCATAAAGTTCATATGGCAATAGCTAAAGCAGGTCATGATACTGAAATGCATAAGGCAAAAGATGCGGACTACAATGCATTGCCGGAATGCTGTCAATATGATAGAACACCTACCAAGAAAGAAGACCATAGTGGTCATATGAATTAAGAAATTAAGGCTTGCAGCAAAAAGGTGTAAGCCTTTATTAATTTATATGCGTATTACATATTTGATTTAAACTTTAGCACTAAAATAATTTTACATATTAATCCTTAGAAAAATTAAAGGTCAATAGACTTTTAAGCAGATTAATCCAGGCAAATACTGTTCTGTCATATTGATTATAAAGAATCTGTAGCTACCTGGCCAGGGATTATATTTTGCCTTATTCTATTCTTTCCGGGTGTTTTATTGCATTAAAAAACAGCTCTCCCCAAATATTACCCAACTATTAAAATTTTAGTGTACCTTTCATTGTGTTCCTAAAATTAAATCCATGAAAATTATTCTTATGTCAGTTGGTACGCGAGGAGATATGGAACCGTTCATAGCCATTGGTACTTTACTAAAAGAACATGGTCACCAGGTCATCTGCGCTTTTCCAGAGCAGTTCGGGTTTCTGGCTAAAGATTCTGACCTTGGATTTGCTTCTTTGGGAACAAAATATATCGATCTACTAAACAGTAAAGATGGGCAATTGGCAATGGGCGGCGGAAAGGGTTTTCAAAAATTTATAGGCGTGCTCCGGCTGACTTTTCGGCAGGGCGATGCAAATAAAGAGTTGGTCCAAAAGCAATACCAAGTTGTACAAAATGAAAAACCTGACCGGATTGTATTCAACAGTAAATCGGTATACCCCTTGATCTGGGAATTAAAAAATCCGGGCAATACCACTTTTCTAAGCCCCCTGCCCTACATGCATTATGTCAAAGGGCATTCGCATGTTGTATTCAATACAAACATGGGCAACTTCTTGAACATGTTGAGTTTTTCATTGGCTCATTTTGGTATAGTAACAACCGTCATGATTTCAAAAAAATGGCTGAAGATCAAGGATAAAATCAAACGCAAAGAAATAAGGAAAGTTCTTAGAACAGGTAAATCTATCTATACAATCTCCCCTGCCCTGTTTGAACGGCCAAAAGACTGGCCTGACAATATCCAGGTTGTGGGTTTTTATAGCAAACAAAATACGGGCACCTGGTACCCCGACGAAGAACTGGAAAGTTTTATTGCCAGACACAAAAAAGTGTTGTTCATCACATTTGGCAGCATGATTAACCCAAATCCGGAAGCTAAGACACGAATATTTCTTGATATACTGGAACGCAATAAAATACCTGCAATCATAAACACAGCAGCAGGTGGATTGATTCAACCTAAAAATTATGACCAGGATCTTATAAAATTTGTAGAACATATCCCCTATGATTGGATTTTCCCGAAAATATATGGAGTAATCCACCATGGCGGGTCGGGAACTATCCATCTGGCACTTAAGTATGGATGTGCCAATCTGGTTGTTCCACATATTATCGACCAATTTGTCTGGAATAACATAGTTGCTGAATTGGGTGTTGGCCCAAAAGGAATGAAGATTGGCAACATTGGCAAAAATAATTTTGAAACTTTAATCCTGGAACTGCTCAACAACCATAACTATAAAAAAAAGGCTGAAGAAATCCATGATAAGATGGCTAAAGAGGATTATAGCACAGACCTGTTACAAAGTATAATTGCCTAAAACAGAAGCACCATTCAGTACTGAAACCTAATTCAAATGAAGGTTCTCTTAATTTAACATACCTCTTGAAACACAAGCAGATTTTAGCTACTTACCGGTATTTTTCCCAGGTTAATCGATTGCAAAGGGATTTTCGTGAAAATGACTTGATCAAAGCAGTTATAATTTATATTTTTAGTATAAAATAAAAGGTATGCAGCGTTATATGGCAAAAAGACTGGATTAATAAATATGGAAATAAGTATAGTACCAAACTTTGTAATCAGGAAAATTACAGACAATTCGATACAGCAGATTAATTGGAACGTACTAATAAGTACAATTATCATTATTTTAAGTGCTCTTTTTATTAAGCTTACAGTATTTGATTTCATCCCTCATTTTTGCATCATAAAAAAGGCAACAGGTTTACCTTGTCCTGGCTGTGGAATTATCAGAAGCATATCTTATTTATCAGAATATAGATTTATAGATTCTTTAAGAATAAATCCTAATGGTATTTTAATCTTACTTGGATTGGTTCTGCAAATTCCTCTAAGAATAATTGCCCTTATAGATGAAAAGAAAATGAATACAGTAGCTACTATTTCCAGGTATATAACCCATATAATTATTACAACTCTCTTATTTTTTTGGATGTATCAAGTTATTTATCTTAAATTTTAATATTATGGCAAATATTTCATGTCCTAAATGTGGATCGTTAACAAGACAAGGAGGCTTTAAAGCATGACAAATTATTGTTGCAATATGTTTCTTCCCACTCGGTTTATTAGCTTTTTTGGCCGACAGAAATCCAACACAATGCCAAAACTGTGGACATATTTGGCAAGGGTAAAAGACAAGGTATTTTATTTTGACGAAGTTAAGTTCTAAATCAAAATAAGACACTAATACAGTATAGGGTAAACTTTGGGTTCGGCTTTGAGGATATTTTTCATTTTAATCTCCTCAATTGCTGCGTTTATATTTTCTAAGGTACAGGGCTGTGTTTCAATGGAGAATAATGCAGAATTCTTTACATGCCTGTTATGTGTTACTGTATATATATTAATATCCTGTTTGCCAATTTCAGAGGCAACCAAACCAGTTATACCGGGTTTATCATCTGTTTCGAATGTAATTACATAGGGGAAGGTAAAGTGGCTCAGGTCCTTAAAAACCAGGTTGCGGTGCAAAAGTTTATTGCTCATTTCGCTGCTATAGCGGGCAATAAAAATGATATCTGCAACAATTGAACTGGCCGTTTCTGAGGATCCAGCCCCAGCACCTATTAATATATGCTTTCCCGAATATTTATTTAGAGTACGAACAGCATTTGTGGCTCCATTTACATCTGATAAAATATTTTCATTCTTGACCATCATAGGAGCAACAGTACCATATACATCATTCCCATCGGATTTAGCATAACAGATCAGTTTAAACTTAGCACCAACCTCTTGGGCATAAGCCATATCTGTAGCTGATATATTCTGAATACCCTGAAACTTTAGCTCTTCCATTGATACATCCATACCATAAATAAGCTTCATTAAAATGATCAGCTTATGGGCTGCATCACCGCCGTTTATGTCAAGTGTTGGATCAGCCTCTGCATATCCAGCTTCCTGGGCCAGTTTTAAAGCCTCATCAAAGCCAAGTTTCTCATCAAGCATACGTGATAAAATGTAATTGCTTGTACCATTAAGTATTCCTGAAATCGAAATAATCTCATCGCCTGAGAAGCTTTCCCTGATAGTCTTAATAATCGGAATTGCTCCACATACGGCCGCCTCAAACCCAACAGAAACATTGTTTTCTTCAGCTGCCCGAAATATTTCTTTACCTCTTTCGGCAAGCAAGGCCTTATTGGCTGATACAAGGTGTTTTCCTGCTTTACATATTTGCACACATAAACCATGGACAAAATCGCTTGTGCCTCCTACTGTTTCAATTACCAGATCTATCGATGGATCGCTTAATATTTCATCAATATAGTTGGCTGCTTCTTCCTTGGATAAGTCTTTGCCGCCACCAAGGAAAAGTTCTTTTTTGATATCAAAACGCTCCATAGCTTCAGATGGACAGAGTTCAACTATTTTATCAAGGATGATTAACCTTCCTGATCTTTCTGTTAGTGCGCCGTTTATCTCATTTAAAATTTTGGCTACACCTCCGCCAACTGTTCCACAGCCAACCAGGGCTATTTTGAATGGGTTCATGCTATGTAATTTTTGTGCAAATTAAAAAATGTTGGTCCAAGATAATTAAAAAGATTTACTATTGAATAGGGCAAAAGACCGAATCAGCAACATCAATGCACAAATCTGGACCAAACCAATAATCTGGAAATTTTGTTTGCTGCTAAAAAATACTTTGATTATTTTTTGCCTACTGCCTCAAATGCCATAAAAAATTGTATCTAAGCAATGGCTCAGGCAAACATATTCTGAAGTTTGACCCGCTCTATTTTATAAGCTGAATTTCGGGGCAACTCATTGACATAAAAAAAGTCTTTTGGCATCTGGTGAGCTTCCAGTACATCAGCCAGGATTTCTTTCAGCTCTTTTTCGTTTAATGGTTTTTTACTTTCTAAAACCAGGGCAACCTTTTGGCCTAACTTTCTATCCGGAATACCAATTATTGCAAAGTCCATTTCCAGAACTTTAGATATTTCAGCTTCAAGTTCCTCCGGCTTAATCTTAATGCCTCCTGTGTTAATCAGATTGTCAAAACGTCCCTTCCAGAGAAAATGATTTTCATCGATGAGTTCAACAACATCATTAGTGTGAACTTCTCCTTCGATGAATGGTGATTTAACAACCAGACATCCTCTATTGTCGGTTTCAACTGTTATACCTGGCAATGTTTGAAAATACTTATCCGGATTATCTCCACTAATCTTTCGTAAAGCAATGTGCGAACATGTTTCGGCCATACCATATGTTTCATAGGTATGGTTGTTTAAATCACTAAACATGGCTTTGAGTTCTGACCTGATCTCTGCACCCCCAATCAAGAGAATATCGATATTTTTGAAAAACTCATAATTACTGAATGAGTTGTATACTTGCAATGGAACCATTGCACAAAAATGAATTTTGCCATACCTGGATAATAGGGGCATAGAACTCGGCTCTTCCCAGAAAAGATTTAAACCTGACACAAGGGCCCGCACTATCATCATTTTTCCAGCTATATAGTCTACAGACAAACACAGCAAGGCTTTATTCGCAAACTTTAATCCCAATACCTGGGCGGTAAGTTTGGCTGACTCAATCATGCTGGCCTTGGCAAGCTTGAATTCTTTAGTCTTGCCTGTTGTTCCCGAAGACCTTTGAATGATATAATCCTTGTTATTAAGAAACTCTGTTATAAAATCAAAAATAGATTTCTCCCATTCGGGAATATCCTCCTTAACCATTGATGTTGCGTATTCTCGCAAATCTTCGGTGGAATATAGCTTGTCGCCTAATATGATGCCAGGAAAGTTAAAATTCATAATGTGCTAATATACAAAATCGTAGTTCCATTCTACATTTGGATCGTAAAAAAGTTTACTTCCTTTCATGGTCAATGGCGACACCACATTTTTAACATACAACCCGCCAGTACCTAATCCCTGGGGCATTTTAACACCTAATGCATAGCACCATTGGGCAATTGCATTCAATCCAATATTTGACTCAAGTGCAGAAGTAATCCACCAGCCAATATTTTCCTTGCCTGCAATATTGACCCAATCCATTGTTTCCTTAAACCCTCCTAACATTGAAGGCTTCAACACAAGGTAATGTGGCCGGATTATTTCAATCAGCTTTAGTTTATTTTCAAAGGGGTGTTTACCAAACAACTCTTCGTCAAGGGCAACAGGTATAGGCGCTTTCCGACAAAGATCGGCCATCTCAAAAACTTGTGATGGCAGTATTGGCTGCTCTATCGAATGCACATCTAAATCTGCAAGTTTGCCCATAATCTCATATGCTTCATCGGGCGTAAAAGCCCCATTGGCATCAACACGTATCTCGATATCCTTCTCGGAAAAATGGTTCCTGATGTTGTGAATAACCCGAAGTTCATCCTCTGTACCGATTGCCCCTATCTTTAGCTTGATGCATGAAAAGCCCTGGGTGATTTTTTCCTCAATTTGCTCAAACATGGTATGCGCATCCCCCATCCAAATCAGCCCATTTGTTTCGATGCCTTCAGTTCCCTCAGTAAATTCTGAAGGGAACAGTTGTTTGTTCCCTTTCACCTGGAAATCGAGCAGAGCTGTGTCCAGTGCAAATTCTATGGCTGGATATTCAGGAATTGTACTTTCAAAATCAAAATCATCATCATTGATCAGTTTACAAATATCAGATAACTTTCCTTCAATATTCTCTTCATTGTCAATGCTCAAACCAGGAATAATGGAACATTCTCCAATTCCTTTTTTGGAAGGGTATTCTTCGTCATAAAGGTATATATACCATGAAGGCTTATGATAAAGAATTCCTCTTGAAGTTCCGGAAGGTTTTTTGAATTTTAGTATTCTTTTCTGAAAATATGCTTTCATCACAAAATAAGGCCTATGCTAAATGTAACAGAAAATACAAAAGTGGTCAGGGCAAGCCTTTTAAGCTCACTGTTCAACTCTAATGGAACCGTGTTTTGCATAACAGTTTTCACATCACTAAACAAAAAGGGCAAGGTTACCATAAACAGCAATTGCACTGGTGATTTATAATATATTAATGTATAAACAATACTTAATACAATGGCAAATACAACAATTACCAAATGGTAGATCTTAGCTGCCTTTACACCAATTCTAACAACCAATGTCCTTTTCCCACTCTTCGAATCGCTGTTTACATCACGTAGGTTATTTAAATTTAACACCCCCGAACTAAATAATCCTATAGAGGAAGCTGGTAATAAAATCCATAGGTTTAAAAATCCGGTATGTAAATAAAATGTACCGCAAACCCCAATAATTCCGAAAAAGAGGTAAACAAAAAGATCTCCTAGTCCAACGTAACCATAGGGATTTTTACCTACTGTATATTTAATTGAAGCATAAATAGCTGATAATCCCAATAGAAAGAAAAAAACTGTTTCTATTAATGGCAGATGATTCAATCCATAATAAATAAGTATAGTGCCCGAGATCAGCGAAAGAAGGACGAATATAACAATCATCCTTTTTATTTGCTTTTGGCTAACTTTTCCTGATTGGGTTACTCTTTCAGGGCCAATCCGCATATCATTGTCGGCACCTTTAACCGCATCGCCATAATCATTTGCCAGATTAGATAAAATTTGCAAAAAGAGTGTAGTTAGTATGGCAAATACCAAAACAACCAACCTGAATCCTTCAAATGAGTAGGCTAAAAAACTACCTACCAAGGTACTTGAAAGAGCTAAAGGCAATGTTCTTAACCTAAAGGCCTGTAGCCATATTTTTATTTTTTCTGCCATATACAAATAATTCCTGCTTTAGACCAAAATTCAATTCCTGGTTTGTGCTTTAGGTATTAACAATTGAAAACCTGTTATGGTAATTTAGGATATTTGTGGAAATCGGGTTTTCTTTTCTCCAGAAATGCTTTTTTCCCTTCCTGGGCTTCTTCTGTCATGTAATAAAGCATGGTTGCATTTCCGGCAAGTTCCTGTATACCTGCCTGTCCATCCAGTTCGGCATTTAAACCTGCTTTTATCATACGTAAAGCAAGCGGGCTGTGTTGCATTATTTTCTTGCACCAATCAACTGTCACATTTTCTAACTCACTCAAAGGCACAACCTTATTTACCAATCCCATTTGCAAAGCTTCTGCAGCAGTATATTGCTCGCAAAGAAACCAGATCTCGCGAGCCTTCTTTTGTCCCACAATTCGGGCAAGATAGGACGATCCAAACCCAGCATCGAAGCTACCTACCTTGGGACCGGTCTGTCCAAATATAGCATTCTCTGATGCAATAGAAAGGTCACAAATTACATGCAATACATGTCCTCCCCCAATAGCATAGCCATTAACCATTGCAATAACTGGCTTTGGAATTGAACGGATTAGCTTTTGCATATCCAGAATATTAAGCCTTGGCACACCATCCTTTCCGATATACCCGGCAAAACTTTTTACGTTTTGGTCTCCTCCACTACAGAAAGCTTTATCACCCTCGCCAGTCAACACAACCACATTAATATCTGGGTTTTCGCGGCAATGCACCATGGCTTCACACATTTCCTTGGTCGTGTCAGGAGTAAAAGCATTACGGTACCTGGGGCGGTTAATGGTAATTTTGGCTATCCCCTCAAAAAACTCAAATTTTATTTCCTCAAATTCTTTTAGTGTAATCCAATTCCGTTTTGTGCTCATGCTTCAACTATTGATTAAGTTTTGTGATAAATTTATGAAATATTGATGGATTTAGGTTCTCCGGAGTTCTTATTTCAAGCAAACATTTCGTTTTACTGGCTTTATATTCCGGTAATATTTTCTCCAAATCAGCTGGAGTACCGCAAAAATAATATTTAAGATGATAAGCTTCACACATTTTTAAAAGATCAACCTGATGCGGTGTAGCAAAAAACCCAGCGTATGATTCTTGTTGCCGGGGCCCATCTATCAATGAGAAAATTCCTCCACCATTGTTATTGAACACAACAATTTTTAGGTTTTCTGGCAGATTATTGTTCCATAATCCATTTGAATCATATAAGAAGGAAAGGTCTCCAACAAGCAAGTACACCTTGCGATCGGTTGCCGATGCTATACCAACAGCTGTCGACACACAACCATCAATACCAGAAGTTCCCCTGTTGGCAAAAACAGCCTTGGCTTTACCAGGAAACAATTGATAATACCTGATCACGCTACTGTTTCCGACAAATACAATATCCTCTTTTTCGATAGCTGAAGTTAGTTTACTAAAGGCATAAATATCACTAAAATCAATTGTTTTGACTTCAGTATTAAAAACATCCATAGCTTGGCTATATGCATCTTGCCAGGTTTTCTGATATGTTGATTGCACAGATGAAGTATGATTGAGCAATGCTTCAATAAAATTATTGTCTCCTGATTCGAAAATGGCATTTACATGTTTGAATGTGTCAATATGGGCTGCATCGGGACTTACCCTCCATTGAGGAACGTCTGTAAGTCCTCTTAAATATTTTTTAAGGCGTGTCGAAACTACCTGTCCGCCCACATATATTAGCAAGTCTGGTTTTAGGTTTGTATTTCTGGCGTGTTTTGTTGCCAATACAAGGTCAGCATGAACTATATCCGACACCGCAGAAAGGTTGGCGATCGGTTCTGCAACAGCAGCTACGCGCTTATCCTTTAAAAGCTCTTGCAGGTTTTTATCAAATTTAGCACTGCAGTTCCGCTGTCCTATAACAAGGAGAATTTTCTGAGCTTGTAAAAACACATCCTTTAATTGGCTGGAAAGTTCAGCTTTTCCAGCACAATGAAGTTCAATATTCCTATAGTCTTCAATATCTGGAATTGTATCATAAAGTGGTTCCCGTAGAGGAACATTTATATGAACTGGTCCTTTCTTTCCTGAACTTGCAACATTAAATGCTTCATTTGCTACACGTTCGGTAAACCACAAATCTTCTTCCTGCGAACAGGTAACCGGAAGATTATAACTCTTTTTAATATTTTGGTTATAAACACCTTGTTGCCTAATGGTTTGATTATCTTCCTGATCTATCCATTCCAAGGGCCTATCGGCAGTTATGGCTATTAATGGTACTCCCTGATGAAAAGCCTCGGCAAGTGCTGGCGCAAAATTTAGCACAGCTGTTCCAGATGTTGATATGATAATTACGGGCTTTTTTGTTTTTAAGGCTACCCCCAAGGCAAAATAGGCTGCACTTCTTTCGTCAACCAAACTCTGGCAACCAGATTTAAATTCGCGATAAAAAACCTGGGTCAATGGAGCATTTCTTGAACCTGGGCAAATAATAACCTTTTCAATGCCTTTGGCCTTAAATATTTTCGGTAAAAGTGCTAAATGCTGTTTTGAATGCATAATTACTTTTCAATTTGCCTGATCACCGACAATAAAGTTTCAGCTTTAATCTCGGTTTCCAGCCACTCATCCTCAATTGCTGAGTCGGCTGTTATACCTCCACCAACAAAAAGTGCTAGCCGGTCGGGCAATACTTTCATACAACGTAAATTTACAAATATTGTCAATTCATTTCCAATGCCTACAGGACCAAGAAAACCAGCATAATATTCACGATGGTGTTTTTCGAGCTCCTGAATGAGTTCAATGCTTTCTCTTCTCGGCATTCCACATACTGCCGGTGTTGGATGTAATTCTGACAGAAACAATCCAAGTTTATCTCTCAATCCTTCTGAAGGGAATGAAAAGTCAGTTCTAAGGTGCACCAGGTTTCCGGCTCGCTTGGTATACGGTCCGACCAATTCTACATCAATCAGGTTAAACCTTGAAAGCACTTTAGTAATATACCTGGTAACATATTCCTGCTCCAACCTTTCTTTGCTATTCCAGGCACCAATATTAAGGTTCTGCTCATTCAAAGGACGTGTGCCTGCAAGAGATACTGTATGCATGCTCCCATTGCGGGCCTTCAATAAAGGTTCGGGAGTGGCACCTACCCAGAGGTTAGGACCGGCATTAAAGATGTAAACAAAGGCATTGGGGTACAATTCGCAAAGCTGGTTGAAAATATCCTTTAAATGATGGACATATTTGCCTTTTATAATTTTTACTCGGCTTAGCACAACTTTCTCAAAATTTCCCTGCGAAATCTTTTCTGTTATACTACTAATCTGTTTCACGTACTCATCATGGCCGACTTCCTCAGGTACATGCGATTCGTTGGAAACAACAGGTAAGGATTCCAGTGCATCGATTTGCTCTATATCTCCAGGCTTCGGGGAACCATTTACATAAACATCTGGTTTAATAAGAAAGGCCTGGGCATTATCTCCATAAACAAACGGTGCCACCAAAAATCCCTGAATACTAATATCCAGGCTGTCTTCTGAAAGATAGTGCAACTCACTGGTTTTCTGAACCAAGAGCTCTTTGTTATCTGTATTAGGCAGCCTATAAGCTGCAAAATTCAGGTTCTTCTCTAAACAAGTAATTAATAATTGATCCAAAGAAGCAATTTTTAATTGATTTGTAAACACAGTAACCTCCTAGAACTTTTCCTTTACAATATTAGTAACCCTTGATACAGAAATTAGTTTGCCATCATCGCTGGTGATTTTTACATCCCAAACGTGTGTGCTTTGACCTTGATGAATAATCTCAGCCCTGGCTGTAAGAGTCCCGGAACTAACTGTAGAAACATGGTTTCCTGTTACCTGCAAGCCTAACGAAACATATTTTTCATTATCGATAAGCAACATCGAACCTGCCCCGGCAACAGTTTCGGCCAATGCAAGAGATGCCCCCCCATGAAGAAGCCCCAAAGGTTGAGTTTTCTTTGAGTTCACAGGCATTTGGGCTAGTATGTATCCTTCTCCGTATTCGGTAAATTCTATTTCAAGGTGGCTGATAAAAGAGTTTTTACAAATAAGGTTTATTTCATCTATAGTCATTTTCCTCAATTCTATCTTAGTTCAAATATATAAAAATACCTTCTGGTCGGTTAAATTATTTTGAGATATTGATCACTTGATGATTTGCATAAGCTTGGTTGCTCCAAAAAGGAAACTTTTGTAGGTAAATTTTATAAAACCCTGGTCCAGCATCATCTTTTCGATTTCCTGAACCGAATAAAATCCTGACGAAGAATGTGCCAGGTACCAATATGCCTTAAGATCACCTGAGAGTATTCCCCCGAGTGGAATTAAGAACAAGTACAGATAAAGCTTATAAAAGATCCGGATAAATATGTTTTGAGGAACAGAGCTCTCAAGAATAAATAAAGATCCCCCTTTTTTAAGTACCCTGTGCATTTCTTCAATGTGTTTGTCTCGGGCAGCATTGTTAAACGTAAGGTTACGAAAGCCAAAACCGATTGTTATACTATCAAAACTTTCATCGTTGAAGGGCATTTGAGCAGCATCACCCTGCAAAAACTGAATATTTCTGCCTGTAGATTTCTTTCTGGCCAATGCAAGCATATTTTCATTGAAATCATAACCGGTAATGGAGATATCATCTTGGCTCAACTGATCCACCATGATAGCCAGGTCGCCGGTTCCACAGCATAAGTCCAATACTTTTTTCGGACTTTGAGCCAGACAATCATTTGCAGTAGCCCTTCGCCATTTTTGATCCTGACCTAAAGTAAACAAACTGTTTACAAGATCATATCGTTTAAAAATCCTGGTATAAAATGCATGTAAGGCAAAGCCTTTCTTCTCAGTCATTAAGCAATGAAGTTAAAAAGTCCTGTAATTCAATCATAGTTGTAAATTGATGCTGACTGCCAGCATCAACATTTATAAGCTGATTCTGTTCATCAACCCTGATATTTATTGTGCCAGCAGTTTCGTCCTGCGCCATAGCTATCCTCAGTCTTTTAAGCATCCTGATGACACAGGCGGTTACTAGCCCATCGCCCACGACAAAGGCTCCAATTGGTTTATTTGGAATAAGTTCAAAAGAAGCTGAAAATGGATGAAAGCCTATCTGTTCGTTTCCAAAAGTTTTGTCAAGTTCACCTGAAAGTATCAGATCTTCAGGAATAGCTTGTGAGAGTTTTTGTCCCCTGGATACCATCCAAACAATATCGGATACTTGCAGAGCCAAACCAAGTTCATGTGTCGACAACAAGATACCTTTACCCGATTCATGCGAAATTTGCCGCAACAATAAGAGCATTTCCATGCGGTTAGGCAGGTCAAGGTGTGCAGTAGGCTCATCCAGAATAACCAGATCAACATCCTGTGCCAGAACCTTTGCTATCATAGCCCTCTGTCGCTCGCCATCGCTTATTTCATTAAGCTTTTTGTGCACCATTTTATCGAGTCCTACTTGCTCAATGGCTTCATGAATGGATGTCTTGTCTGTGTTTTGTAACCTTCCTAGCCAATTTGTATGCTGAAAGCGCCCCAAAGCGACAAGATCATAAATTGTCATGTTCCGCTCATAGACCGGATCGGTGAGTACGATGCCCATCAATTGAGATTTTTCAATATGGGTAAGGGTTGTGTCTCGGCACCCCTTGATATCGACCACTCCATGCAGCTTGGGAATAAGTCCGCTTAAAGTCCTTATGAGTGTTGATTTTCCACATCCATTTGGACCTATTAGTGTAATAAGCTCTCCTGCAGAAACATCTAGGTTCAATTGTTCAAGAAGGATATTATCTGGACCACTTTTCTGGGCATAACCAACTTTCAGGTCAGCTGTATGTAACAATATTTCAGAATCCCTGGTTGACTCCATGCTAGATCGTGGTATTTGATTTACGGGCCCTGACAATCAACAATACAACAACAGGTGCCCCAAATAGTGCTGTTACCGAATTTATTGGCAGTACAGTTGCCCTTCCTGGCAGCTGTGAAATAACATCGCAAATGAGCATTAGTAAGGGTCCAACCAAAATCACACCGGGAAATACAGTACGGTGGTTTACTGTTTTGAACAAAAGTCTTGTTACATGGGGTACTGTCATGCCAATAAAAGCAATAGGACCTGTAAATGCAGTAAGTATACCCGCCAACAAACTTGAAATTATGATCATATTCAGCCTTGTACGTTTAACATTTACCCCTGACACCCTTGCATGGGCCTCTCCCATAAGCATCATATCCATGGGCTTCATAATCAGTATGCTCAATACAATTGCCACTAAAAAGAAAGGGAGTATTATTTTAATGTGGACCCAACTTGTGGAACCCAGGCTGCCCAATGACCAGATGACAAATTTGTGTACTGTTTCGGCATTGGCGAAAAACTGTAATATTCCCACAAGTGCAGACGCCAGGCTACCTATCATAATTCCGACAATTAACAGTGAAACAGTATCGTTAATCCTGAATGAAAACAAGAGAACCAAGAAAAAGACAAGACTGGCACCTATCATAGCAGAAACAGCCTGGCCTCCTGCAGAAAAAACCGGCTGCAATCCAATAAACAATACTGAAGCCATTGTATATAATGCGACTCCAAGCCCTGCTCCGGAGCTAATACCCAAGACATAAGGCCCTGCCAAAGGATTATGAAATAAAGCTTGAAGCATCAAACCGGCAGTTGACAGACCGGCCCCAACAAGAATTGCTGTAATAGCCCTGGGTATTCTTACACTGAAAATAATATATTCAACGCTTGAATTTGAGACTTTCCCAAAAAGAGTTTCAAAAAACTCCCGGGATGTGATACCTTCAAGAGATACAATTAAATCTACAAACAAGACCACAACAGTAATAAAGAACAAAACTGCGTAAATAATTAAATGCCTGTTGTTTGACTTCTTGCTATTCAAGTTTTTTCCAGTATATAGTTTCTTCACCCTCCGCAAATAAAGTGGGATGTAAAATTAACAGGAAATCACGTAACACCAAATCAGGCCTTACGACACCAGATTCATAATAATCCACTCCTCCATTCGGATTTAATCGTTTATTGTAATGGTATACCTGTCCGGCTTGAAACGCTGTGAACACTTTGCTCCGAGGTTCTATAGTCAACAATTCGGTCAGGGAACTTGCATTGGCACCAATCCAAACATCGGCCTCCCTTTGATGTAGGATGACTTCCTCAAAATTGAGAGGCAAACTACCTGTAGAAGAATCTTTGCTCCAAAAGTATTGAGCTCCTGCATCTTTAAAAAAACTGGCAATATAACTTTGACCACCAGCTGCGTACCAGGTTCCCTTATAGCTAGAGCCATGCAATACCTTTGGGCGGTCTGTACTATTAGATGTTAGGCTTAAGAATGAATTGTAGTTATGCTCAATCTGTTTAAAGACAGAATCAGCCATTTCCTTTTTTCCAAGCATTATCCCCAATAGCTTGATCCATTCTGCCCTTCCCAGGGGATGCTGCTCCATAAACTCGATGTTATAGACAATAGGTATTCCTGAGCCACATATTATCCTGTCGATAGGATCTTCTCCTTTATAGATGTATTTCATTACAGCTTCAGGATTGAGGGAAATGATTGATTCGGCACTAACTGTGAGGTCATTCCCCAAATTGGTCAAAAGTCCCCTGTTATATCTGTCAAACAACGCAGAATCATATATCCAGTTGGCATTTGAGCAAGCCAGAACTGTGTTCCGGGCATCCAACAATTCAACCATTCCCAGATAGGTAGATGATAAATATACAGCAGATTCGACAGGCACCTTAATTCTTACTCCTTTTAAAGAATCAGGGATTTTGGTTAGATCAGGTGCAAAAATATATTTCTCCAAGGTTTCATAATTGCTCCATGGATTATATACTTCAACAAGGGTAACACCAGCGGTATCCTTTGCTGAAAATCCCTTAGCATACATCATGCTCTGCTTTAATGATGATTGCTGCTTATTTGGCAAACTGCTTGTACACGAAAAAAAAAGTGCTGATAAAAGAAGAATTACTATAATATTTTTCATAAACTGAATTTAAAAGGCTTTGCTATGTACCTAATACCAATAGAACGACACCGATTAAAATGCCCGCTAGTGCAATGGCTTTAGATTTAATGTTTCCTTCCTTAAAAATGATAGCCCCTAAAGTAAAGGCTATAATAACACTACCTCTTCTGATTACAGATACAACACCGATCAAGGCATCAGGATAGCTTAATGCATAAAAATAAAAAAAATCTGCAACCGACAAGGTTATACCAATAAATGGGATTGCCCACCTCCATTGGAATACCGGCATTTTTATCCGCTTACGGTACCAGAGCAGGTAAACAAAAGGGAGCAAAACAACTACCATATATATTGAGAACCAGGCCTGAATAGCCATTCGGTGATAATGTTGAAGCAAAAATTTATCGTACAAACTTGAAACGGAGCCGATAATGGTAGCTGCCATAATAGCAAATACCCATTTGTTCTTATGAAAAGCTATGCCTTCCTTCTTTCCGGCCAGGGCAAACATATAAGAAGAAATAATTGCTAGTGCAATACCGGTCCATTGCAATGCACTAAAGCGCTCCTCAAATATAAAAAACGCCCCTGTAACGGTCCAGATTGGTCCTGTTGACCGTATAGGCACAACAATTGTAATTGGTAATTTACTTAAAGCCATGTAGGCAAAAAACCAGGACGATCCTACAATAATTGCTTTCAGGAAAAACATGCTGTGTTCTTTTAAGCTTGCCTCTGGCACATAAAACACCCCTGAAACCTCCAATAATCCAGTTCTTGACAATCCCACCAGCACTAAAAAAATTACCGCACCCGTTAATGTAGCCAAAAAGAGCACCGGTAAAAATGGATTGCTTCTTAATGACCCCTTTTTAAATAAATCGTAAATACCAAGTAAAAAACTTGATGCTATCGCCAGAAATAACCACATAGTTTTTAAATAAGCGGCAAAAATAGAAAACTATCAGCAAAGGTGGCAGAATATAGCTTTGAAATAATAATGTTAATCCAAATGAGTCTTTAATGCCCTGTTAACTAAGGGATTTATAAAAAAATCTGGAAAACCCATTGATTGTACAAGATTTCTACAATTACTCAAGGCAAAATCATCCTCAAGCGTATAATACTTTTTAACTCCTTTGTCCAATCTTTCAAGGTAAGCAAGAGATTTTTCAAACAACTCCTTTTGCTCCATCTTAGTAAAAGCTGGATCGGACCAGGAAGAAAGTAAGATCTTACAAGGTATTGACTTAAGCCCTAATAGTGAATTATATAGCAAAAAGTAAGAATCATAGTTGGGTATGTCATTCTCTTTAGGTACAGCATCTGCTGTAAAAAGCACTTTTGATTTTGCGAAATAAATAGACAAGGACCCTGGTGAGTGTCCTGGTGTATGCAATATTTGAAGCTCTTCAGCACCGGTTGGGGTTATACGGTCGCCATCTTCAAGCAAAACATCAACATCCACAGCATTATCCAATAATTTAAAAAAACCAGGAATTGCCCTGCTGTTAAACTGAATCTCCAAGTTCTCAAACCAGATCAACTCGGCTTCGTGGCCCATTACAATACAGTTTGTATCCTTTTTAATCTGATGCGCAGATCCCATATGGTCGGGATGGGAGTGAGAGAGGATAATTTTATCGATTTCCATGATGTTTCTCCCCTTTGACTTGATATATTCATAAATTGCCTCATGAGATCCTTTTACTCCCGTATCAATTAGGGTAATATAATCGCCAAAAATGATGTATGAATAAACAAAACGCTCAATTGCTTCCCCTTTTTTCAATGGAATCTGAAAAAAGTGTTTAAGGGCGTGTATGTTATTTATTATTTCCACAGAGATCTCTTTTATAAAGCTCATTTTAATAAGTATACGCAATATTATGCCAATAAGGTTTGCCCTTTTTTAAACTATTCTGAAAATATTACTTTATTCCTGTCAAATATTCTTTTTGAATACAGTTCTGGTCATGTTTTTTTTGTTCCCACTAGCAATTAACAGTACCCCACTAATAACTACTATTGTTCCCAATATTTGAAATACCGATATTCTTTCTTCCAAGAAAACAGCTGCCAGAATAATCGTACTTATAGGTCCAAAGCTGCCAATTACGGCAACATTGGACGCCCCAATCAGCCTGATTGATTCAGCTATCAGAAATGAGGGTATAACTGTGCAGACAACAGCCATAACCAAAGCTATGGCATATACTTCACGAGGAAAACCCCATAAATCGACTTGGCTAAAGGCGGCAAAATGCACAAAAGCAGCCACTGTGGAAACAGTCATTGCTATGCTGGTAAACAGCTTTGTGCCAAAACGGGGCAAAAGTGAACCTGAACCAACAAGATAAACAGCATAAAACAAGGCACTCCCAAATATCAAGAATGATCCAAGGGCCAAATTGCTCCCTGTAACATTACCATTCTTGAAAAATGCTAAAACAACCCCAAAATAAGTAATAAACACAGCAACCTTTTGTTCAATCGTAGCCTTCTTTTTTAAAAACATGGCTGAAATTAGCAGAACCATCGTAGGATATATGAACAATATCAATCGTTCCTGACTGGCTGAGATATGGTTCAATCCTTTAAAATCCAAAAAACTTGCCATGTAATAACCAATAAAACCCAGCATTACAACCAATACATATTCTTTGGGCTTAAAAGACCTTAGCTTTTCGGGTTTTGCCGAAGTTATTAACACACCAATATAAAAAGGCAATGCAAACAATAAACGTAAAGCAAGCAAACTCAGCGCGTCTATTTGATATTGATAAGCCATTTTTACCATTACGGCTTTGGATGAAAAGAATATCACCCCGGTAATTGCCAGCATAAAAGCCCATATTGGTTTAGATGTCTTTGATAAACTCATGGTTAACAAGGTTTTATTTATGGATAAAAAAAAACCTCCTGAAAAATTTCAGGAGGCATATAGTTAATTGAATTAATTGTTCTTTTCTAGACAATATCACATATATAAGCCTCCTTAAAGCAATCGACTGCCTTGAGCCAAATAATAGAGGCAATATGTAATTTTGTGTTCATCATATTAAATGCAAATTTAGCGCAATTTAAATTAAAGCGTGTGTTTTTTTCAAAAAAACTTTTTTTTGCTATTTTTAGTGAAAACAAAAAAGTCATAAATGATAGTAAATAGTCAAATTGGTAAAATGCAATTCTGAAACATTATTTGGATTGGCTCAAATTAAACCCCAACTGTATATTATCCTTATTTATAATTTATAGCATTGAAAATAATACTGAAAAACCAATATTTACACTTATGTCAACAACTAATCATTTAGCACTTTGCAGGACATGCAAAAATAAAAAATTTGATTTTAGGCAGGTCTATTGTGTGGGCTTACAAACGCTAAGCCAGAGTTTGTTAGCACCTGCCCTGAATATGAAAATGACCCGGTAGCAGTTAAACGTGAAAGCTATGGCAATGCAAATGAACGAAAGTCCAACATTGATCAATATAGAGCAAGTGGCGGTAAAAGGTTTGCTAATTATATTATTGACATTATTGCATACTATATTATTTTAGTTTTTCTAGGCTTCATTATAGGTATTATTGATTATTCTTTAATTGATTCAGCCTTTATATCGGTTTCACCTTATGCAATATTGATTTTATATTACCTTGTTTTTGAAGCTACAACAGGGCAAACAATCGGCAAGTACATTTCTGGTACTATTGTTGTGGGAGAAGATGGGGCAAATCCTCCTGTTGGCCGGGTAATTGGAAGAACATTCGTCCGCTTTATCCCTTTCGAGGCGTTTTCATTTCTTGGTCAATCAAGTTCGGGTTGGCATGACAGTCTTACTAAAACAAAAGTAATTGATAAAAAAGGATACCAGCAAAAGATTTCGGACAACACTTTATTGGACGAAAATTTATACAATTGAATTTTATAAATCCTGTTTTTATTTAAACTGCATATAAATTATCATTTTACCAAACAAACATTAAAGCATTCTATACTCTTGACTATTATTACGTTTAGCACGTTAGGGGGCAATATGGTTCAATACTTTTATCTGAATTATTTTATAATTAAAAAGTTGATTAATATATTGCACTCAATATAGGACCAATTTACATTAGATACACGTTACCAGACATTTAAAAATCATTTATTATGAGAATCAAAACTTTGTTTTTACTTCTTTTCATTTCAATTTTTCCAATAGCTATTTCAGCACAAAAACCACCCATAAAATTTGGTAAAGTGCCAAAAGCTGACCTGGAGATGACAGTATATGACAAAGACAGTAGTGCTGCTGCTGTTGTACTTTGCGACTATGGGTATTGGGACCCAAACGATGGCATGTTTAAAAGACTGTACAGAATTAAAATATTAACAAAAGAAGGGCTTGATTTCGCAAACTTCATATACCCAAGTTTAAATGAAGTAACCATGAGAGGTAAAACCTCTACCCTAGAGAATGACGAAATAGTTATAGAAAAACTAAGGAATGAAAATATTTTTAAAGAACGCTTGGTAGATAATTATTGGAGAACACGGGTTGCGTTTCCTAATGTGAAGGTAGGATCAGTCATTGATATTGAAATGAGTCACTTTCTTCCTCCAATGGAATGGTATTTTCAAAGAGAAATACCAGTAAGATGGAGTGAACTAATAATACCGAGTTCTCATCTTATCGATTATAGAAAAAACTGGTACGGTTATGAATCGCTTAAAATTTCGACAGATAGACGTTGGGTTTCTCAAGATGTACCGGCTTTTGTTAGCGAACCCTATATAAACTCCAAAGAAAACTACATAACCAAATATGAAATAGAACTCCTAAATATAAGTTTTCCCAATTTATTCAAAGAGTATTCTACTGACTGGAATGCTGTGGCCAGGCGGATGGGAGAAAGCGGATATTTTGGTGGAGTATTAAATTCAGCCCTATATCTCTCCAAAACAGTTAAAGATATAGAAGAAAAAACTGAGGATAAATTGGAACAGCTCAAGTTGGCTTACCAAGAAGCCAAAAAAATTCAATGGAACAAGTCATTGCGCACCTATCCAAGCAATGCCAGTTTAGGCATGATTTTTAATGATAAATCGGGTAATTCTGCAGAAATCAATATGATATTGGTGAACTTACTAAGAAAATTGGATATCAAATCATATCCTGTTGTTTTGAGTACACGCAAAAATGGACTTCTTCCACCTTTATATCCAAGTAGGTATAGATTAAACAATACTATTGCATATGCAAGTATTGGAGAAAAAGAATATTTATTGGATGCTACAGCGCAAAATGTTCCTTTAGGACTTTTACCTGAACGATGTCTTAATAAACATGCGCAGATTATTTTTGATGACACCAGAAAGGCAAAATATATTCAACTTTCGCCTAATGGAAAACATGAAGTTACAAAGTTAATTACACTTGACCTACAGGAAGATTTATCTCTTGTTGGCACAGTATCAACTCTTAAAAAAGATTATGCAGCTATTGACTTTAGAGATAATTATAAAGAATTCAGTAGTGAAGAGGATATGTTGGTCGACTTTATGAATGATAATCCTGGATTAAAAGTAAAGAATTACAGCGTTGAAAATTTGGATGACATTTATCAACCTATAAAAGAAAATTATGAGATTTACATTCAAAACCAGGTTTATGAGATCGAAAACCAACTTTTTATAAATCCACTTGTCCATCTAAAGACAGTGGAAAATCCTTTTGAACTAGAAAAAAGAACTTATCCAATCGACTTTCCTTATCTGTATAATAGAAGCTATATAGTCAAAATTAATATCCCCGAAGGCTATGAAGTTAGTGAATTGCCTAAACCACTTATTTTAAGTATGCCAGAAAATTCTGGTAGAATTACTTATCAAATAAGCAATATAAGCAATCAATTAGTGGTATCTTATAGGTTTACAATAAACAAAGAAATGTTCCTGCCTTCAGATTATGGATATATCAGAGAGTTCTACAACCAAATCATTAAAAAACAATCAGAACCTGTTATTCTAAACAAGCTTTAAAATGAGAAAGACTCTGCTCCTATTTGTAATAAGTTTCATTAACCTGACAGCTATTCTTGCACAAAGCTATAGTGTTGATAATATACCAGAAAATCTAAAAAAGAATGCCCGCACCATTGTCCGGGAAGACAAAACCCTTCTGGAACTCAAATCAGAAGGTAGAGCCATCCAAAACACAATAATGGCGCGCACAATAATGAACGAAAGTGGAAGTGATGATGCTGTGCTTAGATTATTTTATGACAAAAACATGAAAGTGAGGATAAACAGTGCTGATGTTTACGACAAGAATGGAAAAAAAGTAAAAAAAATACCCAATCATGATATCCTGGACATAAGCGCTATTTCTGGTTTTTCTTTATATGAAGACAACCGGGTTAAAATTGTTGATCCTGAATACAAAGAATATCCCTACACAGTAGTATACGACTATACCTATAATTATAACGGAACGCTTCATCTGCCTGGCTGGTATCCTTATGATGATTATGACATGTCCATTCAAAATTCTGAGCTAACCGTACTTGTTCCTGATGATATAAACATCAGGTATTTCGAAAAAAACCTGACCAGTAAACTTGAAACAATAAAAACCGATGGGCATACAAAATACATTTGGAGTGGTCAAAACTTACCGGTCTTAAAGCAGGAACCTTATAGTAAACCTTCCAATGAGTCGTTCCCTTATGTATCTCTTGCCATGAATAATTTTTCTTATGAGGGTGAGCAGGGAAACCAAAAAACCTGGAATGAAATAGGCAAATGGGTGTACGGTCTAAATGCTGATAGAAAAGAGCTCCCACCAGAAACTGTTGTTAAACTGAAAAATATGGTTTCAGGACTTGATGAGGATTATAAGAAAGTCCGGCTTTTGTACCAGTATCTTCAAGACAACACACGTTACGTTAGCATCCAGATAGGAATAGGCGGTTTTCAACCCTTTAAAGCTGAAACAGTAGACAGATTAGGGTATGGGGATTGTAAAGCGTTGACAAATTATCTGCAAACTGCCTTGGAATATGTCGGTATCGAATCGTATTATACATTAGTTAAAGCAGGTCGCAATGCGGCAGCAATTAAATCAGATTTCCCTTCGATACAATTTAACCATGCTTTTTTATGTGTCCCTCTTGAAAATGATTCGCTTTGGCTCGAATGCACCAGCCAAACAAACCCATGTGGATTTCTGGGAACATTTACCGATGACAGGGATGTACTTGTAGTAAAAGAAGATGGTGGTCACATGGTCCATACTAAAGCCTACAATGCCAAAGAGAACAACCTTAGTACCAATGCAACAGTAGAGTTGTTTGCAAATGGGAAAGGACATGTGGATTTTAACCGAATTTACAAAGGAATATACTATAGGTATGGCGATGCAATAATGAGAAGCGATGATGGCGATAAAAATAAGCTGATGCATAAATATATCGACATTCCTCATTTTGACCTTACAAGTTATACTCATGAAGCCTTTAAAGAGAGATTGCCCTGGATCGTTGAAAAAGTAAGCCTTGAATTAGGTAATTATGCCACAACCATGGGCTCCAATATGTTTCTGTCCCTCAACCTTATGAACAAGATCGATGATTCGCCCAAAGATGTAGAAAACAGGATTTCTGATGTTTTTATTAGGAGGTCGCGTTCTGAGAATGATACCATTACTTATATTCTACCTGAAGGATATAAAGCTTTCGGGCTACCCGATGAAATTAACATCGAAAGCAATTTTGGAAAATACAGTGCAAAAGTTGTAAGCGAAGAAAATAAGCTTACCTATATACGCTATTTTGAGCTAAAAAAGGGCTCTCACCCTAAAGAACAATATCCAGAACTGGTTGCTTTTTTCGATCAGATTGTTTCTGCTGACCAGAAGAAAATAGCCTTGAAAAAAGTAGAATAAGGTTTGCTGAAAAAGTCAGAAAGCAGTGAGATGCGACTTGACAAAATGAAGACGCATTAGCATACTTCGAATTGCAGGCAAGGAAGGAGATTGCTACTTTCTGGCTAACACTTTCGGATTTATTTTCAACTTTTTAGGTGCAGACAATTTTAAGCAATATTGAAGAATTCTTTGCACGTAAAACTCAATCTATCCATTTAACATGCAGATAATATGCTAAAACTTGTTGTTCAGCAGGTTCTAGGCTAACCCAAAATTAAACATTAAAGGCTCTCATAAAAGTTTTAATCCTTTTTAGAGAGCCTTTTTTAGGTATAGTCAAAGTGTTTAAGTTCCAGATACAACTACATCATTAAATACAAGGCTTGGAATATTCCAACTACTGTATGGCCATGGGTCGCTCCCCACAGCTGCAAGTTTTTTCCAAAACTGCAAATGGTTGTCTGCAATATTCATTTCTGCAATGGCCTGTACAGGTTTACCATTCTCAAATAAATGCCCCAAGATTCCAATTGAAAAATCACCTGTGGTCGAATTCGAATTTCCTCCTATAAAACCTGTTATCAGGATTCCTCGTCCGACATCTGCCATTAATTCTTCCAGGCTTTTTTCACCTGGACGTATGGTCAGGTTAGATGTCCCACCTGTTGTTGGCTCACACTCAAGCTTTCTGCTATAGTACCAATCGATCAAAAATTCATTGATACGACCTTCTGATACCAAATCCAGTTTTTTTGTAGGTAATCCATCGCCATCAAACAGACGGCTTCCAAAGCCCTTTGGAACAAATGGATTGTCAATTATTGTAAGGTTTGGGCTCCCGATTATTTCACCTTTTTTATCTGCAAGAAATGAGCGTTCTTGTTGGATATTAGCCCCATACAGTCCGGCCATAAGCCCATTAAGTATCCTGCCCGAGTTCCTGTTTTCAATAATAATCGGCAAAGTTTCTGTTTTCAATTTTTTTGCCCCTAGGAGGTCGAGTGATTTTTCAGCTGCTTTTTCACCTATATACTTGGTAGTAGGCAAATCAGAAATATGCCTTTGCCCTGCCCAAAAATAGCCGTTTGGTTTTCTGTCACCTTCACCTTGAACTGCCATTGATGCACCCATCCAGGTCGATGTAGTCTTTTGGGATCCAGTAAAACCATTGCTAGCAACAACAACGTGCTCATTTTCTGAGAAATTAGCACCTGCTTCAACCGATATAATCTTTTTTCCGCCCCTATCAATACATGAATCTTCAATTTCTTTAACAAAAGTATGCCTGGATTCTGCAGACAATGAATTTAGCTTTTCATCGTAAAGATCCAAGTCAATATCTTGTTGTCCTGCCAGGTATTTCTCAGGGGGCAGACTCCGTAAAGGATCAGCTTCAATAAATTTGGTGTTTTCGCAGGCTTTTTGGATAAAACCTTTAAGGGTACTTTGCCTTAAATCAGGAGTTGATTGTGAAGAATACTTACCATCGATGTAAACCGACAGGCTCAAACTTCTTGTTGTAGCCTCTTTAATAGTCTCAGGTTTATGTTCCCTATAGTTAATGTCAACAAACCTTCTTCTCGTAAAGTCTACCTTACATTCTGTTGCACCATTCTTTAGGGTTTCATCCATTACCCATTTACACAAGTTTTTCATTTCCTGGCTCATGACACACCTCCTTTCTGTTGAGTTCCACCCACTGTCATTGACTTAATCAAACAGGTTGGTAACCCAAATGAAACAGGTACGGACTGCCCTCCTTTTCCACAACTTCCAGCTCCTCCATAGTCCATCTCCAGATCGTTGGCAACATTTGTAATGTTAGCAAGCATCTTTGGTCCATTGCCCATTATGTTTATATCTTTAATAGGAGCTGTTAATTTTCCATCTTCAATCATTCTGCCCCTTGATACGTAAAATGCAAAGTCACCTTCCCCTATTTTCACTTGTCCATTACTAACATCTTCGATATAAATACCATTCTTCGCAGCTTTAATAACATCTTCGGGCGATTCCTCACCACCAAGCATATATGTGTTGCGCATTCTTGGCAGTGGATAATGGGCATAGCTTTCCCTTCTTCCATTTCCAGTGGGATTAACACCATAATGTTTGGCAGAAATTTTATCGTGCAGATAGCCTGTAAGTATACCGTTTTCAACTAAGCGGGTTTGTTGGCTTTCGACTCCTTCATCATCAAAGTTTATTGAGCCCAATAAATTATCCATAGTTCCCTCATCAATAATATTTATAAAAGGCTCAGCTACTTTTTTGCCGATCATCTCGCTATAGGTTGATTTTTTCTTGCGGTTAAAATCAGCTTCCATACCATGCCCAATAGCCTCGTGCAGCAGAATACCTGTTACCCCGGGACCTAAAACCACAGGCATTTCTCCAGCAGGTGGTTGAATAGCATTGAACTTAGTCAAGACCCTTTTAACCACTTCATCAGAAATTCTATCTGCAATATCTGTAGAATAGAAAGAGAAATCCCTCCTACCACCTAAGTTCCACCAGCTTTCTTCTTTACGTCCCTGCTTTTCAGCAACTGTTGATGCAAACAAAAAATTACGCGGAATAATATCTTCAGCTTGAACACCATCACTGGTAACTACCATAATCCTTTTTATGCTGTCATGGAAACCAGCTTTAACCTTAACGATAAGATCCGATTGATCAAAACACTTGTCATTAATTGCCTTTACCAAGGGGAGTTTCTCTTTGAGTGGAATCTCCTTCAGTGATTTTAAAGGATAAAAATTGCTCTTTTTTACCTGTACAAATTCTGAGGCTATGGGCTTAGCATGCTCATTGACCAAGGAAGCCGCAGTTTTAGCAGCAGAAAGCATGGCTTCCGTGCTTAAATCCTCGGTATATCCATAACCTACCTGATCGCCTTTTACAGTTCGGATTCCAACACCTAATTTAACCGCCCCGTAGGATTGGTTGACTTTTCCGTCCTCAAGAATTAACCAATTGTTGAGTGTATGTTCAAAATAAAGGTCTGCAAAATCCCCTCCCCTGGAGAGTGCTGTTTCAAGTAATTTTCTGCATAGGGCATCATCTATTCCAAACTCCTGTAGGAAATACCCTTTGCCAGATAAGTTAGGCTGACTAAACAAGCTGCCATCCAGATAAGGAGAGACTAGCATTAATCCTCCGGCAGCTGCAGATGTTCTAATGAACGAACGCCTGTTAAAATTCTTCATGTTCTATGGGTTTAATTGTTAGTATATTAACATACCAATTTATGAAATATTAAACCCAAACACAAAACACTTAATTTTTTTAAGAAAAATAATTTGAAAAATTTGCCAATCAGAATTCCATTCAGTACTTTTTTGACGGTTTGTATTCTACAATATCTGCATTAAGGCTTCCTACTTTAAGATCAACCCATATTTTTACTGGAATAAGGTGCCTATCATTTGTGACCCAAAGAATCATATCATCAGTAGTATCAAAAAACTGTCCAACCTCGGTTATCGGCATTATTTTCATACATTCTTTTTTGCCAAAATCAGTCTCGATAGTCTCGATACCCGCATATCGTAAAGTTAAATCCCAGATCTCATCAATAAAAAAAGTGGTTATAGTAGTTGTTGGAAATCCCTTCTTCCCAGGTTTCAGAAAGGTACTCCTAAAATGGTAGAAACCTGTAAGTATATCAAAAATATTCTTGGGTACAATCACAGAATCCAGTTGTTCGCTGTAAACAATCGAGGAATCTTCCCTTAAATTATGGTAATAATAGACTTCATTATTATTGTAGTATTCACCTTCACGGATTATCCTTTTTGACTTCCGGGGTAATCCTGTCTCTTGATCCATACAGGTATTAAAGGTATACTCAATATCCTTAAAAAATTTGATCAAACCGGTACTTTTTGCCGATGCATGAAGATACGCCCCACAACCAATTGAATCATTTTTAAAAAAAATTTCTGATTCGCCAATATTAAAAAAGCCAACCTTAAGATCATATTTCATATACTCTCCCGGGTAATAGGGAATACGGTATTTTGTCTGTGAAAAAGAAAAAACAGAAAATAAAATAAAAAGTACGCTAAAAAATATTTTGCCCTCAAAACCTCTCATAACTTAATATTCAATACACAATAAACAGTCACTTCACAAAGATAAGAATTACAATCTGCCATGAAAACAAAACAGGTTAAGTATAACTTTATTCCAAGTAAACAGGCATATCTAATAGGTAGAGGAGTTTACCTAAAGATCAAACAGGAATTTAGCCGACATTAAAACAATAGCTATAGCCATGATCACTTTTACAAAGTTTTCTCCTTTATGAATGGCCAGTTTGACAGAAACCCAAGCACCCAATGCATTGCCCATGGACATAATTATAGCCAAAAACCAGTTTATATTGCCACTTAAACCAAAAATCAATAAAACCGGAACAGTATATATGAGTACCACAAAGACCTTGTGCATATTGGTGCGGATAAGGTCAAATGCCATTAAATGCCTTAAAAAGGCCATAAGCAAGAATCCAACCCCAATTTGAATAAACCCACCATAAAGACCAACCACAAACATAGATGGATAGATCAAAAATGATCCTTTTATCTTCTCCTTGACCTTCTTTTTAGGAATAAACATAGTGCCCAGGATCAATATCATGACAATGGCGAGTATTTTCTTAAACCATAAATCACTGATCGAGATCGAATACAATGATCCGATAACCGCACCGGGAATTGCACATAAACCAAGCAATAGGCTTTGTTTAAGATCGGTGAATTTTTCTAACCTAAATGCTAAAGCACCTGATCCTGTTCCTATCAAAACTCCAATCCTGTTAGTCCCGTTTGCAACTGAAGGATCAATCCCCAGAACAATCATGACACCAACAGTTAACATTGATCCACCACCAGCCATCATGTTAATAAAACTCGATGCTGCTCCAGCAAAAAAAAGAATTAATGCAATTTGCCACTCATCCATAGCGTTAATAGTTTGTATTTTAGCATAGAATTTGAACTTGAAGATAACTATAATTCAATTGCAATGAGTATGAACAAAACCAACATTGGAAAGCCTGTATGGACCAGGAAGAAAAGCATATTGTTGACCAGCCTGCTGTTTGTGCTTGTTTCCATAAGTATTAGTGGGCAGAAATTTGAACTCAGCAATATCCAAAAAATTCAGAATAATGGTCAGTATTTTTTAAAGCCAAGGTGGGATAAATCAAGTGAAAAACTTTTGTTGACTGGTGAACACAACAAGGGAGTCTATACTTTAAATATCATTCAGAATAAATTTGACACAATATCTCTTAAGGATAAAACCGGAAGAAATGCCTTTTGGACAAACAAAAATGAAATTGCCCATATAAAAAAAGGGAAACCTCAATTCTTTATAACCAATAAAAGTACCAGAAAGGAGTTTACAGACACTTTGGCCTATATAGATATTAAAAGCAAACAGGTATATAAGCTTGAATCAAAGTCAGGGATACGAACCAAATTAACCAAAATCCCAGGATTGTATTATCTACCAATGCTTTCACCAGATGGACAAAATGTAGTATATCACTTAAAATCAGAAATCTATATTCAATCATTAAGCAATGAAAATGATCCAATTTTGGTTGGGTCAGGAATTGCCAGTTCATGGCATCCAAACAGCCAATATATTTTCTTTTTTAAAGACTTTAGTATTGACGGGCATCAAACAAGCAGTTCGGATCTTTATTATTATTCTCTTCAAGAAAATAAGATATATAAACTAACAGAAACTGAGGACCTGCTTGAAATGTGGCCCAATATCTCCGCCGATGGCAAAAAATTAGCTTTTTCTGACGAGAAAACCGGAACAGTTTATATTGCTGAAATTATTGAGAAATAAACCATGAAATACTCAACAATCCTATTTTTCCTTACACTAAACCTGATATTGGATGCCCAAGTAATTTGTATTGATCCGGGACATGGTTATGGCCCCGATGGAGAAAACCTGGATGGAAGGACTACCGAGGAAATTTTTACAAACTGCGAAGTGGGGTTAATCCTGCGTGATTCATTGGAGAAAAGGGGGTATGATGTTATTATGACCAGGGAGTCCAGCGATACCAACAGTTGGTTATCCCTAACCCAAAGAGCTGAAATTGCTGATGAGTACGAATCTGACAGATTGCTGAGTATACACTGCAATGGAGGAGGTGGTACAGGTACAGAAACCTTTTGGTGCTACAGAAGCTCACCCAATAAAGCCATCGACAGTATTTTTTCACAGCTGGTACAGGATGAGATGAGCTATTATGGCGAATGGAGAAGCAGGAGGAGTATTGAGGATGCCCTTTATCTAGGATTTCATCTGGGCGTATTAAAAGGCTCAACACCTGGTTGTCTAAACGAAATTGGGTTTGTTGATACGCCTAGTGACCTTGAGAAGCTAGAGGATACTGTTTGGCAACAAAAATTTGCCATGGCCTATCGTATTGCCATTGATCTCAGTTTTGAACAGGATTACCCCAGTAGGGTTTCATTAGATCCAGAACAGAAAATAAAAATATTCCCTAATCCCTGCAAAGATTATATCATACTTTCTGGTTTTTCCAGAACCATTAGTATACTTAAAATCTATAATTTAATGGGTGAAGAAATTTTGAGTTATGACCTTTCTGAGCAGCTTCAGAATGAATTTGGAATAAACACCTCTGCCCTTTGTCCCGGAGTATACCTCTTATCAATATATCAATCGAAAAACAATCAGTCTGTTTTATTTATTAAGCAGTAGCGCCCAGGTTTATCAGGGTAAATATCACCAATAGCTGAGCAGGTACCAGAGCGAAAAGTTTCTAGCCTTCTGCATGAACCCTGATGATCGTGTGGAAAGTTTACAACCAACGCCATAAATGCTAATACCAGAGAAAAATTGGACCTGCGTTATTATATAATTTTAAATTCATATCAAATCGATTTCTGATTGTAGATTAACAGACTCTCAAGCATCCCTCCTGAAAATAACATAAAAAAAGGGTGCTGCTCCCGCAGCACCCTATGTACTAATTTAATCCTTACAAATACTAAATCATATCAATTTAGCAATTATCTTACAATTAGATTTACAACTTCAACTTTTTCGCCATTGTTCAGGTGTACTACGTACATTCCAGACTCAGCATCTGTTAAATTGAGTGTGTAATTTTTGTTGAATACGTCAGTGAATATTTGCTGACCGGCAATGTTGTAGACTGCAATGCTTACATCATTAGCTTCTTCAGAAACAATGTTAAAGATTCCATTTGATGGGTTAGGATAAACATTGAATGAAGTCATTTCAGTAATGTTAACTGCATTTGGACCCGTTCCTTCAACGATTACATCAACAGTCGCTTTTGACGATTGATTGTCATAATTATCAACTGCTACAATACCAACAGTATGAGTTCCTACCTCAAGTCCTTTAAAGGTATATGTGTTACCAGTTTCAAGAGCCATAATGGTATCAACATTTGCGGTTCCTACTGATATTATATATTGATAAATAGCAATATTATCAGTAGATGCATCCCAAGTAACAACAGTATCAGTAGCTACTAGGTTAGATGGTTCAGCAGGATTTTCTGTGTCAAATATTTGAAGGAAAGAATTACCTCCAATAAGTTCAAATGTTCCCCACAAAGATGGATCATTAAAAGCTTTATCTGTTCTGGAATTGAGGGTAATCTGGTTACGATATGCGCCATCTGAATCATCTTTATCATTATCGCTAGCCAAAACATCAAATCCAATTAGAGTATCGTTAGCTACATCAAAACCAAGCAACAATGCATCCCAGGCTATATTAAGAATAAACTGGTATCCATCAGCGGTTTCTGTATAAACCTGATTGTATCCTTCGGTAAAATTAGAGTTATTTACACTAAACTCAACACCTGGCACTAACCTTAATTGATAATCATTTGTATCATAGGTAGGATCGTTAGCTTGCCATCCACCATTTCTTGGGTAATGCACATTCTTAGAGTTATCCATATCAAAATAAACTTCGAAATTATCTACAATGTAGCTTGTGCCGGCATTAACGATACTGTCATCAACTACATCAAATACCATATAAACTGAGTCAGCATCATAAGAGAAATCAACTGTAGCAGTGAAATCTTCAGGACTGTCAACAGTTCCTACTATTACGTTTTCTATTTTATAAGTATTTCCAAAATCAACAAGAGATATTTCATCAAATACCACTTCAGTAGTTGGCAGGTAATCACCTTCGGTCCATTGACCAACCTTAATTACAAAATACCACTGAGTAGGTGCATCTTCCGGAAGCATAAAATATCCTTTATTGCCATCTCCGGCAAAATCAAAACCATCTTTTAAAGAAGAATCAATATTAAGCCTTTCAGCTCCTACCCATGTGTTCATAGAAAACATATATTCACCATCGGCTGCAACATTTCCTGTTGAAACTTCTCCTCCATCAGGCATAGTTTTTCTTAATATTACTTCAACCCATGTATTGGTTATTGAGTCTGCTGAAACATTCTTAAACAATCCACTAATTTCATACCTGTGGTTAGGCTGAAGGGTTACTGGTTGCCATAAGAATGAGGCTGTTCTGTTTGAAGCTGAAACATAATATCCACCTCCATTGCCACCTGTTGGGGTGTCATCTGTGTAGTTAAATTCATAAGTTCCATAATTTTCAACAGCATTGGTGCCCCAATAAAAATTCCAGGCTGCAGCATTTTCCATGTCACCACCTTTTAGAATGTTGTTAGCATCTTCAGGTACGGTTTTCAGCAATCTAATGTTGTCAACGAACAATGTGTCAGCTGCACTCGATTGGAAAGCTATTTGTTTAAAATCTAAAGTATCAAAACCAGAAACATCAAAAACAACTTCAACCCACACATTGGCTGTATCTACATTATTTTGTAACGCAATGTCTTGTGCCCCTGATACTGAAGCTTGGCCAAGAAACTGTATTAAACCTTTTGTGTTTTTAAAATAAACATCAAGTGCAATAGCAGTAATAGTAGAATCCAATACTGGGGGATCACTCCACATTGCTATTGCATTCCAAGCGCCACCAGCTTGATCTAATAATGCAACAGAATCGGATGCATTATACATCATGTCTGGATTTGCTGCAATACTTAATGGCGCTCCCCAACTATATGAATTTAAAGCACCATCATCAAATTTTGCTAAGGTTATGTCCTGTGCTTTTGCAGAAAACGCAAAAACCGTAAACAAAGTTAATAAGAGTAATAAATTTTTTCTCATCGCATTTTAGTTTTAAGATTAGTTAAACAAATAAAGTAAATTTCTTTTAACAATTTAGTTTATTAAGGGATTAATTATTTTTTCATTTTAGTAAAAATAGGTCAGACAGACCTCTGGTATGTGGAAAAATGTTGCAAAAAACAGATACAATTGTTAAATGGAACTATTCGCGCAAACAATTCTTTTTCCTTTAAATTGCTCGTTATGTAGGACTTGGGTCTAATTGCAATATAGTATAAATGTTCATTACAATTAATGAATGGGTTCAGTTTTCTGCCACTTAAGTTATAAAAATATAGAGGAACTTAAGTAGTTTATGTAAAAAATTTACTTCAGTTAATGAACTAAAACCTGAAATTAACATCATCCAGATATGTTTTAATGGTGTGGTTTATCCAATATCATTCCTAAAAAAAGGGTAAGCTATAGTTTCTTTATACTGGAAAGGTCCTCAAAAAATAGGATTGGACTTTCTGTTGCCTCATGTATTAGCAGCTACACCCCTAAATTATCAACAGAAAAAATATCATCAATGATTGACTTATACTTCTCGACCAGATAACGCCTTTTCAATTTTAATGTTGGGGACAACTCTCCTGTCTGAGAACTCCAATCGTCATGTACAAGCCTAAACCTTTTAACCTGCTCTGTCTTCCCCAATTGTTTGTTCATTGCATTTACTTCTTTCTGGTACCTTTGTACCACTTCCTTGATCTTGATAAGGTCAGCATTGTCCTGATACTTGACCCCATGCAAAGAACACCAGTTATGCAAAAACGAAAAATTAGGTACAATTATGGCACTGGCAAATTTTTGGTTTTCACCAAACACGAAGACCTGTTCAATAAAAAATGATTCTTTGAATTTATTTTCAATAGCCTGGGGTGAGATATATTTTCCGCTCGACAATTTAAACAATTCTTTTTTCCTATCTGTGATTTTTAGGTAAACATCATCGACAAAAGTGCCTATATCCCCGGTATGCAACCAGCCATCGTCTTCAATAGTGTCTTTTGTCAGTTCGGGCTCCTTATAATAGCCCATCATCACAGTAGATCCTTTAACCATAATTTCGCCATCGTCAGAAATTTTAACATTTACCCCTGGAAATACTGGACCAACTGTTCCAATCTTTATTAATCCCTTATCGAAATTGTTTGCTGCAATAACAGGCGAGGTTTCAGTCATTCCATACCCCTCAACAAGAGGCATTCCTGCTGCAGAAAATACTTTTATTAAACGGGGCTGTATAGCAGCTCCTCCAGTAACAATGATTTTAATTCTGCCACCTACTGCTTCTCTCCATTTCGAAAAAATTAATTTGCTTGCAATTTTTAGTTTTAATTGATAGAACCAATCTTTTCCACGGTCAAAATCAAACTTAAGCCCAAGGTTCACCGCCCAGAAGAACAATTGCTTCTTTACCCCTTTCAAGTCTTTGCCCTTACCAATAATCTTGTCATATACCGTTTCAATTACTCTGGGCACGGCAATAAAAACTGTTGGCTTAATTTCTTTCAGGTTATTGGCAATTGTACCAAGGTTTTCAGCATAATAGATGGATACACCCTGATATTGAAAGTAGTAATCAATTGTTCTTTCAAAAATATGGCTTATGGGTAAAAAGCTCAATGCATTATCAGTTTCATCAAAATCGAACACCTGGGTAATTCCATCAACATTCGACATTATATTCCCATGGCTTAACATAACTCCTTTGGGATTACCAGTTGTGCCAGAGGTATATATTAATGTAGCCAGGCTATCGGCATTTACTTCAGACTTGATTTTCGTAAGTTCATCCTTCAGCTTTTCTTCATTTTTCAATCCAAGCTCATAGATCTCCTTCCAGTTTTTAACCCCTTCCAGATTGTTAAATGAGTATACTTCCTCAATAGACTCAACCTTTTCTGCAATAGGGTTTACTCTGTTATATAATGATTTATCGGAGACTAACAATAGTTTGGGTTCGGCATGGTTCAACAAATAGTCAAAGTCATTATCACTAATTGTTGGATAAACCGGTACATGTATTATTCCTACCTTGCTCATGGCCATATCCAGAAAATTCCATTCAGGCCTGTTGTTCGAAACGGAAGCAATTTTGTCTCCAGGCTTTAAACCTAATGCCAGCAGGCCATAACTTAACATATAAGCATGATGGACATAGTCTTTCGTTGAAAAAGTCTTCCATTTTCCATCAATCTTTGCTGCGAGAACATCACTTTTTTCAGCAAACTTTTTATCCATTCGGTCCAGAATATCAAAAATCCTTGTTGCTTCCATACTTTATATGCTTTGTGTAAGTTGTTTCATAAAATAGATTCATCACTGTACAAATCGCGTATCTGTCTTTTGTATTTCTGAAGAATAATATTTCTTTTAATTTTAAAAGTTGGTGAAATTTCACCTGATTCGGTTGTCCAGGTATCTGCAACGATTATATGTTTTTTCAATTGCTCGGTTTTCCCCAATTGTCTGTTAACACTTTCTATTTCCTTCAAAATAGCCTTTTTTACTTCTGGTTTTTGTATAAGTTTTTGATTAGAAATGTGGTTCAATATAGGGAATTGATTTTTAAAACACTCAAAATTCGGTGAAATAATAGCTGCAGCACAATGCTTGCCTTCACCAACAACTACTACCCAGTCAATTAAGGGTGATTCATTAAACTTGCTCTCGATAGCTTGAGGAACAATGTATTTGCCATATGAAGTCTTAAACATTTGTTTTTTTCTTCCCACAATCTGCAGGTAGTCCCCATTAATCCATTTACCAATGTCGCCTGTATGGAGCCAACCTTCAATTATGGTTTCCATGGTTAATTCATCCTGGAGAAAGTAACCTTTAGTTACATTGGAACCTTTACACAATATCTCGTTGTCTGCGGAGAGTTTTACTTCCACTCCTGGTATAACAGCTCCAACAGACCTTACTGCACCTTTAACCGGACTGTTTAGGGTAACAAGTGGAGCGCATTCTGTTAACCCATAACCTTCGTACACAGGCATCTTTGCTGCCCAAAAAAACCGTTTTATTTTGGGATGAATTGGGGCTCCTCCACAGCCAATATATTCGAGTTTATCGCCCATGGATTTCCTGACCCTGCTAAAAACAGCAAAATATGCCAGATAATACCACAAAAGATAAATACTGCTTTTTTTCTTCCCTGGCTTGAACCTGAAACCTAACTGAACTGCCCAATTGGTAATAAATCTACCAATGCCCCCTTTCCTTCTTCCACTGATGAGCACCATTTTGATGATCTTTTCCAAAACACGCGGAACAACAGTAGTCCCATTAGGCTTAACTTCCTTAAAGAGATCCATTAACGATTTTAAACTTTCGCAATAATAAATGGATGCACCATTTACCTGAAACTGATAAATTGCTGTCCGCTCGTACACATGGCAAAGAGGTAAAAAACTCAAAATTCTTTTGCCCAGGCCTAAGGGCTGCAAACTTGCTGCCGCCAGCGTGTTTGAAACCAAATTCCTGTGCGACAGCATCACTCCCTTTGGGAACCCGGTTGTTCCCGAAGTATAAACCACACTAATAATATCGTCCTCGGTAAATGTTGCCTTTCGTTCTTCCAATAGTTTCCTGAGTTTACCTTCTTCTTTTTCATCATCAATAAGGATATCCTGCCATTCTGATACCCCTGGGAGTTTATCAATAGTAAAAATCTGTCTTATGGTTTGAAGGTTGTCCCTAAGTTCTGATAAACGGTTATACAAAAACTGCCCTGTAACAAACACATACTTTGGCTTAGTTTGGTTTAATATGAATAGATAATCGCTATCACTAATAGTAGGATATATTGGTACATGAACAGCCCCAATTTTGGATAAGGCCAGATCAATAAAATTCCATTCGGGACAATTATAATGAAAAATCGTGGCGACAAATTCAGATTTTTGCACCCCTATAGAAAGCAATCCTAAAGCTAAACGATTTACAATAGCATTATATTCGTTAAAGCTATAGGATTGCCATTTGGTTCCTTTTTTATAGGAAAATGCAGTTACATGGCCATATTTATGGCTGCAATATTCAGAAAACTCAAATGTAAACCTTAATTCTTCAGTTTCCATGAGTTAAATTGCTGTATTTTACTTCTTTATTCTTGGTAGTAAACCGGATTTTCGTTCATATAATAATAAGCAAAGGAATAACTATCTGCTATTTCATCCAAATATTTAGATACAGATTTACCTGCTCCATGCCCAGCATTTACATCTATTCTGATTAATACTGGCAGTTCTCCGGCCTGCTTTGCCTGAAGCTCAGAAATAAATTTAAACGAATGTGCCGGTACAACCCTATCATCATGATCGGCTGTTGTTACCAATGTTGCGGGGTAAGAAACACCTTTCTTAACATTATGTACCGGTGAGTAAGCATATAAATAATCGAACATTTTTTTGCTGCTATCTGCGCATCCGTAATCTGGTATCCAACCAGCCCCGGCTGTGAATTTATGGTACCTGAGCATATCCATTACGCCAACTGCAGGAAGTGTAACCTGAAACAAATCAGGACGCTGCAACATAACAGCACCTACCAGCAAACCACCATTGGAACCTCCCAGAATAGCCAACTTCTTTGAAGATGTATAGTTTTCATGAATTAAAAATTCTCCAGCTGCAATAAAGTCATCAAATACATTTTGCTTATTCAATTGCATACCAGCCTGATGCCATTTCTCACCGTACTCGCCACCGCCTCTCAAGTTAGCAATAGCTAAAACGCCCCCCATATCAAGCCATGCAAACCAACGCTGGCCAAAAGAAGGTGTTAGACTGATGTTAAAGCCACCATATCCATACAGCAGTGTCGGATTTTTACCGTTTAGCTTGACATTCTTTTTTGAAACAATAAACATTGGAATCTTGGTGCCGTCTTTGCTTGTATAAAATACCTGCTTGGTCTCAAACTGATTAAAATCGACATCCATTTGCGGGGCCTTAAAAAGGGTTGACGCACCTGAAGCTATTTCATATCTATAACTCGAAAAGGGAGTAGTATAGGAAGTAAACCCATAAAACACTTCTTTGTCATCCTCCTCACCACTAAAACCAGAGGCTGTGCCAAGAGCAGGCAATCCAACCTCACGAATAAGTTTACCTTCAATATTGTATTGTAAAATTTGACTTGAAGCATCTTTGAGGTACTCTACAAAATATTGTTTCCAGCGAAAGCTATATTCTCAATTACCTTGTCTTGCTCAGGTATTAAAGTCTGCCAATCTGCAGTATCTGTAGCTCCAACATTAACTTTAACAAGTCTTCTCTTAGGTGCATTGAGGTTTGTTAAAACATAAAACACATCTTCTTTGGCATATACAACAATATAATCATTATCAAAACCTTCTATTACAGGCTTAAAGGGCTCTTCACTTGTCAACCCCTTCTTTATATAAAGTTCATTGCCGGTTGTGCCTTCAGAAGCAGATATAAAAAGATAGTCTGATTTTTTAAACACTACTGCATTAATGTAGCGCCTTTTTATATCAGCATGCCCAAAAACTACTTTATCCTGGTCTGGCGTTGAACCCAACTGGTGATAATAAACTTTATGATGCTCAGTCATACCCGAAAGAACAGTTTTGCCTTCTGGTTTATCGTAACGGGAATAAAAGAAACCTTCATCGCCATTCCAGCTTAACGAAGTAAATTTTACATCATGAATGGTATCGTTTAGCATTTCACGCCTTTCGACATCCATTACAACAATTTTCTGCCAATCGGCTCCACCGGGAGAAATTGTATATGCAACATATTTTGAATTCTTTGAAAAGCTCATAGTACCAATTGATGTAGTTCCATCTTCTGAGAATCTATTTGGATCGATGAATACTTCACCATCTTTCTTGGGAGAATCTGTGACATAAAGTACACTTTGATTCTGAAGTCCTGAATTTTTAAAATAATAATACTTTCCCTTCTTTTTAAAAGGCAGCCCGTAACGCTCATAATTGGCTGTTTTGTCCAATCTTTCTCGCACTTGCTTGCGAAAAGGTATTTCTGCCAACAGCCCAAAGGTTACTTTGTTTTGCTCTTTTACCCAAGATGCAGTTTGTTCTGACATATCATCTTCCAGCCAACGATAAGGATCCGTAACCTTAACACCAAAGAAATCATCTAGAACTGTGTCTGTAGCTGTTTGGGGATACTCAACAATAATTTCAGAAAATCCTTTGTTTTTCATAAAAGCAATAGAAATTATTAAGATTAAAACTATTGGAGCCAAAATTTTAATAGTTGTTCTCATTATTTTATATTTTAGGCTGCAATAAAAAGAAAAAAAAGCATAAATACCATGAGATTTATTATAGTATAAATCTCGCGTTTTCATGCAATGTTAAGGATAGTTATGCTACAAAAAACTTTTTGCTTTTTCTATTGCAGCTTTTATTCCATCAGGGTTTTTGCCACCAGCTGTGGCAAAGAAAGGTTGTCCACCACCTCCCCCTGATATTTCTTTAGAAAGCTCTCTGATTATATTCCCGGCATGTACTTTGCCAGCATTAATCAGATCATCAGAAGCAGCTACAGCAAGGTGCGCTTTACCATTAATTTCGGTACCGAGTACCAAAAACAGGTTAGACATCTCCCCTTTTAATTGGAATGCAATGTCTTTTAGCACACCAGCTTCATCTGCTTCCACTTGTTTTAGAATTGCCTGGACACCATTTATCTCAATCGCTGAATTCTTCAAATCCTCTTTAAGCCGTTTAGCTTCATGCTTTGCATATTCTTCTAATTTTTTTCGAATTTCAGCATTTTGGTTCACCAATGATGTAACAGTTGGAACAATATTCTTAACTGCCCCACCTACAACTTCTGATAACTGCTGAAGGATATTGATCTGATCAGAAATATACTCCTGTGCCTTCAATCCGGTTACAGCTTCAATTCTTCTTATCCCAGCAGCAATAGAACTTTCGGATAGAATTTTAAAGAAACCTATGCTTCCTGTTGCATCAACATGTGTTCCACCACAGAGTTCAACAGAATCACCAAATTGAACCACCCTCACAACATCGCCATACTTTTCACCAAATAGAGCCATTGCCCCTAAGCTTTTTGCCTCATCAAAAGTGGTCTGAACAATTTTTGAAGGAGCATTGGCCCTTACAAGCTCATTCACCATATTTTCTATTTGTGCCAGTTCCTCATCGGTAATCTTTTGAAAATGCGAAAAGTCAAACCTCAAATAATCAGGATTCACCAGAGAACCTTTTTGTTCAACATGTGTTCCAAGGATTTTCCTTAACGCGTAATGCATTAGGTGGGTAGCCGTATGATTATTTGCAGTTGATTGCCGGTCAACCACATCGACCTTGGCTTTAAAAGTTGCTTTTATATTTTTTGGTAGCTTGGCAGCTATATGTATACTAAGATTATTTTCTTTAACTGTATCAAGTATAGGAATAATTTCACCATTGGCTTCGATCAAACCTTTATCACCAACCTGGCCACCACTTTCTCCATAAAAGGGGGTTAAATTAAATACCAGGTGATAAAAATCTTTTTTCTTGGAACTTACTTTCCGGTATCTGGTAATTCGTACATCAGCTTCCAATTTATCATAGCCAATAAACTCTTGCACCAAATCTTCTTCAACAATTTCCCAATCAGAGGCCTCACTTTCCGAAGCTTTTCTTGACCTTGCCTTTTGGGCTGCCATTTCACTATTAAATTCATCCAGGTTTACCGTAAGTGAGTTTTCTCTTAATATAAGCTGGGTAAGATCAAGAGGAAAACCAAAAGTGTCATAAAGTTCAAAAGATTTTCTTCCACTTATTTCAGTTTTTCCATTGCTCTTGGCATCTGAAATTAAGGCATCCAATAATTTAATTCCTGAATCCAATGTTCTTAAGAATGCTTTTTCTTCATCCAGAATTACGTTTTCAATCAGTCCCTGTTGGCTTTTCAATTCAGGGAAAGTATCCCCCATAATATCACACAATACTTTAACAAGCTTATAAACAACAGGTTCCTTTTGATCTAAGAACGTGTAATTATAGCGTATGGCCCTTCTCAGAATTCTTCGTATGACATACCCGGCCTTTGCATTTGATGGTAGCTGACCATCAGCTATGGAAAACGAAACTGCCCTAAGGTGATCAGATACAACACGAAGGGCAATATCTTTCTTTTCATCTTTCCCATAGTCTATTCCTACATTCCTCGACAACTCTTTAATTATTGGTTGAAACAAATCTGTATCATAATTTGATTGTTTGCCTTGTAAAACCATGCACAAACGTTCAAACCCCATACCTGTATCTACATGCTTTTTAGGCAGTGGAACCAATTTACCATCAGACTTGCGATTATACTGTATGAATACTAAATTCCAGATTTCAATAACCTGTGGGTGATCCTGGTTAACCAAATCTTTACCAGGCACAGTATTTACTTCTTGAGCATCCCTGATATCAACATGAAGCTCCGAGCAGGGACCACAGGGACCGGTATCTCCCATTTCCCAAAAATTATCTTTCTTAGAGCCTCTTAAAATATGATCTTCAGGCAAAAACTTCTTCCAAAATGAATAGGCTTCTTTATCCCATTCTACACCATCATCATCATCGCCTTCAAAAACAGTGGCATAGAGTTGGTCTTTATTAATTCCCATATTGTCTACAAGGAATTCCCATGCCCATGAGATTGCTTCTTCTTTAAAATAATCACCAAAGGACCAATTACCTAGCATCTCAAACATAGTATGATGATATGTATCATGTCCCACTTCTTCCAAATCGTTATGTTTACCAGAAACCCGAAGACATTTTTGGGTGTTTGCCACCCTCGTATCGTTAGCAGTCGCATTGTCCAAGAAAATGTCCTTAAACTGGTTCATCCCAGCATTAGTAAACATTAAAGTAGGATCATCCTTAACTACCATAGGGGCAGATTTCACAATTTTATGCTTTTTTGACTCAAAAAACTCAAAAAATTTTTGACGAATTACCTTTGAATTCATTTAAATATCTCTATTAATTTGATTAAAAATCTGTCAGTTATTAACAACAGCTCATTCAAAAAGGTTGTAAAAATAATTTTTTTCTTATAGATTTGTTGCATTCCGTCAACAATACATTAAAATTATTATCAACCAGTTGATTTCAGATAGAAAACAATATAAATTAAATAAAGAAAAGCTACAATATGAACTTGTTGCTACTCCCTTATGGAGTAGATTGTTCAAGTTTATACTAATATCCAGTATATATGCCGGGGCTTTTACACTATTGGTTTTTATCTTTGGTGGTTCTCCTGCTGAAATTGCTTATAAAGCTAAAATTGGTTTATTAAAGAATAATTACTTAACCATAAACTCGAAAATAGACAGTTTGGAATCGACCCTTCATAAAGATATTTTTCCGGTAGATAAATATTACCGGGAATTGCTGGAGCTCGACTCATTACCATCAACTGTAAGATATGCAGGTATGGGGGGATCCGAACCTGAAATTCATCTTAATCATGCGCCATCTAATGATTTAATCATTGAAACCAATAAAAAAATAAGCACCCTTGAACAACAGTTAAAAATCCAAAAAGAATCATTTAATAAGATATTTAGTACTGCACTAAAATATAACGAATCACTTGTTGGTATACCTGCCATACAGCCTATAAAACCTACAAAATATATTTGGACCAGCTCAAAGTTTGGCTCCCGCAAGGATCCATTTACTTTTATAAGAAGGTATCACGAGGGAATCGATTTTGTAGGTCCAAAAAACACAGAAATCTATGCTACTGCAGATGGTACTGTAACCTTAACAAAAGATTCTCGTAAAGGCTATGGAAAAGAGATAGTTATCTCTCACAGCTTTGGTTATAGTACTAGATATGCCCATTTGAATAATATTCTTGTAAAAGATGGGCAAAAAGTAAAACGGGGAGATTTAATCGGACAAATGGGTACTACGGGCAGATCAACAGGAACACATCTCCATTACGAGGTTCGGTTGAACAATAGACCTATAAACCCTATTTATTATTTTTCTGATGATCTGGATGAAACCGAGTATGATTTAATTGCAAAAGAACTAAACTAAACCTTGAAGACGGGAATTAACAAATGGCAAAGCATAATTATAAATTTAACCAAGAGTCACTAAGCTACGTTAAAGTAAAACGTACGCGAAAGCAGAAATTTATAAATTTCGCCGTATACTTTCTGTCCAGTATAGTGTTGGCATTTATCTACTGGATAGTCTTTTATGCTGCTTTTGATTCACCAAAAGAGAAAGGACTGAAACGTCAGATTAGCGAACTTAAACTGAATTACGAAATCATACAGAAAGACCTTGAACAAATGGAGACTGTCCTCCAGGATCTTCAGGACAGAGACGACAATATCTATCGCACAATTTTTGAAGCTGAACCAATTCATTCTTCTGTTCGTGAAGCAGGATCGGGTGGCTCAAATACTTATCAAAGCCTTGAAGGTCTTGAAAATTCAGAAGTCGTTATTAATGTGAAGAAGAATCTGGACAAAATCATGAAGAAAATATACGTCCAGTCGGTTTCTTATGATGAAATTATTGAATTGGCCAAGAGCAAAAAAGATATGCTGGCTTCAATTCCTGCCATTATGCCAATATCCAATAAGGATTTAAAGAGAACAGCCAGTGGCTGGGGATATAGGATCCACCCAATTTATAAAATCAGAAAGTTTCATTATGGCATGGATTTTACTGCACCAACAAATACAGAAATCTATGCTACCGGAGATGGTGTGATTGCAGAGGTTAAATCTCAAAGAAGAGGTTATGGAAACAAAATTGTTATTAACCACGGGTTTGGATACAAAACACTCTATGGCCACATGAATGCCTTTAATGTAGTAGTTGGCAAAAAGGTAAAACGAGGTGATGTTATAGGTTATGTTGGAAACACAGGACTCTCTACAGCACCGCATTTACATTACGAAGTGATCCTGAACAACAAAAAGGTAAATTCAGCCAATTACTATTTCGAGGACCTTTCACCTGAAGAATATGAACGCATGCTTGAAATATCAGTAAAATCAGGACAAACATTTGACTAATTAATATTCACAGATGAAAAAATACTTCCTGTGTTTTTTTACAGTAATCTTATTTACAGGAATACTATCAGCTCAAGATACAAACAAGGCCTCTACAAATTTGAGGCCTTTTTTAACTCAAAGGTACAAACTGATCAACCAGACCTTTTTAGGGAATTTTGAGCGCAACTATTATGGCAATGAAGCTCCTGATACTCTTAATGTTTTATGGAAGCTATACCTGGGCAAAGGTAAAACAACTATTTCCCGCAATTTGGGTGAGCGCGAATGGGCTGGTGCTGGCTGGACAGGCCAACCATTGTTGGTTGAAGAAGATACAAACCTATACATCATACAGGGTGCTTACGACCATAACCTAAAAAAAATTGATGCATCAAATGGTAAAATACTTTGGCAATACAAGTATAATGATGTTATAAAAGGTACTGGAACTATATGGGAAGACCCCCTTAACAATGATCCTGACAATAAACTTGTAATTCTGCAAGGCAGCCGATTAGGCTATGGCAAATACCTTGACGAAAAACATATCCCAAGCTACCGCGGAATTTCATATTTCACAGGCAAAGAATTATGGAGGTTGGATATTAAATGGACCAAAAGTTATAGCCGGGATGTTGATGGCAGTGCCCTTATCTATAAAGACACCGCTTATCTTGCATTTGAGAACTCGCTCTTCACCAAGTTTAATCCTGATTACAGGCAAGCTGTAACAAAGGATGAGATGCTTCAGCCTACCATTTATTCAGAAACAAAATTCTATTCAGAAAAGGATGTTAAAGCACATGGAGGCAATATCGTATCAGAATCATCACCTTGTATTTTAGACAGTATTATTTATACCGCATCTGGCTCTGGTCATATTTTTGGATATTCTCTTAGGGAAGATACGATTACATGGGACTTTTATATCGGATCTGATATTGATGGGTCAGCAATTGTTACACATGACTCATGCCTCATTGTCACGGTTGAAAAACAATATATCGATGGACCAGGTGGCGTTTTTAAGCTTAATCCACGAAAATCTCCTGAAGAAGCTGTTGTTTGGTATTTTCCTACTGGCAATATAGAATATGCCAGCTGGGAAGGTGGTGTGATAGGTTCAGCCTCTGTCAACCATAGGACCAAAGATAAAGATCACCCCTACCTCGCAGCATTTACTGCAATAGATGGATATTTATACGTTTTAAACCATGCTAGTATAGAACCTGACAAACTGGTTGATGGACCAAATTTGAAGCATAAATACCCAACACCAAAGCTAATCTATAAATACAAAACAGGCGCTGGTATTTCCACTCCTATTATTGTTGGAAATAAGATTATTGCTGCAGGATATGGAGGGTTATACTTGTTCGAGTTTGATGACAACTTAAACTTTAAGAAAATTGATAAGCATGGTGGCACATACGAATCAACTCCTTTTGTGTACAACAAAAGAATTTATATAGCCTCAAGGAATGGTTATTTTTATTGTTTAGGTGAATAGTCTTAAATCCTTGGTTTATTAGTATTTATTTTCTATTTTAGTTTAAAGTTATATTAGTACAAGATGCCCTATTCTGAAAAGAAGATTGAAAAATTATATTATTCCATTGGCGAGGTTGCAAAAATGTTTGATGTTAACACCTCACTCATCCGTTATTGGGAAAAAGAGTTTGATGTCATTAAGCCGAAGAAGAATAAAAAAGGCAACCGTTTCTTTACGAAACAAGATATTGACAATTTCCATCTGATATTCCACCTTGTCAAAGAAAGAGGAATGACTCTTAGTGGTGCGAAAAAGAAGCTGAAAGAAAATAAAGAGGATACGTCAAATAACTTTGAAGTTATAAAAGCTCTGACCCATATTAAAAAGCTTCTCCTCGAAATAAAAGAAAATCTATAAACACCTAACTCCCGATGACATTTCTCAGGGGATTCATAATAGTCATTCAACATGAAAGTAAAAGATATTGTCCAGATATTCGAATCATTTGCTCCTAAAGGATACCAGGAAGACTATGACAACTCAGGTCTTTCAGTTGGTGACCCAAATATGGAGGTGTCTGGTATCCTGTGTTGTATAGATATCACTATGGATGTATTGGATGAAGCCGTATCAAAAAAAGCAAACCTTATTGTTTCTCACCATCCACTTATTTTTAGGGGCCTCAAATCAATAACAGGCCAAAACTATATCGAAGAGATTATTATCAAAGCAATTAAAAATGATATTGCATTTTATAGTGGGCACACAAATTTTGACAATATCGAAAATGGTGTAAACAAGAAAATAGCAGATATCCTGGGCTTAAAAGATTGTTGCATACTTGATCCATTAAAAAATAGTTTAGTTAAGCTGGCAACTTTTGTACCTGTTGAACATGTTGAAAAAGTAAGACAAGCCTTATTTGAGGCAGGGGCAGGAACTATTGGCAAATATGATAACTGTAGCTATGTTACCGAGGGAATAGGCAGCTTCAGGGGAGGTGAAGAATCAAACCCATTTGTTGGCAATAAAGGGGAGATTCATTACGAAAAGGAAGTACGTATTGAAACAATTCTGCCCTCTATTCTGAAATCTAAAGTAATAAAAGCTTTGTTGCAAACGCATCCATACGAGGAGGTTGCTTATGATATATATCCTCTTGAAAATGAATTTCACCAAGCGGGCGCAGGAATGATTGGATTGCTTCCTGAACCCGTTTCGTTAAAACAAATATTGGAGATATTAAAAAATAAATTCAATGCTCAGGGAATTAGATATGCTGGACAAAAAACTGATAATATAAGTAAAATAGCACTGTGCGGCGGCAGTGGAAGTTTTTTAATACCAAAAGCCCTTCAGCATAAGGCAGATGTCTTTATAACTGGTGATATAAAATACCACCAATTTTTTGATGCTGGTAAAGATTTGATTATCATAGATATAGGTCATTTTGAAAGTGAGCAGTTCACGAAAGATATTTTTTATGAAGTACTTAAGAAAAAAATACCTAAATTTGCGGTTCATTTATCAGAAGTAAAAACTAATCCAGTAAAATATTATTCATAATATGGCTGAAAATACTACCAAGGCAAAAGAAATTGCTGAACTTTCAGTTGAGGAGAAACTAAAAGCGTTGTACAAACTTCAAAAAATTAAATCTGAAGTTGATAAAATCCGAACTTTAAGAGGGGAATTGCCACTTGAGGTGCAGGATTTGGAAGATGAAATAGAAGGTTTGCAAACTCGTATTGAGAAGTACCAACAAGAAGTTAAAAGCCTTGATTCTAATATTACTGCTAAGAAAAATGAAATAACTGATGCGAAAGCATTAATTAAGAAATATGAAGAGCAGCAAAACAATGTTAGAAACAACAGGGAATTTGAATCACTTTCGAAAGAAATTGAATATCAAACCCTTGAAATCGAACTTTGTGAGAAGAGAATTCGTGAGTTTACTGCTCAAATTGAAGACAAGAAGAAAATAATTGATGAATCTCAGGGTAAATTTGACGAGCGCTCTATTGATTTGGACGCTAAGAAAAAAGAACTCGATGACATTGTTGCAGACACTAAAAAAGAGGAAGATGATCTAAGCGGCGAAGCTTCCCAGGTTGAAAAAGTGATCGAAGAGAGATTGCTTACTGCCTTTAAAAAAATCAGAAAAAACGCAAGAAATGGTTTGGCTGTAGTTACTGTTGAGCGTGATGCCTGTGGTGGTTGCTTTAACAACATTCCCCCACAAAGACAATTAGACATCAAATCGCGGAAAAAGATTATTGTTTGCGAATATTGCGGACGTATTCTTGTGGATGATGAAATTCTTGCAGACAAAAGTAAAGAGAAGTAAATGATATTTTCATAAAAAAAAGCTGCCCCAAAAGGCAGCTTTTTTTTATTCTTTTACCATAAGTCCTGAATGGTTTTCTGGTTTTCGGTAAAATGTCGATTCCAAGATAGGTGATTTTTTTAATAGGCTTCTTGTGTCCTTAGCAAATCTATTGAGCTTCTGTTGAGCTTTTGCATCTAATTGTATTAACCCAGTATCTGCCTCATATTTTGGAACAGGCAATACATAAAAGGTTGACTTTTGGGAGTTAATATCTTCCCTATATACCCAATATGGCAACCATGCAGCTGAATCCAATACAACCAGACTGTCTTTTCTTGACAAATGCAATTCGGCCATAATACCACCGTCTTTGTATTGTGCCCGTTGATTCGAAACAAAGTTGCCCATAGAGTAATAAACTGGATTTTCCCTCAGTGAATCATCTTTAAAAACTATATTTTTAATCGGCTGAACGACATGAGGGTGAGAGCCAATAATTGCATCGGCTCCATTTTTAAAGATAAAACGGGCAAGTCTGTCCTGGACCGCGTTTTCTGAACGCTCATATTCAACACCCCAGTGCATAACAGCAATAATATAATCTGGTTCCGCAAGTTTTGCTTTTGCTAGATCTGCTTTGATTACTGCTGTATCGATACGATTAATTGATACTGGAGGAGCAACCTTTAGTCCATTCGTACCATAAGTGTAGTTTAACAATGCCAGTCGAATGTTGTTTTTCTCCACAATTAGGGGGTAAAATTTGGACCTGAGTGAATCATGCAAAAAAGTACCTGTGTGTAAAAAGCCCAGACTGTCCAAAACATGGTGAGTTCGTACCATTCCTTTTGAACCACCATCTAATGCATGGTTATTAGCTGTTACCATAATATCGATACCTGCCTTTTGTGCTTCAATTGCCAAAGCATCAGGACTTGAGAACTGAGGGTAACCCTTATAAGGTGGTCCAGCCAGTGTAACCTCAAGGTTGCCAATAGCCAAATCGGCCGACGATATATAATCAGATATATACCTGAATGTAGGCTCGTAGTTGTAATTTTTGCTCGAATCGTCCCAAGCACCATGAATTTGGGCATCATGTCCCATGATATCTCCAATAAAAACCAGTGTTAAATTATCTGATTTAATAGGGTATCCCAGAGACTCTAAACTAAAAGTATCTGCAACAAATATTGTGTCACCAATTACAATTTCACTGTCTATCTGTCCATGTAGAAGGGTGCATGAAAGAGTGATCAAAAAAACCAAGCTTGAGAGTACTTTTTTCATGTTGTTTTTCTTTACCAGCTTCCGCTTGCACCACCACCACCAAAACTACCTCCGCCGAATCCACCAAAGCCACCACTGCCAGATGAAAAATCACCAAAACTTCCAGAATGGCTTCTTCCTGAACCCAACATAGACAACAACAACCAAAGCGACAGATTGCTTCTTCCCATAGATGAACGTCCAATCCTGCTTGTCCTTCCAAAAATTGACATAAAAATAAAGATCATTACCAATAGGCCAATAATGGAACTAGTACGTTCTTCTTTGCTGGTCTTTCTCTTGTATTCCTGGGCAGTAAACTCCTTTAGGCTTAGCTTCATCAACACATCAAGGGCTCTGTTTGTGCCTTCAAAAAAGTCCTCGCGCTTAAAACTGGGGATCATTTCATTTTCTACAATACGTTTAGCAATGGCATCAGGAATGACCGGTTCCAATCCATATCCAACCTGTATGGCAGTCCTTCCTTTACTGGATAAAGTCTTAGGTTTGATTAACAAGACAATGCCGTTATCGAATTCTTTATCACCAACCTCCCATTTTTCTCCTATCTCAAAAGCAAACATATTTGGGTCCTTGCCCTCAAGTGAATTTACTGTAACAACAACAATCTGTGTTTTTGTAGAAAGACTAAACTGTTGCAGCATATACTCTATTTGGCTTACTTCGGATTGGGTAAAAACGCTTGCCAGATCATTTACCAACCTGGGGGGATATGGCTTGTCTGGAATTGCAGACAGGGAATTGACAAAAAATAAAATCAATAAAAAAAGTATGCTTCTTTGCTTCATGGCTCTAGTTTTTTCCGAATGAAATGTCATCCGATAACTCATTAACATCATCTTTCTGATATGGGAAATATTGCTTAAGTGCTTTGCCTGCCTTATCAATGCCATCTGATAATCCTTGACTAAAATTGCCATCCTTGAACAGTTTCCCCATGTAACTGGATATTTCATCCCAGAAATTATCTGGAACAACTTTGTTTATCCCGGCATCACCCAAAATGGCAAATTTCTTATCATTTACAGCCAAATAAAACAATACTCCATTTCTTTGTTCAGTTTCATGCATTTTGAGTTTTTCAAACAAAAAAGCAGCCCTGTCCAGGACATTTTCATCCGGACAATTATTTTCGAGATGGACCCTTATTTCTCCAGATGTATCCAGTTCAGCCTTTTTTATTGCTTGTACAATCTCTTCCTTTTGCTCAGAAGAAAAAAAGTTTTCGGACTTCATAATTCTATATTAAAATTCAACCTTTGGTACTTTTTTTGCGCCTTCTTCAGCTTTAAAGAATGGTTTCTTCTCAAAACCAAACCACCCTGCATAAATTACCTGTGGAATTCTTCTGATCTTTGTATTATAAATTCTCACAGCTTCATTAAATTTCTGCCGTTCAACTGTGATTCTATTTTCAGTCCCTTCTAATTGGGCCTGTAATTCTAAGAAATTCTGGTTAGCTTTTAGGTCGGGATACCTTTCCATAACAACCATTAATCGAGAAAGAGCTCCAGATAATCCCTGTTGTGCGGATTGAAATTGCGCAAAAGTTTGTTCATTTAATTGATCAGCGGATATATTTACACTTGTTGCTTTTGAACGAGCTTCAATTACTGCTTCCAAAGTTTCTTTCTCGTGAGAGGCATAACCTTTTACAGTTTCTACAAGATTTGGTATTAAATCAGCCCTTCTCTGGTAAACATTTTCAACTTGTGCCCATTGAGCATCTACCGATTCTTCTAGACCAACCATTTTATTGTATCCGCAACTCGTTAGAAAAGGAATTGCTACAATAACTAAATGTATCCATTTTAATTTCTTCATAGTATGAATTCTATTATTTTGAGTAAAATTATAACATTAGTATTAAAGTACTCGTTAAATTTGGCATAGTTTTGGCTTTAATTTTAATAAAACGGTTGAAATCATGAAAACACGGAACATAATAACCATTGCCTTAGCGGTCATCTTCTTTAGTTCTTGTGAAGACCCATTGGCTCCAGGCAACTCAAAAGACATTGTGGCACAGCTTGAAGGTGCCTGGCAATGCGAAGAAGATAATTCCATTTTCAAGTCTGTGATGTACCCATACCAAGTGTATATTACTCCATCAGATAATGACTCCACAGAGGTTTTGATAAGCAATTTTTATCATCTTGGAGATAATGTTGAAGCCATAGCTAGTGTTAATGGAAATTCGATAACACTGTCTCGCCAGAGCATGCAAGGTGGTTATGTTGTAAGGGGTTCAGGTACAATATCCTCAAACCTAAAGGAAATTGCCTGGAAATATTACATTGATGATGGTAGTGGAGAAGAAGATGAGGTCAATGCCACTTATACATTTCTCTATTGATATTGTCCTATATTTTTTGTAATTTAAAGGCAGGCACCAAAATCAGGGAGAAATTATGGAAACTACTGCCAATAACAAGAAAGGGATAATATTAGTTCCGGTTGATTATTCGGAATATAGCACATTGGCTTGCAGGTATGCTGCAAAAATAGCTGTTAAATCAGGATATAAGATTTGCCTTTTTCATGCTTTTTATTCGCCAGCATTTGACTTGATTGAGCTCACAGGCGGGTTGCAGACACAACAGCAGTTAAGGACAGATGTTACCGAGAAACTTATTGAGAATGAAGCTGATGAAATGAAACAGTACATTGACTCATTAATGAGCTTCGATGAGTTTAAAACTATTGATAAAAGCCAAATACTCCATGAAATAAAGGCGGGTCTTGCCAAGGATGAGATATTGACAACTGCTAGTGAAGTAATCCCTGAACTCGTAGTAATGGGCACAAGAGGTGCCGATAAGAAGACAACTTCAATTTTGGGCAGTATTACCGAAGTTTCTATTCGAAAACTAAAAGTTCCTGTTATTGCCGTGCCGGAAGATTATGAATTTATTGGTGAAAAAAACCTAAAAAGAATCCTTTATTTGACTGATTTTGATGAATCAGACTTTCTTTCGATCAAAAAACTCCAAAAGTTCACCCGAATCTTCAATATGTCCATACATTGTATCCACATGGGCCCCAGAAGGGATAAATGGGAATTGCTAAAAATGGAAGGATTGAAAGATTATTTCCACAAAGCATACCAACAGGATACTGTTGAATGCCATATTTTAGAAGACAAACCTAATTTATTGGAAGCCCTGGATAAATATATAACCGACAATCAAATTAATATAATCTCTCTCACCCATAGAAAAAGAAGCCTTTTGGACAAGGTGTTAAAGCCCAGTATGGCAAAGAAAATCTTTTATCATAGTCAAATCCCCTTGCTGGTCTTCCATAGTTGATCAATGGAACTTCCAAAATATCCAGGCATAACCCCAGAAACGCACAAATCTAAATAGAGAATACAATAAATAACGAAGAAAGTTATAGCGTACCGAACCAACCATCATTGCAACGCCACTGAAAGGCAATGGGGTTAAGGAAGCTATAATAATAAGATATAACCCAAATTGATTTAAGCGCTTTTCAATGTTTTTCAAGAACCTTCGGCGAAAATACCGATAAAACAATGTATTATTAAGGTATCTACCAATAAAATACCCAATCACTCCGGCTAAATATGAGGTAAGTGCAAGAGCTGAAATAACAAGTAAAAATTGAGATAAAGGTTCAAATCGAAGTGCCCAAATAAAAAATATTTCTGGTGGAATAATCCCGATTACAACCTCTGAAACCAGAAAAATAAAATACATGAGCTGGTTATTCTCGAATACCGGTTCGAGCCAACTTAAGAAATTAATGTTTACATATTCTTTAAATAGCAGGTAGACACCAAGGATAGTTACAAACCAAAGAAATCCTTTTAGTAAATTTCTTATCACAAAAGTTCTGTTGCCCATAAATTATATTTGCCCTCCATTTATCATAACAAGTGCGCAACCAACTATAACTTTTATTCCTGTTTCCTCAGCCATTTTTTGGAATTCAGCATTCTCTGTACCTGGATTAAAAACAATTGTCGAAGGCTTTAGTTTATTCAAAATGTATTTGTAAAACTCTGTTTGCCTTTTTGCTCCCATATATAATAGAAGTATTGCCCCAGAATCAACTTCAGGTGTTCCTTTTTGTATTTCAAGGCCCGAAATTTTACCATTTCTATATCCAATTGGAACAACATATTTATTTCTTCTTATAAGGCTTTTAACTGCTTTATAAGAATGCCTGATTGGATTTGGGCTTGCCCCAAAGACAATGTATTTTTCCATGCTATTATTGTTTCAGAAAAACAGCTATATGGTTTTACAAAACAATAATACTGTTATTTACACCAAAATGAAAGGATTTTTTTTTAAAATGAAAATAAATTAGTCTTTGTAAATGAGAGCCACCGCATATGCAGATATTCCTTCTTCCCTTCCCACAAACCCTAATGTTTCGGTAGTAGTTGCTTTTATTGTAAGATTTTCTTCAGGGATACCAATTACCTGGGCAAGTTTATCTTGCATAATTGGGATATACTCCTTCACCTTTGGCCTTTGAAGGCATATAGTGGAATCTATATTCCCTATTTTAAAACCTTTCTCATTAAGCAATGCTATAGTTTTTTTTAGTAGCAGCTTACTGTCAACTCCCTTAAAGTCTTCTGATGTGTCAGGAAAATGTACTCCTATATCGCGCAGGTTTGATGCTCCTAACAAGGCATCGCAAATAGCATGTATTAAAACATCACCATCAGAATGAGCTATTGGTCCTTTGTCATGAGATAAAGCAACTCCCCCCAAAACCATCTTTCGACCTAGTTCTAATTGATGGACATCATAACCAAATCCAATTCGAAAATTCATGATTAAGTCTTCTATAAATTAAAAAAAGCTTATTGCTGCACAAAGTAAAATATTTTTCATTGTGCAGCAATAAGCTCCAGTGTGTAAAATCAAAAAGCTATTCGAAATTAAATCCTAATGTGATCCTCATTGTATTGGCCAGAGGATTACTTCTACCACCAGTCGCCGGGAATAAATATGAAAAGTCGATCAAGAATACATTTAGTTTTAAACCAACACCTACTGTAAAGTATTTTCTGTTCCCCTTGGTTGCATGCTCATTAAAATATCCAGCCCTCATAGCAAATTGCTGCATGTACCAATATTCAGCACCAAGTGACCACATTATTTCATGGAATTCCTCTTTAGCTCCTCCAGGTGCATCACCAAATGATTTTAATGCCCCCTCAATTACACCAATATTCTTAGGATCGAATAGGCTATCATTTGGTGTTGGAACCAATAGTTTGTTGATATCCATGGTAAATCCCATACTGTTATACTCATCCAAATCAAGGCTTACACGACCTCCCAATTTCATGTTTGTTGGAATAAATTGGCTTTCGTTATCTTGTGCATATGACATTTTGTTTCCAATATTAGAAATATTGAGACCATAGGCCATTTCAGCATCATAGCCACTAATCCTGATGGGCTTTTGAAAATAAGCTGTAATGTCTGCAGCAAAAGAATTTCCAGGCTCATACCTTGCACCACCGCTAGCTGTACCTAAACCACTGGTTCCATTGGCAATATCAGAACGAATGTATCTAAAAACAAGACCTCCACTTAAATAATCGCTAAAAAGCATCGAATATCCAAGATCAATGGCAAATTCATTAGGCCTAATTTTATTTCCAGTTACATCGCCTTGTTCGTTTATCTCATTAATTTCACCTAAATTAAAATATCTAATGCTCCCGCTGGCTGCCATTCGCTCATCCACACGCTTATAACCAGACAAATAAAGTAGGTTTAGGTCGTTAACCTGTAAGCTTCTTAACCAAGGTGTATATGAGAAGGCCACTCCAGTTTCAGCTTCCATAAATGCATATTTGGAAGCATTCCAGTGCTGTGAACTTAGGTCTGGAGTGGTGGCCACACCAGCATCGCCTAAAGCACCTCCCTTTGAATCTGGGGCAATGGTCAAGAATGGAACAGCTGTCTGAACAGCATTCAGAGCTCCCTCACTTCTACCATCTGTACCCGTCTGTCCTGACAAACTGCCGAAAATTGCTATTCCGAGAGTTATTATTAGAGTTCTTTTCAACATTACAGTAAGAATTTTGATGCGAAAATAAAAAATATAATTGGTAAACGTAATTCTTAAGGAATTATTATGAGTTTATTCGTTTGAAATGTAATATATTCTTCATTATTTTCTTCAGAGGTTGCATTAACAGTAATTCTGTATGGATACACTCCTGGAGTTATAAATCCAGACTCTTTTCTATTCCAGAATATTGGAGTTGACACAAACCCTGATTCATAATTAGTTTGCTCAAAACTATAAACAAGTTTTCCTGACAAATCAAATATTTCCAAACGTACTTCATGCTCCCCGGGCATATTATGAGAATATTGAAAGGTTGTAAACTCATTCATTGGATTTGGGTAATTAAACAACTTATCAATTATTATTTTATCCCCATCTTCAACTACAAATCCAATTTCGGCATCGGAAGAGTTATTGTAAGTGTCCCAAACTTTAAGATTTATTGTATGATACCCTGGTTCAAGATCAACCAAGGGGTATTTTATCACTCCTCGTTTATAATCATCTAGTTGCCCTTCGAAATAATCATTCAATGAGAGGACTGATGAATAATTATTGTCCATAAAGGCGGATACATCGTGCCCAATTCCATTTCCAGTAGTATTAACGCCATTCTCATCATAAATATTCGCCAGCAACAAAGGATTAGGATCCGTAATTCCACCATCCAAAAAATCTTCATTATTCATATACAACTCTATTTCTGGACCTTCGAAGTCTTCAACTACCAAATCAGAGGTGCCTCCAATGAGAAACATGTCAAATTCTCCCTTAGCATCAGTACTTTCGTTATAAGCATAATAGGTAATTCGTCCCTTGCCAAAATTGTAGGATATATCTTTAGGGATAATAAATTCTGCCGAGAAAAAACCTTTTTTCACAGAGGCATTTCCCCTGAACAGCAGCCTATCCTGCATCATAAACTCAATAACTTCAGCATTTGGCTTATTTGCTTTGGTCAAGGCTGAATATTCTTTGTCAAATACACTTATTTGAACAATACCATCAAAATCTGACAAGATCTCAGACGAATCATTGCATATATGACCAGTAATTATCACATGTCCTAAAGCATTTATCGTATCAATAATTAAAGTGTCCGGTTGGCTGTTGACAGCTATTTTATTCAATGAATCGGTACTAACTTTATGTCTGGCGTAGGGTATTGGAAGTGACGGATCTCCTAATAGAGAAAACTTCATGTTGTTAATATCTCCTAATGTGGATGAAGTGTTTTTAGATTTTCGGTACATGTCTCCAAGTCTAAAAGCTCTCCCATTTGAATCTGTATCGAATATCGCATTGAACACACTCCTGCTCAGGCGTTTATTTGCACTTTGATAGACAAGTCTAGTTGTTGTTAATAATGCAATGGCACCACCTTTTGGGTTAAGTAGTGCAGCCTCTCCTGCAGATTTCCTTCGAGTGTAAACCCCATCGCTTATATCAACATTATCGAACCGGCTAACTTGACAAGTAGCAGTAATAAAAATTGGATATATAGGTGCATTCCTGAGATTCTCAAAATCTGAAGATTGAAGCACTCTTTCCTGAGTTATGCCATTTTCGCCACCATGTCCCATATAGTTAAAGAACAAAGCCCCTTTGTTAAAGGCTTCATGAATAGCATCTTCAACCTCCGGATAAGATGCTCCTGTAGAAGAACTTATTGAGGTAAAAGCATCCAGATATATTTTAGTGAAATTAATTTCAGGAGCTTTCTTTTTAACTATATCGATTAATTCCTCCGAACCATCGACAAAATCCCTTTCCCAATTACTTTCCATATCGTCTGCCAGGAAAATCATCCTGTTTCTCCAATCGCGTTTAACATCAAAGCTATAATACTGGATAATCTTTTTAATTATTCCCCAAGACGTGGCATTTTCATCAGATTCTGACCAATTAACTGGTAGACGTCCAACACCAACATCCAATGTTCCTGATATTGAAAATTCTCCAACTTCAAGCTGCCCATATATATCATCAGAACTATATGAACTTGTTTGATTCAAAATATAATCCAAAGATTCCTTTGATTGGTAAGTTGGTATATAATTCATATTATTAGCATCCTCATTTCTGTTGTCGTATGTACCATCTCCAAACAATAGGATATATTTAAAAATACCAGTGTTTTGGGATTTTAGCCATAACATACGTGCAAAATTCCGGATAGCACTTGCATCCTTCATTCCTGATGAAAATTCGTTGTAAATCTGTTCTGTAGTAACAACAGAAACGTTCATATTATCATACAAACGGTGTATTTCTGCCAATGAGTCAGCTGGCTCTTTGAACAAGGGGTGGGTTACAATCAAAAGTTCGGGAGGAGACATTGCATGTAGGTTTTGGTTTTCTTTCATCCATCCTAAAACTTTTTGGTCGTTTTCCATAAAAACCGGCACTGGATATTCAGCAGTCGGATCCAGGGCAACAAATTCGTTGAGATTTTCAAGAGGAGACTTAAACTGAAAAATACCTCCACCTAGTGTGCCCTTAATTCCAAAGACTTTCCCAATATCTGAAACATTCCATACTTGAATGCCAGACTGGACATTTGACAGTTCGAAAACAGCATTTCCTCCAGCCTGATATGATTTTATATCTCTGAAAAAGAATGGTGAAGATGTATAGTTTAACTGACAAGTGGTATTGGCAAAAACATAATCTATATAAACTTCATCGTTTACTCCAGATGAGAAAAATTCGGATTTAAAAATGTTTTGGCTATTCGCATGATTTAAGGTAACATCAACTTCCTTATAATTACCGTAAGATCCTTCATGAGAATTCATATCAACTTTATATATGAATTTTTGAGCAATAGAATCCCCATTAAAATAATATTTTAAAGTCCCTCCAAATTCACTTCTTGCAGCAGCTCCAATATTCAATTTAAAGTCAGAACCAGGTATATAATCAATGGAAGAAAACGTGTGCTCAAATCCATCTTTATCGAACTTTTCGCCAAACCATGTCCTACCTGTTTGTATTGGATTATATAATTCCTCTTCATAATAGTCGCGCCAAGAATAACTTGAAACATTAATGTTAGTGCTTAGATTTGAATAATCTTTTGTCTCTATTCTCTTTCCTACTCCAAAACTTGTTGTAAGAAACAAGTAATTGCTTGTTGCATAATCGTGTACATTAGAAATAAATGCAGAGTTCTCCTCATCCAGCTCCCAACTCCCAGGTCCTTCAGCGTAAAAAACGAAGTAATTTTCTCCTGCATACAAAGGCAACTCCACCAGATCATCGGGTGCCAATGTGTCTACCTGATAAGACAATTGTCTTCCTGAGTTTGAATAAATCCTGAGATTTTCTGGTGTCTCAAAACCTAGCTCGACAAGTTTATTAAAAGTTATTTTGTAAATTCCGGATTTGTTTACCTTTGCTTTATACCATGATCCGCTTTTTAAAACAGAATTGGGTTCGAACTCATTTTGAGCCTTACAAAAAATAAATGTTGGAAGAAAAAGGAGTAAGAATATTATACGTAAATACATTATTTATTATGTTTACCTGTGATAGCCATCCAATAAAACAATTAATTTAACGTTTGTTTCAGTGAATTAGTATTAACCGAATGTTAAAACCTTCAAAACACATTGTATATATAGTATTGTTATTTGTTTCAACAAATGGCTTGATAGCACAAAATATTTTTGTTTCAAATCTATACAATAATCTGGTTTTTTCTAACCCCTCGATGGCCGGGATTAATGATTTTTCAATAATCCAGCTGAATTATAAGAACCATTGGCCGGTTGATGGGATATATAATACCTATGCTGCATCGGTATTTCATCATATGGATGATTACAACAGCAATATTGGAGCCAGTATATTACATGACAGACAGTACAAGGGTTATTTAACAAACACTACAGTTGGTTTGAATTACACGTATAGTCTGCGCACAGGACATAGAAACTACTTGATTTTTGGATTAAATGGGCAATATAATCTTCAACGCCTCAATTACAATGCTTTGACATTTGAAAATTTTGCCCCATCAAATCTCGAAAACAGAACAAACCATTTTCCAATAATAAATGCAGGAGTAACAATTTCGTTGTATGAGATGCATTATATTGGCCTCTCTATTCAAAATCCTGTTCCATTGTCTGAGCATCCATTTGCCCAAAGAACGCTGACACTTACTTATATAGGTGAATACAAAAGTAGATCTCCCTACAAACTGCCAAGTCTTATTGAACCAATTGCACATATATGTCTTTCAGAAAATTTAATTGATGTTAAATATGGAGGCAATATTGGCTTTTATAATTTTAAGACCGGAATATTGGTTTCACAAACAAGTTTAAGGTTAAATACAATATCATTTTTGTTAGGAATTAATTTTGAGAATAACGATTTTATTTATGTATATGACCTAAATTTGTCAGGTGCAGTTTCAGTAAATCCAAAAATGGCTGCACATGAAGTAACTTTTTTAAGAAAATTTCAGTATAAAGGAAGAAGAACTAGAAAAGGGGCAATAAAGTGTCCAAAAATCTAGTTATAGAATTAAATAATATTGTAAATTAGTATTTGTTGTAAATTCGAAAACAAAATTTGTTTATCATGAACTTTAAGCTGTCTGCAATTACAAGTCTCGTGTTCGCCGCAATTATATTAAGCTCATGTGGCGGAGGCGGCTCTAACGTATCGCCTACTACAGGCTGGGATTATAACAATCCTGACAATGGTGGATTTGAAGTAAAACAAGGTGTAGAACAGATCACCGGGCCTGGTTTAGTCCTCATTGAAGGCGGTACCTTTACCATTGGACGAGTTGAACAAGATGTTATGTACGAATGGAACAATGTTCCGCGTAGGGTAACTGTTTCTTCATTTTATATGGATGAAACTGAAGTTCGCAATGTTGACTATCGTGAGTACTTGCACTGGGTAGGAAGGGTATTTGTCGATTACCCAGAGGTATACAGGGACGCACTTCCTGATACCTTGGTTTGGCGAAGGCCAATGGCCTATAATGAGCCTTATGTACTATATTACTTCAGGCACCCCTCATACAATGAATATCCAGTTGTAGGTGTTAATTGGGTACAGGCCACAAACTATTGTGTTTGGCGTACCGACAGGGTTAACGAGCGACTCCTTATTGATGAGAAGATTTTAAGTGCTGATCCAAATCAGATCAATGAAGAAAACTTTAATACAGAAGCGTATCTTGCTGGTCAATACGAAGGTATTGTAAATCAAAACCTTCCTAGTCTGGATCCTAACCAGGATGCCAGAAGGGTAATGCTGGAAGATGGTATTTTACTTCCTCGCTACAGACTACCTTCTGAAGCTGAGTGGGAATATGCTGCACTAGCACTTATTGGCAATTCTTACGAAGAAAGGGTTTATGAAAGAAGAATTTATCCTTGGAATGGCCATAATGTTAGACAAGACCTTAAAAGTAACCGTGGTGAAATGCGTGCAAACTTTGTCCGTGGTCGTGGTGATATGATGGGGGTTGCTGGCGACCTTAATGATAATGCCACAATTCCAGCTCCTGTTAATTCATATTGGCCAAATGATTATGGACTTTACAACATGGCAGGTAACGTAAATGAATGGGTACAGGATGTTTATCGTCCAATGACATTCGAAGATTTTGATGAGTTCAACCCATTCCGTGGCAACGTATTTAAGCAGCTTAAAAAAGATGAAGAAGGAAACGTTGCTGAGAAAGACAGTTTAGGAAGACTTCAATATGTGGAAATACCAGAAGAAGAAGCCATAAACCGTTGGAACTATAAAAAAGCTGACTATTCCAATTATCGTGACGGTGACTATGAATCATCGATTCAAGAGAGTGGTGACTGGTCTAGTGGAGCAAAAACTCAAGAAAGAGGTTCGTCCCGAATGTATACGAATAAGGTAGGTGACGCATCTTCATTGATTTCTGATCAATCAAGGGTATATAAAGGTGGCTCCTGGAGAGACAGAGCTTACTGGATGAGCCCAGGCACACGAAGGTTCCTTGACGAAGAATCTTCTAGAGACGATCTTGGTTTCCGTTGTGCGATGACTCGTGTAGGAAGCCCCGCAGGAAATTAAAGTTCAACAATACAATAATATTAAGGCTGCTTTTAAAAGCAGCCTTTTTTTTTTATTTTCACTACATGATTGAAGAACTATTTGACAAGTTTATCCAGTATGGCAGGAAAATCTCAACAGATTCCAGGAACATAGAACCCGGTTCAATTTTTTTTGCTCTTAAAGGAGAAAATTTTAATGGAAATGCTTATGCCATTGAAGCAATTAATAAAGGGGCTGCCTACAGCATTGTAGATGATAAAAGTATCAATCACGAAAAGTGTATTCAGGTAGAAGATGCCTTAACTACACTTCAAAAACTCGCAACTACATACCGCAAAAAATCTTCATTTAAAGTATTGGCAATAACTGGTACAAATGGAAAAACAACTACAAAAGAGTTGATTTTCACAACCCTGTCGGAAAGTTTCAAGTGTTCGGCAACGAAAGGTAATTTGAACAACCATATTGGTGTACCTTTAACCATACTTAGCACCCCGCCTGATGATGACTTTTTAATCCTTGAGATGGGGGCAAACCACATTGGCGAAATAGAACTCCTGTGCAAGATTGCTGAACCTGATTTTGGACTTATTACAAACATAGGCAAAGCTCACTTAGAAGGCTTTCGGAGTTTTGATGGAGTAATTGAAGCAAAGTCAGAGCTATATAATTTCCTTATGGAAAGAAATTTACCCATATTCCAAAACCAGGAAGACAATATTTTGAGCAAATTAACAAAGGGATACTCCAATATTATTGGCTATGGCACAAAAAAAAGCCAGTGTTATGCTGCTTCCGTCAGCTTTACAAATAGATTAATTGTTGAAGTAAGTCAGGACGGAATGATGAAAACCTTGTCTTCACAGCTATTTGGACAGTATAATGTAACAAATATTCTTACAGCACTAAAGGTTTGCAAGACCCTTAATGCAGACATAGAAAAGGCCGTTGCTGCAATAGAAAACTACACTCCAAGCAACAACCGTTCTCAAATAAAGGAAACCAGCAGCAATACATTAATAATGGATTGCTACAACGCCAACCCTACTAGCATGCATGCAGCAATTAAAAGCTTTGTGCAAATACAAGCTGAGAACAAGGTTGCAATTCTTGGAGCTATGAAAGAACTGGGGGAGTATTCTGCTCAGGAGCACCTTAAATTAGTGCAGGAAGTAGTATCCATACAGAACATTAAACCTTTATTTGTTGGCTTAGAGTATCAGGGGCTTGGTTTACAAGTAGGGCAATGGTTTAAATCGATAGAAGATTTTATTCAATTTATTAGTTCCAATAAAATTAAGGATAGTTTAATCTTGCTGAAGGGATCAAGGGCAAACAGGCTTGAGACACTTGAGAAGTTTCTATAGGATATTTTTTCCTTCACTATTCTATCCGTGTTTATCCCTTGAAAGAACAGGAACAGTATGATGGATTATGCAAATTAAGCATTTATGCAAGCATGCCAACAGATTTCTATGTTATGATGTTTGGTAGCTGCAGCATAGAAATAAGACAAAAAACTATTCAACATGAAATATTACTGGTTGTGAATTAAACGGAGGTAGTAACCTGTCGTTAATGATAGATACATAGCAGCTATAGGTGCCAATATCCTCAGGCACCTTTAAAGATATCTCTTTATGAAAAGAACCTCCCGGAGGTATTGATCCTTCAATTAGATTTAATCCTTGATTTTTTAAGAATTTTTTCTTGTCATTAAATAAAACGGCCAACTTTGGTGGAAATAAAGGATCTGATGATATAAATTTTAATGAATCCTCACGCGTGTTTACAATTGAAAGACCAATACTAACCGAATCGCCTGGAGACACATTGAATTCTTTTATATCAGGAATAATCTTAATGTCATAGTACGAATGGAAATCATCAATTTTCCTAACTCTATATGGACCTTTTGTAGTCATTAATGTATCAAAAACCCTATATGCACCAACAAGAAGAATATCTTTTCCTTGTATCGAATCTTCTCCGTTCCATAGATCAAACTGGTTTTTCCTATAGTGAATAGAATTCAGCACATGAGAAAAATCCCCATCAGTATAAAAAGAATACTTAGATGGCTGTTGAAATGAATTCACAAAAACCACTTTTCGGTTGCCAGCATAGTCCTTTATTTCATTTGCCCATTTCTTCCAACCATAAAAATCCTTTCCGGGAGAAGTGTTTTTAATCAATGTTGGATCAATCAACAACCCTCTTATAATAAAGAAGACAAGCAGTGTCGGCACAAAAAGGGCTCGCACCCATTTCTTAGATTTTTCGGAGTTCTGTATCCCTATCATAGTTAATATAAGACCGGGTATGTAGGCAATAGCAGTCCAATGTGCCTCTACCCTACCTTTAAATGACATTACAAGAAAAAACAGAATAAATCCCCAGAAATTCACTTTTAAAACTTTCAGGTAGGTATTATCTGCTACTGGTACTTTAAAAGAGAAATAAAACACAATTACGCCAATAAAGGGACCCGCAATTAAAAGCTGGCTAAAAAGGTAGTTAAATGTATATTGAACATTATAGGGAGAAGACCTACTAACTAAATGATATTCGAAGGTGGGGAAATTGTTGTGAATCTGCCAAAATAAATGAGGAAGTAATAAAATAATTGCCAGTAGAGGGATAATCCAGAACGACTTTCTTTTTAATATAGACAAATTACCCAATAAAGTGAATACAATCACTAGCAA
>JBNKPU010000159.1:0-69823 GCA_050295515.1 Bacteroidales bacterium | reverse complement strand
AATCCGGCAGGAGAAAGAAATTTCCAGGGCTGAAATTGTAAAAAAATCAGGACTCAGTGCCCCAACCATCACTCGTATTGTCGATAGTCTGATACGTATCGAGAAACTTGCCGTAGAAGTAGGTGTGGGCGAGTCCAGTGGTGGAAGGCCGCCATTGCTGGTGCGTTTTAACAGCGAGGGTAACTATGTGATTGGCATTGATTGGGGACGGACCCATATACATGGTGTAATTGCCAATCTGAATGCCGAAACCATATTTGGTCTGGACATACCTGTTGGGGGCAAAAGTGCTTTTGAAGAGGATGTTAAAATATTGGATGGTCTTGTAAATGAATTAATATTGAGTTCTGCAATTGATAAAAATAAACTTCTTGGAATTGGACTTGCTGTAGCAGGTTTCCTGAATGCCAATACCCAAGAGATAGAATTTTCCCCAAATTTTGGTTGGACAAAGATCAATATGCAAAACATTTTACAGGAAAGATTTAAAAAGCCTGTAATACTTGATAATGTTTCGAGGGTTATGGCCCAGGGCGAATTATGGTTTGGCAAGGCCAAAAACATAAAAAACTTCATCTTTGCCAATATTGGTTACGGCTTGGGTTCTGGAATTATTTTAGATGGTAAACCATTTAAAGGACATGATGGTTTTTCCGGAGAAATTGGGCACAATAGGGTTTTCAGCGCCATGTCTCAAGCAAATCCCAGAACATGTGTTTGCGGCAAAGTTGATTGTTTGGAGTGCTATGCTTCTGGTAGGGGTATTGCTGAAATTTCAAAAGAATTGCTGCAGGAAAGACCAGATTCGTTGATTTACAATTACTGCAAAGGTGACCTTGAAAAGGTTAATACAGCTATGGTTGCAATGGCTGCCAGGGCAGGAGACCAGTTGGCCAGGGAAATTTTGGAGCAGGCAGCTGAAATACTAGGGATATCATTGGCAAGTACAGCCAATATATTAAATCCTGAAGCATTGATTGTTGGAGGAAAAGTAGCTTCTGCAGGTGAATTTTTTATGGAGCGGTTAAAAAAAGCATTTTACCGCGAAACACTCCCACAGGTAAAAAGAAAAATTAAGATTATGAACTCCGGACTTTCAGGAGAAGCTGCTGTGAAGGGAGCTGTAGCCTTAATATTAAAAGAAGTGCTGGATCTTAATGTAAAGAACAAACAAACTTTGTAACTTAGCTTTAATAAACTCAATAATAAAGTAATAGAAAATGTTAAAAGGTATTTCCCCCTTAATCAGTCCAGAATTATTAGCTGTATTGGCCCGCATGGGGCATGGCGATGAAATTGTTCTGGCAGATGCCCACTTTCCTGGTGAAAGTTTTAATGACAATGTGCTTCGGGCAGATGGTTTGAAGATTGATGACTTACTTGAGGCGATATTGCCCTTATTCGAACTTGATTCTTACGTACCACATCCTCTGGCAATGATGGGCGCAGTTGAAGGAGATACTTTGGACCCTAAGGTTGAGGAGTCCTATTTAAAAAGTATCTACAAAACAAATCCAGGTGCTGCCCCTATTGAACGTATCGACAGGTTTGAATTCTATGAAAGAACAAAGTCGGCATTTGCTGTTGTAATGACTGGTGAAACAGCAAAGTATGGCAATATATTATTGAAAAAAGGGGTAACACCAATTGATTAAACTATTGAAATGAACAAGGAAATAAAGCAAATAGATCCACTATTGGTACCCAAAGTCTTGCTTCAAAATGGGAGCGTAATCCCGGTAATTGGCTTAGGTACTTTTGGATCAGATAATTATTCGGCAGAAGAAATCGCCGATGCGGTAAAGGTAGCCATCAGAATGGGTTATAGGCATATCGACTGTGCCTCTGTATATATGAATGAAAAGGAAATTGGTAGGGCTATTGCAGAATTGATTGGTTCTGGCGAAATAAAACGTGAAGAACTTTGGATTACTTCAAAGGTGTGGAATGATATGCATGGAGATGGAGAAGTGGTTGCGTCCTGCAAACAGTCCCTGGCTGACCTGCAGTTGGATTACCTGGACCTATATCTGGTGCATTGGCCTTTCCCAAATTATCATGCTCCCGGTTGCGATGGGGATGCACGTAATCCTGATTCAAAACCCTACATCCATGAAGACTACATGCTGGTTTGGAGGCAGATGGAACAGTTGGTAGATCAGGGATTTGTAAGAAATATAGGGACATCGAATATGACGATACCTAAAATGGAATTGCTGCTAAAAGATGCACGGATTAAACCTGTCGTGAATGAGATGGAACTTCACCCGCATTTTCAGCAACCCGAATTGTTCAACTATGTTGTGAGCAAAGGGATAACACCTATCGGGTACTCTCCCATAGGCTCTCCCAAAAGACCTGAAAGGGATAAAACACCTCAAGATACTATAGATATTGAAGATCCGGTGGTGGTTAAAGCTGCAAAACGTCTTAAAGTGCATCCTGCAATCGTGTGTTTAAAGTGGGCAGTTCAGCATGGCCATATACCTATTCCTTTTTCTGTGAAACCTGACAAACTATACAGTAATCTCGAAGCAGTTGTTGAAGAACCGCTCACAGATGAAGAAATGGAAGCTATAGATAAAATAGATAAAGGGTGCAGATTGATCAAAGGGCAGGTTTTCCTATGGGAAGGTGCCTCGGGTTGGGAAGACCTTTGGGATTTGGATGGAAAAATAACGCAATAGTATTTGTGAGGGTGCAACTTTTAGTCACGATCTCACTCGAAAAAAAGATTATATGAAAAAGATAGAGTCAAAAATGAAAGGTGCATATCTTCCTGGAGACAGCACTGTGGTTATTCAGGAAGTAGATGTGCCGGTACCAGGACACGGACAGGTACTGATAAAAACAAAATCATCCACAATCTGTGGCAGTGATATCAGGGCAATATACCATGAGCACCTTGGTAAAGGACCCGAAGGTTATCAAAACAAAATTGCAGGGCATGAACCTGCAGGACAAATAGTGAAATGTGGTCCCGGTTTAAAAAGGTTTAAAGAAGGCGACCGTGTAGTTATTTACCATATTTCTGGCTGTGGAGTTTGCAATGACTGCCGCAGGGGATATATGATTTCTTGTTCTAGCGAACACCGTGCTGCTTATGGCTGGCAGCGAGACGGCGGAATGGCACCTTACATCCTTGCTGATGAGAAGGATTTAATTCTTCTTCCCGATTCATTAACCTACACCGATGGCGCCCAGATTGCCTGTGGTTTTGGAACCGTTTACGAAGGCATCGAAAAGGCTGGCATCTCTGGTAACGATGCTGTATTGGTAACCGGACTCGGTCCTGTTGGCCTTGCAACACTTATGTTAGCAAAAGCAATGGGTGCGCAAAAATTAATTGGAGTTGATGTCAATCCTGAAAGGTGTAAACTTGCGAAAGACCTGAACTTGGTTGATGAGGTATATATATCAGCGGATGATACCTTGCAGAAAGTACTTGAAACAACAGGAGGAAATGGAGTCGAGCGTGCAATTGACTGTTCCGGACACACCTTGGCGCGTCAACTTTGCATCAGGGCAACACGTAAGTGGGGAGCAATTGTTTTTGTCGGAGAAGGAGGAACAGTAGAGTTTAATCCATCACCCGATATCATACATGATCAAAAGACCATTTATGGTTCCTGGGTTACCTCAACCTGGAAAATGGAAGAACTGGTTGAACGAATTGTCCGTTGGGGAATCCACCCTGAAGATCTGGTTACCCACCGATTTACAATTGATCAGGCCGACAAGGCCTATGAATTAATGTCCAGCGGGAAATGCGGCAAAGTTGCTGTGGTTTTTGACGAAGAAATTAAGTAAAAGAATGTAAAAATTAAGTTGCAGATAAAGCAATTTGTCGGCAGCTTTTTAATTGGTATAAAGTGAGAAAAGTAAAAATAGAGCCTCTGTTGCCAGAGGCATTTGCCCCATTTGGGACTTTTGCCAACCTAATTAATCCGAAAGCAGACAAATTAGGTGACAAACCTGTTGAATTCTTCAGGGATATGGTCCAGCTTGATGTAAATCCCCTTAATATGTTGAGCTATTCAACGTGTAGGGTTGAACCCAGGGAACTTGTCATTGACATTTTAGAATACCATAGCAGTTGCAGCGAAGGAATACTTCCTCTCGACAATGATATTCTGGTGCAAGTTGCACCTGCTACACATCCAAAAGATCCACTTCCCCTAGGTAAGGTTAGGGTGTTCTATGTCCCCAAAGGAACAATACTAACCATAAAACCAGGAGTTTGGCACTGGGGACCATTTACAACAAATGACAAGCCGGCTAATATTCTCATTAATTTGCCCGAAAGAACCTATGCAAATGATTGTACAGTTGTTGAGTTGGAAGAAAATGATTGTATAGGAATAGAAGGTTAACTGTTTAGGCAGGTGTAATAACTTCTTTAATGATTAGGATAAATCGGGTGTTTTTTATTGCTGTACTATTATTTTTATTAGATATAAACAGGTTTATTTGTGCTAAATACCATTTAAGAAATGTGACTATTTTAGTCTTGTTTATTCTTGGAGCTATCTAATTTAAAGCTAACTTAGTATTGCAATAAAAACAAAAAAAGGCTGCTAATTGCAGCCTTTTTTTTATAAATATAATAATAAGATTATCTTTTCACCCGAGCATTTCCAGCCCAAACACTCCAGACTTGTTCTTCGTCTGCAGGCTGTGCATAATCGGTAACGAAAGTTGTAGCCAAAGCCCCGCTTGCCCATCCAAACTGGATCCATTTTTCAGGTTCCCAACCTTTAAGTATAGCATAAAGCATGCCCCCAACAAATCCATCACCACCACCTATACGGTCTGACACCGTAATGTCGCGTGGTTCAACTACTTGCCAATCATCACCGACAGACATAATACCACCCCATTTATGATGGTTGGTACTTACGACTTCACGAAGAGTTGTGGCAAAAACCGATGCATTAGGGTATGCTTTTTTAACCCGGTTGATCATTTCTTTAAAACTGTCTATCTTGGCAGAAATATCTTTTCCACCAGCTTCTGGTCCTTTAATGCCCAGACAAAGCTGGAAATCTTCCTCGTTACCAACCAGTATGTCAGATACAGATGCAATCTCAGCGAATATTTCGCTTAGTTCCTGTTCGCGGCCTTTCCAGAATGAAGCCCTGTAGTTCAGGTCAAAAGAAATGCGTGTTCCGTATCTTTTGGCAGCCCTGGCAATCTCAAGACAGAATTTGCTGGTATCTGGAGAAAGTGCTGCGATAAGGCCAGAAAGATGGACAATCTGAACGCCCTCTTTGCCAAATATTCTATCCAGGTCGAAGTCTTCTACATTAAGTGTACGTCCAACTTCACCAGCCCTGTCGTTCCAAACCCTTGGTCCACGGCTGCCTGATCCACTATCAGCAATATTGATTTGGTGCCTGTATCCCCAAGGATCACCTTGTTCTACTTCAGGACCCTCAAAGTGCATACGACGGCTAAGAAGGTTGTCCTTAATAAAGTGCGACATCGGACTTCCTTTAACAAATGCAGTAAGAACCTTAACTGGTAAGCCCAAATAAGATGAAATACTGGCAACATTCGACTCAGCACTTGTAGCCTGCATAAAAAAATTGTTGCTGCTATGCACAGGCTGTCCATTTGCTGGAGTAATACGTAATCCCATACTTGTAGGGATTAAAAGTGCATAGGCACAATCTTTCTTCAATTCTATGTTCATAATAAAAACCTCCGTTTTTCTTGTGTTAAATTTGTACTAAATGCTCTGTTCAAATTGTACAAGAAAATATCCCTATAAACTACTTTAAGATGCTATAAATATGCTAGTTTTCTTTTGAGCTGCTATGAATTTCTCAATTTTGGCAAACGCTGCAAAGATAAATTGGTTTTTTTTATTTAAGTGAATAAAATTGGAAAAACATTTACCCAGTTTGCAAGGATCTAAAAAGTTATCAGAACATATACATTATTGACATCAAGGCCTGATTTTTTAATATATAACAGATACCTTTGCCTTTCTTTTTGGAATTTAACATGGGCAAATACAATAAATATTCTTTTATCAGGCCTGAAAAAAGCCCTGTGTTTTATGGATATATAGTCGTGTTGTTTGGTACTGTTGGTGTTGTGTCAAGCATTCCAGGTCAGACAATGGGGGTGTCAGCCTTCACTGAATCGCTTCAAGATGCATTGGGGCTGAATAGCGACCGCTTAAGTTTTATGTATTTGATTGGTACCTTGCTCAGTTCTTTTTTCCTGACCCGGGCCGGAAAATGGTATGACAAATACGGTGCCAGGTGGATTGCTTTTTTTGCAACCTTGGGATTAGCATTTTCATTGCTTTTATGTGCCTCATCAAAGGTTATTTCTGACTTCCTCATGAGCGTATTGCATTTTGAACATTGGCTTGTTCCAGCAGTAATTATGGGATTCTTCTTTTTTTTGATCAGATTTAGTGGACAGGGTGTTTTAACTATGGTTTCACGTAATATGATCATGAAATGGTTTGATACAAAAAGAGGTAGGGTGAATGCCATTAGCAGTGCTGTAGCTTCTATAACTTTTGCGTTGTCACCACGTTGGATATTTAAGATGGTGGAAGAGCAAGGCTGGAGCAGGGCATGGATTATCCTGGCTCTCATCCTCATAGGAATGTCCTTTGTTGTCCTCCAGTTCTTTAGAGATAAACCAGAAGACCATGGACTTTTTCAGGATGGTGAAAAGAACACAAAAGAAAAAACCTATGGGGCTGAACCTTTAACTGCCCGAAAACAGTTTACTTTGAATGAGGCCAAGAAAACACGTGCTTTTTGGATGTATTCTTTGATGTTGGCTTTTAATGCATTTTTTGTAACAGGTTTTACCTTTTATATCATATCTATTTTTCAAGAGGCCGGATATACAGCAGAAAAAGGAATGTCAATATTTGTCCCAGTATCAATAATTTCAGTATCTACAACTCTAATTGGTAATGCAATTTCTGATTGGATCAAGCTAAAATACATTTTGTTTGTAATGATTTTTGGTGGAATATTATCTTCTTTAGGTTTGGTTTTTCTTGAAAAAAGTATTGGGTATTTCTTCGTGCTGTTTGGCAATGGCTTTATGCAAGGGCTTTTTGCTGTAATCATTTCAATTAGTTGGCCGCGTTTTTTTGGTAGAAAATACCTGGGGGAAATCTCAGGCAAGGCTATGTCTATGGTCGTGGGAGCAAGCGCGGTTGCGCCGTTTTTATTTAGTTTGTCCCTTACCTATTTAAATACATATGCAGGAATTGGAATACTCTCGTTGATATTTTTGGTATTTATTGCTGTTGTGTCAATTAAAGCAAACAATCCACAATAAAAAAGCCATCCCAGTTGAATGGAATGGCCCCCGAAAAATCACATACGATTATATTTCGGGTTTAATTCAATCCCTGTAGTCCCATTTTCTTAAAATATGAAAACCATTTCTCTTCTGGCTGTTGAATCATTTTCAATACCTGTAAAGATTCTTGTTCATCCATACCCTGCTCAAGTACTTGGTACATATGGATCAGGTTCGAAGTTTTTATGTTCCCACCACAATGTACAAACACATTTTTCCCCTTTAGGCTATCCATTATACCTTTGAATGTTACATAATGAATGTCTTGTAGCTTGCCGCAATCTATAGGAAAATGAATGTAATGCATATCTAAAGATTCAGAAATTTCCGCCTCTTCGGGCAAATAATTACGGGTACTTGCAGGGGAGATACTCACAATAACTTCAACCCCTTCGGCTTTAAGTAATTTAAGTTGTTCAGGCGATGGCTGTCCCCCAGCCGACAATGTATCGCTATACCTGAAATAATTCATGATTTGACTTACCATATTTTTTTTGATTTGAAATTTGGCTGCAAAAATAGTATATATACAATAATCTACATATATAAATTATAGTTTTTTTGGGAGGGTTCTAAAGAATAGCCTACATGCGCAGATTGCAGTTGAGGGAATTATTCTTACATTTGATCATTAACCAATCTAAAAACATTATTATGAAATTCATAAAACCAGCACTTGTAACTCTTTTGATGCTTATTAGTGTTTTTTCTTTTGCACAAAAAAAAGTGGAATTAAAGTATAATCTTCCTACTGGCAAGGAATATAGTAACCATGTTAAAATTGTACAGACTGTAGCGATGGAGGCTAATGGTCAATCTTTTGATATTGATCAGGTTATGTCTTTTTTTATTGGCGTAGGAATTGTTGAGAACTATGGTGACAGTATTAAGTTGTCTCAAACAATCAATCGGGTAAAAATGAACCAGAAAGTAATGGGAATGGACATCAATTACGACTCTGATTCAATTGACACTTCCAATCCAATGGCAGCACAGATGCATGAGGCAATGAAAGGGATACTTGGAAAAAAAATTGAACAAGTCATAGCAGCAAGTGGTAAAATACTCAGGACTGACCTGGGCGATTTGAAAGATAATCCGGAATTTGCTAAAAACATGGGAGCCCTGGGACAATATATGGTTTATCCTGAAGGAAAAATAAAAGTAGGGGAGAGTTTTGAGCAGGAAGTTCAGCAAATGGTAGCAAATGGCATAAGAACCAAAATGAAATATACTTTAACAAAAATAGAGGATGGCATTGCCATTTTTAATGTTGAAGGTACTGTAACCTCAGAGGAGGGAAATCAGACTGGGATTCAAATGGAAGGAAAACAGACAGGCACAGTTTCAATAGGTATTAACACAGGATGGCAATTGGCTGGTGAGATTGAACAGCAGATGGAAATGGTAGTACAACAAGCCGGAATGTCTATGCCTGCACAGGTTCAGGGCAAGATTACTTTCAAGTCTGAATAAAAAACAGTCTGGCAGGTTTGCTAAATCATAATAGGATAAAAGCTGGTTTTCTTTGGTAAATATTTTACTAAAAGGGAACCAGTTTTTTTTAAGATATGTATTAGCGGTTATTATTTAACGTAATAATCAGTAACATTTTTCTGCGATGACTTTCAGATCAATTTATTTAAATTATAAATTGACAATTAATATAAAAATTTATAGTTTCACTTTTAACAAATAATTTATTATAATTATTCATGTTTTATTATGCATATAAAAAGCCAACATTTCAGGTAAGTGAAATTGTATATAAGAAAATTACTAAAGAGTAACATTATATTTTAACCTAATCAATCACCTATGAGAAGAATTATTGTATTGCTTATTTTTTCTGGTATAAGTCTTTTGGGGTTCAGCCAAAAAACTATTACTGGTAAGGTTACAAGTGCTTCAGACGAAATGCCATTGCCTGGTGTTAATGTTACCATTAAGGGCACTTCGGATGGAACAGTAACAGATTTGAATGGAGATTATTCCATTACTGTTAATGAAGGTCAGACTCTGATCTTTAGCTATATTGGGTATCTTAGTGAGGAAGTTGTCATTGAATCTCAGACAGCTATAGATATTCTCATGATAGAGGATGTAACAAAGCTTGACGAGGTTGTTTTAGTTGGCTATGGAACAATGAAACGAAGTGATCTTACTACGGCATCCGTTACTGTTTCTGGAGAAACACTTCAACAAAGTGTTAGCTCCGGTCTTGATCAAGCTCTTCAAGGGCGAGCAGCTGGTGTTGTAGTTACACAGACTTCTGGACAGCCAGGTTCGAGCGTTTCAGTTCGTATACGGGGGAACAATACAATTAATGCTGCCGCAGAGCCCTTATATGTAATTGATGGCGTACCAGTATCTACAGCCGGTAGCAGCTCTTACGATTATGGATTGGCCGGTGCAAGTGGTGGAAACAAAACCACATTTAATCCACTCTCAGGGTTAAATCCAAGTGATATTGAATCAATAGAGGTACTTAAAGATGCTTCTGCGGCATCAATTTATGGTTCAAGGGCTTCAAATGGTGTTGTTCTTATTACCACTAAGAGAGGTAGTAAAGATAAATCTAACATTAATTACACGGGGTATACTGGATACCAAGAAATGCCGGTTTTGCTGGATGTCATGAATCTAAGAGAATTTGCAGAGTACAGTAATGATCTTGCGGCTGAAACTGACGGACGTACACCTAAGGCTGAATTTGAAGATCCTTCTCTTTTGGGTGAAGGAACTAACTGGCAAGAAGCTATGTTCAGAAGAGCGGCTATAACAAATCATCAATTAACTGTATCGGGGGGTAGTGAAAAAACACAATATGCATTTTCTGCCGGTTATTTTGACCAACAAGGTGTTATTGTTGGATCAGAATTTAAAAGGTACTCAACCAGGTTAAATCTTGACACCGATGTTAAGAAATGGTTTAAAATAGGAACCAGCCTTTCTTTGAATTCTACACATGACAGGATTGGTCTTGCTGACCAGACTGGTGGAATTATCACAACTGCCTTAAAACAAACGCCAGACATTCCTGTATACAATTTTGATGGCACCTATGCTGGAGCTGTAGAAGAAGGTACTGGGGGCAGGATGAATCCAATTGCTAAAGCAATGGAGGAAGAACACGTGCTAGGTAGGATTCATCTTTTAGGTAATATTTATGGGGAGATTTCATTTACGCCAAATTTAAAATTCCGAACAGAGTTTGGTGGAAATTTTAATTCAACCAGTGCAAGTAGTTTTTTGCCAACATATGCCTATGGAACCTTGGTGAAAGAAATGAATGATATTTCAAAAACAAGACAACAAAATGTCTTTTGGCAGATCAAAAACATTTTATCCTACAATTATAATATTGGAGAAAACCATCATTTATCAGGTATTATTGCACATGAAGCTACAGAATGGACATACGAAAACTTATCGGCACAACGAAGTGATTTGCCTGTTAATGATTTACACCAAATATCACTGGGCGATCCAGAAACAGCTGCAAATAGTGATTCGAAGGGATCTGGAGCGATGGAGTCAGCATTTGGAAGGGTACACTATAATTTAATGAACAAGTATAACTTAAGCGCAACTTTGCGCTATGATGGTTCATCATCCTTTGGTCCTAATAACAGATGGGCAATGTTTCCTTCAATTTCCGGATCGTGGAGGATTTCTGAAGAATCTTTTATGGTAAATGCTAAAAGTATTGTCGATAACATGAAATTAAGACTCTCATGGGGACAATCAGGAAACAGTAGTATTGGAGGTTATAGCTATGGTACTGTATTGGTAAGTCTCCCAACAAACCTTGGAAATGGTTTTAGACCTGGTAATCACGCAAATCCCGATTTGACCTGGGAAGCAACCAATGAGGTTAATATTGGGATGGATGCAGGTTTTTTTAACAGTCGTATCGAACTTGTAGTCGATCTGTATAAAAGGACAACTAAAGATATGCTGATGCCTGCGCAGTTGGCTGCTTATATGGGGACTGAGGGTAATCCAGCTTTCAACCTTACACCTCCCTGGTATAATCTCGGATCTATTGAAAATAAGGGTTATGAGATTATGTTGATTACACATAACCTTAAAGGTGATTTTCAATGGAATACAACTCTGACTTTTGCCCAAAACAAAAACAAGATGGTTGACCTGGGTTTTGATGGCTTTTTGAGAGGAAATGCCCAATGGGATGATGAAATAAGCAGGTCTGAGAATGGACTTCCACTATATCAGTTTTATGGGTATAAAGTAGACAGGATATTTACTGATATGGAAGATATATTAAATTCACCAGTTCAATATTCTATTGACGATAATGGTGACCCATATTTCAGTAGGGAAACAACTGTTTGGCCCGGAGATATTAAGTTTGTAGATATTGATGGGAATGATACCATTGATATCAATGACAGAACTTATTTGGGAAATCCTATTCCTAAGTTTTCTTTTGGTTTGAACAATACTATGTCCTATAAAGGTTTTGAACTTACTGTTTTCCTCATGGGTTCTTACGGTAATAAAATATTTAACTATCTCGGACGAGGGCTCGATAATATGCAAGGCCAGTGGGACAATCAGTTAAAAACTGTTACAGAAAGGGCCAAATTAGTACCTATTGACGCAACTATAGGTGAAGGTGATGAGGAATATGTGTATTGGGATGATGTAACAAATGTTCAGGTTTCAAATCCAAATACAATGATGCCAAGGGCTATATGGTCTGACCCTAATCAGAACAGTAGAATGTCAGATCGCTATGTGGAGGATGGTTCTTTTATAAGGATAAAGAATTTATCTCTTGCTTATAATTTGCCTACTTCGCTTATAAGCAAGGCTGCAATGGCGAACCTTAAAATTTTTATGAATATTCAAAACCTATATACATTCACCAAATATAGTGGTTATGACCCTGAAATTGGTGAAGATACTTTGAATGACAACGTGTATGGATTGGATAATGGTAGATATCCATCACCAAGGATGTACACATTTGGAGTTAACGTAACATTCTAACCTAGAAATTTAGAAAGATGAAAATGAAAAATATAAATAAAGGAATTATTCTGGTATTGGTCTTGACATTTTTTGCCAGTTGTGGAGAAGATTTCTTGGACCGACCACCAGAATCGCAATACACTGTAGATAATTTCTATAAAACTGAGGCCCAACTTGAATTAGGTGTTATTCCATTGTATGGAGGCGTTTGGTTCGATTATCAACGAAGTTTTATAAACATTGGAGATATTATGGCTGGTAACCTTTCAAAATCGGGAAATCCGTACTATGTTTTTGGTATTACTCCAGCTACTGAAGGCCTTAACGATGCTTATAATTCTTTATGGACTGCTGTAGCATATGCTAATAGTATCATTGAAAATATCATAGCTCAGGCACCTGAAGATCTTGACGAAGATGTTGTAAACAGTTATCTAGGTGAAGCACTGGTATGGAGAGCCATGGCCTATTTTTACCTTGTTCGGGTTTGGGGAGCTGTACCTATTATTGAAAGCAATACTGCAATTATTCAATCAGGAGGTTCAAATTCCATGTATAAAAACAGGGTGGAAGATGTTTATAAGTTTATCATCCTTACATTGGAAGATGCTATTGAGAAACTACCTGAGACAAATAAGCCTGGACGTATCAATAAATGGAGCGCTTATGGGTTATTGGCAAAAGTCTACCTTACCAAATCAGGTTATGGTCAATCTGGAACAAGAAACGTTGACGACCTTGAAAAAGCTAAAGAATATGCTGGAAAAGTTGTTAATGAAAGTGAGTTAAGTCTGGAGCCAGATTATGCCAACTTGTTTACTATTTCTAAAGGGAACAGGAATCCTGAGAACTTGATTTCTTGGCATTGGATTGTAGTTGAAAACAACTGGGGACCACAAAACGCTATGCAAGCTGACCTTGCAGTCCAGAATCTTACTGGGCATGGTGATGGTTGGGGCACCTGGTCAGGTCCAGCGATTTTCTTACAATCGTTATTTGGCGAAGATGCTGCCAAAATACTTCCTGAAGAACGTGTAAATACTGATACCAGGAGAAAATCTACTATGATGATGACCGGCGACCATTATCCTGAATTGAAAATGGAAGAAGGTGGATTTGATGTTTACTGGGATGGTGGAGGTGTTTTTGCTTCAAATACAGGAGCCTGGGCCCGAAAACATATTGTGGGTCATTATACTGATCATATTCGAGAAGCTGGTCATTCAAGTCAGTTTATGAAAACCAGTTTAAGTACCCATTTGTTGAGGTTAGCTGATGTATATTTAATTTATGCGGAAGCAATATTAGGTGATCAAGAATCCACAAGTGATGGAAATGCTCTTGCAGCCTATAACGCAGTTAGAAGAAGGGCTATTCCAACTCATTTGGATGCAACAAGTATAAGTTTCGATTCAATTTTTTATGAGCGCATAAGGGAACTATCTTTTGAGGGAGACAATTGGTTCGATTATGTAAGATTGCATTATTATAATCCTGATGAGGCAAAACAAAAAATTGCAGATCAGGAAAGAGGATATTATTCTGGCAATGCAGATGACCCTGAATTGATTGAAATCAATTCTGAACACTATACACCATTGGATTCTGATTTTGAGTTGCCTTTCCCTGAGGTAGATCTTTCGATAAATCCAAGACTTATGGAAGATCCTGTGCCTTATGATTTTGGCGATTTGGAATAATCAACCCCAAAAATTAAATGAGATGAAAAAGATTATAAAATATATAAAGTTTATTGCACCAATTTTATTGATTGTAATATCGATAATAATCAACCTGTCTTGCCAGGATGTTATGAAAGAAGCTGTTCCAAATGTGACCGGTTTACGATATACATCTCCTGACAGTATTGCACCAATAGATTCTGTAAATATGGGTGTTACGATAGTAATTCAGGGTACTGGCCTAAGAGATGTCCAAATAGTAAGATTCAATTCAATAGAGCAGGAATTAAATCCAAACTATGTTACAGATAATAACATTATTGTAACTGTGCCAAGTGATTTTCCAACTGAGATTACAAATCAGATTTGTTTGATTACAGGATCAGATAAGGAATATTGTTTTGATTTTGACATTAAAGTTCCAGGTCCTGGAATAGTCGACGTTCAGTATCAGATAACAGGGAGTGAAAATCCTGATATTATTAATGTTACAGGTTATTCCTTTGCCCAGATTGAGTCTCTTACAATTGGAACTCCTGATCAAATATCCAGTGGAACAGGAACTATCATATCTAGTTATAGGGTCAATGAGAATTATACTCGTTTATCATATGATGTACCAGTAACCTTTAATTTTGATCAAACAGAAATAGTTATTGTATGTGTTGCAGGATCTGACAGAATCTCAATCGACTGGGAAGCCTCATTGACACCAATAGCCTATAGAATTTCCAATGAATATGCAATTGTTGGTGATACAACTTCTATTCTTGGACAAAACCTGGCCTCCATTGAATCAATAACATTCGGTAGTGTTGAAGTTACTGAGTTTTGGGAGTCTAATGATTTTGAAACTCTGTACTTTATAGTTCCAGAAGGGGTAACTCCAGGACAGACATCAGTAACAGCAACAAATACCTTTGGAGAGGTGAGTGCATCCTTTCGATATGCCGAGACTGATCAAATGTTTATTGATTTTGATGACAGCATTGTATGCTGGGATGATCCTACAAAATTTGATTTTGAAATTATTGGTAGTGATACTAATAGGTGGGGCTATTTCCGTGGAGATATAATTCCATCATGGTGGGATCAAATAAATGTATATGCACGCTGTGATCCACCTTATGCGATTTTTAGCGATACTCCAGACCCACTGAATAGTATGGCTATAAAATTTGAGGTAAATGTTAAGAATCCATGGTCAGGAGGTGGTTTTTTTGAAATATCTTTTATTCAGTCTGTTGCTGCAGCTCCAGATGGCGATGTTGTTATATCCTATTTTTGGGCTCCTGAATATTCAGAGGAAGTACCATATGTTTCAGATGGTTGGCTAACTGTTGAAATTCCAATGAGTGATTTTACCATTAGCGAAACATATGCAAGTGAGTTTGATGTAACTAAACTTCAACATTTCAGAGTAAGGTTCGTCCATGATGGTGGTCAAACCAATACTTTGGCTGACATGGATGTGAATGTAGATAATTTTAGGCTTTCTGCTATAGAATAGCATACTAATCTATAAGGACTTTTAGCGGGCAACCTAAATTTTTTTAGGTTGCCCGATTTTGTTTATCGTAAAAAATGAGTTGGAACAATTAAGCTCTAATAATACTAGACCGAAGCTTTCTTAAAACTCCTCGTTATAATATATTGTTGTATTAACATCAACCAACTAAATCGAATACTTTCTAACTGCAACTAGTGGTTGGGCTAAATTTAAATTAAACCCGGATTATGAATTAGAACTTCGTTATGAAGGTTGAAAATGCAAAAATAGAAAGACTTGGAGAGATGAATCATAGCACCGCTATGGTGAACCGACCTTAGGGAGTTCATGAATGCAATAAAAAAGTGAGTATGAATAACCGAAACAAGTAAGTGAAACGACTTATATTGAAGCAATTTCAATGTGTAATAGATTTTCTAATTCATAATCCGGGTTCAATACAATTTATTCGACTTTGCAATTACTCCATATGTATCCCTTTTCACAGGTCTTTCTAAATTATCACCACCTGAAATATCAGATGGAGATGGAAATGTAAAAAGTGAAGCGGAAAGTGATTTTTCCATTGGTTTATGTCCTGAAATAGGAGCGGAACTAAGAAAACTTATTGTGTCTACGGATTATTTTACCTATGAAATATGGCGTTGCTAAAGGTAAAGCAGGAGAGCTCCAAAACTCATTGGGACTTCGACACAAAATTTTCTGGCTGGATATTAGAAATATTAAAATGAGGGTGTCTAACAAGTATGTTTTCTTATTAACCGCCAAGAGCTTAAAGTAAGCACAGAGTTCGCAAAGAACTGTGAATTAAACAACTTGAACTTTGCGCACTCTGTGCCTTCTCTGTTTACTTTGTGGTTAATTGACTTCTTGGGCACCGCTTTTTTTAAAAATTATGAGTGCCCAGATTGTACTATAGCCACCATTATCCTAGTTTATAACCAGGGTCTTTTCGAGCCGGATATCCCTTGACGATGAACCAATTATGAACTTGTATTTCCCAGGTTCAAATTCCCACTTTTTAGTTGATTCGTTGAAATAACTAAGATGCTCTTTTGGGATAGTTAGTGTAATCTTTCTTTCTTCAGAGGGCTGCAAGCTGGTCTTCTGGAAAGCCTTTAGTTCTTTTGCAGGCTTTAAAACAGAGCTTTCGGTATCCTGAACATAACATTGGACAACTTCTTTGCCAGTTTTGTCTCCAGTATTCTTAAGAACGAATTCTATCTTTATGATGTTATTGCCATTTTCCACTTGCTCTGAAACAAGAAGGTCACGATATTCAAAATTTGTATAGGACAAACCATGTCCAAAGGCAAAAGCTGGTTCAATACCTTTAGTGTCAAACCATCGGTAACCAACAAGTATACCTTCTTTATATTCCACAACAAGATCTTCTCCCGGATAAGCATGTAGGGCATGGGCACCAACATCTTTAAGTTGTTTTGGAATTGTGAATGGCATTTTACCTGATGGATTGATATCTCCAAAAAGTATATTTGCTAAAGCATTTCCTGCTTCGGAGCCATTATACCAGGCTTGTAAGATCGCTCGAGCATTGTCTTTTGCCGTGTTCAGGTTGCAAGCGGCCCCGGAAACTACTACAACAATGGTGTTTGGGTTTGCAGCGCATACTGCAGTGATTAGTTCGTCCTGGCCAAAGGGGAGGCCAATGTTTTTTCGGTCTTGCCCTTCACTTTCAACCCTCCTGTTAGTACCTGCAATAATAACAGCAACATCTGCCTCTGTTGCTTGCTTAACAGCTTCTTTTATCAGTTCAGGATCTGACTTGTTGTCTGGATATTGGTGCCTCCCGTTTTCCTCTTTATAGTAAGTGGGCTCATATCCTGGAGAGTAGCTAACTTCAATAAAATCACCAACTTTATTTTTAATTCCTTCTAAAGGTGATATTTCGTATTTAGCCTTAACCGAAGCTGTAGCCCCACCGAAAGATTGGGGTTGAACAGCATTTTGCCCAATAACAGCAATACTATTCACCTTATTTTGATCCAATGGCAAAATTTGGTTTTCGTTTTTTAGCAAGACTATAGCTTCAGAGGCAATATTATAAGCAATTTCCCCTGTATATTCTGTGGCAAGTTGACCTTTTTTTCTAGATGGATTCATTTTTCCGATATTATAGATGACGCGCAAAACCCTTTTTGCTTTATCGTCAATTACATCTTCCGCAATAATCCCTGCTTCGACAGAATCTCTAAGTGGCAAGCCCAGAAAATAATCGTCATAATTGTCCTTTTTGGTGCCCATTTCAACGTCAAGTCCTCCTAATGCAGCTTCTACTGTATTGTGTGTGGCATTCCAATCAGATATTACAATGCCCTGAAAACTGAATTCGTCTTTTAGAATAATGTTGTTCAAATAATTGTTTTGGCACAGGTGTTCACCACGGAATTTGTTATAGGCTCCCATCATGGCGAGGGCATTGGCTTCCTTTATAGATGCTTCAAACACGGGCAGATAAATTTCTCTTAAAGCTCTTTCACTTATCTCTACATTAACCCTTGCCCGCTCAAACTCCTGGTTGTTGGCAGCATAATGCTTTACACAGGCTGCAACATCTTGCTCTTGTACGCCTTTAACATAACCTACCGCAATTCGGCTGTTCAGAAAGGGGTCTTCAGTAAAATATTCAAAGTTGCGTCCACATATAGGGGTGCGGATTATGTTAACACCCGGGCCAAGCAGTACATCTTTGTTACGGGCCCTTGCTTCCATTCCTATGCCCTCACCATATAAGTGGGCGAGGTCTTCGTTCCATGTTGCTGCAAGTGCTGTTCCGGTTGGGAAAAATGTTGCCGAATCATTGGTTAAATTTCTCGGCTTCCAGGAGTGCCTTTCCAGTTCTTCCCTGATTCCATTTGGTCCATCAGTATAAGCAATTTCTGAAATCCCTAAGCGAGTAACGCCTGCTGAAGTGAATTTTCCATTGCCATGTATCAGGCTGATTTTTTCTTCAAGACTTAGCGATTTTAATACGCTGTCTATAATAGGTTCATAATCAGGATTGATCTTAAATCCAATTTGCTCTTTACCCTCTTCCTGGGGCATTGAACAAGAAATGGATACAATGCTTAGTAAAGCAACCAATCCAAGGGAAAGAAAATATAACGGGTAATTAGTTGGATTTGGTGGTTTTCTGATGATGCTCATCCTATTCATAAACTCTCTTCTTGTGTTTAAAATTGGAGCATGAAGTTACATATAAAAGGCAGGAGAAAAAAAGGCTAGTGCCACATCGACCAATACATTAAAAACCATGAAATATAATTCATTTAACAAAGTAGTTCATGTGGTTTTACCATCAACACACGATTTTTGGACAATGGATGCTAATATGTTAAATAGGAATTGCCGATATATGTACATGCTAATGTTTAACAAAACACCCCCAATATTTAAAGATATCAATACGGCTATCAACAGGGAAAATTTATGGTACTAGGGAATTTCAGGCTCCCATCATCCAATACAAATGAGGGTGTACTATAATTTTTTATCATGATATCCAATACTAATTGTTTTGATGCAGGATGACGCTGCCTTACATCAGCCGGATTGCCTAAAGTATCGGTGCTCTCATACAGTATAGATGTACGCGAAATTTATACAGTTGAACTGCGGGATGTGTCTGCTCCTACTGGTGACGGAATTAACGACAAGATTTTTGTCAAAGATGGAAGTGTAAATACATATTGAGTTAAGCATATGCAATAGGTATGGTAACTTAGTTTATCATTCCATTAATTTGAGTGCGGGATGGGATGGACACCATAAAGGCAAACTACAAAACTCTGATGTGTGTGCCTATTTTGATAGGGGACTTACCGTCGATGATGAAGAGGTTGAATCCAAGGGTTCATTTAATCTGATAACTAAATAGCTATTTTAATCCAGAATATTTTGGTGTGTTATATATTACATACTTTCTAAATATTAGTCTGCAAAATTTTATTTTAATTAGGATTTAGGAAAAGCATAGTCATCAGGACTATAGCTAGTTATTCTGTGGATGATTTCATTTTCATCATCTGTTAAATGGAGCAGTTCGCCATATGGTCTGCCTGCTGCAACGGAGCTTATAAGGTTCCATACTGGTTTTTCTTCAACCCAGGATTTTTTGCCAAACAGGATCATGGGCGAAACATATTTTTTCTTTTGATGTGTATTGTATGGTGCATAATGGTTTTGGGTGGCATCCTGAAAGATCTCCTGAATGGTTCCTGCACTTCCGGGAGAAAAAATCACACCATGTTTTGCAATGGACAATAAGCCATCTTCACGGATACTGTTGGCAAAATACTTGGCTATTTGTGTGGCAAAAACAGCAGGTGGCTCATGTCCATAAAGCCACGTAGGTATACCAACACTTAGGCATTCTTCTTCTTTGCCGGCAGGAATAGGATATTTAAGCATGATTTTCCATGCCCGGTGCAACCAGTCATCGTCGGTATATTCCATTCCAACAGGGGCTCCAGGTTTTCTGACTTTCATTTCGTCAATGGCTTGTTCAAGTTCTTTCTCGGTCCGACAGGCAAAATAAGCTCCAATATGAGTTGCTTCCATAGCTCCCGGTCCACCTCCACTCACCATTAAAAAGCCTTTTTGTGTTAATGTCCATGATATTTTTGCAACTTTTAAATAATATGGGTCTTGCCGTTCCATGGAATGCCCTCCCATTATGGCAACGACTTTCCGTCCAGCAATAGTCTCCCCTAGGGCATCGGTTATGCTGTGGTCGTGCAAACGTTGGGCAAAAGAAATAAGTATGGAGTCTGGGGTGTCCATGCCTGTTTTGATATATTCCTCATAAACTTTATAATCGTAGGTTGATTTGTACCCGTCTGTCTCATTTGGTTTAAATCCCCTAAATAATTGTTGGGGTGTATAAAGTTTGGCACGGTGTATTTCAAATAGCACCTCTTTTCGTTTCAGGATAACCAATCCACCACTTTGAGTAATATGTCCTGCTGTATGGTTGCTCATGGTGCAGCCTAAAAACAAGCTGCCTTCATGGGTGTGTTTGAGTAATTCTTTTTCGTATTTTGTGATGTCAAGCTCCTGAAAGGCAATTTTACCTTTTGCTCCCTTTCTCAGCCAGGTTTCAAATTCCGGAAGGTTGTCAATTTCACGCATTTTAAGCTTGTTTGTCTTAAATATAACTGGAAAAGGAATTATTCGCAATACCTTAAAGTTTTTTGTTTAAAATTTCAGCACCACTTCATTGCCAGTGCATTGGTAACCAGTGGATGGGAGAGTGTGTCTGATATGCTGGGTATACCGGCTTCGTCTGGAAGAGCTGCATATATGTAGTCAAATTCCTCTTTAATAAAATCAGCAATATAGATCATGCCAATATCAATTGGATGTAATCTATTTAGTACTTGCACGAAAACTCAAGTTGTAAACTTTTGGAATGCCTATATTCAAAAATCAGGTTAGTGAAAATTAGGCGTTATAGGCTTTTGTGGTTTGTCAAAGATAAGGGCTGTTCAAATTGAATTCTAATGAAATTTCATCATATATTTGTATTAATTTGTCATTTGGGGACAAAGAAATAGTATTGTCAATGCTCCACTGTCAAACAATGAATGCAGTATAAGGTTTTTGAAAGTGGCTTCCAGAACATCTCGAATTTTAACCAGATTTTTAAGCAAAAATAGTTTTTACTCCAAAGGGATTCTGGTTTCAGTATACTGTGAGAAGTGAATAATTGCTTGAATCAATGTACATTGCCTAATATAATAAAGCGAAGAGTTAAGTACTAAAAAGTAGAATTTTACATGTATTAAGTACTCCAATGGCCGAATATAAACCTCATATTATTAAAGTTCCCCGGTTTAGCGAAAAAAACGGCTTTTATACAACAGCTAAACGTTCAGCCATAATGAGCAAGATTAGTGGGCAGAACACTAAGCCAGAACAGAAGCTGCGCAGATTCCTATGGGGCTTGGGATTAAGATATAGAAAGAATGTAAAAAAGCTTCCTGGAAAGCCTGATATTGTTTTATCAAAATATAAACTGGTCATATTTGTCGATGGAGAATTTTGGCATGGCCATAACTGGTCAAAAAAGCAAAAGAAAATTAAATCAAACCGTGCCTTCTGGATTCCTAAAATTGAAAGGAACATGCAGCGGGATGTTGAAGTAAACCAGTTTTTTGCCGGTGAAGATTGGAAAGTACTGCGTTTTTGGGATTTTGAGATTAAAGACGAGTTTGGGGCATGCATTAACCTTATTCTGGATTATATCGAAGAATATATAGCTGAAAATGAAGTGAAACCCCATGCATACCCCAAAAAAAGCTAATTGCTTTTAATACCTGTTTTATACCAACAAGTGAACACGAAGAATATAAGTTGTAGTTGTTGTATCCATTCATTCAAAGCAGTAATAGTTAACTTTTGCATACCTTCAAAATAACATTTTCGAGACCTGTTATCAATTAACTCATGCATTTGAAACATCTATTACACAATAGGTCCTTTATCACAAATTACTTTTGACATTGTTGAGATTTGATTGTAGATTTGCGATTAATATTTGAGGTCACAGTCATTCTCACCCTTCAAGCAAGTTTGTGGCTTAAGTGTTAAGTCCCATTTTCAAATTGTAACATAAAAGTTTTTAAAAAGCATGTATGCTATTGTTAAATTAAATTATAAACTGGTGAAAAAACTAGCCTTACTTTCGTTGATTGTTGCTATGGTTTCTTGTAGTAATTATAAAAAAAATGATAACGGAATTTCCGTTTATGTGAAATCGCCTGTGGAGAATGGAGCCAAATTAGTTGTGCTCGAAGTTGTTGATGAGGATATAATTCATGTTCAATCAAGCCCAGAGAATGCTGTTACAAGCATTGAGAGTTTAATGGTTGATCCTGAAATGGAAAAGAAAGAAGTAAACTGGCATGTTGTTGAAGAGGGTGAAGAGATTATTCTAGAGACTGCTTTGCTTCGTGTTGCAGTAAATAGTACAAATGGAAAAGTGCGTTTTATGGATGCTGACAGTAAGCCAATTCTTAGTGAAGCCGCTGGGGAAAGTGCAGTATTTAAACCTATTACTCTTGATGGTTCCAACTATTATGAAATCCAACAAGTTTTTGATTCGCCCAAAGATGAGGCATTTTATGGCCTTGGACAACACCAGAATGGTGAAGTAAATTACAAGGGGAAGGATGTTGACCTGATTCAGCATAATCTTGTAGCTGTTGTCCCTTTTCTGGTTTCAAACAAAAATTACGGAATACTCTGGGATAATTACTCGCATTCAAAATTTGGCGATCCTCGCGAATATCAGCAAATCAACTCACTTACCCTATATGATGAAAATCTGGAAAAGGGCGGTTTAACAGTAAAGTATTATTCTGATAGGGAGAAAAAAAACTTAGTTGTTGATCGAATAGAAGATACAGTATATTACAAGTATCTCGATCAACAATCCTCTTATCCTGTAGAATTTTCACCAAGCAAAGGGCTTGTTGAGTGGAATGGCTATATGGAAAGTGATCAAACTGGGCTTTATAAATTTCTGATTTATTCTGCAGGCTACTTAAAAGTTTGGATCGATGACAAACTTCTTGATGATACCTGGAGACAGACTTGGAATCCCTGGTCAAGGAAATACCGCATTCCCATGGAAGCTGGTAAAAAAGTGCATGTAAAATTAGAGTGGATACCTGATGGAGCCGAGTCCTATGTTTCTATGGAGTGCCTTACTCCTTACAAAGAGGAAAAACAACAACAATTATCGCTATACTCCGAAGCCGGAAAATCAATTAACTACTATTTTATTAAAGGAAACAATCAGGATGATGTTGTATCAGGTTACCGTCAGGTTACCGGTAAAAGCCCTATTATGCCCAATTGGGCAATGGGACTGTGGCAAAGTCGCGAACGCTATAAAACCCAGGAAGAGATTCTGGATGTCGTTAAGGAATACAGGAAAAGAAGGATTCCTATGGACAATATTGTTCTGGACTGGCACTATTGGAAAGAAGACGACTGGGGTGATCAAAGTTTCGATTACGAGAGGTTTCCTGATCCGGTTGCTATGAACAAAGAGCTGCATGAAGAACTTAATGCCAGGATAATGATCTCGGTTTGGGCAAAGTATTATGAGATTACCGATAATTATAAACTTATGAAGGACAAAGGTTATTTGTATATGGAAAATATCAATAACCGCCAAAAAGACTGGGTTGGACCTGGCTATGTATCAACTTTTTATGATGCATTCAATAAGGATGCCCGTGATGCATTTTGGAGCCAGTTAAGGGATAGCCTTTTTGCAAAGAATTTTGATGCATGGTGGTTGGATGCTACCGAACCGGATATTCTTTCCAATTCATCGATTGAAGCCCGGAAAAAGCTTATGACGCCTTCAATCGGACCATCAACTGTTTATATGAACGGGTTCTCACTGCAACAGTCCAAAGGGGTTTATGAAGGACAACGGGAGGCTAACCCCGATCAAAGAGTATTCATTCTCACACGTTCGGCCTATGCAGGTCAACAAAGATACGCTGCTGCAACCTGGAGTGGTGATGTGGTTTCGCGTTGGAGTGATTTAAAAGAACAAATTGCTGCTGGGGTTAATATTTCTATTGCTGGTATTCCTTACTGGACAACTGATATTGGAGGATTTGCGGTGGAAAGCAGGTACAGTATACCACCAGTTGGCAATAGCCCGGATTTAAAGGAATGGCGCGAATTAAACATGCGTTGGTTTCAGTTTGGAGTATTTTGTCCCTTGTTCAGAATTCACGGTCAGTTTCCCTATAGGGAGATCTTTAATGTTTCACCAGAAGGTCATCCTGTGTACAATTCCATGGTCTACTACGATAAGCTTCGCTATAGGTTAATGCCCTATATCTATACTATGGCAGGCATGACCTATCATAGCGACTTTACCATAATGCGCCCCTTGGTCATGGATTTTGGCAGCGATAGTAATGTGTTAAGCATTAACGATCAGTTTATGTTTGGTAAAGCTCTTATGGTTTGTCCTGTATACAATTATAAAGCAAGCAGCAGGGATGTTTATATGCCTGCAGGTAAAGGATGGTACGATATTTTAAGTGGTGATTATTTCACGGGAGGAAAAACATATTCAATTGATGCCCCTCTTACGAAAATACCGGTTTTTGCTCCTGAGGGAACAATCCTGCCGCTTGGAGCAGAAATTCAATATACCGATGAGAAACTCGCTGATCCTATTACCCTGTATATATATAAGGGAGCAGATGGTAGTTTTACTTTGTATGAAGATGAGGGGACCAACTACAACTATGAAAAAGGTTCGTTTTCGACTATAAACTTCAACTTCATTAACGAGAGCAACCAATTAATTATCAGCAAAAGGAAAGGTCAGTTTCCAGGAATGCTGAAAGAAAGGGTTTTTAAGGTAAAGCTTATTACTCCCGAACTTAAAAAAGGAATTGATGATGATATTGTTGCTAAAACAATTAATTATAAGGGTGAAGAAATTTCAATAGATTTATAAAAAAAAGATAAATCCATATTTATAATGAACACCCTCAAATTCCTATTTAAATTATTTATTGGACTTGCAAGTTTTGTCGTTATCTATTCTTGCAGCTCTGAAGATACCAATCCAAGGGTAGTTGAGGATTTCAATCAGGACTGGTTATTCAACCTTACTGAAGAGGATGCCTCGTCAGACACTTTTAATGATGCAGATTGGAGAGTGCTTAACTTGCCACATGATTGGAGCATCGAAGGTGATTTTAGTGAAGAGCACCCTGCAACTGCTGGCGGTGGTGCGTTGCCTGGCGGAACCGGTTGGTATCGAAAATCTTTTGTGATACCAGCAGCAGATTCGGTTAAAAAGATTTTTATTGAATTTGATGGAATTTATTGGAACAGTACTGTTTATCTAAACGGTAAGAAAATAGGATTCAGGCCCAATGGATATATTTCATTCCGCTATGAATTAACTCCTTACCTGAAATTTGGTGATGACAAAAATGTAATAGCTGTAAAGGTTGACAATTCAAAACAACCGAATTCAAGATGGTACAGTGGTTCAGGGATTTACCGTAATGTCAGGTTGGTCAAAACAAATCCGGTACATGTCGATTTGTGGGGAACTTACATTACTACACCGAAGGTTGATAGCAGTTTAGCTGAGGTGTATATCTCAACCACCATAAATAACAGTTCAGCATTAGCTCAGGATGTTTTGGTGCAAACTTCTTTAATTGCACCCAATGGGAAGGAAGTGGCTCAGACTGTTTCCAGTATTAAGGTCGAGGCCAATAAAAGAAATGAAATCCAACAAAACATAAAAGTTGAAAATCCAAATCTTTGGTCAGTAAGCAAACCTGCCCTGTATTCTGCAAAAACGGTTGTCAAGAATGACAAAGAAACTCTGGATGTTTACAATACAATGTTTGGCATCCGCAGTTTTAATTTCGATGTCGAGAAAGGATTTATACTTAATGGAGAACAGGTTAAAATCCTCGGGGTTTGTAATCACCACGACCTGGGATGTCTTGGTTCTGCAATTAATGTGAGGGCCTTGGAGCGTCAGCTTGAAATCCTGAAAGAGATGGGATGCAATGGGATTCGTACTTCACACAATCCGCCTGCACCAGAATTGCTCGATTTGTGTGATAAAATGGGCTTTATTGTAATGGATGAGACTTTTGACATGTGGAAAAAGAAGAAATCTCCTGAAGACTACTCACAATTTTGGGACCAATGGCATGTGCGAGACTTGAAGGATCATATTATGCGCGACAGAAACCATCCCTCGGTATTTATTTGGAGCATAGGGAATGAAATTCTGGAACAATGGGATACTGCTGGAGTCACTATGGTTCAAGAACTTGTTTCAATAGCAAAATCAATGGATCCAACCCGTCCAATAACAACAGCAAACAATCCTCCCAGTTTGGGAAACAACTTAAATAAACCAGATGTATTGGACCTTGTTGGATATAATTATGGCCATACTTCTTATGAAAAACACCGTGAAGTATTTCCAAACAGGCCTTTTATTGCTACAGAAACAACTTCGGCTTTAATGACACGAGGTCATTACGATATGCCATCAGATAGTATACGTAGATGGCCTATTCGATGGGACTTGCCATTTACGACTGGAAATCCCGACCTGACAGTATCTGCCTATGATAATGTAAGTGCACCTTGGGGCTCCACACATGAGGAGACATGGAAAATTATTAAAAAACACGACTATTTATCAGGCATGTTTATCTGGACAGGTTTTGATTATATCGGGGAACCTACTCCATATGGCTGGCCTGCACGCAGTTCATATTTTGGTATAATTGACCTTGCAGGTTTTCCTAAAGATGTATATTACATGTATCAAAGTGAGTGGACAGATAAAGATGTACTCCACTTATATCCACACTGGAACTGGACTGAAGGCCAGGAAGTAGATATGGTTGTGTATTCAAACTGTGAAGAAGTTGAGCTATTCCTTAATGGAGAATCTTTGGGGATGAAGAAAAAGGAAGGTGAAGATCTCCGGTTAAGCTGGACACTAAACTATACTCCAGGTGAAGTAAAGGCCATTGGAAGGACTAATGGTGAAGTTGTAATGGAAAAGACAGTGAAAACTGCAGGAGAGCCTGCGAAAATTGTTCTTGCTCCCGACAGGTCAACGATTAAAGCCGATGGGAAAGATCTTTCTTTTATAACAGTAGAAGTTGTGGATGAAAATGGAGTGATTGAGCCTAATGCAGAAAATCTCATCAACTTTGAGCTTGAAGGCGATGCTTTTATTGCTGGAGTTGACAATGGAAACCAAGTCAGTCACGAACCGTTTAAAGCAGACTATCGCAAAGCTTTTCATGGCAAGTGTGTAGTTGTGATTCAATCCTTGAAAAAGCAGGGAGAAGTGAAATTGACAGCAAGTTCAGTAGGACTTGAAAGTGCTACAACAACAATAACATTGGATTAAGTGTTATTAAACAATCAAACCTGGAGATAGTAATTTTATAAGGTTAAACAGGCGACTTCTCAAAACTAATATTTTTAGAGACCTCTGTGCCATTGGCTCAGAGTGTTTTTTTTCTGTTAGTGCTGGGGGTGTTTTTTTTAAGAATAATACAGAAAATGAAGAATAAATTAATATTAATTATGATGATAAGATTGACTACTTTTCTAATTGTGGTCTCATTTATGATGCTTTCATGCATGCCTTCTGAAGAAATTTTTGTGCAGTCGCCAAACGGTAAAATTGCAATTAAAATTGAGGTTGATGAACACGGACTATATTATAATGTATTCCGGAATACCTCACCTCTAATACATCATTCAGATCTTGGGCTTGTATTAGCAAATGGTGATACCCTTACGGATCAAATGCAGGTGATTAATGTGCTGAAAAGTACTGTAAATGAGGAGTGGGAACAGCCATGGGGGGAAAAAAGGTTGATCACCAATAACTATAATGAAATCAAAGTCCTTTTGGAAGAGAAGGGAGACACCAAGCGAAAAGTAAATTTGGTGTTCAGGGCTTTTAATGACGGTATCGGTTTTAGATATGAGGTGCCCGAACAAGAAGGGCTTGATTCACTTATTATTATGGATGAGCTTACTGAGTTTGAGTTTGCCGATAACTTTGAAGCCTGGTGGATTCCGGCATATGGTGACAATCGTTATGAGTATCTGTATAAAAATTCTCATATTAATGAGCTGGATACCGTACAGACCCCACTTACTATGGAAGCCAAAAATGGCATGTGTTTAAGTATTCATCAGGCAAACCTGACCAATTATGCAAGCATGACACTTGCGCATACCAAAAAGAATACCCTAAAGTGCGACCTTGTGCCCTGGTCTGATGGTGTTAAGGTTAAAACAACAGCTCCAATGCAGACACCCTGGAGGACAATTCAAATTGCAGATAATGCAGGCGGTCTTATTACCTCATATTTGATATTGAACCTGAACGAACCCAATCAGATGGAAGATATATCCTGGGTTGAACCTGTTAAATATATGGGGATCTGGTGGGGGATGCACATTGGCAAATATACTTTTTGGGAAAGTGAAAAGCATGGGGCATCAACTGAAATAGCAAAAAACTATATCGATTTTGCCTCAGAACATGGCATAAAGCATTTGCTTATTGAAGGTTGGAACAAAGGTTGGACTCCTGCCTGGTACGAAAACAGGCTGCATGTTTTTAGTTTTACGGAGAGTACAGGCGACTTTGATTTTAATGAAGTAGTTGAATATGGTAAATCTAAAAATGTAACCCTTATCGGTTATCACGAAACCGGTTCAAATATTGAGAATTACCTTGCCCAGATCGACGATGGGATGCAAATGTATGAAGATGCCGGAATGCATAGCATCAAAATTGGTCAGGTTGGTTCAAGGCTGCAACTCAAAGAATGGCATCACGGCCAATATGGAGTTGAATATTATCGTCACGTTTTAGAAAAAGCAGCTGAACATAAATTAGCAGTCAACTTTCATGAACCTATTATTCCAACAGGGTTGAGACGAACCATGCCAAACTTAATGGCTGGTGAAGGTGCCCGTGGTCAGGAATATAATGCATGGAGTGAGGGTAACCCTCCAGAACATACATGTATTATACCTTTTAATCGCTTGTTGGCAGGACCAATGGACTTTACACCAGGAATCTTTAGTATTAAGCCTACGCGGTTGCATACAACTCTTGCCAAGCAATTGGCATTGTATGTGACAATTTACTCACCTGTACAGATGTTGGCAGATTTACCTGAAAACTACGATGGGCATCCCGCTTTCCAGTTTTTATTGGATGTGCCCATTGATTGGGAAGATACTAAGGTGCTCAACGCAAAAATTGGTAAATATTTAACCATAGTAAGGAAAGATAAATACAGTGACGATTGGTATTTGGGAAGTATTACCAACGAAGAAGCCCGTGAATTTAGCCTGAAGCTGGATTTTCTGGAAGAAGGTACTAAATACAATGCAATAATATATGCAGATGGTGTGGATGCTATGTATGATAAAAATCCGGAAGCTTATAAAATTGAAGAAATGGAAGTTGATAATACAACGGAATTGCCAATTACTTTGGCTCCAGGGGGTGGTTGTGCCATACAGTTTAAAAAAATAAAATCTGAATAAACACTTAATAGGATAGATAAAATCTCAAGATAAACGGTTTGAATCACGGAGTGCCTTGAAAGAGTGCTCTGGGATTAGTCAACTGTAAAAATTAATTTGTTAATTTAGTTACTTTTAACTTTAAAATACTCTATTATTAGATGAAATCTAAAGTCTTATTTGTTGCGTTACTTGGCTTGGTATTTGCCTGTAAACAAAATGCAGAGAAGTGGGTCATGAGCCCAAATGGTAAAATTATTGTTGATTTTCGTGTTAATGAACAAGGTCAGCCTTTTTACAATGTTGAATTTGCGGGCTCGCCAGTAATTGAAAACAACACCCTGGGAATTGTCCGTGAAGATGCTGATTTTAGCTCTGGAATGACAATCACAGAAGTTACCGAAACCGAACCGGTGACAGATAATTACAGCATGTTACAAGGGAAACAGAAAGATATTTACTACAAAGCCAATAAAAAGATATTTACACTCGAGAACAGCAAAGGAAATAAGGTGCAAATTGTGTTCCAGGTATCTGATGACGGCTTTGCTTTCAGGTATATTTTCCCGGATGAGTCTGAACAAATCCATAAGATCACGGATGAAAAAACAACATTCCAGTTCGATGCATCAACAGTAGCATGGATTCAACCGATGTCCAAAGCCAAAACTGGCTGGGAAGGAGTTCACCCTTCCTATGAAGAACATTATTTTAATGAAGTTAACCTTGATTCTTTGCCCATACATGAACCAGGTTGGATTTACCCTGCTTTGTTTAAGAAAGGTAATTACTGGATAAGTATTACTGAATCTGCCCCTGATAGGGATTATTGTGGAACCCGGCTAATGTTGGACAAGGAACAGAGCTCCTTTGAGATTGGCTTTCCTGATCCATTGGAAACAATCAATAATGGACCTGTAAACCCGGAATCAACCCTACCTTGGAAAACACCCTGGCGTATTGTAATACTGGCTGATGACTTGGGCTCGATAGTTGAATCTACATTAGGAACAGACCTTGCAGCCCCAAATATACTTGATGATATTTCATTTGTTAAGCCCGGACGCTCATCATGGAGTTGGGTATTGTACAAAGACGGATCTGTGAACTATCGAGTTCAAAAAGATTTTATTGATTATGCTGCAGATATGGGGTGGGAGTATTGTCTGATCGATGTCAATTGGGATACACAGATTGGATATGAAAAAATCGCTGAACTAGTCGATTATGCCAAATCAAAGCATGTAGGCATAGTCCTTTGGTACAATTCGGCAGGTGATTGGAATACTACGCCTTATCATCCCAGGGGTATGCTTTTGACAGAAGAATCGCGCAATGCTGAGTTTAAAAAGATATCGGAAATGGGAGTTAAAGGGGTAAAGGTTGACTTTTTTGGAGGCGATGGACAATCAGTAATCAGCTATTATCAAGATATTTTTGAATCAGCAGCCAAATATGGTCTCATAGTTAATTGCCATGGCTCTTCACTGCCACGTTGCTGGCACAGGACCTATCCAAACCTGGTTTCTATGGAGGGTATTAAGGGATTTGAATTTATTACTTTTGAACAACAAAACGCTGATCTTGAAGCAAAACACTGTGCTGTTCTACCTTTCACTCGTAACCTGTTCGATCCAATGGATTTTACTCCGGTTTGTTTTAGTGAAATTCCTAACATTAAGCGTGTTACAACAAATACTTTTGAGCTTGCACTTTCTGTTTTGTTTCTTTCAGGGGTACAACATTATGCCGAAGTACCAGAAGGAATGGCCAAAGTTCCGGTAGAGATCAAACAAATGATGAAAGATATTCCGGTTGATTGGGATGAAACTAAATTTATTGAAGGTTACCCAGCTGATTATGTTGTTCTGGCCCGCAGAAAGGATAATGTTTGGTATGTGGCTGGTATTAATGGAAATGCTGCTGACCTAAAACTTACTTTGGACCTTTCATTTATTGAGGGAGCTAAAGAAGTAACATTTATTACTGATGCTGAAAACAATCGATCCTTTAAAATTAACAAAGAAGCCGTAGATTTCGGACAAAAAATAGATTTGGATCTAAAACCCAATGGAGGGGTATTTATTCAGGTAAAGATCTAATTTCTTTTAAGGTGAATTAAACTCTGGAGTGAGTTGAATTGATCCAAAACATTTAAATATAAATTTTACGTTCAGGATGCATAACATGTTTTCATCGATGGATTATGGAAATGGAATCCTGAAAACAATAAAGAATGAGAATAATGAAGGGAAGAGTTGCATTAATTTTATCAATTATTAGCGTGTCATTACAAATGTCGTGTGCCGAAAAACTGCCGGAAATTGAATCTATTCGGATCAATTCTTTGGGATATCTTACGGATGGAAGTAAAGTAGCCACAATAGTTTTGGATAGCTGCAGTACTTTTTATATAAAAGCATTCAATAGCAATAAAAAAGTCTATGAAGGCGTACTTTCAGGACCAATAAAACAGGGTGATGTAGGTCAAAGTGCTTATATCGCTGATTTTTCTGGGTTCACAAAAGAGGGTAAATATTATATTGAAATTCCTGGTATGGGCACCAGTAAACCTTTCCGCATCGGAACAGATGTTTACAACGAAGCTTTTAAAACCTCTTTCAGGGCTTTTTATTTATTGCGTTGTGGTACCCGGGTGGAAGGAGTTTATGCTGCCGATACTTTCAAGCACGAAGCATGCCATATGGAGGATGGATGGATGACCTATACCGGGTTTGGCGATGTGAAAAAAGATGGAACAGGTGGTTGGCACGATGCTGGAGATTACGGAAAATATACAGTTAACGCAGGGATAACCATAGCCAATCTTTTTCTGGCCTGGCAGCATTTCGGCAATAAAATTAAAGAGATAGCCCTGGACTTGCCGGAAACAGCTCCAGCATACCCAGAATTTCTCAAAGAACTAAAATGGGAAACTGATTACCTGCTTAAGATGCAATATAGCGATGGCTCAGGTAGGGTTTCACATAAACTGACAGGAGCTCATTTCGAAGGATTTATTCTGCCAGAGGATGATCTGAACAAACGATATTTCTCTGATTGGGGTTCCGATGCAACAGCAAATTTTACTGCTACTATGGCAATGGCGTCCCGTTTCTTTAAACCTTATGATACTGAGTATGCCAAAACATGTCTTACTGCTGCACTTTCAAGCTATGCTTTTTTAGAAAAGAATCCTGAGGATAAACCCTGGGATCAAAAAGAGATACATACTGGTGCCTACCGTGCGCCTGACAAACCTGCACGTTTATGGGCTGCAGCCGAATTGTGGGAAACTACCGGCGATGAAAAATATTTGAAAGATTTTGAGGAAAAGATAAAATATTTTAAGCCCAATGTTGATACCGATTGGGATTGGGGCAATGTGAAGAACCTAGGGATGTTTACCTATGTGTTGTCTGATAAGCCTGGAAGAAATGCCAAATTGCTCGAGCAAATAAAAAGAGCTGTCATAGATAATGCTGACTCTATTGTAAATAATATTCACACCGATATCTATGGGAGGCCATTCAATAAATATTTTTGGGGATGCAATGGTACAGTAGCCCGTTTGTCCCTGAACTTATCAGTTGCTAATATGATCAATCCGGATAAAAAGTACGAGCAGGCTGCCCAACAGATCATTGCCCATTTATTTGGTAGGAACTATTATGGCAGGTCTTATGTGACCGGAGTGGGGGTGAATCCACCAATGAACCCTCATGACAGGCGTTCGGGAAGCGATAATGTGGAAGCCCCATGGCCAGGATATATTGTTGGTGGAGGACATAGTGCCACAGATTGGGTCGATGATGTGAATAGTTATAGCCATAACGAGGTTGCAATCAATTGGCAGGCTGCTTTGGTTTATTCACTGGCATGGTTTACTGATCAAAAAATGGAAAATATTACTGAATAAAATAAACTTATCCTATTAAATAGTAAAACATATGAGATTTTATAACCTATTGTTCATTATAATCCTTGTTGTGTTTGCCTCGTGGAGCTGCTCTACAGATAAGGCAACAGTTACAGAGGTTGAAAATGGCGTTGAAATTGGCAACGGAAAACTAAATGTAAAAGTACAATTCTACGATCAGGATATTGTTCGTGTAACTAAATGGACACCAGAAGGGACTTCTGAAAAGCTAAGTCTATCTGTAATACAGGAAGAATTACCAGCAATAGAGCTTGATATTGAAGATGTAGGACCCGATGTTATTCTGAAAACCTCAAAGCTTATTGTTAAAGTCAGTAAGAAAAGTGGAAATGTTTCTTATGAAACCATTGATAACAATAATATCCTGAAAGAAAAAGGCACTCCTGAATTTACAGCAGTCACTTTCGATGGCGATTCTGGCTATGCTGTAAAACAACCTTTTGAATTGACTCCAGATGAAGGTGTTTATGGACTTGGACAGCACCAATACGGTTATTTTAACTATCGTGGTAAAGAGGTTAAACTCGTACAATCAAACACAGATGCTGTTAATCCATTCCTGATTTCCACTCAAAATTATGGTATCCTTTGGGACAATTATTCCATGACAATATTCAAGGATTCTGATGAAGGTGCTTCTTTCTGGTCAGACATGGGCGATAACATCGATTACTATTTTGTTTATGGCGATAATATGGACAAGGTAATTTCAGGTTACCGTCAGCTTACTGGTAAAGCCCCTATGTATGGTAAACATGCTTATGGGTACTGGCAAAGTAAAGAACATTACGATACCCAGGATGAACTTATGACAGTGGCCAGAAAGTACAGAAAATTGAAATACCCAATCGACAATATGATCCAGGATTGGGATTATTGGGATGGCTTTCCAAATTGGAGCGGAATGTTCTTCGATAAGGTCTTGTTCCCACAACCTAAAGAAATGTGTGACGAATTGCATGCCATGAACTATAAGATCATTATCTCTATCTGGCCGGCACTTGGTCCGAAAACTCCAATTTATAAGGATATGGATAGCAAAGGCTTTTTGATCGATAGAGTTGGCTGGGCCGGATTTAAATATTACGATGCCTATAATCCTGCTGGTACAAAGCTTTATTGGGAATACCTCAAAAAGGGAATTTATTCAAAAGGGCTTGACGGATGGTGGATCGATTCTACTGAACCTGATGTGGTCAATGCTATGACCAAAGAGTCTGAAGAATACGAAATGAAGAAATTGGGAAGCTGCCACATAGGATCATGGGCAAGGTACCTTAATTCTTTTTCATTGGTTATGACTGATGGAATTTATAAGTATTGGAGAGAAGAAACAGACGCACGCAGGGCATATATTCCTACTCGTTCTTGCTATGCTGGTCAACAAAGGAACGGAGCTACTACATGGTCTGGTGATATTGGTGCAAATTGGGAAGTATACCGTAATCAGATTTCTGCAGGTACTAATCACTGTATGGCTGGTATTCCTTACTGGACTTTCGATATTGGTGCATTTGTACTAGGAGCTTATGATGGCGTATTTATGAATGGAGGAAAAGACCCTGCATACCAGGAACTCTATAACCGTATGTTCCAATTGGGAGCCTTTACTCCGATTTTCCGTTCGCACGGTTCAGAAACTCCCCGTGAGATATGGGAGATGGGCGAGTTTGAAGAATCAATCCTTAAGTTCGATAACCTTCGCTATAGGTTAATGCCATATATCTATTCATTGGCATGGAAAGTAACAAACGAAGATTACACATACATGCGTGGTCTTCCTATGGACTTTACAGCTGATAAAAACACCTACGACATTGACGATCAATTTATGTTCGGACCTGCAATGATGGTTTGTCCGGTTACCGATTATATGTATCATACGCCTCCACAAGCATCTGAGTTGATAGCTCCCGAGTATTTTCAGACTAAAGATGGAAAACAAGGGCTTTTCGCACAATATTATAAGGATAATAAGTACGAAAACCTTGGTCTTGAAACTGTCGATCCAAATGTTGATGTTTTATGGTATACAGGTCGTCCCGAATATGTCTCAGACTCAATGTATGCAATTCGTTGGCAAGGTAAACTCATTCCAAAAGAATCAGGTAAACACCAATTCCACATGAAGTGCTTTGATGCAAAACGCATAATCTTAGATGGCGATACTCTGCCAATAGCCTATACCAGTACTGAGCAATATACCGAAATAATTAATCTGGAAGCAGGCAAGGCTTATGATATAATTATTGAGACTGAAAATACATCAACGGGTGCAGCCCGTATGAGACTATTCTGGAAGACACCTGCAATTTTTGCTAAAGAAGGCAAAGAACCAAGCAATCCTAAGACTAAAGAGGTATACTTGCCAAAAAACGAAACCTGGTATGACTTCTGGACAGGAAAAACTTATGAAGGTGGACAAAAAGCGACATTTGATGCTCCCAAAGAAAAGCTTCCATTGCTGGTTAGAGCTGGATCAATTATCCCAATGGGACCATTTATTCAGTATACTACTGAAAAACCTGCAGATCCAATTGAATTAAGAGTGTATGCAGGCGCAGACGGAAGTTTTGAGCTTTATGAAGATGAGAACAACAACTACAATTACGAAAAAGGTATTTATGCCACAATTAATTTCAGCTGGGATGATACAGCTAAAAAACTGACTATTGGCAAGCGCCAGGGAGAATTTCCAGGCATGCTTAAAACCAGGACCATTAAAGTTGTATTGGTTGACGAAGGTAAAGGCACCGATATCGATATTTCAAAAGAATTCGATGCTGTTGTCAAGTACAATGGTGAAGAACAAGTTGTTGAGTTGAAATAAAATCTGATAAAAATAGGAGTGCGACTTATAGTCGTACTCCTATTTAAATAAGGAATCCAAGGGAAACAATAAGGAACAGTAGAGTAACCTTATAGAATGAGTAGTCACCTATAAGGAGTAGAGAAACGATTAAAAGGAATGGAAATTGTTCTTAAGTAGCATAAAAGGTCTAATAGAAAAGCAAAAATGCTATTAGCAAATATTAATGAGGAAATTGTTGAGGGGAGAAGTTTGCAATAGCAATAACTGCAAGGATTTAAAACGAAATAATAAAAAGCCTGAAGGGTTTGCTTCAATTTAGCCCAGTACAACGCACTGGGAGTGATTAAGATCCCACGATTTTACTGCATCTGTCCAGGATAAAAGAAGATCGGAAGCTGTATGTGGCATTCTATCTTATTTGGACTATATAATATTTGAAAGAACATAAAACCTAATAAAATGAAGAAAGTAATTGTTATTGTTTCGTTTTTATTATGTGTTTTATCGATTATTAATGCCCAATCCACCTATTTTTACCAAAATATTGAATTACCTGCCTCAGTATTACCAATTTTAAACCTCCTCTAGGAGAGGTCAAGACTGTAAAAAAACAGTTTTGGTGAGGTGCAATAAATAGAATTCTGTTTAAGCACCTTTAAGTTAAATGAAAATGAGAGCAATACTATTATAGGGCTGCTCATGAGATAGTTAAATTTGAGAAATTTGTTTATTATATTAGCTTAAAATTTTAGATAATGAAAAAATTAACCCTGTTTGGTTTAATAATACTGCTTGTTATTGCAGTCTTGCCTACAAAAGCCCAAAAATTCGAAGGTTTGGCTTTAACTCCGCCTATGGGCTGGAACAGCTGGAATTACTTTTCTTGTAATGTAAGTGAAGATTTGATAAAAGAAACGGCGGATTTCATGGTCGAAACAGGTATGAAGGATGCTGGATATTTATATATCAATATTGATGATTGCTGGCATGGACAAAGAGATAGTCTTGGTTTTATCCACCCAAATCCAGAACATTTTCCTTCAGGAATGAAAGCTTTGGCTGACTATGTGCATTCAAAAGGATTGAAATTGGGGATATACTCTGATGCTGGCTGGGAAACTTGTGGACACAAGCCCGGTAGTCGCGGACGTGAATATCAGGATGCCATGCAATATGCAAGCTGGGATATTGACTACCTGAAGTATGACTGGTGTGCAACCGAAGGACTTGCAGCTGAAGGTGCATATCTTACAATTCGAGACGCTTTACATGAAGCAGGCAAACCAATAGTTTTGAGCATCTGTGAATGGGGCAATAACGAACCGTGGACCTGGGGACCTAAAATAGGACATCTTTGGAGGACTACTGGAGATATCCATCACTGCTTCGATTGTGTTATTGACCATGGAACATGGAAACAACTTGGTCTGTTACAGATTTTGGAGGCAAGGGACAATGAAGTCATACGTCAATATGCTGGTCCTGACCATTGGAACGACCCTGATATGATGGAAGTTGGCAATGGTATGAGTGTAAATGAAGACCGTGCGCACTTTAGTATGTGGTGTATGCTTGCCGCTCCATTAATCGCTGGAAATGACCTGAGGAAAATGAAACCTGAAACACTCAAGATTCTCACAAACAAGGATGCTATTGCTATCGACCAGGATTCTCTGGGCATTCAAGCATTTAAATATGAAACATTTGATAGTGTAGATGTCTGGACCAAACCATTAAAAGATGGTGATTTGGCAGTATGTTTTTTAAACAAGAGCAAAGATGAGCGTACCATTAATTTTGATTGGTCATCTAATACCATGGTCGATACGCATTTTGACTTTACATTTAATTTCGATGAAACAGTTTATACTCTATTCGATGTCTGGACCAAAGATAAGTTAGGAACTTCTAAAAAAACTTTGAAAAAAACTATTCCTGGACATGATGTGTTGATGCTGAGGTTGACGAAGAAGTAAGAGTGACAAGAAGCTGGAAGATCGTGGCTCAGCTTTAACTCCGATCTTCCAACTCCCAACTATTTTGTAAGTTAAGGAGGATTTTCTAATTTTCAGCCCTTAAACAAAGCGCTTATCTTAAAATTAATTATGATTAAACAGAGATCCTCAATTATACTATTCATTACTGTTGTCTTTTGTTCACAACTGTTCTACCAATGTTCCGACTGGGATATAAAATCAATGCGTGATGAAATATCTCTTCAAGGAGAATGGCAAATGCAGTTAGATGAGGAACATAAAGGAGTTCAGGAAAAATGGTTTTCGAAAGCCCTTAGCGATACAGTAACCCTACCAGGTTCATTGGATGAGAACAAGAAAGGTTGGGTGCGTAAAGATTCAACATACAGTCATCTAAACAGGCCAATTTACTACTTTGGCAAGGCATTTTATCGCAAAGAGGTTGATATACCAGAAGGCTGGCAAAACAAAGACGTGAGGTTGATCATGGAGAGAACCAAAGTAACGGAGGTTTGGTTTGATGATCAGTTTGTTGGTACTAACAATGAGATATATACTCCCCAATATTATACCCTTAACGGTTATATAACACCAGGAAAGCACACAATTACTATTGCTGTAGATAACCGGGAGGAACTTGTTCCGGTTGCAGGATCTCATGCCTATGCTGAGGATACGCAAACAAACTGGAACGGTATAATAGGCAGGTTTTGTCTTGAAGCCCGGGATTTGATTCATTTTGAATCCATTAAAGTTTATCCAGATATCCATAATAAACAGGTCAAAATACTGATTGACATAAAAAACAGGGAAATATCCGGTAGCTTGTTATCTGTTACTGTGAGGGCAAGACTTGTAAATTCAGGAATTTCACCAAGGCTACCGGCCGAGACATTTATTTGGAGTTCAGATAAAGAAGTGTCGCAGATGGAGTTTGTATATAAAATGGGTGATGATGTAAAGCTTTGGAGCGAGTTTGATCCGGCCTTGTATAAATTGGAATTTGTGCTTAATCAACATGGTGTGCCTATGGATAATTCAGTTGTTGTCTTTGGTATGCGAGAGTTTAAAACAAAGGGAACAAAGTTTACTGTAAATGACAAGACTATATTTCTCAGAGGTAAGCATGATGCATGCGTTTTTCCATTGACAGGCTATCCACCAACTACATTAAAGGAGTGGGAGAAAATATTTAAGACAGCAAAAGATTGGGGCATAAACCATTACAGGTATCATTCATGGACACCTCCAGAGGCTGCTTTTAAGGCGGCAGATAAGGTTGGTATTTATATGCAGGCAGAATTGCCCATGTGGTGGGGATTTAAAGCAGAAGATTCAACTCAGGTCAATTATCTGGTTCACCAGGGAGAAAGAATACTGGACGAATATGCCAATTATGCTTCATTTAATATGATGTCCTTAGGTAATGAATTAAATGCGGACAGGGAAGTATTGAAATTTATGGTTGATAAGTTAAGAGAATATGATTCGAGGCCCTTATTCGCCCAAGGATCAAATAACAGGTTGTGGGCCCCCTTGTATGCTGAAGGAGATGATTTCTTTGTGAGTTCCAGGTCCAGGGCCGATTCTGGAGATAATTCATCTGATATTAGAACTTCTATGTCCTTTCTGGATTCAAAATATGGAGGGATCCTAAATGCAAAATATCCTTCAACTTCTTTTAATTTTACTGAAGCGCTTCAATATTCACCTGTTCCTATGGTTGGTTTTGAAGTTGGACAATATCAGGTTTATCCAAACTTTTCAGAGTTGCCTAAATATACAGGCGTTCTAAAACCCTGGAACCTGGAGCTTTTCAAAAAAGACCTCGTCAATGCTGGCATGTTCGATCAAGTAGATGATTTCTTTAAAGCAAGCGGAAAACTATCTGCCCTTTGCTATAAGGCTGATATAGAAGCTGCTTTGCGTACCCCTGAATTTGGAGGTTTTCATTTGCTCGATCTGCAGGATTATCCTGGGCAGGGGACGGCCCTTATTGGCATGCTGGATGCTTTTATGGACAATAAAGGTATTATTGAGCCTGGCGAATTCAGACAGTTCTGTGATAAAGTTGTGGTGTTGGCAGAGATTCCAAAATTTTGTTATGATACTTCTGAAATCTTTATTGCTGATATCCTAATTGTGAATTATGGTCCCAAAGCATTAAATGAAGAGTCGATGGATTGGCAATTGGTGGATGAAGCTACTAACAACTTTGTAAGCAAGGGACAAGTAACCAATATCGATGTAGGACAAGGTAAAGTGGTTGAATTTGCAAAGATTCAGGTGTCTTTGGAAGAGATTGAGAAACCAACTCAATTGAGACTTGACCTCCATTTAAAATCCGGTAATCAGAACAGTTATCCGATTTGGGTCTATCCTCCTTCAGATATACTTGTGCCTAAAGGTATTCTTGTAGCAAATGAACTTTCTGTCGACAACTATGTAAGACTGATCCAGGGTAGTTCAGTATTGCTTTTCCCCAAGCCAGAGTCTCTTGATCATTTTTCGGTTGGCTGCCAGTTTATCTCTGATTTTTGGAATTACGAGATGTTTAAAAACTTAGGCATTACCTTTAAAAATGATGGGCTATCGCCTGGCACGATGGGCTTGTTGATAGATCCGAAACATAAAGCATTTGAAAAATTCCCAACGGAATTTCATACCAATTATCAATGGTGGCCAATAATAAAAGATGCCAGATCGCTCATTCTTGATCCCTTAAAGCTGGATTACAAACCGCTTGTACAGGTTATCGATAACATTAACCGTAACAATAAACTCTCATTGGTTTCAGAATTTAAAGTAGGCAAAGGTAAGCTTTTGGTTTGCACCTCTTATCTACCTGATAAAACAGAATATATCGAGGCCCGGCAGTTTTATATTAGCTTATTAAATTATATGGCTTCTGAAGACTTTAATCCCAAATATGAGCTAGACCGAAAAGGATTAATGAAGATTGGTTTGATACAATTGGGGGAATAAAAGAGACCAGAATAGAGGATTTCCAGAAAGTATAAATCTACTCAAAGTATCACATAGAAGCAGAATCTAAATATTTGATTTTCAATGTTTCTGTTCTTCAGCTTCGCTCAGAATGTCAAACTCAAGCTACTGTTTGGCCCCCCCCTTTATTCCGATCTATTCAATAGAAAGCGCAAAAGTGGTGAGCTAGTACGTTTAGAGGGGTTAATCCCGACCTGGATGAGCTCCTAAGCGGTGAATTAAAGGAATCGCTTTGGTCTATGAGCCGAGTTTAAGAGCTCGCCGAAGGAAACCTTAATATATTAGGCATTTTTTTTTAATGCATATTCCGGGTTAAAAAGAAATACTTCATGTTCAAAATTAGATTTACCACGTAGGTTTAATACCTGGAGCATAAGGAAACCTTAAACTTTGATAGTATTCCAGGGACTTATCTGGTTTTTCATATTCTTCAGCGATCGGTTTTCCTGAAAATTGTTGGAAATAGAGCACACAGGCGTTTCTCCACCAAATTGCCTCTTTTGCCTGTATTTTAAGGAAGGATTCTACGTGTTCGAATCTGCCCTGGTCAATGCTAGGCTTGAGTGTTTGCCATTTATTAAGCATGCCTGCTGCATCCTGAGCTCCCTTGTAATATCTGGATACCATTTCATCCCAAAGGCTTTTGCCCGATTTGGTGGTATAATCCCAGCTTAAATGATGGAACCACAACAAATACTTTTCCGGGCAAGTCTCTGTATTGGAGTATTGTTCGTTTATATCAGGGGCATATTGGCAAAGAGCATTACTGCCAGACTCTGTACGGTCAAAACCAATACCTTCTTTTTCGGCCTGATGGTAATAAAGGGCCGTCCAGTCTGGTCGTCCAATATTAACCCAGGGACCAGGGCCATAATGGTGATCCCATCCCATAATATGGTGTAAGCCCAGAGGAGTCATATAGTTTACGCAAATTTCCCTCGATGGAAGCATGATATCCAGGATAGATTGTACCAACTCATCATCGGTAGAAAATGTTTGTTTTACCCATTCCTCCGCGATATTTTCTGAACTAAGCTCATGATTCCAGGCAAGGCGACCAAATGCATACCAATTGGCTTGCCCAAAATGGTGCCCGGTCCAATTTCGGTCAGTGCCAATGTTTGAAACGCCCGCAATTGCGGTGTGTTTATAGTTAAACGTTGAGCCATCGATTACTTGAGCAACTGTCGACCCTTTTGTTGGTCGATAGGTATCTGAATCAAGGCATTCTTTGTACAAAGGGGCTAAATAAACCAGGTGTGTACCCTGGCCAAGATACTCTTGGGTAATCTGTAGTTCCAATGCCAGCGATGTGTTGGGCATGGCACCAAACAGTGGGTGAAAGGGTTCTCTGGGCTGAAAATCTATAGGTCCGTTTTTGACTTGTATCAATACATTGTCCCGAAATTCGCCATCGAGGGGTTCAAACTCATTGTTAGCCTGTTTTGCACGGTCTTCATCATTTTCGTGGCTGTATACAAATGCCCGCCACATAACCAGTCCACCATGCGGGGCAAGTGCATCGGCAAGCATGTTGGCACCATCGGCATGGTTTCTTCCATAGTTTTGTGGACCTGGTTGGCCTTCAGAGTTGGCTTTAACAAGATATCCTCCAAAATCAGGGATATACTCATAAATCTGGTCTGTTGTTTTCCTCCACCATTCCTGGACTTTTTCATCAAGAGGATCAGCAGTTTTTAATCCACCAATCTCAATTGGCGCACTAAAACGGGCTGTAATGTATATTTTTATCCCATAAGACCTAAAAACATCGGCTAAGGCAGCCAGCTTTTTAATGTAAGATTCGGTAAGTACTAAAGAATTTGCATTTACATTGGTCAGAACTGTGCCATTGATCCCGATAGAGGCATTGGCCCGGGCATAATCTATGTACCGTGTATCAATAAAATCTGGCAACTTATGCCAATCCCAGATTGAGAAACCGGCATACCCTCTTTCAACTGTTCTGTCAAGGTTGTCCCAATGGTTAAGCACTCTGGTTTCTATTTTTGGTGACTCACTAATTCTTAATTCAGAAATGTTTTCCTGCATCTGAATGAGCCTGAGCAAATGAAAAACACCATATAATGTGCCTTTCTCAGAGTTTGCAGAGATGATAAGTTGCTTTTTCCCTTTATTATCAAGAGTCTTTATTACATAGCCTTCGACACCAACCTCTTTTATAGTTTCAAGTTCTTCTTTCTTATTCAGAATATATGGATTGCTTTCGGGGGTTCCGATCAGAATGGCATTTTTTCCTTTGGGATTTTCAACAAATATAGGTGTGATGCCTAAAGTTCCTTGGAGGCCAAGAGTTAGTTCCTTTTTAATAGACTCATAGATCTTATGGTTGCCAGGAATATAGACATGCTTCAATAATTCTTTATTATCATCAATCCATTGTTTGTCGTTTATCTTCTCATACCTTAACCAAAGCTTATAGCCATCATCGGCTAGCAGGCTTGTGTTTATAGATGATGTTATGACAAAAACGGTCAAAAGGACAAAATTCTTCATCTTAGTTTATTTTGGTATCAGAACTATGTGAATATAGTGAAATATTAGTTAATGATCTTCTAAACTACGGCGGATGCCAATTTCAAGCCCACGGATCTCAGCAAGGCTTTTCATCCTGCCATACAATGAGTACCCGGGATAGTTTTTCATGTGCAGGTCGCCAAGTATTTGCTGTCCATGATCTGGACGATATGGTATCTTAAAGTCACCAACCCCTTCCTTTTTCCGTCTGTTTTGCTCTACAATGAGGTTCTTGACAACAGTATAGATGTCCACATCTCCTTCAAATAGGTAATTTTCATGGAAATTTAGATTTGTATCCCTGGAAACATTGCGTAAATGGGCAAAATTGATCCGATGTGCCAATTTTTCTGACATCAGGTTTAAATCATTGAAATGGGCAGAACCCAGAGAACCTGTACAGAATGTCAATCCATTAGAGGGTGAGTCAAAAGCATTAATAATATATTCAGCGTCTTCCAATGTGCCCACAATTCTGGGTAATCCTAACAATGACCAGGGGGGATCATCGGGGTGTATAGCCATTTTAACCCCAACACTTTCTGCAGTTGGAATAATTTCTAGTAAAAAGGCTTTAAGATGCTCCCGGAATTTGTCTTTGTCAATTTCTGCATAGCCTTCAATTCTATTGTTTACTTCGTCTATGGAGAAAGTTTCACCAGTGCCAGGAAAGCCGAGTAGAAATGTTTCTTGTAATTCTTGCAGTTCATGGTCGGTCAAATCAGCATAAAGTTCTTTTGCTTTTTCCACAACCAGTGGGTCATAGGACCTTTCGGCACCAGGCCTTTTAAGGATGAAAAGATCAACAACAACAAATTGCACATGGCTGAATGAAAGGCTTTCGGCACCATCTTCAAATTTCATTTTCAGGTTGGTGCGCGACCAATCAGTAACTGGCATAAAATTGTAACAAACAGTTTTGATCCCTTCTTTACCTAGGTGATAGATGGTTTTTTTATAGTTTTCGATATACTCGATATAGTTTCCGGTTCTTTTCTTGATATCCTCATGAACAGGAATACTTTCTACTACACTCCATGTCAATCCCGAATCTTCTATGGTTTTCTTCCTTTCAGCTATTTCGTCCCTGCTCCATGCCTGACCCGTTGGTATATGATGCAAAGCAGTAACTATTCCAGTCACACCGGTTTGTTTTATTTCAGTAAGGCTTATTCTGTCATTTGGTCCAAACCAGCGCCATGTTTGTTCTAACATATCAATTGTTTATTAAATGAATGCGTGATTACAACCTATGCTGAAGCTATGGTTGGCGAAAAGATGATTGAACAACCATCTATTTCATCTTAATATTCACCTTTCATCTACCTCGTACAGAGGTGAAATTTTAATTCTCTTTTAACAGCCATTAGTTTTAATAAAGACTAGTATTTTCCTGCTTTCTAAACCCCACTGAAGAAATTGAATCCACCATCTACAGGCAGTACTACACCGGTAACAAATGAGGCAGAATCGCTTACAAGGTATAGAACAGCACCTATCAGTTCATGGGCTTCGCCAAATCTGCCCATAGGTGTATTGCTAATGACCTGATTCCCTCTTCCAGTATAAGATCCGTCAGGGTTGGTTAAAAGTGCCCTGTTTTGATCACCGATAAAAAATCCTGGTGCAATAGCATTAACCCTTATCCGGTCGCTGAATTTCATGGCCAATTCCATGGCCATCCATTGGGTTAAGTTTGATACTGCTGCTTTGGCTGCAGAATATCCAAGCACCCTTGTTATGGCACTCATTGCTGCCATGCTGGAAATATTAATGATGTTTCCCCAACCTTGTTCAGACATGGTTTTGCCAAATATTAACGATGGGAGCAAGGTACCTTTATAGTTTAAGTCAGTTACTTTATCCAGATCTTCAATTTTAACGTCAAAAACAGTATTTTCAGGATTTATGGTAGCACCAGGCATATTTCCTCCAGCAGCATTGACCAAGATATCAATCGTCTCAAATTTTTTAAGGACTTGTTTTTTTACCTCTTCCAGAGATGTTTTGTCCAACACATTGCAGGCTAAGCCTATTGCATTGCCACCGTTTGAATTAATTTTTCCTGCAGCTTGTTCAGCATTTTCCTTTCTGATGTCAGCTAAAACTATATTGACTCCAGCTTGAGATAACCCGCTTGCAATAGCACCTGCTAATACACCGCCTCCCCCTGTAAGTATAGCTGTCTTTCCTTTCAGATTAAATAGCTTATCTAAAAAACTCATTTTGCCCTATTTAATATTGTTGATAAACAAACCGCAAAAATAGTAATATTTCCATTTATATGCAATCGATTGCATTAGTGTTGCATCAATTGTATTTTAGGTGATCTTGGTTCATTTTACTTGATGAAAGTTTATCAGCTATAAACACGGGTCGTATTGGTGATAAATAGATATATGCCTTCAAAAAAGTATCGGATAAATTATGTATTTTTAAGCCTAAATATTTGAATAGGTTGGGCAAGTGCCAGTTGGTCCAACATAATAGTTTATTTTATGCCTAAAGGAATTAGCATAGTTGGTTTTGGTTTATTCTTCATGTGTTTTTCTTATGGGTTATTTGCTCAGCCAGAAGGGTACAGGTTTGCCCATATTTCCACAGATGAAGGACTGTCAAACAATCAGGTACGTTCAATTATTAAAGATAGCAGAGGGTTTATTTGGATTGGTACATTGAGTGGTCTAAATCGGTTTGATGGACATAAATTCAAGATTTTTGAAAGGCAACCATATGACACAACATCTTTGTTGGACAATGCAATTACTTCTCTTACCGAAGATGGAAACGGGAACATCTGGATTCGTTCCTATTATGGCATATGTAAATTTGATCCTAAATCTGAACGTTTCATTAGATATACAACAGATGTTAAACTTGGCAATGAATCCATCAATTGTGCTGATATATTGAGTATTTTTTCAGATGACATTGGAAGAACATTTTTTTCTACGAGCAATGATGGAATTATCATACATGATGCCAGTACTAATTCATATATAAAGATTTCTAAATTTCAGGGAGATACAGCATTAATGAACAATTCTCCGGTTTCGAGTTTCTCTCAGGATAAAGATGGATACATATGGATTGCCCATTACAATGGTGTTATTGAGAAAGTAAGCAGGGACTTAAAGCTTATTTTGCGAAAAGATGTGTATAAGGAGTATAAAGAAGAATTGAACAATACCTTTCTGATATATCCTGATTCTGAAGGGGATGTATGGGTATATACTAGCCAAGCCCCCATGCCGTTAGTCTGGTTTAAGCCATCTACCGGATCAATTGAATATATTCAGGAAGGAAGCGGGACCTTGTCGACAAATACTGATTTGTTTTCCAGCGTGGTTGAAGATGGAAATGGAAATATATGGGTAGGCACTGACCATGGAGGAATCAACATAATAAACAAAAAGAGGCGGACGGTTGAATATATCAGTAGTGATACAAAAGAACAATCATTGAGTCAAAGCAGTATTACTACAATGTACCGCGACCCGGATGGTATAATATGGATTGGAACCTACAAACAAGGTGTGAATTTTTACCACGAGAAGCTGTTTTTGTTTAACTCCTATATTAGTGATCCTTCAAATCCTAATAGTTTGGAATATAATGATGTGAATTGCTTCTGCGAAGATGAAAAAGGCAATATACTTATAGGTACAAATGGAGGGGGAATCAATTATTTTAACAGAAACACAAATAAATTTAGCTCAATCAAAAATGATAAAAGAGACCCGAACAGTCTCAGCAATGATGTTGTAGTTAGTTTATTGACAGATTCTAAAGGCATTGTATGGGCAGGCACGTATTATGGAGGATTGAACAAATATGAAAATGGCAAGTTTGTGCACTACAAGCATGACCCTCAAAATCCCAGGAGTTTGTCAGATAATAGAGTCTGGAAGATATTTGAGGATTCAAAACAAAACTTATGGATTGGCACACTGGGCGAAGGGCTTTTAATGTACGACAGGAAACACAATGCATTTTTAAAATACAGTGGGAACGATTCTACATCTGTGCAATCCGATTATATTCTGACAATAAACGAAGATAGCTATGGAAATCTTTGGGTAGGCACCGGTGAAGGTGTTTTTGTGATATACTGGTCAACCGGCAATGTCGTTCATTTCACTCATTCAGAATCAAATCCTAAAACCTTAAGCAATAACCTGATCACAACAATAGCAGCTGATGACAACGGGAGAATGTGGATAGGTACCAGGGATGGGCTCAATCTGTATAATCCGGAAGATACAAGTTTCATTAAATTTCGGACAGAGGATGGACTGCCAAGTAATACTATCGTGTCACTTATCAAAGATTTTGAAGGAAATTTATGGCTGGCGACATCAAAAGGAATATCCAGGCTATCTATTGGTTATTCTGATGGCAATAACATACTCAGACATGCTATTGTCAATTACGACAAAAATAATGGCATTGTGGGGCAGGGGTTTAATGAAAGGTCTGCCTTTTTAACCTCTCGAGGAGAAGTGATTTTTGGTGGTAGCAATGGTTTTTATTTGTTCTCGCCAGAAAATATCAAAGAAGCGAAGATAAAGTCGCCAGTTTATATTGTTGGTTTTGAACTCCATGGAGAGCCCTTAGAAGTGGGCAATAAAAGTTCGAAAAGTTCGATTTTAACGAAATCACTACTTTTCACAGACGAAATAACCCTTGATTATTCCGATAATATTTTTTCAATAGAGTTTGCTGCATTGGCCTTTCTTAATGCAGAAAGAATTAACTACAGGTATAAGCTTATTGGATTTAACAAGGAATGGTTATTTACCGATTATTCCGAACGAAAAGTTACCTATACAAACCTCGATCCAGGAAAGTATGAGTTTAAGGTCCAGGCTTATGTAGAAGGTTCAGGAGATATTGTTAACGAAGCCTCACTGGGACTTATTATTAAACCTCCTTTTTGGCGCAGTAAATTTGCACTTTTTGTATATATAATTATCATTTTGACAGCACTCCTTGTATTTAGGCAGGTGCTATTGATGAAGGAACGATTAAAATTCCAAAATGAGCAAGCAAGACTTGAAACCAATAGGCAGCAAGAACTAAATACAATTAAAACGAGGTTTTTCACAAATGTTAGCCATGAATTCAGAACCCCATTAACGTTAATAATTTCCCCATTGGAACGGTTAAAAAAGAAATATAGCGAAAAAGCTATTAGTTCCGAATTGGATGTGATTTATTCCAATGCGAAGCGACTTTTGGGACTTGTGAACCAGTTACTCGATTTTAGAAAAATGGAAGAGCAAAGGCTTACGATAAGCCTGGATTATGGCAATGTATTATTTTTCATTGAGGAGGTTTTTAATTCATTTAGAGATTTAGCAACAACCAAGGAGATTGATTATGGTTTAAAAACGTTTGCAGAAAAGTTTTTCATGCGTTTTGATGAGGATAAATTGGAAAAGGTATTATTCAATCTGCTTTCCAATGCTTTTAAATTCACCAATAAAGGGGGTAGGATAGAGGTTGCAGTTAATCTCATTGAAGCAAATGACCTGAAGAATCCATTAAATAATGGGCAAGAAACACTCGAGATTATTGTGTCTGATACAGGCATTGGTATACCTGCAGAAAACAAGGATAAAATATTTGAACGTTTCTTTCAAAACAACCAACCAACAGGTTTGCTAAGCAAAGGGAGTGGTGTTGGACTATCCTTATCCCAGGAGTTTGTAAAGTTACATAATGGAGTTATTTCTGTAGAAAGTGAACTCGATAAGGGAAGCCAGTTTTATGTTTATCTTCCGGTAGATCAGGAAAGATTGGAAGAAGGTTATCGTAAAACAGCAGTTGAAGGAGCTGTACCTTACGTTTTTGATGATACTGCTGCAAATATCAAGGAAAAAGAGAATGTTTCCACAATCTTATTGGTTGAAGATAATGAGGACTTCAGGTTTTATCTTAGGGACAACCTCAGGCGTAATTATAAAATATTAGAAGCACCAGATGGTAAGGAGGCTTTCCCCCTTATCCATGATCACCTTCCTGATCTTATTGTGAGTGACCTTATGATGCCAAATCTAAATGGCATTGAACTATGCGAAAAAATTAAGGGTGATGAAAAAACCTCTCATATTCCTTTTATTTTGTTAACAGCATCATTAACAAAAGATTTAGAAATACAAGGATTTAAAGCTGGTGCAGATGCTTTTATCACAAAGCCTTTTAGTTTTGAAATATTAGAATCGCGTATTAGAAACCTTTTGCTTCGCCGGGAGAGGATGAATAAGAATTATCAGAAAAACTTTAAAATTGAACCAGGATCAATAGGCATTACTTCTTTGGATGAAAAATTAATGACCAGGGCATTGAAATATGTCGAGGACAATATAATGGACAGCGATCTTTCTGTTGAAAAATTAAGCAATGAACTAGGTTTTAGCAGAGTTCATTTATATAAGAAGATGTTATCCATTACAGGAAAAACCCCATTGGAGTTTATTCGTTTGGTCCGGCTAAAGAGGGCTTCTCAACTCTTGAGAGAAAGCCAGTTGACTGTTAGTGAGATAGCTTATCAGGTAGGATTTAGCGATCCAAGGTACTTCTCAAAGATTTTTAAAGCAGAATATAAGAGCTTACCTTCACAGTACAAAGCAAGCTATTCAAAACCAAACAACTTTAAATAGTTAAGTTCCATAAATAATTGGCTATAGGCGGTTTAGCGTTGCCAAGTGTTTATTGTTGATTCCTAACAGTCGCACCTGTTTCTTAACGTTTATCCCTCCCCACAAGCAACTTTCAAAACTGATTAAGCTTGTACTATTTCACCACTCTTTTGTTCTTTTTAGTTAAAAAAGATTAACAGCCTTTTGGGGATACATTGCTTTTGTATATTTGACTAAAATTTTAAAAGCAACTGAATGAGATCGGTTATCATTAAATCTTGCTGCTTGTTGATTGGAATAATCCTTCTACAATCACAGGTCGCCCTTGTTTTAAGCCAAAACAATACTGAATTAATAGTAAAATCTCCTGATGAGCAAATCAGGGTAGTTTTGAAAATAAGTGACAGCCTTACCTACGAAGTTGAATTTTTGAATGACAAGATAATTCAGCCCTCGACAATTTCTATTGCCTTAGATAATGGGACAGTTTTTGGAAAATCCCCAAAAGTTAAAAAAAGCAAGGTTACCAGTATCTCAGAAACCATTACACCAGCTATTCAACAAAAATCCGCTCAAATCCCAGATGTTTACAACCAGCTCAATATATCTTTCTTTGGTGGATATGCTTTAAGCTTCAGGGTTTACAACGATGGACTGGCTTATCGTTGGGAGTCTTCAATAAAAGGTAATTATAAAGTTGTGGACGAACAGGCTGAATTTGTGTTTGACAATGACTATAAGACATATTTTCCTGAAGAGGAGAGTTTCCTGTCCCATCAGGAACGCAAGTATAAGCAAGTGAATCTATCCGAAATTACAAATGAGCGGTTTGGTTCAACCGGAATGCTTGTTGACCTTGACTATGGCTTTAAAGCGTATATATCCGAATCAAACCTGAAGTCCTATCCGGGAATGTACCTTACAGGAGACCCAAAAATCGAAACATTACTGAAAGGTCTTTTTGCCCATTTCCCATTGGAAACAAGGCAAACCAACGACAGGACTGTAGAGGTAGTTAAATACGATTCTTTCCTGGCAAAATGTACTGGTCCGAGAACTTTTCCATGGCGGGTAATAGCATTGACCTCAGATGATGCCCAATTGCTTTCTACAGAAATCATTTATAAACTGGCAGATCCCTGCTTGCTTGAGGATATAAGCTGGATAAAGCCTGGAAAAGTAGCCTGGGATTGGTGGAACGATAACAATATTTATGGAGTTGATTTCAAGTCCGGTATAAATACAGAGACATATAAATACTACATTGATTTTGCTTCAACATACAAGCTGGATTATATTATATTGGACGAAGGCTGGTACCACCTGGAAGATGTGTTAAAGATCAAAAAAGATGTTGATGTAAAAGAATTGATACGCTATGGCGAAGAAAAGGGGGTAGGCGTAATTCTGTGGGTAACCTGGAAAGGACTTGACGATAAGCTTGAAGAAGCACTTGATGCTTACGCTGAATGGGGTGCAAAAGGTATAAAAGTTGACTTTATGCAGCGCGATGACCAGGTTATGGTGGACTATTACTATCGTGTAGCAAAAGCAGCTGCCGAAAGAAAACTTCTGGTTGATTTTCATGGAGCTTATAAACCAACAGGTTTAAGAAGGGCTTATCCGAATGTAATTACCAGAGAAGGTGTACAAGGGCTGGAGCATTGTAAATGGTCAGCAGATTCTGATCCTGAGCACAATGTTACACTGCCTTTTATCCGTCAGGTTGCAGGGCCCATGGATTATACTCCGGGTGCCATGCTAAATGCCAGCAAAGACAATTTCAAGAATGTTTTCAGCGAGCCTATGAGCCTGGGCACACGTTGTCATCAACTCGCCATGTATGTGGTTTATGAGAGCCCGCTGCAAATGCTTGCCGATAATCCATCAAACTATTATAAAGAAAAGGATGCCATGAAGTTCTTGTCCAGGGTCCCCACGGTTTGGGACGACACAAAAATACTGGAAGCAAAACTGGGAGATTATATTGTTACTGCCCGTAGGTCAGGAGGAACTTGGTATATTGGTGGGATGACAGACTGGTCGCCACGCATTTTCAAGGTAAATCTGGATTTTTTACAGGACGATGAATATATAATTGAAATCTGGCAGGATGGAGTGAATGCAGACAAGCATGCATCGGATTATAAATATTTGGAACTGCCTGTGGATAAAACCTCGCAGCTTGAGGTTAAACTGGCTCCTGGTGGCGGATGGGCTGCGATTATTACAAAAAAAAGTAGGTCGATTCCCTAACGATACCAGCGGCAAATAAGCTCTGGCTTAACAAAGTAGCAACCTTCCTGAACCATATTATACCTAAAAATATGGAGCAGGACTATTTCATCCTAAGTACTTTTCTTGATCTTTGTAAAAGTGATTGATATTTTATTCCAATCATGTACATTTTGATTTATTATATTTACGGTTTAATAATCTAATTCAAACTAAGATGAGAAAAGTTATACATGTTGTTTTTGCAGGACTTATTTTTTTTAATTTCTCATGTACTATGGAAAAGGAACAAACTGAGGAGAAGATGGATACTTTTAAAGCTTATGAGCCACCAGTAAACTATGAAGAAGCACAAAAGAAGGCAGATGAGATTCTGTCGAAAATGACTGTCACCGAAAAGATTGAATTTATTGGAGGGCACAATTTTTTCTTCGTAAAGGGTGTTGATGCATATAATATCCCGAGGCTTTATCTTTCTGATGCTACTCAGGGTGTTCATATCCGAAGTAACCTCGATGGGCAATTAGAAAAATCCACAGCCTTCCCGTGCCCTATTTCCCTGGCTGCAACCTGGAATACTCAGCTGGCAGAAAAATTTTCGCGGTCTATTGGTGAAGAGTGCAGGGCTGGTGATATAGCAGTATTGTTAGGACCTGGCATGAACCTGTACAGGGTTTCGCAGAATGGCCGCAATTTTGAATATTTCGGTGAAGATCCATATTTGGCAGCCCGAATGATCGAAAATTATGTTGTAGGTGTTCAAAGTACCGGGACAATTGCCACCCTGAAGCATTTCATTACCAACAATACCGATTTTCGGCGGCGGACATCAAATTCGGTTGTAGGTGAGCGGGCATTGCATGAGCTTTATCTTCCTGCTTTTAAAGCTGGTGTCGATGCTGGAGCAATGGCCGTAATGACTTCATATAACCAGGTAAACGGAGAGTGGGCAGGACAAAGCAGTTATGTAATTGATACGCTTTTGCGCAAAGAATTAGGGTTTAAATGGCTTGTAATGTCAGATTGGTGGTCTGTCTGGGATCCTGAAAAGGCCATAAAATCAGGACTTGATTTAGATATGCCTGGACATGGTTTCCCAGAAAATCCAATCTTTGCAAATCTTGGTGATCCCTTTTTGAGGAGTAATGCCCAGAAGTTGCTGGATGAAGGGAAGGTCAGCGAAGAAGACATTACACGCATGGCTCGAAATGTTCTAAGTGTTTCAATTGCCATGGAGCTTGATAAGCGGCCGGTAAAAGATACCACACTGTTAGAAAAATTCCCTGAACATAAAGAAATAGCGCTTCAGACAGCTCGGGAAGGGATTGTTTTGTTAAAAAATGAGGATGCCATTCTACCAATACAACCCAATAAGTCGAAAAATATATTGATAACAGGTCGGTTTGTTGAGGAAATCCCCATGGGGGGCGGGTCTGCTGCCGTTGAAGGTTACGACCAGGTAAGTATGTTGCAGGCACTAAAAGACGAGTATGGCGACCAGCTTAGCTATGCAAAACAGCCATCTGATGAAGAAATCAAAAGTGCCGATTATATAATTGTAAGTGTTGGCACACTTGATAGCGAAGGATGGGACAGTCCCTTTGATATGGATGACAACTTGGATGCGGTTATACTCCATGCTGCATTTTTAAACCCGAATGTAGTTGTTGTAGTTAACAGTGGTCGGGGTATTAATATGATGGATTGGAACGATAAAATTAAAGGCTTGATATATTCTTGGTATCCGGGACAGTTGGGGTACAAAGCATTAGCTGAGATAATTTCAGGTAAGACAAATCCTTCGGCTAAGCTTCCGATAACAATTGAAAAGAGGTTTGAAGATTCGCCGGGCTATCCTTATATTCCTGAAGGGGAAAGTTTTTATTCCAATTGGGAGGTGGATATAGATATGACATTGCCAATTTATAATATTGAGTATAACGAAGGTGTATTTGTAGGATACCGTTGGTATGAGAAAAAGAACATTGAGCCTTTATATCCCTTTGGCTTTGGCTTATCTTACACAACTTTTGAATACAACAACCTTAAACTAAATACAGATGAATTTGAGATGCACGATATTATTTCCCTAGAATTCACAATACAAAATAAAGGGGAGGTTGAGGGTGCAGAAATAGCCCAGGTTTATGTTCAGGACCTTGAGAGTTCTGTTGAAAGACCGATAAAAGAATTGAAAGGTTTTGCAAAAGTTAAGCTTGCTCCTGGTGAACTTAAAACTATCAAAATGCAGCTGGGCACAAAAGATCTTGCTTTTTATGATGAGCAATCGAAAGACTGGAAAACAGAAGCAGGTGAGTATAATATTCTGGTAGGTTCAGCTTCAAATCAAATTCTATTGTCAAATAAAATTACTGTTAAATGACATTTTTGAATACAAATAGAATAAATTAACCAAAGGCCCTGGTGATTTTCATCAGGGCTTTTGGCTTGATAATGGTTGATGTTTTTTAGGCTATTTCACCTGATTTGACTTGTTTTTGAGTAATAGACAAGAAACAAGTAATTGGATGAATAGGTTAGCGGTTATTTTTAGTTATTTTTCACAATTTATGACTTTGCCAGCAGGATATAGTCTGTAATTTTAGGCCGATTTTAATGGCTCATGGATTGCCGGGATCAAATGTAAGGCAGGTATTCTAAGATTTCAATGCCATTATGTAGAATTCTGTTGAAGCAATTGGCTTGTGTGGATATTATAACTCAAAGTGTGAGCTTTATGAGCACTCATCCGGGTATTTGTTCTTAGTACAAAATGGCATATACAAGGTGGTAAAATCAGGATAGATTCACTCATAGAACCTGGCTCTATATTCTATTTCACAATACCCGGTACCGTTTCAAAAACAAGCTATACTAAACAATAATTGATTGTTTTCCTCTTTTAAGTAACATCTCGCCCCAATGTTTTTATCAAAAGGTAACCCTGGAAGGTAAATATGTATAGCCAAATTCAAAAACCCTTTGTACATTTATACAAGTATTAATGATTGCCTGACGAAAGCTGATTCTTATGGGTTAATTATAATAGGAGATTGGGTAATCCTGTTATTTCATATAATCCGAATTGGTTATCTAAGTTTTATGTTAGATTAGTTGGTATTGATTTAGTAGGTTAGTTTTGAGTATGCCAGGGTCCTCCTGGCATACTTTTTTTATCCAATTAACAATTTATATATTCTTTCATATCATAATAATGGGGCTGACTATTATTACATGCTTAGTTTTATCTAGGTTTTAAATCGAAACAAAATCCTTAATAATTAGAGATATCTATATGCTAAAGTGGAAACGAAATTATATGCTTGGCTATTTGCTCCAGTTTTTTTTCATTCTTGCAATAATAGCTCTATTAATTGTACTGATTGGATTAAGTTAATTATTCTAGTATCTTTAAATGCTTGTTGTAAGTATCTCAAAAACAATGAAGAAATTTTTTTTTGCTGCTACAATTCTTTTATCTGTCGCTGTAACAGGAATATTGTCACAAGATAGCAAGATACATTTTATGCACCTTAATCGGGAGAGCGGTTTTACAGGAAAAACAGTAAACTCAATACTCCAGGATAGCCGAAATTTTATATGGATTGCTACAGACGGAGGGCTCAATCGGTTTGATGGTTATGAATTTAAAGTATTTAAGCCAGATCCCAAAATACCTGAGAGCATATCCAGTTATAATGTAACAACCTTATACGAAGATCAGGATGATAATCTGTGGATTGGCACTGAATTTGGATTAAATGTTTTTGAAAGAGGACACGAAAAATTTAAAAAATATTTTTCGGTCGATAGTCTTGAAAACACACTCTCTTTTAATTATATAAGGAGTATTGTTGAAGATAAATCAGGTAAAATTATAATTGGTACTGGAGGTGGTGTTGGATTATGCCTTTACAATAAAGATTCTGACGATTTTACACGATTAAAAATTAAAAACAGGACAGAAGTTGATTTTGGTAAAGAGATTAACTTTCTGGGCAGTTTGCCTGATGGGAACATAATAACAATTACCAAGGGAAGAAATTTACATATTATCGAAACTCAAGGCTGGGAAGTTGTCTACTCACATGCTATGCCAGGAAATATTCGCAGTTTAATGGTTTATGGTGAAAATGTTTACCTTGGGTTCGAAGAAAACTTCATGATTTTTAATATTTATGATAAATCGTTTAAGTCCAAATCCTTAAAGCATGGTGTAGATGTGTCAAGGGGCTTTATTTCCACTTTCGAAGTTGATAATCAAGGAGTGGTTTGGATAGGAACAACCAACAACGGACTATATTTATATAAACCTAATATTGATGAAGTTATCGACAATTTCACACATGACGAGTTCAATCCTTCTTCAATTAGTGGACAAGGAATTTCACAACTATTTATAGATAAAACAGGGAAGCTCTGGATAGGGACTTGGAATGCCGGAATAAATTATTACCATTCTGATATCATTAAGTTCAAGAACTTTAAAAATTCTGCCTTAGGCACAAATAATCTTCCAGGAAATAAGGTAAATACTCTCTGTCAGGATTCTGATTCAAACCTTTGGGTCGGCACTGAGCAGGGGCTTGCTGTATATCGGATGAGTAATGGCCAAATTGTACAGAAAGATTTTTTAGGCAGTATGTTTCAAAGGAAAACCCCTGTTCTTTCAATCTTTGAGGATCATGAGGGGCAAATCTGGATCGGAACTTTCTTGGGAGGGTTAAGTAGATATAATCCAAATAATAAAGATATTGAAGTAGTCCTTGATAGTGCGAGCTATAGTGTTCAGGATATAGTAGAACCATCACCAGGAATTTTATGGCTGGGTACGATGGAAAGTGGGATCGTGGAATATAATACGCGTACAGGATTTGTAAGAGAAAAGATTTTTCCAGAAATTTCAGTTGACTACTTCACTAAATTTTTAAAAGATGATCATGATAATATATGGATGGGCACAGCCTATGGCCTGTTTAGGTATGATATAAAGAAAAAAATAATTACCAAGTACCTGAATGATCCATCAGACCCCTTTTCAATAAGCAACAATCATATTTATGGACTTTTAAATGGTACAGATAAAGTTTATGTTGCAACATCAAGTGGGCTTAACATTTATTCATATTCAAAAGACCAATTCTATAAAATTGGATGTGAACAGGGCTTGTCCGATGAGTTTATATCAAGTCTGGAAGTTGATTCTGTTGGCAGGATATGGGTTTCAACAATAAAAAGCATTTCTAGTATTATTATAGATCCCCAAAGCAATGATGTTGTAAGTATTGTAAATTATTCCTCGGTAGACGGAGTGCAGGATGCTGAATTTAGAGGGAATTCTTCTGTGCACCTAAAATCTGGCGAACTTTTGTTTGGAGGCAACAAGGGGATAAATTATTTTATGCCGGAATTTATCCGCAGCAGTTCTTATTTGCAGCAAGCCATTATAACAAATTTATTGCTGTATAATAATGAAATTAAACCACATCAGGAGTATAATGGAAGAGTAATTCTTGATGAAGCAATTACGGAGACAAATGCAGTTATATTCAAATATTCTGAAAATTCCTTTTCAATTGAGTTCTCGGCTTTGAATTCTATAGTGCCAGAAAAGTGCCAATATAAATATATACTTGAAGGATTTGATCAGGATTGGATTGTTGTTGGGGCAACTCAGAGAAGGGCTAATTACACAAACCTGGATGCTGGAGAGTATATTTTCAAAGTTAAGGCATCTAATTCAGATGGAGTATGGAGTGACTATTCTGATAGTTTAACCATAAAGATTTTACCTCCAATATGGAAAACTAAATGGGCTTTGATAATTTATGCGTTTGCCATACTGTTTTTACTTTTAGGTTTACGGCAGCTAGTTATCTTAAATGAACGGCAACAAAGCAAAGAAAAACTCGCCATACAGGAAGCTAAACGACAGCATGAAATCGATAATTTGAAGATTAGGTTTTTTACGAATATTTCGCACGAATTTAGAACTCCTTTGACATTGATTATTACTCCATTAGAGAAGATATTGAAGGATGCTCGCTATAAAGAACTGGAACCAGCATTGCAGACTATTCATCGAAATTCAAGGCGGCTTTTAAACCTGGTGAACCAATTGCTTGATTTCAGAAAGATGGAGGTTAGTGGGATGAAGCTGCAAGTGTCAAGCGGTGATATCGTGAAATTCCTTAAAGAAATGGTGAGTTCGTTTAGTGATCTGGCAGAGAAAAAATTTATTGCATACAAATTTAGGTCAAATGTAAACGAATTGGTTATGCAGTTCGATCATGACAAAATGGAGAAAATTATCTTTAACCTCCTGTCAAATGCATTTAAATATACCCTTGAAAAAGGAGAAATTACAGTTGAAGTGGATTTAATCGACCAATTCAGTATGGTTTCTGGCAGTGAAAAGAATGTAAACAATAGAGAAATACAGGTTAAGGTAAAGGACAATGGAATTGGAATACCTGCAAATAAATTGGAGAGTATATTCGATCGGTTTATTCAAGCCGAGAACTCGAAAAAGGTCATTGAGCATGGTTCAGGAATTGGACTGTCTCTAACCTATGAGTTTGTTAAATTACATAATGGCAATATAACAGTTGAAAGCGAAGAAGGAAAGGGAAGTTGTTTTACTTTTACTATACCTATAGGAATAAAAAATGTAGAGTTGTTGGAGAAGGATGAGACATTAGCAATCAATTTTAACAACGAATTTTCAGGAGGGGAACAAGAGAATAAAACTGCTCATGATTCAGCTAAAAGTACACTCGTTCTTGTTGAAGATAGCGAAGACCTAAGGTTTTACCTCCGCGATAACCTGCAATTAGAATATAACATATTTGAGGCTCCTAATGGGAAAATAGGCTTTCAGAAAATCAAAGAAGTACTTCCAGATGTAATCATTACCGATATCATGATGCCCGAGGTAAATGGCATTGAACTTTGTCAACTTGTAAAGAACAACCCTACTACATCCCATATACCTATTGTGATGTTAACAGCGCGAACTTCAGAAGAACAAAAAGTTGCTGGTTACGGTTCTGGTGCTGATGCATTCCTGACAAAGCCTTTTAGCTTTGAGGTGCTTGAGATGCGTATTAAAAACCTTATCGATCAACGCAATAAACTAAAACAAATATTCCATAAAAAAATAGATGTAAACCCTTCCGAGATATCCGTTACCTCTATTGATGAAAAGCTAATTAAAAAGGCTTTGGAAGTTGTAGAGCAAAACATGTCAAATACAGATTTTACTGTAGAACAACTTGGCCGGGAGCTTGGTATGAGCAGGGTACATTTGTACAAAAAGCTACTCTCCCTAACTGGAAAATCACCGATAGAATTTATCAGGATACTAAGACTTAAAAGAGCAGCGCAATTATTGCAAAAAAGCCAGATGAGAATATCGGAAATAGCTTATGAAGTTGGCTTTAACAATCCGAAATATTTTAGCAAATACTTTAAAGAGCAATTTAAAATGCTCCCCACAGAGTATGCACAAAAATATTCTAAACCATCAGAGAATCATTCTATAGATTAATTCATTATGTGGTTTCTTTTGCTCGCAAATTGTTAGTACATTAGCATGCATTTTTTTTCAGATAATTGTAATGTATACATTTAAAAATTACATTTGTGCGGATTATTTTTTCTATTATTGTAAAATCTAGAATTAATAAAGACAACTTTATTTAAAAAAAAATATTATGAAAATAAAAGAATTTCAGGATTTAGAGCTATGGTTTGTAACCGGCAGCCAACATTTATATGGCGAAGAAACACTTAAACAAGTTGCTGATGACTCAAAAACAATAGTCGATGGGCTGAATGCCTCAGGTAACTTACCGATTAAAATTGTTTTCAAACCAACTGTTAAAACTTCCAATGAGATTTACGATTTATGTGTTGACGCTAATACAAGTAAAAGTTGTATTGGCTTAATTACCTGGATGCACACTTTTTCGCCAGCAAAAATGTGGATTGCAGGTCTTAATATATTAAACAAACCATTCTTACACCTTCATACCCAGTTTAACAGGGATATTCCTTGGAACGAAATCGATATGGATTTTATGAACCTTAACCAATCTGCACATGGTGGGCGCGAATTTGGGTTCATCTGTTCACGTATGCGATTAAACAGGAAAGTAGTTGTAGGCCACTGGGAGGATACGAATGTCCATGCTAAAGTAGCTGTTTGGATGCGTGCTGCTGCAGCTTACAATGAATCACAAGGTTTAAAGATTTGCCGTTTTGGCGATAACATGCGAGAGGTTGCAGTAACCGAAGGTGATAAGGTAGAAGCTCAAAAAGTTTTGGGTTGGCAAATTCATGCCCATGGTGTTGGAGACTTGGTTCAAAGTATGAATGAAGTTTCTGATGCTGAAGTCGATGCTCTTTTTGAAGAATACAAAAAAGAATATAATATTATTGGGTCTGATGATAAAAATATTAAATATCAGGCTAAAATAGAGCTTGGGATGAAAAAATTCCTGGATAAATACGGCTATAAGGTATTTACAACAAATTTCGAAGACCTTCATGGAATGGACCAGCTTCCTGGTTTAGCCTCACAACGATTGATGGAGCAAGGCTATGGCTTTGGAGCTGAAGGTGACTGGAAACAAGCGGCACTTGTTCGCCTAATGAAAGTTATGTCTGCCGGTATGGAAGGTGGTTGTTCTTTCATGGAAGATTATACTTACCACCTGGATCCAAAACAATCAGCTATACTTAGTGCTCATATGCTTGAAATATGCCCTTCTATTGCAGAAGGAAAACCAAACATTGAGGTCCACCCTCTTGGTATTGGAGGTAAAGATGCTCCTGCACGTTTTGTATTTAATGTGCCAGTTGGACGTGGTGTGAATGCAAGTATGGTTGATATGGGAGGACGTTTGCGTATGATCGTCAATCCTGTAGAGGTGATTAAACCTGAACCTCTTCCAAAACTTCCTGTTGCCCGTGCACTTTGGGTACCAGAACCAAATCTGGAGATAGGTGCTGCAGCCTGGATTTATGCTGGCGGGGCTCACCATACCAGCTTTAGCATGGCATTGGATGTTGAATACCTTGAAGACTTTACAGAAATGCTTGGAATTGAGTTTGTCTTAATTGATAAGGATACTACTATCAGGGATTTCAAAAAAGAGCTTAAATTTAACGATGTTTATTATCATATTAACCCCAAGTAATACAAATTAATACATTAACTTAAAAAATTATGACAACTTTAGACTGGATTGTACTCGGGATTTTCCTTTTGGCCTTAGTCGGCATTGTGATCTGGGTACTCAGACAAAAAGAAGAAGACACTTCGGATTACTTTTTAGCTGGTAGAGATGCAACATGGATTGCTATCGGGGCATCTATTTTTGCTTCAAATATCGGATCGGAACACTTAGTAGGTCTTGCCGGTGCTGGAGCAGAAAGTGGTATGGCCATGGCCCATTGGGAAATGCACGGTTGGTTGATCCTGATGCTGGGATGGTTGTTTGTACCTTTTTATGCCCGAAGCAAGGTGTTTACAATGCCTGAATTTTTGGAGAGAAGGTACAATTCGCAATCGCGTTCATTCTTATCAATAATTTCTCTTGTAAGTTATGTGCTTACAAAAGTGGCAGTAACTGTATATGCCGGAGGTGTGGTTTTTAAAGATGTTTTTAATCTGGAATACCTGAGAATTGGCAGCATGGAAATCGACTTCTTCTGGGTAAGTGCTATAGGATTGGTTGTTCTCACTGGTCTTTATACAACATTTGGAGGAATGAAAGCTGTACTTTATACATCGGTTTTACAAACACCTATTCTTCTTTTCGGATCTATTGCTGTTTTAGTTATTGGTCTTATAAAAATTGGAGGTTGGGGCGAAATGATGGAAATTGTTCGAGCTACTCCTGCTAATGATTATGGCGATAGTATGGCTCAATTGATCCGGTCACCAAAAGATCCTCATTTCCCATGGACAGGTGTACTGCTCGGATCTGCTATTATTGGTTTCTGGTACTGGTGTACCGACCAGTTTATTGTTCAACGTGTACTATCTGGTAGGGATATGACTCAGGCACGCCGTGGAACAATCTTTGGCGCATATCTCAAGCTTACCCCTGTATTTATTTTCCTTATTCCTGGTATGATTGCTTTTGCCTTGACGCAAAAAATTGATCCATCAACAGGAGAGCCTATGTTAAAGCTTGCGAGTAATGATGCTGCATTCTCCACATTGGTAAAAGAACTGTTGCCAATGGGATTTAAGGGAATCGTTGTTGGAGGTATCCTGGCTGCTCTAATGAGTTCGCTGGCTTCGTTGTTTAACTCTTCTGCAATGCTTTTTACAGTCGACTTTTATAAAAAGTTCAAGCCTGAAGCATCTGAAAAACAATATGTAATTGTTGGGAAGATAGCTACTGTAGTGATCGTAATATTGGGAATTCTTTGGATTCCAGTAATGAAGAGCCTGGGTAAGGTACTTTACGAATACCTGCAAGACGTTCAGTCATTGCTCGCTCCTGGTATTGCTGCTGTTTTCCTTCTTGGTATACTATCAAAAAGAACTACTCCTAGTGCTGGTTTTGGTGGCCTTTTAATTGGATTTGTATTAGGTATGACACGTTTGGTGCTAAAGATTTTCGCTGATGGAATGAATCCTGATGGAATACTCTACACCACTTTTGTTGCTCCAAACTGGTTGCATTACGAAATTGTACTTTTTGTAATAGTTATCCTATCTATGATTGTAATAAGTTACTTTACAAAACCTGCCGATTTTGCAGCTATAAAAGGTCTTACTTTTGGTTCTGCTTCAAAAGAACAGATCGCTGAAGTTAAGTCAAGCTATAGCAATTGGGATGTAATTCATTCAATTATAATTATTGGAATTGTAATTGCTTTCTATGCATATTTTTGGTAAAATATAAAAGCGTATTTAACGATGTTGTCAGATTTAAAAGAACAAGTTTGTAAAGCAAATCTCGATCTGGTTAGCCATGGCCTGGTAATTTTTACCTGGGGCAATGTAAGTGGTATTGATCGTGAAAAAGGCCTGATTGTGATAAAGCCAAGCGGAGTTTCATACGATAACATGAAACCTACCGATATGGTGGTTGTTGATTTGGATGGGAACGTAGTTGATGGCAAGCTTAAGCCTTCTTCTGATACTCCGACACATATCGAACTTTATAAAGCATTTGCTGAAATAGGTGGAGTGGTTCATACCCACTCTACCTATGCTACAGCATGGGCACAAGCTGGTAAGGATATCCCAATAATTGGTACAACTCATGCCGATTATTTCTCAGATAGTATTCCCTGCACAGGTGACATGACTGATGAGCAAGTGTTTGGTGATTATGAAAAAGATACCGGAACTGTTATTATTGACAGGTTCAAAGGTGTTAATCCCAATCATATTCCTGGTGTTTTGGTTAAAAACCATGGTCCGTTTTCCTGGGGGGCAACACCCGATAAAGCAGTTTATAATAGTAAGGTAATGGAGGAAGTGGCTAAAATGGCATTTATTGCTTATTCAGTCAATCCTTCTCTGACCATGAATAAAGCATTAGTCACAAAGCATTTCGAAAGAAAACACGGAGCCAATGCCTATTATGGACAATAATACAAATGTTGTCAGGGTTTGTGAACTAACAGGTATACGTGAATTGGGATATACAAAAACGGCAATGCCTCAAATTGTAAATCCTGACGATGTACTGTTAAAAATTGAGGCAGTAGGTATCTGCGGCTCTGATATACATTATTATAACGAAGGTAATATTGGTAGCCAGGTTGTAAATTATCCATTTATAGTTGGTCATGAATCAGCAGCAACGGTTGTTGAAACAGGCAGTCAGGTTAAATCTGTTAAACCAGGAGAAAAAGTAGCTATTGAACCAACAATCTGGTGTGGTGAGTGTGAGCAGTGTTTAAAAGGAAGAAAACATACATGTCTTAATCAAAGATTTCTCGGATGTCCAGGTCAAATTGAGGGTATTCTAAAAGAATATGCAGTTCTTCCGGAGAAATGCTGTTTCCCTGTAAAGGAGGATTTGCCCTATGATTTGGCCGTTTTTGCCGAACCATTATCAGTAGGAGTATATGCCTTAAAGCTTTCCGGAATAGATGTAAGTAATGTCAATATAGCCATCCTGGGTGCCGGTCCAATTGGTCAAAGTGTATTAGCCAGTGCTGTGCTTAATGGTGCAAAGAATGTCTATGTAACCGATAAACTGGACTATCGGCTAGAAATTGCCACGGCGATGGGAGCAAAATGGACAGGGAATGCAGATGATCCGGAACTAACAAATAAAATAATTGAAAATGCTTCTTTTGATGTAGTGTTTGAGTGTTGTGGTAAACAGGAGGCTGTTGACCAGGCTGTTGAAATATTGAAACCAGGCGGCAAATTAATGATGGTCGGTATTCCTGAGGTTGACAGAATTTCCTTTGTTATTGATAAAATGAGGCGTAAAGAAATCTGTTTTCAGAATGTTAGAAGACAAAATGAGTGTTTTCAGGATGCTATCGACCTTATTGAAAGTGACAGGTCTTATTTTCAGCAACTGATTACACATTACTTTTCCTTTGATGAGATTAAAAATGGATTTGACACGGTCCTTAATTATTCAGATAAGGTACTAAAAGCTGTTGTAAATTTTTAATAGCTGGTTTTATAGAATTTAAAAACTTTAAAAATATTATGAGCAAGTATGTAATTGGCCTTGATTATGGAAGTGATTCAGCAAGGGCTGTAGTAGTTGATGCTACCAGTGGTAAAGAACTGGCATCTTCGGTTAAAAATTATCCTCGTTGGATAGAAGGTAAATATTGCGATCCAGCAAAAAACCAATACAGACAACACCCTCTGGATTATATCGAGGTAATGGAGTTTATTGTTAAAGATTCATTGGCTCAATGTGGTCCTGATGTAGCAAAAAATGTTGTAGGTATTTCAATCGACACAACTGGAAGTACGCCTGTGTTTGTTGATGAGGCTGGTGTGCCTTTAGCATTGAAAGATGAGTTTAAAGATAATCCAAATGCCATGTTTGTGCTTTGGAAAGATCACACAGCAGTAAAAGAGGCTGATGAAATTAACACGCTTGCACGTAAATGGAAAGTTGATTATACTAAGTACGAAGGTGGTGTATACTCATCGGAATGGGTTTGGGCCAAGACTTTGTTTATCTTGCGCCAGGACGAAGCTGTTAAAAATGCTTCTGTTTCCTGGATTGAACATTGCGACTGGATGCCAGCACTCCTAACTGGCAAAATTGCACCTAAAGAAGTAGTAAGAAGCCGTTGCTCTGCTGGACATAAAGCCCTATGGCATGCTGAATGGGGGGGGCTTCCTCCTAAGGATTTCTTTGAAGCGCTTGATCCCCTGTTGGTTCCTTACCTTGATAACTTATATACCGAAACCCATCCGAGTGATGTAACTGTTGGTACGCTTACCCAAGAGTGGGCAGACAAACTAGGCTTACATACTGAAGTGGCTGTTGGTGTCGGTGCATTCGACTGTCACATGGGAGCAGTAGGGGGAGAGGTAACTCCAAATGTGTTGGCCCGTGCAATTGGCACATCAACATGTGATATAATGACTGCAACTTATGAAGATGTTGGGGACAAGCTAATTGCTGGTATCTGTGGACAGGTAGATGGATCAGTCATACCTGGCTATGTCGGATTGGAAGCAGGACAGTCTGCCTTTGGTGATGTTTATGCCTGGTTTAAAAGATTAATTGCCTGGCCGGTTGAAAAGCTTATTGCAAGTTCAGATCTTTTGGATAAAGAAACCAAAGACAAGCTTATTGAAGAAGCTCTGGATAAAATAATTCCAGTATTAAGTGAAGAGGCCATGAAGATACCTATTGAAGAATCAACAATAATCGCACTTGATTGGATGAATGGTCGCCGAACACCAGACGCCAGCCAAGAAGTAAAAGGTGCAATTACAGGTTTGACATTGGGCTCTGATGCTCCACGTGTTTTCCGTTCGCTTGTTGAGGCTACAGCTTTTGGCTCTAAAGCAATTGTTGACAGGTTCAGAAATGAAGGTGTTGAGATTAAGGAAATAATTGGCTTAGGTGGTGTGGCAAAAAAATCTGTTTTTGTAATGCAGACTCTTGCAGATGTGCTTAACATGCCAATTAAAATCGCAACAACCGAGCAAACTTGTGCCTTTGGTGCAGCTATGTTTGCTGCTGTAGTTGGTGGAGTATATAATAATGTTGAAGATGCTCAGAAAGCTATGGGACAAGGATTTGAAAAAGTATATACACCAAATCAAGATATGGTTTCTGCATATGCTGAAATTTATAAAAAATACGAATCTCTTGGCACATTTGTAAATAGCCAGGTTTAACCTAGTATTGTGTTGTTTTGTTAAATTGCTTTTTTTACAACTAACAATTTAGCAGAACAGCACAAAAACAATATAACAATTCAATAAAAACTCTAACAATAATTAACTCATGAAAAAAACAATCTTTGGATTATTGACAATTGCTTTGATAGCAGGTTGTGGTACAAAGCAACCATCGACTCAAACTGAATCTGGGCCTCAAAGGGCTGATTTCAATAAAGAAACATCTGTTGGTAAGACAGATTTGTATACCCTTGAAAACGAAGGAGGAATAAAAGTTCTTATGACAAACTATGGAGCACGTATTGTATCTATCATGATGCCTGACAAAGATGGTAACTTTGACGATATTGCTCTTGGCTTTAATACTATAGAAGAATATATCGAAAAGGACAATATGTTTCTAGGTCCTATTGTTGGTCGTTTTGCAAATCGTATAGCTAACGGCAAATTTTCTTTGGATGGTGTTGAGTATCAACTAGAGACAAACGAAGGTTCGACTACTACACTGCACGGTGGCAAAAAGGGTTTTGACAAGGTATTGTGGGATGCCGTACAGGATGGAAATTCAATTACCTTCACCTATACTTCTCCTGATGGTGAACAAGGATTCCCTGGAACAGTGCAGGTAAAACAATTGGTTACTTTAACTCCTGATAACGAGATTATATTTGAGTTTTCTGCTACAACAGATAAAAAAACTGTTGTTAATTTAACAAACCATACTTATCTCAATTTAAAAGGAGAAGGTAATGGGGATATTCTTGACCACGTTGTTGTGATCAATGCCTCTAATACCACTCCAATAGATTCTAATTTTATTCCAACAGGAGAGATAGGTTCTGTGGAAGGCACACCATTTGATTTTAGAACTCCAACAAAAGTTGGTGCACGCGTTAATGACGATAATATTATCCTAAAAAATGGATTAGGGTACGACCACAACTGGGTTTTGGACAAAGATTCAACTGAATTAAGTTTTGCTAGCAGTGTATCAGAAGAAACTACAGGCAGGAAGCTTGAGGTGTATACAACTGAGCCTGGTATTCAGTTCTATGGAGGTAACTTTATGGACGGTACCGTAAAGGGTAAATCTGGAAGGACTTATGTGTATCGTGGAGCATTGATTTTTGAGCCACAACATTATCCAGATTCTCCAAACCATGATAACTTCCCTACTACAGTTTTAGAACCTGGAGATAAGTACTATCATAAAAGTGTATTTAAGTTTTCAGTTCAATAAATTAAAGCTCTCTTCGGAGAGCTTTTTTTTTGTTTTGGCAGGATCCGGTTATTCTTACCAAAAAAATGTATATAAAGCTATTAGTATAACAGTTATGATAATAGCACTTATATTAAATTTTCTGGTAGTTTTAAAAATTGCAGAGTTGTAATTAATAGCTTTATCAGAGTTTTCACCCTTTCCATCTATCAGGCTAACAACAATAACTGTAGCCACAGAGCAAAACAATGCTATCATCATCTGCAGCATAAAGGGCAATACATAAAAAGGTCTGTCAAAAGTGGATTCAGGACCATTAATGGAGACATAAATCATTTCTATCGCTTTTAGTCCAATAGCAGTTATGATAGATACGATTACACCCCAAATAGCAGCTTTGTTTGTAGCTTTTGGCCAAAATATGCCCAGTAAAAAAATAGCCAATATCCCCGGACTGATCACTCCAGTTGATGCCTGGATATATGTAAAGAGCTGGTCAATATTCTTTAAAAAAGGAGCAATTATTACTGCTATTAAAAGTGAAACAAAGACAGATATCCTATATACCCTGACAGAATGGTTGGAGTTTCCATTTTTCTGAAAATGGGGCTTGTAAATATCTTCAGTAAATATTGTACCTATAGCATTTGTCATCGATCCAAGTGAAGAAATTATTGCTCCAAGAATGGCGGCAATTACGATTCCTAGAAAAGGAGTTGACATGAATAGGCTAACCATCATAGGATAAGCACGGTCATTGTCAATCGAACCATCTTCTCTGATCATGTATGGGGCACCATATTCATTAATCGAATCCAGTGTAACTTTTCCATCATCGCCTGAAAGGATAACATAGGCCACTATGCCTGGAATTACTACAAGTAGAGGGACAAGTAGTTTTAAATAGCCAGCAAAAGCAATACCTTTTTGTGCCTCGCTGAGGTTTTTAGCGGCAAATGCTCTCTGTATAATATACTGATTAAAACCCCAATAATAAAGATTTGTAATCCATAATCCTCCAATCAAGACTGATAAGCCTGCAATATCCATGTAACCATTGGTGCCATTTGGAGTAATATGTTTTCCATCTTTTATTATCATGTTAAATTTATCTGGAAAGGTCTGTGTCAAATAGATGAAATTATCTTGAATATTGCCTTGACCCAAACTGTCCAGAACTACATATGCCAAATAAAAACCTGATATAATCAGGATACCAACATGAATATAATCTGTAAAAGCAATTGACATTAGCCCACCTTTCATCGAATAGGCCATTGTGATCAATGCAAGGGCAATTATTGCATAGATCATAATATTTCTATCTTGTATAATGGTGTCTATCATTTTTGCACCAAGAAACATGACTGATGTAAGATTTACAAATATGAACAGGCAGATCCAAAATACAGCTAAAATTGTTT
>JBNKPU010000158.1:0-27408 GCA_050295515.1 Bacteroidales bacterium | reverse complement strand
TATAAGATCGAATGAATCATTGTAATCCCGGCAGGTTATTGCCGGGATTTTTTTAATAAAAAATTAAAAAATATTGATCAGGTAATTGTTTTCTCTTACATTTGTTACATAGTAACACGAAATTGAAAAAAGTAACACGATATAAAGTTCCAATCAATTTTCTCCAATTTATTTTGGTTGGTTTGCTGTTGTTCCAAAGAATTTCCTCATTATATGGGCAGGATTCACAAACTTATGGAATTCAGGGCAATATTTTGGATGTGGACAAAAATCCTATAGTAGGTGCTGAAATCTTTTTGCAAGATGATTCAATAGCTACACTTTCTAATAGAAATGGTTACTTTAAATTTGAAAACCTTTATGCAAGGGATTACACTATACAGGTTTCTTCTCTTGAGTATAAGGCAATTGCATTGACTGTAAATCCGGCCAACCAGAATAATTTCCTGGAAATTAAACTGGAGCCTGAAATCAAAGCAATAGAAGAAGTTGAAGTCAAAGCCAATGTTCGTCAAATGCTCCAAAGAAACAACAGTGTTTCTATCGATTTGGTCGAAGAGGAATTCTTTAAAGAAAAGAAAGCTGGTAGCCTTATGCAAACACTCAGTGCCGTGCCTGGAGTCAGTTCGATGGATATTGGGTCTGGATTGTCCAAACCTGTAATCAGAGGTATGGGGTATTATCGTGTAGTAGTTGCACAAAACGGGATCAGGCAGGAAGGACAACAATGGAGCAACCATCATGGATTAAGTGTTGACCAGAATAATGTGAGTCATGTCGAACTGATCAAAGGGCCAGCTACCCTGCAGTATGGATCTGGTGCAATAGGTGGTGTAATAAACATATTGCCTGCACATGTGCCTCTTGGTCAGGAAGTGACAGGAGACCTGTCTGTTACGGCTAAATCAAACAACGCCTATCTGGGATCAAATGGAAACCTGAGTGCCCGTGTTGGAGATTTTTATACGCATATTTCTGCTTCTTATACTTCCTTTGGTGATTTCAATGTTCCGAAAACAGACTCTTTTTTATTGCCAGCCCCGGTTAACGTGCAGGAAGCGGCTTCGCACAAGGTGCCTCTTGAAAATACAATCTTAAATACTGCCGGAACTGAATTGGCTGCATCAGCCACTATTGGAATCGTAAAAAAGTGGGGGACAAGCTCCATGGAATTTAGTTATTACAACAATAAAGTAGGTTTTTTTGATTGGCAAGGTTCAAAAACTGATTCAATCCGCAAACATCATGAAGAAAATACAAGGGATATCAATTGGCCCTATCAGGATGTGTCACATTTTGCTGTCCGACACTTCACCAGGGCATATATAAACAAGAACAAACTGGAACTGGCACTTGGATATCAGCAAAATTTCTCAGAAGAGTATGATTATTTATTTGACCGTACTGGAAACCGGGCTCTTGATAAGGCAATATATAACCAGTTAGGCGGACAGGATTTGTCCCTTCTCCTTAGAACAGGGGTGGCAAAAGTCACTTATACAATTAACAGCCTTGGAAAGCAACAGCTAGTATTCGGAATAAACTCTCAATACCAGGTGCATGAAATCGATGGATATGGCCATATCTTACCAGCTTATCAACTTGCTTCACAAGGAGGGTTTGTTATCCATAAATACTCCATAGCTACTAAATGGCATCTACATTCCGGAATCCGTTTTGACCTGAATAATTTTCATTTGGATGAATACCTGAATCCTGATCCTGCATATGGAGACTCTATTTTCAATCCTGATTTATCAAGGACATATCCGGGGTTGTCCTTAATGTTGGGAATAAATTACCTGCCTGATAACAAAACAATTATCAAGGTGAATTTTGGTAAAAGCTACCGGATTCCTTCTGCTTATGAATTGGGAGCTTATGGTTTGCACAGGCATGAAGGACGATTTGAAAAAGGCGATACTACCCTAAATCCGGAAATTGCCTGGCAATTTGATTTAGGCATTGATAAAAAATGGGATGTTTTCAGTGCAAGCCTAAGTCCATTTGTGAATTATTTTACCAACTATCTGTATCTGAATCCAACAGCAGAACTAAGAAGCGAAGGACAGGTATATGAATATGTTCAGTCTCAGGCCTTACTGGCCGGGGGCGAACTAAATACGGTGTGGAAGCCTATTAAATCTCTTCAGCTAAATCTCGGGGCAGAGTATGTGTATGCCGTCAATCTTGATTTGTTGCGTGCTGTACCTTTTACACCACCACCATCTATAAATCTGGGAGTTAAATATAAAATACCTGATAAGGGGAAGTTTGGTAAAAGCAAAATTGGCCTTGATTTGGTAAAAGCCTTTGCCCAGAATTATACAGTTGCCAATGAATTGCAAACCCCAGGGTATTTCGTCTTGAATGCGGTTGGTAGTACGCATGTGAAAATGGGAAAGCAAAACCTCGAACTGGTACTTAGATGCAGAAATATCTTGAACAACAAGTATTATAACCATATAACTTTTTACCGCAGGTTGAGGATACCTGAACCTGGAAGGAATATACAGCTTGGAATAACAATGACCTTTTAAAAATGATTTATTAACCTATATACCATAACTCAAATGAAAAAGTACTTTAATTTTTTATTGACGCTTGTACTAATGTCAACATTCTTGGTAGCTTGCAACGATAATGAACCAACAGAAATTACACCGGAAATTACGGATGTAACAGCAGTTAACCATGATACCGATGGTACAGATGTTCCTCTTGGAGGTACTATTAGTGTAAATTTTGATGCTAAGACAAGAAGTGGAGCCAGGTTGGACTTTTATCACCTGGAAATACATGACCATCCTCAGTCGGGATTAGTCGAAGATGAATATAAGATAATAGACAGTTCATTTAAAGATCAGCCTACTTTTAAGGGTCTTGTGAACTCACACGTACATGCCCATATTCCAGTTCCTGATACAGCTAACCTTGGTTCCTACCATGTGGTGGTTGTGGTTGTGGATGAAGATGGTAACTCATCTGATACTGAAGCTATGGAACTTCATATTGAAATAACTGAATAGATCCTAATATGAAGATTAGAAATTGTATACTACTGTGTTTGCTGTCAGTGTTGCTTTTTGCTTGCATTGATCAAAACAATACAGAAGAAAACATGCCTAAAATTGAACTTGTTTCACCCATGGCTTGCGATACCTTGCATTTTGGGCAGTCTTTCAGGTTTGTTGCCAACATTTCAGACAACGTAGGCCTAGGTAATATAAGTATGGATGCACACCATAATTTTGGGCACCATAGTCATGGAGACCACGAAACCTGCAATATGGACGATACAAAAGATGCCGTTAATCCTTACGAAGAGAGCTGGATCTTTACCTTGCCCAAAAATCAAAAAGAATTTGTTTTGGATACACTTCTTACATTACCGGCAAAGGATGACAGTAACCTGGATTTTGATACGGGCGATTATCATTTCCATATCTATGTCACCGATAGCGAGGGGTTTTTAATCTTTACAACTTTCGATGTCAAAGCACTTTACTAAATAAAGAAAATGAGAGGGGCAAAACAGAGATAAGGAATAATTTTTGTAAGTTTCGGCGCAAATTAAAATCCCAAAGAAATTTTGAGAGCAAAACTTACAGCTATATTGCTTATAATTTCTCTTTGTTTGCCCTTTCTGGGAACATACCATATATATCTTCACCAGAAGCATATTATACGTAAGGTAGTAAAAAACAAAATTATTTCGGGTTTAAAAAAAAGCGACCTGTTCCATTTTCGTTTCACCCCTGAAGAAATGGAAGCAAAAATAAATTGGAAGCATAGTAAAGAGTTTGAATACGACGGAAAAATGTTTGATGTGGTTTATTCTGAAAAGCACCAGGATAGTGTGCTTTTTTGGTGTTGGCCAGATAAACAGGAAACCCGGTTAAATAAAATCCACGAACGTCTCTTTTTAGAGGCCTTGGGAGTAGATCCTATAACTAAAAGCAATTCAAAAAAGATAATTAACTTCAAAAGGACTCTAATAATTGGTGAGGTTTTTACCTGGGCATGTGTTTACAACTATAGGGTCATTTCCTTTATAAGGATCTTAAGGAATTATCGGTTTTATTTATCAGAACCGCTCTCACCTCCACCTAAATAGGTAGAAAACAATATTGATATATATCTTCAAATTATTAAAAAAGTAGTTTGGAGAATTTGTTTTCACCTAAATTAAAAGTTAATACATGAAAAGAAATATTTTAATATACCTGTTTCTTTGTGGGCATATAGTGTTAATGGGCCAGGTGGTGAATATCCTCGATGTAGAAACAGGGGAACCTCTTGAGCTGGTTACCATAGCCAGTAATATACCGAATGTTTCAACAATATCAAACATTCATGGACAGGCAGATGTTACCGCCTTTGTCACTTCAGAGCATATCGAATTCAGGGTAGTAGGTTACCAGCCATTTGCGTTGAGCTTTTCCGAACTCAAGGAGCAACATTTCACAATACGTATGGAACGATCTTTGTTTAGTGTGGACGAGGTTGTAGTCTCTGCTGCACGATGGAAGCAGATCAGTTCTGAGGTGCCCAATAAAGTTCAGACCATTTCCTCGGCAGAAATAAAATTACAGCAGCCCCAAACAACTGCAGACTTGCTAAGCCTTTCAGGAAAGGTTTTTATTCAAAAAAGCCAGCAGGGTGGTGGTAGTCCTATGATTAGAGGTTTTGCAACTAATCGTCTTTTATATTCTGTAGATGGAGTACGGATGAATACAGCCATTTTTAGGGGAGGGAACATTCAGAATGTAATTTCACTTGATCCTTTTGCCCTTGAGCGTGTTGAAGTGCTATATGGTCCCGGATCGGTTATTTATGGGAGCGATGCTTTGGGAGGGGTTATGGCATTTCAGACAATCACCCCGCAATTCTCGCTCAATGGAAAACCTTTGGTGGCTGGATCAGCTGTTACCCGCTATTCGTCAGCAAACAATGAGTTTACCGGTCATTTCAATGTAAATATCGGGGAGCAAAAGTGGGCCAGTGTTACCTGTATCAGTTCAAACAGTTTTGGTGATTTAAAAATGGGAAGTTTGGGTCCTGATGAGTATCTAAGGCCTTTTTATGTACAGCGTCAAGATAGTATGGATGTAGTAATAGGCAATCCTGATCCGAAAGTGCAGACTCCTTCGGGATATTCACAGATCAATATTATGCAGAAACTAAGCTATCGTCCCAATTCCCATTGGGGATTCTATTACGGCTTTCATTACTCTGAAACCTCTGATTATCCGAGGTATGACCGGCATATTAGGTATAAAAAAGGACTGCCAAGATATGGTGAGTGGTATTATGGACCTCAAATCTGGATGATGAACTTGTTTGAAGTAAAACATTTTTCGAAGAAAGGCATTTATGATCAGGCATCGATAAAACTGGCAGGGCAAAAGTTTGAAGAGAGTCGGATTAGCCGTGATATGAATGCTGCGGAACGAGAAAGACGTATTGAAAATGTAAATGCTTATTCTGTCAATCTTGATTTTGTGAAAACATTTGGACTAAAAAGCAAACTTTTTTACGGAGGTGAGATTGTTAATGATTTTGTCGAATCGACCGGTATTAATGAAAATATCGAAACAGCTGCAAAAACTGAAGGTCCGGCAAGATATCCACAATCGGAATGGGGATCATATGCTATGTATGCTTCTGGTCAATATGCCCTAAATACCATAACCGATATTAAAATAGGGATTCGTTATAATCAGTATATGCTTCATTCCAGGTTTGATACAAGTTTTTATCCTTTTTCATTTACAACTGCTGACATTAATAATAGCGCCCTTACAGGTAGTTTAGGTATTGTGTTGCACCCGGGGAATTTTTTTGCAATCAGGGTTAACGCATCAACTGCATTCAGGTCGCCAAATGTCGATGATGTAGGAAAGGTTTTTGATTCTGAACCGGGTTCGGTTACAGTACCAAATCCTGGTCTTGACGCAGAATATGCAACCAATTTTGATGTTGGTCTGGTAAAAATCTTCAGTGATTATTTTAAAATAGATCTGACCGGCTACTATACTTTTCTGTCTAATGCAATGGCTAGACGAGATTTTACACTGAACGGACTCGACAGCATAATGTATGATGGTGAATTGAGCAGGGTGCAGGCCATACAAAATGCAGCCAAAGCTGTGATCTTTGGATTCCAGGGAGGAATAGAAGTAAAATTACCTTCGAGGTTTATTCTTTCTGCTGATTATAACTATCAGAAGGGTGAGGAGGAGTTGGATGATGGGTCTGTAAGTCCTTCAAGGCATGCAGCCCCGGCGTTTGGAGCAATGAGGTTGAAATACGAGCTTGGAAATTTAAACATACAGGTTTATACCTTATTTAGTGGTGAGAGGAGGTTTGATGAAATGCCTGAGGAAGAGAAAGGCAAGGATTATATGTATGCTATTGATGAAAATGGCAATCCCTATTCCCCGGCATGGTATACCCTGAATTTTAAAGCAATGTACCAGATGACTGAGAATATCATCCTTCAAGCGGGACTGGAGAATATTACAGATCAAAGATATCGGCCTTATAGTTCCGGAATAGTTGCGTCTGGCAGAAATTTTATTCTTTCTCTAAGGGCAAGCTTTTAAGCGAATAGAGGGTGACCGTCTTAATAGTTTTTATTAAGGCGGTTCCTTTTTACCTTACTAATTTTTCTATTATTAAAGGTATATGAATTATGCTTTTACACCTTTAATGACTTTATCCCAATCGAAAGCCTGTCCTATATCCCACTTGCCAGTAGAGCGATAGTTCACATATGATACTATTCCTTGAAACTCAACAATATTGTTGTCACCTGCTTCAAAACGTTTGTCTCCTGGTAAAAAATCCCGTGGATATTGTACTTTTCTGTTAGGTAACTGAGCAATATAATCAGGCTATCGTACTGCTTGTTTGTAAATGTGGCATAATACTTTTGATTCCTGAATGCTTTGTCCAGCTTTTGATAGTAGCTTGTTTCATCTTTCGAACAGTAAATGTCGCTATCGCTTTGTATCCTTACCAGGTTGTTACCATTCTCTTTCAGGTAACCAGCAGTAAAGTGTAATAACATCTGGTTTTTAGTTTGTTTCTCTAAGTAATAAAACAAACTGTCATTGTTTTCACGTTTACACAATACATAGGGCATTTTTTCAGAACCATTGTTGAAGATAAGCTCCTTATCTTCTAGGTTAAAACTTTTACCCAGAGAATCTTTTTTGTAAAAAAAAAGGAGTTTTCGTGACTTGCAATGTTTGAAGATTACATATGATTTGATGGTTATTGGGTTGACGCTTTAAACAATTTTATTCGATCTTCTTTCCATCAGAACTACATCACGCCATTGTCCTTCCATTTTACCTAGCTTTTCCCGGATACCGACCTCCCTGAATCCCAATTTCTTGTGCAGGGCTATGCTTGCCTTATTTTCAGGAAATATGCCTGCTTGTAATGTCCAGATATTGTTTTCTTCTGAGAAATCGATCAATTGCTGCAACAGGATTATTCCTATACCTCTACCTTTTGCATGGCCGGCAACATAAACGCTTACTTCAGCTACTCCTTCATAAACACACCTGTCGCTAACACTACTTAAAGCCGACCATCCTAAAATAATATTGTTTTCTTTAAAGATAAAGACCGAACCTTCGATCTTTTTTGCTATCCATTCCCTGTATTCTCCAATTGAACAGGCTTGTTCAAAAGTAGCATTGCCTGTTGCAATACCTTCTATATAGATTTCTTTAATTGCTGGCCAGTGGTTTTCTTTGGCAATCGTTACCATACGCGGGATTTTTGGAAATAGAAGCGTAATATAATGAAAAACCGTTATAAATACTTTTCGGCAGAGATATTTTGTTAGGTTTCTTAATTTTTATTTCATGAATCTTTCTCTGATTGTTCAACTTATTGAATCGTTTTGCGATACGTACTACAGTCTCTTTTTCTATACCATTAGCCAGCTTGTTGCTGCCTCCATAGTACTGAAAGGACGAGAGAAAAATCCTTTGTCTTTTGCTTCTACTAAGATAGGTATTATCAAATCTTTTGGATTGTCTGTTAATACCGCAATTTTTGCAAATGAAAAAATGTCTACATGTTTTTTATAGAATTCAGGTATACGGATATAATCTTTTGGGTTCAGATCAAAACTGGCATCACGGTAATCCAATACAAACCGCTTAGTACCTAAAGGAACAGATTTTGAATTAAATGCCTGCACCCAGGTCGACTCAATGTCTTCTATGTTAATTTGATGGAAATATTTTTTAGTTAATATACCTTTCTCTTCATTATATGCGAAGGTCGACTTCTCTCTATGTTCCATTAATCGTTCTTATAGGTTTAAATAATTAACGGTTGTACTGTTGTCATGTTCCACACGTTTGATGTATGGGCCAAATTCGTTGGTAAGTGTCTCGTTTTCTTATACAGGGTAGGGTAGCATGTAAAACATGTTATAGAGAACCTTTAAAATCGAAGTTTAACTGGGTTTGCAGGTTGTTGATTTCTCCAAAGATCTTTTTTAAGGCAGCAATCTCTATATGAGTCAGGGTGTTGGCGTCGATAATGTTTTCTGGTTCTCTATTGTGCATGATAGCTTGAGACTGGAACCTGAATCGGATTTGCATTAAAAAGTTGTAGGCGATAAGCAGTTCATTGTACATGGGGTTTTTGACAGCCTTAAGTTCGAAAAGCCTGTTTAACCTTTCGAGTGAATTGGTTTCGTTGAGTTTGTTCTGTAGGGCATAAATACGGATAAATCCCAGAATGGGCATAATCACTTTTTTTATATCGAGGTTTACCTCACTACCGCTTGAGCTATTGCCTACAATATTACCAAATAGCCCAACAGGAGGTTTGTATTTTAGTACTGATTGGGCCAGGTGATAGAAAAAGACTGATTTGTGATTAACTGCTTCATGAATGTGACTTCGAAGGTTTTTTATTAGATAGTCCTCTCCATATACACCCCTGAAATCGAAAAATATGCTTGCATCCATAATGCTTTGAGGGTCACTTGTGTTCACCCATTCAGTAAAATATTCTTTCCATACTGTATAGGGCTGCACCCAGTTTGGGTTACTGGCCATTACATCCCCCTTACACAACCTGTATCCTACTGTGTCAAGATTCTTGCTTACTTGTTGTCCCAACTGCAGAAAATAATCAATTGCAGCTTGAGTGTTGTCAGAATCCTGATCTTCAAAAACAATGGCATTGTCCTGGTCAGTGGATAGGGTTTGCTCCATGCGCCCTTCGCTACCCATTACCATAAATGTAAATTTACAGGGGGCAGGGCCAAGTTCCTCCATGGTTAGAGAAATGACCCTTTTGGCAATGGCATCCGAAACCGATGTAATTATCCGGGTAATGTTTTGGGTTTTGTCGCCGCTTTCAACCAAAGCATTTACCAGAACTGGCAAACGGGTATGTATTTTATTTATTTCTTCAATGTGTTCACTTCTTTCAATTTCTTTGATCAGATAGCTTACAGAATTTTGCTGCATGCCTGAGATATTATCGCTGCTAATTACACCAGAATACTTGCCAGATCTGTTTTTGATTGCTATATGTGAGATGGACTTGCTTTTAAATAGTAGTATTGCTTCATATAACAATGCTTGTTCGGATAAACTGATGATGGGTGAGGTCATAATTTCAATGACTGGTCTCTCCGGAGATATGTCAGCAGCAAGTGCTCTGCTTTTTAGATCACGGTCAGTGATTACACCGACAATGCTGTTTTCCTGATGAATAAACAGAATTGATTTGTCCTTTTTTGTCATCAGGCTTGCAGCATCTTTTATTGTTGTGGCTGCAGGGCATTTTAACATGGACTGGATAAAATACTTTATGGGTTGGTTCATTAGAAGCAATGAGCTTTGCAATTCTTGCGAAAGGTGTTCGGTTTCTTTTTCCAGCTGTTTCTGCTTCGATATCTCTTTCGTTACTATGATATAACCATTATCGCCTGCATGTTTAATTTGTGATGCAGAAATAATGACCTCTTTCGAACTGTTGTCCTTGCATTTTAACCTGGTTTCAAGTGATACCGATTTTTGTGGGTCATCAAACAAGGCAATTACATGTTCCCAACTTGAATCAAAAAGCGATTCAAATTGCATCTTGCTAATTTCATTATTTTCATAGCCGATCAGGTGGGCAAATTTGAGGTTTGAAAATATAATATTTTGGTTCAGGATCATTAAAGTCCCTTCAGTTGATGCCTCAACCAACGACTTGTATTTTTGCTTCGAGAGCATGAGCTCTTTTGATGCTTTTCTTCTATTCTGTTCTATATTAAGGCTTTGCCGAACAATAAAAAGCAGGGTTATAATTATGATGAGGATAATGAACAAGGATATTTTGACCAGGTTTTTTTTGATGTTTTTAATTTCAGCATTTACATCTTCAAGATAAATGCCTGTGCCGATTATCCATCCCCAGGGTTTATACTCGATGACATAGGATAGTTTGGGGACAATTTTTGTTGAATCATCTTTCCACTGCCACATATAATTGATATATCCCTGGCCGCTTTCCTTTACAGTGTTTACTGCTTCAACAAAAAGTCTTTTACCCTTAGGATCTTTATAGTCCCTTAGGCTTTGTCCGATTAGCTCTTTTCGATAGGGATGCATGATCATGCGAGGTGTGCTGTCAATAATCCAAAAATAATCCTTAAGCTCTTCGCCAAAGCGTATTTTTCCAATCCTCGATGCTGCGAGTTTCTGTGATTCAGATAATGGCAGAGCCGAATCGGCATATTCTTGGCCATATTCTTCAATTAGGCTTTTAGCAGTATTGGCCAGTTCTCTTATCATCTCCTTTTTACGTTCCATCATATTTTTTTCGAACGATGGCAGGATGAAAACAAATATAGACAGTATGAATAGTCCAATGGCTAAGATTGATGGTATTACAATGCTCAGGAAAAACTTATGTAGACTGTCTTGTTTCATTAGATAGATCGAGTTTGCATTGGTAGATGAAAAGATAAGTTAAACTTTTTTTTAACACAATTATTAAGTATACATGTATTTTCAATGCGGACCTTAAAGTAAGTTTGCTCTTTTTACCCGTATAGCTTCAATTGTTTTCTCTTCGGTATCGTAAATACAGTATCCACTTCGTGCTCCATTGCTCGTTACGGGGGGCACGCCAATGCAAACAGGATCTTTCGGGATCTTTCGCTTGATATACTTATACTGTTTGAATTTTGAATTTGTGACCATAAAAAAACCTTTTGTATGGGCATGGCCTGTAAAGCTTATTGTACAATCTAATGTTTCCATAAATTGGAAATGCTGCTTGAACTCATCGGCATAAGTGTAGAATTCTTTTTTTAGCCCGGAAAGGTTTGGGTAAACATAGTGCGAGAAAAGTATGCTATTGCCAGGGATTTTCAAGACAGAGTAATCGATGAGCGATTGAATGGTTTTTTTATCAGCTTCTTTATACAAGGGGTCCAGATCATCTTCCTCATGTAGCCATAAGGTATGACCAGCTAGTTTTTTCCTGTCATGATAATCCAGTTCATACCAATTGTCGGGAAAATTAAAAAAGCTGCAATTTTGAGGGACAATCTTTGCTGCATGAATGTCATGGTTGCCTATTACTGCTGTATCGCAATTTTGTGAAATTAGGTTTAGGCATTCGTGTGCATTTCTGGTTCTCAGGTATTTAAAATGTGGGGCACTAAATCCCGAAATATCACCAAGACAGACTATTTTATCCACGTTGTTTTTCCTGATTTTTCTGAACACCTCTCTGAGGCTGTCAATATCTTCATGTATATCAGAAAAAATAGCAATCCGCATAGCTACAATTTAAAAAAGCTATGCTTCCTGGTTCTGGATAAGAAGCATAGCTGTTATATTTAATCCTTGTGAAGGTATTTAATTTATACTAATACCGGTTTTAAAAGAAATAGAAAACAGCTACCAGTAATCTGTTATTCACTACTACTTCGGCATCTTGAGGCACGCCAAATGAATCTACTGATTTACCATAGGCAGCACCTGTGTGTTCCAGTTCTGCAGCAAACCTTACTGTTCCACTGTTGTACACTAAGCGGGGAGAAATTCTATACATATATGCAATATCAGCACCTCTTGATGTTTTGTCTGATAAATATGAAGGAATGTTATCAATTTCTTTTAATGAGCCCATATTTTTCGAATAACCTACAAAAATACCAACTTGAGCCTTTTTCCCGTTTGTTTGGATATCTGCCCATGCTGATAAAACATCAATGGTTGTGTATTCTTTATAATCCCTTATTGTATCTGTAATGGATTTGACGGAGTAACCTCCTAACATTAAACCATTAAAGCCGTTCTGGGCATAGGTTCCCTCAAGCTTTACCGTAACTGGTCCAAATACCTTTTTAATAAATGCCTGAGCTGTTAAGCCACCAATAACAGTACTTGTTTGGTAATTTGTGTTTGTTTTGATACGTGGTACTAGTTGTTTGTATCCAGCTGCTAGACCAACCAGGAATTCTTTGTTTGGAGAAAAATCCATTTTGCCAGATAAATCAGGTAATAAAGCATTTCTAAGCTCAGGCGATCCTCCAGGACTTGTAAAATCAAGTTGAGTGGCTGCTACTCCTGTGAATTTTATATTGCCAACTTTCTGGCTAATTCTTATTTGAGGATTTCTTGAGAAAAACTGAAAAGGGACACCTGTATTAAATGAAACTGTTCCCGGAAAACACCTTGTTTCAAACATCATGTGCCAATATTGGCCAAGAATTACTTCTGTTGACTCCCAGTTTAATTTTACATAGGCATGCCTTAGCCTGAAACTATTAATGTTGGTTTCCGACTGACCAAAGAAGGCCCCTTCAATAACACCAGAGGTTTTAGCCCCAAAAGCATCTGGTCCGGTAATTTTACCGGTCAGCCTCGATTGAAGTGCAAAATAATTAAAGGTTGCTCTGTCATTAATATCATTGTTGTCATTGTCATGATAAACACTGTCTGGGTAAAGTAAAAAATGTCCTTGTCTGGCGGCAACTATCTGTCTTGAATCCAGGATAAAGTCGTTCTTGACAAATCCCGAAAACTTAATGCCAAAATCTTTCTTTTCCTCTTCCTGGGCATTTGTGTATAATGTAGATACAAGACCCAGTAAAATTAGAATTAGGGTATATTTTCTCATATGTGTTGAATTTATTTGGAGTAAAAATTATTAATCCTTTTCAGGTGGGAACAGCTTTTCTATTAAAGTTCTGGTTTTTAATGGTCTTCTCAAAATAATATTTAAATTATTTTCTGCAGTTAAGTTTCGGTCCCAAAGTTCAATTGCTTTTTGATAGTACATTGCTGCAGTTTCAAAATCTTCTCGGTGCCTGTAAATCAAACCTAAATTGGTATAGCTGACCGATAATCTTCTAGAGGTTTCAATTTGGGCATCTTCAATTTCCTGTACACGGTTTTTTAGGAATTTTTGCTGTTTTTTCTCATGATATCCATTCAGTCCTTGTTTGAACACCGAACCTATTTTATTAAAAATGGCATTTTCATCCAGATCAGCATAGGATGCAATCCATTTTTCGTATATCTCTATGCTTTTTGTTGTGTTTATCTCTGCAAGGTGTAGAATGGAATCTTTTTTTAGACTGTCTATATCCTGGTCGTAAACAGCCATGGTTAAATAGGCTGCTGCGCGGTTGTTATAAAGGACTCCAACCTCATATGAATCAGAGTAATGGGGTACAGTAGTATATGTGTGTTCGATAGTGTCCATTAAATAAAACAAAGAATCAAAATTGTTGACCAGGGCATATCCATTGTATTTTTCATACAAGGTCCGGGCTCCAACTATTCGTGGGTCAACAGAACTGTTTATGTTTTTATAATACAAATAGGCTATGGAGAGACTAATTAAAACAAGAGCACACATTATAAGAATGAGTGCTCTTGTAGATCTATTTTTTAAAATTGTCATTATGAATGAACAGTTTCAATTAAGAACTTGCGTATTTCTATAGGGGTTTCTTTTGTGAATTTAGCAACAATGATATGAACAATTATTGCCAACGGAGCTCCAATCCAGGCAAAATACCATGCTCCCAACCAATATGTAATGAAGTCCATGGCCGGAAGGTTAAGTCCTTTAACCTCAGCAACAAAATAAGTAATAGAAACTAGCGAGACAAGTCCTCCAGCAATTAGTCCGGCAATTGCACCTTGTTTGTTTGAACCACTCCACCAGATACCTAATAAGAATAGAGGGAATATAGTACAGCCAGCCAGGGAGAAGGCTACAGCAACAAGCTGAGCGATAAGTCCAAGCTTAAGAAGTGCTATGGCAGTTACAATAATAGCCATAAGAATTGTGCCCAACCTTGCCATTATTAGCTGTTGTTTTGGTGTTGCTTCAGGATTGAAGGTTTTTACATAAAGGTCATGGGAGAAAGCCGAAGCCCCTGCTACCAATAATCCGGATACAGTCGAAAAGGCAGCTGACACACCACCTGCTGCAAGGAATCCGGTAATTAGTTTGTTTACACTTCCTAGTTGAGCTGTGTAAACTACGATTGCATCTTTTGAAAGCTTGCCTACTTCCGGGTTTGCAGATAGTATTTTACCTAGAGCAGAGTATATAGGGGCACTCCAATAGAGCAAACAAATAAAGAATAAACCCCAAACAACAGACCATCGGGCATCGCGGGCTTTTGGTACAACATAAAAGCGTTGGATAACATGGGGCAGACCTGCTGTACCAATCATTAATGAGAATGCAATAGCAACCCATTTAAAAAATGAAGTGCCAGTGGCTGGATCCCACGGCATGGCATATTCCGGAGCTGGCACTATGGCGTAGTTATGGCCAAGCGAGTTGACCAGCTCGGGATTAATTGAAACACCTGAAACTACATCAGAAACAACCGAACCATAACCAATTTGTGGCAGTAGCCAGAAATATTTAAATTTAAAGGTCATGATAAACAGAGGGACCATGAATGATATTATTATGATGATGTATTGGATCTGCATGTTCTTGGTAACTCCCAACATACCAGATATCAAAGTATATAGCAACACAACTCCCCCACCCAGCATGACTGAATATTTGAATTCAAGGCCAAGGATCCATTTGAACATGTCGCCAATGCCTTTAAACTGGCCAACACAATACGAAATTGATATTAGAATCGCGATAATAGCACCAATTGCTCTAAGCGATTGCGAGTAATACCTGTCGCCAATAAAGTCAGCTGCAGTATATTTCCCATATTTTCTGATTTGTCCGGCCATTAAAATAAGTAGCAATACATATCCACCAGTCCACCCAACAACAAATGAAAGTCCATGGTATCCACTTCCGTACATCATGGCTGCCATGCCGAGAAACGATGCTGCACTCATCCAGTTGGATGCAATGGCCATACCTGAACCTACTTTGGATATGCCACGGCCTGCAGCATAGAAATCGGTGGTGTCCTTGGCCCTGAATACAATACCTACAAGGACAAAGATGGATAAAATTGTAATTAGGATAATGGCTGGTCCTGTTTGGAATTTACCCTCAAGCTGACTTGCAGCTGTTGCCGCTTTAGATATTGCTGGAAGGCATAACAAGATCAATGGTATATATAATTTTTTCATAATAGTTTTAATTTGATGAGTTTTTTAGGTTAGTCAACAATATTTAGCTTTGCGTTGATCTGGTCTGTTCTGATACAATAAAGCAAGCATAAACCCACAAAAAGTATGAGCAGAAATACTGCTGTGTAGAAATAGTGGAATGGGAAACCTAAAAACTTAGTGTCAGTTAGAACAGATTGGTTGTGGATCAAATATTTTGACATTACACCTGGCAGAACAGACTTTGTTTCGGTAGTGAGTTCAGTAATAAGGCTTGAATTGAGTTCCAGAGGGAGAATGTTAATTCTTGGGTCCGTGTCTTCTAAACCTAACTGAGCGTAATAATCAACAGATAATTTGTTTTTTGCCTCTACATAAGTTGGTTCAGAAATTGTTGAGATAGTATCTTTTATGCTTTCAAAGGTTCTGATTTTTTGAACTAGAAGTGATTTTAATGAATCTTCATCCTGAATTTGATAAAGCGACCAGTTAAGTGCGTTGTTCAAAGCTGGCTTCTCTTCTGGACCAATGAAGATTTTCCCTAAAACAGATAAGCTGGATTTAGCTAGCTCCTTATAATCAGATTCAGAAGCATTTCCATTCTCAATATTCTCCCATGCCGATACAAAGGAATTATATGCAGGTTCAGGAGTTGGTTCTTCTAATATTTTTAACAAAATCTGAAAGCCAAAAATAGCAACAGCCCATATGGATACTAACCAGAGGGTCAGGTTTCGGTTAGAAACGGCCTGGGGCGTTGTTGGCTTAAAAAAACTAATGTGGTAGTCCTTAGAAGTCTCTGTCATGATAGTTAGGATTAGTTATTGTCATAATTATAGAATAATAAATATATGGTAAAATTTACATTTACAGGTATTATGCGTGCATAAATTACAGTTACATGGTTGATGAGAGTGGTGCTGTAAGAGTTGTTATATTTCTATTGTTAAGGGGGTTACTTGTTGTGAGTTTGTGTGTTTTGTTTGTTTAGTTCTAAATAATATATAAATAAAAAGACCTCTGGGTGGTTTTTTGTTTGCCTTAAATGTATCCTAATGTAATATATAGATGTAGATCTAATAAGTTGGAGAATGTTGCAATCGAAAAATCACCCAATTGAAACATTCATTCTAAAGAAGCGTATATGCATCTAAAATAATTAATCAGGGTAGCCGAAAACTGATTAGAGTAGGCGCAACTAAATACTTTCAAGATGATTGTAATTATTGTTTTATACTTGGCCATCATTGCACTAATGATTGTAAGCATGTGGCGAATTTTTGAAAAAGCAGGAAAACCAGGATGGGCTAGTATTATCCCGATTTATAACATGATAGTAATGTTAGAAATAGCTCAAAAACCTTGGTGGTGGATTTTTCTGATGCTTATTCCTTATGTTGGTATGATTTGGGGTATATGGACTATAAATATGATGGTCAAGAAATTTGGCAAAGAAGAAGGGTTTACTATTGGGTGTATCTTCTTGCCCTTTGTCTTTTTTCCAATATTGGCTTTCGGTGAAGCTCAATACCAGGGTGTTGAACCACAAGTACAAGATGGCGATGTTTTAGATGCCAACATTATTTAAATATAATTATCCGATAAAAAAAGCTCCTTTTAAGGGGCTTTTTTTGTTTCTGCTCAGCTGTTCTTTTAATGCCAGGTTCAAATTCTCAAGTTCGTACATGCTTTCTATAAAGCTCAGGATATTCGTTTTTGTTCTGAACTGTGGAGAATCATGACAAATCTTATTCTGTGTTATAAAAGAAATCGATAGTTTTATGGCTCTATTGTGGGATTTAAAATTAAATATGGAAAGTATTCGTGAAATATATAAAATTGGTCATGGACCTTCGAGCAGTCATACCATGGGACCAAGAAAAGCTGCCCAAAGGTTTTTGAGTGAAACCACTGGTGTTGAAAGTTATAGGGTAATTCTGTATGGCAGTCTTGCAGCAACAGCAAAAGGACATTTAACCCATGCTATACTTGAAGAGCTTTTTGCTGATAGAGAACTTGAAATTATTGAAAAACCTGAAGAGTTCTTGCCAAGGCACCCTAATGCTATGAAGTTTGAAGCACTGGATTCTAGGGGTAAGATTATTAAAGAATGGAGGGCATATAGTGTTGGAGGAGGATCGGTTGTTGACGACAATACCAATTTAGAATCAAAGTCGATATACCCACTTACAACCATGGATGACATTCTGGATTGGTGTTACACTAATGGCAAACCCTTATGGAGTTATGTCGATGAGTATGAAGAGGATGATATTTGGGATTATCTTGCAGAAGTCTGGAAGGTCATGAAGGATTCGATTCAACGGGGACTCGATGCTGATGGAACTTTGCCAGGCGACTTAAAACTGCCCAGGAAGGCAGGGGCCATGTTTTCAAAAACAGAAAACTTAAAGAACTACATTCGTAAACGTTCTTTGCTTTATGCTTATGCCCTGGCTGTGTCTGAAGAAAATGCTAGTGGTGGTTTGATAGTTACTTCACCGACATGTGGTGGGAGTGGGGTTGTTCCTGCTGCATTATATTATGTAGATAAGAATTACAAAACCTCCGATAAAAAAATATTAAGAGCTCTGGCTACTGCAGGACTGGTAGGTAATCTGGTAAAACGGAATGCTTCTATTTCTGGGGCTGAGGTGGGTTGCCAGGGTGAGGTGGGTACTGCTTGTGCCATGGCTTCAGCAGCCTTGGTTCAATTAAGTGGAGGTAGTGTTTTTCAAATTGAATATGCTGCAGAAATGGGACTTGAGCATCATCTGGGACTAACCTGCGATCCGGTTTTGGGATTGGTTCAGATACCATGCATCGAGCGGAATGCAATGGCTGCAGCCCGGGCTTTAAACCATAAAGATTATGCCATGCTTTCAGATGGGCGACATTTAATCAGTTTTGACCAGGTTGTTTATACTATGAATCAAACCGGAAGGGATTTGCCCAGTCTTTATCGCGAAACCTCAACAGGTGGACTTGCTCTTTTTCATGGCATTAAAAACAGAGGGGATAAGGTAAAATAACCATCCGAACCCTTCTTACAAAGGTTCGGACAGCAATTAACCTAACTTATAAAATGATCACTTTGTGATAGCTATTTCCTCTTTAGGTTTTCGGTGCAGTTTTGCTGGATTAAAAGTGTCTTTTGCTTTGAAATGGACTAAAGCGTTTAAAACCGGCCTTTTTCCAAAGAGGAAATACTGCTTAATGAACTACTGGCGAGAATTTTTTCGCATAATCGTTAACCGTAGTCATTTCAACCTTGAATTTTTTCAAAGTATCTTTCATGTCAATTGGATCGCCATTGGCTAGACAAAGCATCAGGCCTGAGATTGATTTTTGCATGGGATCGTTGGCGGTAGTCATTTTGCCTTCTAACACTTTTATGGGGACAAATTCGGTTTCGAAGTCCTTTTTTATGGCAGATTCAAAAATATTGACAGCATCCAGTTGTGTGATTTTCTGGGGTCCTCCCAATTCAATTGTTGAATTCTTTGCATGTATGTTTGTAATACTCTCAATTGCAAACCTGGCAACATCTTTATAAGAAATATAACTAACAGGCATTTTACCATCGCCATAAATTTGGGCTTTGCTATGTTCAATGTCAAATCCTAGTTCTGGAGACAACCAGGCTTCCATAAAATAGCTGGGACGCAAAATGGTATAATCCAGTCCGCTGCTTTTTAGAAGTTCTTCTGTTGCCCGCTTTGCATTCCTCAACGGAAAGTCTAAATTCATATTTTTCGAGAGCGAGATGAAAATAAGCCTTTTCACCTCTGCTTTTTTTGCTCCACGGATTAAATGACGCATTCCATCAAGGTCGACCTTTTCGATATCGTTGTCATTTGCAACATAGCTGAAAGGCATGGATGAAACAGTAACAATTGCTGTGTTGACCCCCTTAAAGGCATCAGGGAAGGTTTTTGGTTCTCTTAAATCCCCATTTATGGTCTTAATTCCCATACTGTTCAAGGATTTGACTTTTTCTTCGGCAGAGGTAGATCTAACCATTGCTCTGACCGGTTTTCCTCTTTCCGCTAATTGTTGGCATACCTCAAAGCCAACAATGCCAGTGGCACCTATAACTAAAATCATTATGTTTCCTCCTTATTAAGCCTATTCAAATAGGTTATAGAATAGATCCAGTTTTGAAAATTCTTTTGGTAGCCACCGTTGACAGGATGTAATCTGAAATAACTAAAGGTGGTTCGAATACCTATTAGGTTGAAAGGATTATTACAGCCTGCAAGTTAATTCACTTAAACACGAAAGTCAAGAGATATTTAACAATAAGCCATTTTTGGATTTCGAATATACAATACTGAATTTAGATTGAGATATTTGGTAAAAGCGGTCATATTGGTTATTTCAGAGAAAAAGTTGTTATCCCCAGTTTGCTGTCTTCTGTAAATATCTCAGCTACATATAGGCCAGATTGAATTTCGTTTTCAAGTTTAATGTTGGCGCAAATGTTTACCTTCTCATTGGTGTAGTTGACTTTTTCCATTTTAGTATATACAGCCTCTGTCTTAAACTCGGGATTATTAAAGGTTGGTTCTTCTTCCCGGATATCAACCAAGGTTTTAGCTTCAGGAGAGGTAATGACCACATAAAATGTTTTTAGACCGGGCTGGCTTATCCTGTTTTCAACAATATCGAAGCATACATCTATTTCTTGCACTTTTTTGGCTATAGCAGTTTGCTGTATTTTTCCGGAATTGTTCACTTTCAGAGGAGAAACTACAAAATTGTCGCCTACCAGGCGTTCAGCTACACCTAATTTTTGATTCAGGTTTGATATAACCTGTTCTAAAGATTGTATTTTATTGTTGTTAAGGGTGTTATGTTCCCGAATCACCAAGAGAGAGTCAATAACATTCATATATTCTTCCTGCAAGGAGTCTACCTGTTCGACCAGCCTGTTGTTTTCACGCTGTTTCATTTTTTTGTCTTTGTACAAGGCGAGAATTTGTTTTTCTTTTGCCTCGATTTTTTTATTGGCATCATGGATAACCTCATCTATTTTTTTAGATATTCCTTGGTACTTGTTTATTTCATTGCGGTAATGGATAATCTGTTCATCGAGTTTTTTATTCTGCTCAACTAATACTTTTCTTGCTGGAAAAAAATCATAGCGTTTAAGAATAAGGATTCCATTTAGCCCTAGCGAGAGTGCGAGCAAAGCAGTTAATAACTTTACAATTGCACTATCTGGTTTATTAGCGTTGTTGCTCATGGCTTTTATTGTTAAGTTACTGGAGGTTAATTAAACAACAAGTTATAAAATACCCATACACCCACCATGGTTTTCAACGTTTTTTTGAATTTTAATGCTGGTTATTTATTATTTTTAATGATATTTTAACTTACAGTTTACATTTGATTATTTAAATGTCTGTAATTTTACTACTGGAATATTAATTTTTTTTAGATTGATAAGATGGCACGCTCATTTAAGCAAAGATTGGATGGGGAAAAAATACGAGGCCCCAAGTATGTAAAAAAGTCAAAAGATAAATTAAAAGCGATCAAACAAATCTATTCTGAACAAGATGAAGAGGAAATTGAATATTAGTCAATAAAGATTCAAACCCAACTCTGGGAGGCAGCATTTAAAAGCATAATGGAATTATATTAACCTGGATTCAGGAAGGGGGTGCTATGCCTAAAAATCAGGTATTGTTGGAGGTTCAATAGGAGTGTTTACCATCCAGGTTGAAAATTCATCGATAAACTTCCAATAGTCCTGAATTACTTTTTCAGGGATATCTTGCTTAATCAATACCTTGCGATAGCATTCCAGCCAGGTTATACGACCCATTGGTGTAATTTCAAAGGGCTCATGCCTTCTTGTCAGTAGGGGCTTGCCTCTGCGCTGCGCATAATAATTTGGGCCTCCAAACCTTTGGATAATGAAATCGGCCGCATACTGTTTGGCCAACTTTAATTCTTCATTATCAGTTGGGAACATATGCTTTATATCACTTTTGACCAAAAGATCATAGAAATCGCTGATCATGTTTCTTATGCCTTCTTCTCCTAAAGATTCAAAAATACCGTTGTCTGGTAAAAATGGCTCAATGCGTTCTCCGTATTTATAGGGGGTTATCGTAAGTTCCACAATAAATATTTAAAAAGTTTGATGAGTAAACAAGCAGGTGTTGGAATTGTTTGATATGCTAATTAGTCATTTTCATAATGTGCAAAATGATTAATTTGCCGGTGTGTTAATTGGTTGCTTTTAAACTATTAAGAAAAATAGTGGCGAAACATCTATTCTGTAGTTGCTGGAAGTACTAATAGTATTGTACTAATACATCAACTCATAGGCACTCCTATAGGCTCCAATTTCGTTTATATAGTCAACAAAAGAATTATAAAAGGGGTGACTGCAGATTGTTCCACTATCGCCAATAATCACCAGTTTCTTTTTGGCCCGTGTCATGGCAACGTTCATTCTGCGGGTATCTTTTAAAAAACCAATCTCACCTTTATCGTTCGAACGGACCAGGCTGATATAGATTACATCCCTTTCCTGTCCTTGAAATGAATCTATCGTATTAACTGCTATTTTTCCTTTGGGTAAAATATCATCTGGAACTTTATCATCAAATGCCTCTTGCATGTGTTTTACCTGGGCTTTGTAGGGAGATATTATTCCCAGACTGCCCACAGTATCGGACAAACCTAAAACTTTAATGCTCTCCAGGTAATTGTTTAAGTGTTTGAATAGTAGGTCGGCTTCTTCAGTATTATAAGCACTTTTTGATTCAGGGTTTGACTGTTCGTAGAACCCACACCCTGCTGTGTCAACAAATTCTATGGGCAAATCCTCAGGAAAAATGGTCCAATTATCGACCTCTTTATTTGCTTTTAGCTTTCCATTGTAAAATTGTTTGTTCGAGAATTCCATGATTTTGTTGTTCATCCGGTATTGCTCTTGCAGCATAATATCAGCAGCGTTTCTTTGAATGGCTTTTTCAAAAAGTGTTACCTCAAGCCCTTCTTTTGCCACGGCAAATGATTTTATTGTGGGGGGCAGCTGGCAATGGTCGCCGGCAAAGACTACTTTTTCCGATTTAAGAATAGGAAGCCAGGTTGCTGGTTCGAGCCCTTGGGCAGCTTCGTCAATAAAAACTGTCGAGAATTTCTTTCCGCGAAGAGCATCGTTATTGGCTCCTACTAATGTTGTTGCAATAACCCTGGTTTTATCCAGTATGTCGTTTTTAATATAATCAGATAACAGATTGGCTTCTGTCTTGAACCTTTTTGCCTCAGACAGCAATAGCCTGCGCTGCTCCCTTTCTTCGGGGCCAAAGTTACGTTTGTATTTATGTCCAAGGTTCCTGTATTCCTCAGCACTTTTTTTCAGTGTTTTCAGTTCTTTATACTGTGAGTGTTTTGCGATTTTTGAATCCAATGTTTGGTTCATGACTTCATCGTTCACTCTTGCCGGATGTCCAATCCGGACCACATCGATGCCTTCAGTACCTAGTTTTTCAACGATAAGGTCAACGGCCGTGTTGCTGGGAGCACAGACTAAAACCTGGGTTTCTTTCTTTAATACCTGAACAATAGATTGAACCAGGGTCGTCGTTTTTCCGGTACCTGGAGGTCCATGAATTATAGCAATATCTTTTGCCGACAAGACTTTGTTTAGGGCAAGGTTTTGACTTGGGTTTAATTCAGGCAGGTTCATTGAGAAGTTATCCACAAATGTTGCTTCCTTGTTGCCAAGTAAAATCTGTTTCAGTTCTTCAATTCTTTCATCTTCAGAGGTAAGCAGTTTCTTCAATCCGGCCTCCATCTCCCGGTAAGAATTCTCGTCGAAAAGCAACTGAACTCCTAACTTGCCATCATAAATCCAATCCGGATGGTCGTCTGTGTTCAATGTTATTATCATTTCATTTTCGAGGGCTCGGTTTACAACGCCATTGACAGATTCTGAATCTTCCTGATTATCGTAGGCGTTTGAAAACAGGCTTACAAGTTTGCCAGACTGAAACATATGGGATTCGTTGTGCTCTCGAGGCCTTGAAACCCTAACCATTAGACGTTCTGTTGAACTATATGTCGATTTCTCTATTTTGACCGGGTACCAGCATATCCCACTTTTTCTTCTTTCGGCAAAGGAGGTATTCTTGATTTTTGCCTGATATTGTTTTAAATCCTCCTGTTTCTCCCTATATAACAGGTTTATAAGTTTCGTTATTTCCTCCTGAATTTCTTTTCTGCCCATGAAATATTAAATTGTTTGCGAAGTTAGGAATTTGTTGTTGCTTTATAGCAAACATTGTTTTTATTACATTTGAAAAAAAAATAATATGTTTCTTCTTTTCTTTTATTTATTTCTCGCTCTGTTTGTATCCTTCACATGTTCGATAATGGAGTCTGTTTTACTTTCAACACCACAGTCTTTTTTACTGGTAAAGCTAAAGACAGGCAAGTCGTGGGCACAAGCGTTTTATAATTTCAAACAGAATATAGACAAACCACTTTCGGCAATCTTATCGCTCAATACAGTTGCCCATACTATTGGGGCTGCCGGTGTTGGGGCACAGGCTGTAAAAGTGTTTGGAGAAACCTATTTTGGTATCGTATCGGCAATATTGACACTTCTTATCCTGATCATTACGGAGATTATTCCAAAAACTATTGGCGCAAGCTATTGGCGGGGTATGGCAAGATTTACTACAACATTATTGAAGATTACGGTATTTATCGCTTATCCCTTAGTAGTTATGTCCTCGCTTTTAACCAGGTTGATAGCCAAGGAGTCACAAGAGCAATCAATTAGTAGGGAAGAGCTTTCTGCCTTGGCGGGAATTGGAGCCGATGAGGGCGTGTTTACAGAAAAAGAATATAAGATAATTCATAGTCTGTTACGACTGAAAAATGTAAAGGTGACAGATGTAATGACTCCCAGGGTTGTGGTTACTGTGGCTAATGAGAAAATGTCCCTGAGCGAATTTGCAAAAAGTATGGGGCATTTATACTTTTCAAGGATTCCAGTCTATGCTGGCAAGGACGAAAACATTACAGGATACATTCTTAGGCAGGATGTTTTTGAAAAACTGTCCGGTGATAGTTCCGAAACAATGCAGCTTTTGGATATTAAACGAGATATTGTTGTTGTGCCCAATACTATGCCTATGTTTGGAATTTGGGAGAAGCTGCTTTATGAACAAGAGCATATTGCATTGGTTGTTGATCAGTATGGTGGAATGGATGGTATTATTACCATGGAGGATATTATAGAGACTATATTAGGGCTCGAAATTGTTGATGAAAAGGATACAGTTGCAGATATGCAGCAATATGCCAAAGAACGTTGGAAAGCCAGACAGGTCAAATACCGTATGTTTGGAGACGGAAAGCCGGAATAGTATTTTTTTTCATTAACATATATATCCCTTTTTAAATACTTCCAATCTTCAATTTTTAATCTAATTGCTTTTATATCAGGTAGCCTTGCTCTAAATTTGTTAGAATACTAAACCAAATTTATTATGGCACCTGAAAAGATTAACAAACGGAAATTTTTAAAGCAAACAGCCGTTGCTGCAGCTGGTTTATCTATTATTCCATCGGTAATGGGGCGTGACTTTAAGTTGCCAATTCCCATACTGAAGAGAAGTTTGGGAAGAATGAACCGCGAAGTCACAACCTTTGGACTTGGTGGTCAGGCATCGATTCAATGGACCCCGGAACATGTTGATCCTGTTGCTATAATTGAAAAAGCATTTTTGCTTGGAGTAAACTATTTTGATACATCGAACCTTTATGGACCAAGCCAGTTGAATTATGGGAAGGCTTTCAATAGGCTTTCATTAATTCCTGGAATGGCAGGTTACGATGAAAAACTCAGAAATTCAATATTTCTTACAACAAAGACGCACATCAGGTATGCGAAAGGTGACCTGAATGTTGAAGGATTGAACAATTGGACCAATGGCTTGCCAGGATCTCATACTATTGACGATTTAAAACGATCGTTATCGCAAATGTTTGGTGATGGCAAAGGTAACTATCCAAAGGGGGCATATGTTGATATGGTACTTTTACATAGTATTTCAAACCAGAAGGATGTGGATGCCGTTTTAGAAGGCTATGAAAATCCAGACCCTAAAGCTGAAAGAATAGGCGCTCTTGCTGCATTGTTGGATTATAGGGATGGAGCAAATTTTACTGGTTTGAATCCCAAGGAGGAAAGATTGGTTAAGCACCTGGGTTTTTCTGGTCATTACGATACAGGGCTTATGATGCAACTGATCAGAAGGGACTCAAAAAATATTCTTGATGGAATGCTCGTGGCTATCAATGCCAACGATAAACTGAATTTTAATATGCAAAATAATGTTATTCCTGTTGCCGATGCCAGAAATATGGGCATTGTTGGCATGAAAACATTTGCCGATGGCGCTATGTACAGCAAGCCGGCAACCTGGTCAAATAAGCCTGATCACGTAGTGCGTAATGTTGGGGGAACCGATATTTCATACCAAGACCTAATTCATTATTCACTCACAACTCCGGGTATTGATACTTTGATAATAGGAATTGGGCAAATCTCTGACGATCCGGAAAAGTGCCAGTTGACCAAAAATTTTGCTGCTGCACAGATCCAACCTGATGGATTGTCAAAGGAACAGCGGTTGGCTATTGAAACAGCTGCAGCTAAAGTGAAAGCTGGAGAAACAAACTATTTTCAGGATAATCCGAAAGGATTAACACCAGTTAGTGAGGTTACGAGTGAGAAAATTGAAAGTAACACCGTTGAGCTGTCTTGGGATACTGCTTTTGCAGGGGATGATCCGATAAAGAAATATGAGGTTTTTAAGAATGGTAAGTTGGTAGGAGAGGTTAAGCATCAGCCACAGACTACCATGAAGAAATTTTCGTTTAAAGACAAGCTTGATGATGCTGGTAAAAACAGGTACCAGATTGTTACAGTAGATACATCGAATAAAAGAAAAGAAACCCAAATAATTCAAGTATAGTCTAATGCCTAAAGGAAAGCAGGGATTAGATAGGTGTTTTAAAAAATGTTTGGAAAGGGCTACCTTTTGTTTTACCCTTTCCAAACAGGATACTTCAAATTAATGTTTCTTTTTACCTTTACCTTTGTTTTTCTTTTTGTTGTCTTTATTGCCATGTGGTTGGGAGGGTGAAGATCCTTGTACACGGGCTCCATTTTTTAGAGCATGAAATTCCTCTGATCCGGGTTTGATTCCCATTTGTTTGGCTATAAAGCCCCATCCTTTACTTTTGTGTTGCTGGTATACAACCAACACATCATCAACTGGTCTTTTCGAAAGTTTGCCAATTTCTAATGCCATGTATATTTCTGCAGGTTCCATGCCTACGCCAATATGCATGTGTTCAATCTTTTTTTCGTCAATATTGTATGATCCGGTCATTTCAACCTTAAACTTGCCAAAATCGATTTTAGCATTGGCATTAATTCTGTTTAAATCCCCATCTAATTCAACATCTCCTGTTTTGAAGGATACTTGTGCATTAAGGCCAAGTGACAGGCCCAAAATAGCCAATAAAAAAAATGTTTTTTTCATACCAGTAGTCTTATAATTCCTATTATGATACTCTTTTTAAGAAAAGTTGTTACATTTTAAAGCATGGAAAAAATTATAAATCTAATAACCTGAGTTCGATATAAAATTAATGGCTCAAATCGCTTATAAATATTGAGTTTCAAGGAATGTTTGCGAAAGCATAGCGGGCTATGGTAAGCAAATATGACGCAGAAAATCGGTATTTATAAGTGAAATTCATA
>JBNKPU010000157.1:0-24156 GCA_050295515.1 Bacteroidales bacterium | reverse complement strand
AAGCAACAGTAAACAATACAATTGAAACAACTGTAATAACCATTATAAGAGTAACAATGAATGTGTCCTGAGCCCATACCATGATACCAAAAAGATAAAACTTTCGGCTTGCAATGTCAATGAGCATAAAAGGATGCCCTTTTATCTTAATAAAGGGAGCCAACAGTAGAAAAAGCAAAAAGAACCATCCAAAAATAGTTCTGCGTGTATACCATTTACCCTTAGGTTGTTTAGCATATATCCACTTTCTTTTTCCTTCTTGGTCAATATTTATGGGCCGGTCGCGGAAGGTTTTACTTTCAATTGTGTTATTCATTGCAAAAACATTGTAAGCCAAAAAGATTTCCGGCAAACATAATCCATGTTCGCCGGAAATCCCATAATAAAAATATTTAATTTGTTAATTCAAATTCACAACATTAAAAAGCATCCTAGCTCCAACTCTTATGATGTGTAATTTATGACCTTAACAATAAATTATCATTTACATTCTTCACCATCAGGTGCCTTAGCATTAGCAGGTTCAGATCCTACTAATTTATTGAGAATAAACTTAGTTACTGAAGAAATTTGATCATCACTCATCTGAGCTCCAAAAGCTGTCATACCTTTGGCAAGAACACCTTCTTTGATCACTTTTGCGATCTCTTCTTCACTACAACCGTGGATCCAATTATTATCAGTAAGGTTAGGGCCAATGGCATTTCCTTCTCCATTAGCACCATGACAAGCAAGGCAACCTTGTTCTGTATATAGTTTGTTTCCAGCAGCTATTATTTCATCAAGACTCAGTTCAACTGCTTCAGTAGAAACTTCAGCTTTTTTTTGTGCCAATTCGGCTTTAGCTTCAGCTACTTTACGCTCGTAGATACTTACTTGATCCCTTCCATTGTCAGGAAAACCAAAATTGTAGATAGCATATACTAAAGAAAATCCTATAGTAACAATAAAAACAATTATGATCCAGGCAGGTGCAGGATTATTAAGTTCATTAATCCCATCATATTCATGAGTTTCGCCAAAAGCTTGTTTCTCATCCAGATCCTGTTGTTTGCTATTTTCTAAATTTTCAGCCATAGAATTCTGTTACTTTATCTTGTTAATATTCATGTTATTTTCTACTTCATCCTCCTCGAGGATATCTGTTTTATATTTAACCAAAGCAGCCTTAGGCATCCGAATAGTCCTTATCATAATTATAACAAACAATGTTAAGAAGATAAGAAGACCTGCAACATAATATCCTGAGATACCTTTATTGTCCATTAATTCTCCAACAAATCCCATAATTGTAATGTTTTATGTTTATTCGTCAAGGTTAACTTTTTTAGCTGCAGGTGAAATATCTCTACCTAATTTATGCAGGTAAGCGATCATCGCAACAACTTCTTTGGTTGGATCAACATCAACTTTTGAAGTTTTCAGCTCTGCAACAATTTCTTCAGCTTGTTTCATGTATTCTTCAATTGCTACTTCATCAAAACCATCTCTATATGGTACTCCAAGCGTTTGCATGACCCTGATTTTTGCAGGAACATTATCAAGATTAACATCTTTCTCGATCAACCATGGATAAGCAGGCATTATTGTACCTGGATTCATTTCAGCAGGTTTTAGAAAATGGTTGTAATGCCAAATTGCTGTTTTATAGGTTGAACTTCCAACATAACCAGTTCTGGCCAAATCTGGACCAGTCCTTCTGGAACCCCATTGAAATGGATGGTCATATACAAATTCACCTATTTTTGAATACTCTCCATATCGGTCCGTTTCGTACCTAAGAGGTCTTACCTGTTGTGAATGGCAGTTATAGCAGCCATTGCTTATATAAATATCACGACCAGTCAACTCAAGAGGTGTGTATGGTGTAACAGTAGCAATCTTAGGAATATTCGACTCTATTTTCATCATTGGGATAATCTCAACAATTCCACCTACTATTAATGCAAGGAATATAAAGATAGAAAGCTTCACACCTTTACGCTCTAACCAGCGGTGAATAGTTTCTCCAGCAGCACTTCTTGATGGATTGTCAAACGTTGATTGAGCCTCAGCAGCTTCATTTGCAACAAGATTGCCAAGCTTCATAGTTTTGAACATATTAAAGAAGAAAAGGATAATTCCAGTAAAATAAAGCAATCCGCCTAGAATTCTCATTACATACATAGGAGCAATACGGGTTGAAGTCTCTAAAAAGTTAGGATATTCAAGTAATCCGTCAGCATTATATTCACGTAACATTAACCATTGTGTAATTCCAGACCAATAAAGAGGTATCGCAAACAACAAAATTCCTAATGTTGCAATCCAGAAATGAGTGTTAGCCAATTTTCTAGAAAAAAGCTCTGTTTTAAAGATTTTTGGAACAAGCCAATACAGCATCCCAAAAATTAATCCGCCGTTCCAGCCCATGCCAGCAATATGAGTATGAGCAACAGTCCAATCTGTAAAGTGACTAACTGCATTTACTGCTTTAAGTGACATCATTGGACCTTCAAATGTAGCCATTCCATAAGCGGTAAGAGCAACTACCATAAATTTAAGCTCGGCACTGTCACGTACTTTGTCCCAGGCACCACGCAGGGTCAACAGACCATTGATCATTCCACCCCATGAAGGAGCTATAAGCATGATAGAGAATGTTACTCCAAGCGCCTGAACCCAATCTGGAAGGGCTTGATTTAACAAATGATGTGGACCAGACCACATATAGATAAATATAAGTGTCCAAAAGTGTACTATAGATAACCTATAGGAATATATTGGTCTATTTGAAGCTTTGGGCAAATAATAATACATTAAACCCAACCAAGGAGTTGTCAGGAAAAATGCTACTGCATTATGTCCATACCACCACTGAACTACAGCATCTTGTGCTCCTGCATAGATAGGATATGATTTCAAAAAAGAAGCTGGCAATTCAATTGAGTTTACAATATGAAGAACTGCAACCCCTAAAAATGTTGCAAGGTACCACCAAACCGCAGCATAGATATGTTTTACTCTTCGGATTAGAATAGTTCCTATCATATTCCACCCAAAAACAACCCAAATTAGGGCTATCAGAATATCGATGGGCCATTCAAGTTCTGCATATTCTTTACCTGTTGTAAAACCAGCCAACAGAGTAACTGCTGCGCAAACTATAATTAGCTGCCATCCCCAAAAATGAATTTTGCTTAATAAATCACTAAACAAACGGGTTTTTAATACCCTTTGAAGTGAATAATAAACCCCTGCAAACATAGCATTACCGATAAAAGCGAAAATTACGGCATTGGTATGCACAGGTCTAACACGACCAAAGGTTGTGTATTCAAAATCAAAATTAAAAACAGGAAAAGCAAGCTGTAAAGCGGCTACTAAACCTACTAGTAGAGCAACAATGCCCCATACCAGCGTAGCAACGGTAAAATTGCGTACTGTAGCATTGTCATAATTGAATTTTTGAATCTCCATAAATTTTATATTTTACTTAGTTGTGAGTTTTTCTTCCTCAGAATTGGTTTCAACCTCATCATCTTCAAACAATATTCTTACAGAAGGAGTATAGGTATCGTCATATTGTCCTGACTTAACAGCCCAAAAAAACAGCCCCAGAAAAACTCCTGCAGCCAGTAAGCTAACTCCTATGAGTAAGTATAATATGTTCATGAAACAACAATAAATATAGTTTAAACAAAACCAAAAATGTTTGAACACGAATTTAAATCTTTTTCACTAATATCAAAGTTAACACCTCAAATCTTGATGCCCTATCTAGTTTCACCCACACTCTTAACAATATTTAACATTCTAATTGTGAACCGCTTAACAAATAATTGAAATTATCAATAAATACATAGTTTAGAATTAATCTAACTTAATATAACACGCACAACGTTAAACAAATACACGAAATAAGATAAACAAAATGTTGATTTATATTTTAAGACAAAAGATGATGTTAAGTTCTAATCCTTGAATTTTAATTCATACACATCAGTTCGCCTGTCTTTTAAATTCCTTACTGCACCATATGTATGAAGTTCTCGTAGTAAATCTATATCTACATCTGCAACAAGAATCATCTCTGTATTGGGTGTAGCTTCAGCTTTTATCCCATTTGCAGGAAATGAAAAGTCGCAGGGTGTAAACACTACAGATTGGGCAAATTGGATATCCATATTTTCAACCTTTGGCAAGTTACCAACACTACCGGCAATAGCCACATAGCATTCATTTTCAATGGCACGGGCCCTAGCACAATACCTTACCCGTGAGTAGCCATTTTGTGTATCTGTAAGAAAAGGCACAAACAATATATTCATCCCCTGTCCTGCCAATAGCCTTGGTAATTCAGGAAATTCAACATCATAACAAATCAGCACACCAATTGGACCACAATCTGTTTCCATTATTTCGATGGCATTTCCACCTTGCAGTCCCCAAAATTTACTTTCGTCTGGCGTTACATGAATCTTGGTATATACTTCATAGGTTCCATTCCTACGACATAGAAATCCCTTATTGTAAAGATTTCCATCCTCATCGAGGAAAGGCATACTCCCAGTAATGATATTGACATTGTATGTTAGTGCCAGTTGTTGGAATTTATCCCTGATTTCCTCTGTAAACTCAGCCAATTTCCGTATGGCTTCAGCTTCAGACATGTGGTTGTACTTAGCCATTAAGGGTGCATTAAAAAACTCTGGGAACAAAGCAAAATCGCTTTTATAACCCGATACTGCGTCGATAAAGAACTCTATTTGGTCATATAGTTCTTCAATTGTATTATAATGTCTCATCTGCCATTGAACCAATCCCAACCTCACAACTGATTTCGTTGTAGATAAAGTTGATGGAGATTTTTCATAATAGATATTGTCCCACTGGAGCAGTACTGCATATTCTTTCGATTCTTTATCTCCTTCGAGGTAATTTTTCAGGATTTTCTTTACATGAAAATCATTGGCTAACTGAAAAGACAATGTTGGATCATAAAGCTCCTTAACTTTTACTTTTTGAATATACTCTTTTGGACTAGTGTCTTTGGCATATTTGTGATAATTCGGAATTCTACCTCCAAAAACAATTGCCCGAAGATTCAGGCTTTCACAAAGTTCTTTTCTGGCATCATAAAGACGGCGCCCCAGACGCAATCCACGGTAATCAGGCTCGATAAACACATCAATTCCATAGAGTACATCTCCTTTAGGATTGTGCGTATTAAAGGTATAATGTCCTGTAATATCAAAATAGGTGTGTGAATCGTCGAAGTGACTATATTTTACAATAATTGAAAGGGCACAACCAGCTACTTTGCCATCTACCAGAATTGCAAGTTGTCCTTCAGCAAAAATTGTTAACAGCTTTTCGATATGGTTTCTTTTCCAATATGCTCCTGGCCAATTCTCATACGCTGCAATCATGGACTTCTTTAGCCCTTCATAATCCTCTATTGTGAGGTGCCTCAACTCAATAGTTCCAATATCTTCCATATATTATGCTTTAAGAATCTTAATCCAAAGCTAAAAAGGAAAAAGGAAATATGAATAGTAAATGATTAATTTATGATTTGATTAATCTAATTGTGGAGTTCTTAAAAAAAGGTGTTTTAATACTCAACCCCGTTATCCTTGTAACCCTCACGTGGATTTACTTTATTTAGTAGATTCAAGCTATATTCATTGCCGATTGGAATTTGCTACAAAACCCATCTTTTTCAGATTTCACATTCCATAGCCTTAACCATTCGGCATATCTGATGTTTATCTTTTTAACATTACCCAAACAGTATCCTAAAGTGCCTTTATTTAAGAATATCAGCGATTTAATCCACCATTTTATTGATCTCTGGCTGTAATATCCATACTCCAATGGGGAAAAACCAGATCAAAAAGAATTCGGCAACAAAGTCGCCAAATACAACTTCGCGTTGCAACTGAACTGTTTTAATTGTTTTAGCACAAAAGAAGTACATATAGAAAGTACAGAAAATTGCAAAAAAATGTAAAGGAAGTATAAGTAAAAACATTCCTGCAAACCTTAAAATCTCCTCAGGATCACCTTCAACATCAATATAACTATCAATACTAGAGAAAATCCAAAAGAATATCAAGATAAACAGCATCATATAAATTAATGGGAAAAAGAAGAATATTTTAAAACGGTTTACTTTCAGAGTAACATCTTCGGGAACCTTCTTTTGTAATCCTACACCAACACTCCAGTACCACCCAAACATTACTGCTATATATATAAGCATAATTATAGGAAAGTACATGAAATTACTGAAAATGGCAGTCACATCTGGCTCTTGCATATCTACAACATCCTTGATGATAGGACCTACCATAAAAAAAGGTGTCAAAAAAGGGATACCAAAAATAAAAATAAACAATTGCCAGTGTTTTGCTTTCAATAAGTTATCCATAGTGGGCTAGTTTACAAATTAATATCCTGAAAAGTACAGTATAAAATTAAATATTACAACATTGAAGAGACGAATAATAAAATGGGGATTAAATTTTTGATGCCCTCTTTAACCTACTGTAAAAACAACTTCAATATAGCTATTATTAATTTTCAAGTGTAACATTAAAACGTATGGTTGCTACCAGAGCATCTTTTAATGATTTGTTAGCCCCGGGGTTAGCTATATACTGAAGGTTTGGTTGTATAGAATACTGGTCAAAGACATGTATCTTATATGTAAGCTCATAGGCAACCTCACCATATTCAAGATTAGCATCCAGCGCCCTAACATCCTTGCTTATATGTGCAAAGGCAAAAGCAATCCCCAAGGCATCCTTATATCTTTTTGGTAAAATACCATTTAAATGCACTCCTCCTCCAACATAGTAATCGATCTGGTTAATCTTTGATGGGGCCCAACCACCCTGGATAAACAACCCGAGATATGTTTCGGGGTGGTTAAAACCGCTACATAACACAAAATCAGAAATCCCATAAGCACCATAATTACCCTGTATTGACTTAAGAGTGTCTTCATAATCTGTGAAACTACCAGTATGGTAATAGAGTCCCAATTTATAGTTCTCAGGAAGCCCATTTATAAGGTAGGAAAGTTCGTATTCACCAATCAGCAATACACCTTCATCAGAACTTATAGTTGGCTGGATATTATACCTGTTGTTCTCAGGATCTCCCGGATCACCATCATAAACACCTAATTTAAAGGCATGCCCCTTGTCTGTTTGATATTTAGATATAAAGGCTAACGATGCCAGTGGGTATATAGATACCGGAACATTTAGCGACATGGAAGGAGATATCCCAAAAGAGCTATTAATAAAGGTACCCCCATATTCTGTACCTACAAATTCAGAATTGAGATCATGCTGGCCAATCAACAAGCTAAGGTTTCCAAAAGAGTGGGTATAGTAAAATTCATAAAAGCCTAAGTAGTCACCAGCCTCTATATTGGAAGAAACTTGTAGGTCACCAACAATATCCTGAGAAGGTAAAAGTCCATGCGAATTCAGTCCATGAAAGAAGAATTCTCCCCCTTTCCACCATCCAAGTTCTTCCATATTAAAAGTAAGACAGAGTTCCTCTAATCCGATATATGCAAAATCTGTATTTATACCACCTTGTAGGTTTTTTATAAAATCGCCAGTAATTGAAGTTTCAGTCTTGAACCATTCTAATTTAGATGCTGCAATTTCTTCCTGGCCCTGTAACTTTATGTTAACCAGAATGACAAGGGAAATCACTAACAATTTTATATGCATCCTATTCTTATCGAATTGTTTATCTAATTTACTTGATTTTTTTCAAGAATTAAGCTAAATTAAAGTGATACATGTTACCTTAAATTGTGACAATTGTAACAGTTTATGCTGAACACAATACATTTTAATTGTTGCACCTGAAATACTGTAGACTGCCAACTTAAAGTATTGAGCCAGGATTCACTCAAGAATCTGGAAGAACATTTAATGATATAATCTCCTATAATTTGACTTCAATTTTATCTCCAGTATAGACAATATCTTTAGTTGACTGAGCATTATATGGTAATCCTGTACCAAAATCTTTACCTACCTTAACAATAGATATATTTCGGCTTTCAGGAATGCCCTTATATGTTCCATTTTGTGCCTCGATTGAGAAAGTTTGTGATGCTTCATCCCATTTCATTTCAATAGTAGCATAGGCTCCATCTTCATAATTATAATTATCCCGTTCATCATCATAGAAAGTAAATGATGCATCAGCGCCAGGGTAAACACGAACTGTCAATGGCCCTATTTTCTCATTTGCATACTGTACTTTCGGACCAAATGGAATAATTGAACCTGCCTTAACAAATAATGGTAATATATCTATTGGAGCTTCCCGCTGTATTGTTTGATTTCCTTCAAGTACTTCACCTGACCAGAAATCGAACCATTTTGTGCCAGCTGGAAGATAGACTTTGGTTGTTTTAACCTTACTAAAATCTTCTTTTTGGGCATAATATTTTCCATCTTCTTTTTTGTACTCTACATACATTGGATCTGTAACCGGGCAAACCAAAATGTTTTTTCCAAACATATACTGGTTGTCAATATCCAATGCCTTTTTATCATTCGGAAAATCCATAACCAATGCGCGCATCATACTTGAGTTGTTATGGGTTACCTCCCATGAGGTTGAATAAATGTACGGTAGGAGGCTGTAGCGCAATTCAATCATTTTTAAAAGCGCATCATACGTCCAGTCCCCTTCTTTTCCATAATACCATAGTTCTCGTGGAGAATCTGTTCCATGCGAACGCATCATTGGGCAAAAGGCCCCAAACTGCATCCAACGCACATAAATTTCATGAAAGGCTAAATTTTTATATCCGCCAGGAAAATTCCAAAGGAAAAAACCTCCAATGTCACTGTTCCAATATGGAATGCCTGTTAAGGAAAAATTTAATCCAGCTGAAATTTGCTTACGTAGCGCATCCCAGTCAGAAACAACATCTCCAGACCAAGAGTTAGCTGAATAGCGCTGTTGCCCGGCAAAAGCCGAACGTGTAAGAATAAAAACACGTTTATCTTTGGATGCTTCTTTTTGATGTGAAGCCACACCGCCCACATGCTTTAGAGGAAATGCATTGCGTACCCTTCTAAATGAGCCCAAGTATGTTTTATTATCAAAATCTTCCTCCTTCGGGTACATATGGTCAGGCTCTGAGGAATCCAGCCACCATCCATCCATACCCAGCGATAAAATACCTTTGCTCAGGTAATCCCAGTAAATGTCTAAGGCTTCAGGATTGTAAGGATCGTAAGCTCTAACCCCAGAAGGATAATTCATATCTGGTGGCCAAACATCTATGCCCGACATTGGCCAGGTCTGAAAATCCAGTAACATACCTTTGCTTTTCAGCACTTCAAATTGCTTGGTTTTAGGACCGAATGATGCCCAACAGGAAATTATAATATGAGCATTTAAATCGTGAACTTTTTCTATCATTTTTGAAGGTTCTGGAAACTTAGGATTCAAAAATTCCATAGCGTTCCAATGGTAATTATCGCCCCAATATTGCCAATCTTGTATGATTCCATCTATTGGAACTCCCATCTGACGGTATTTCTCAACTACTTCTACAGTTTCGTCCTGACTTTTATACCGCTCCTTACTTTGCCAAAACCCATATGTCCAATAAGGCATCATTGGAACCTGTCCTGTTAAGTCCCTCATGTTGGCAATAACTCCATCAGCATTTTCGCCAACCATAAAATAGTAATCAATACAGTCACCCACTTCTGAATCGAAGGATGTTGCTTCCGTACTATCAGCAAACACTGTTGGTGAATAGTTATCCCAGTAAATACCATATCCTTTATTCGATAAGATAAAAGGAACAACAGATTCTTTGTTACTCTGCATCATTCTTAGGGTCTGGTATCTTTGCGACATTTTACCTTTCTGATACTGTCCCAATCCGTAGATAAACTCATCTTTATCCAGGGTAAATGATTGTTTAACTGCAAAAGTAGATTCACCTATATCCTTTTTTGCTATAAATGAGGCTCCATTGGACTGTTCCTTCAATAAATCAACACCTCCAGCTGAAGTATAAGAAACTGCACCACTTGTAAGATCCAATACAACATTTATTTTATTGGTAGATGCTACAATTAAATTGTTTTGGGTTGAAATAGAAAAGGGAACTTTCTCGGTTTCTTTTATTACTGCCAGACTTTTCTTCTCAAACACAAATCCTTTTTTTGATTTTATAACACGTACAATTTCAGGCGAATAAAATTGTACTTCCAGTATTGTTGAGTCTAATTCTGTTACAAAACCGCTTTCAGTTTTTGAATACTTCTTGCTGCATGATGATAACAGTATTACAAATAAGGCAAAGCAAATGACGAATATCCTAGGTAATTTCATTGTAACTGTTTTTAATATTATCTATTTAAATATCTATTAATACACTCATTGTTTGGGCAAAACTATTAATTGTGTTATTTACAATTATGAAAGCCGGTATTTTCCCAAAGTGGTTATTTTAATCTATACCGCCTAATTTTTATCTAAAAAACATCTTAAATTATAGTACTTCAATCGCAATTTTTTCATTGCCCTGACATGAAACTAATCATCATTTTTATAATATCAAAAAAAAACAGCAAAAACATTGTCATCCATCGGTAATTTTTCATCTGACTGAACTCAAGTGAATCCCATATTTCTCTTTGATTCTGTAGTCTGCGTATAATTCACCAGATATATCAGCACCAAAAATGTCCTGACCCCAAACATTAACAGTTGCAGACAAATAAACTTTGCAGTGTTTTTATTTCATTTAATAAACCATTTCCATATACATTTTAAAAACCTTATTTTTATGGATCAAAATAAGCCATGTGATAATGGATAAAAACAAAGCCGGTTATTTAGAAGGTATTATCTCAATTATTACAAACACCGCTTTATTCGGTTTAAAGCTTTGGGCAGGTATTGTATCAGGGTCAATAGCCCTTACTGCAGATGCATGGCATACACTTTCCGATTCATTTAGCTCACTTATTGTAATCTTTGGCGTTAAACTTTCATCAAAGAAACCTGATAAGGATCACCCTTTTGGACATGGCAGGTGGGAACAAATTGCAGCCATTTTTATTGGTTTTTTGCTCGGAATAATTGCCTATGACTTTTTCAAGGATTCTATTCTCCAGTTTAACCAAAAAGAACGTGCAAACTTTGGCACATTGGCAATTATTGCAACAATTGTTTCTATTGTTGTCAAGGAAGGACTGGCACAATACGCATTTTATATTGGCAAAAAAACCGGCAATGCATCTGTAAAGGCAGATGGCTGGCACCACCGTACCGATGCACTCTCCTCTGTGGTTGTACTGGCTGGGATATTCTTTTCCGATCGATACTGGTGGATCGACAGTGTTTTAGGAATAATAATTGCCCTCATGTTATTTTATGCTGCATTTGAGATTGTTAAGGATTCTATTACCAAACTTCTCGGCGAGAAGCCAAGCGAAGAACTTATCGAAAAAATAGAACAAATTATTAGGAACAAATCTAACACCGATGTTTTCCCCCATCACTACCATATCCATAATTATGTCAACAGCCAGGAACTTACCTTTCACATCAAAGTTGAAAATACTATGGATATTTCATCTGCCCATGACCTGGCCACAAAAATTGAAGCTGAAATCCTGAGAAAACTGAATATCGTGGCCACAGTCCATATTGAGCCTAAAGGGGTAGCACATCCCCATGATTGATCTAAAAAGATTTTGGTGAACAAATGGGTGCTAAGGCACAGGTACCTTCGATCTATTTTTGTCTTATTTTGCAATAAGGTTATAGCTGCAATTAACTTCATGTATGATATACCTAAACCTATATGCGCATGAGTAGCTTAAAAAACATCCTTGGTCACTTGTTGTTCGGACTGATATGTATCAGTCTGAATGCCCAGAGAGCCATGAAGAATATCTACTCGAAGTCAATATTGTGGAAAATTGACACAAATAAAATTGATGTAATCGGAGCCTCCTCTGGAGGGTAACTGCCGCATCCCAGGGTACGTACCAAACAGACTATGCATCGATTGATGGTTCTATTGCTTTTCGCAACAATCCGGGATCGGCAAACCTTTGGACAAATCTATGCGAAGCTTAGTTGAACAAGCTGGATATCATTCAGGAATAATTTACAATCAGAAAGTTTTGTTTTTAGTAAAACACTCTTATCTTTGTTCGGTATTCAACGAACAACCATGTCGAAAAAAGAAGTTTTATCAGAAGAACAAAAGAAAATTGCCCGATATGCAAAAGCTATGGGGCATCCTATTCGCATGTATGTTCTTGAGTTGCTCTCAAAACAAAGTTGTTGCTACAGTGGCGATTTATCTGAAGAATTGCCAATAGTGAAATCGACCTTGTCGCAACACCTTAAGGAACTCAAAGATGCCGGTTTAATCCAGGGTGAAATTGAAACACCTAAGGTAAAATACTGCATCAATACAGAAAACTGGGAAGAAGCTCAGGGACTGTTTAAAAAATTCCTGAAAATCTAAAATTTTTTGGCCCTAATGTTCGGTGTTTCACGAATAACGAATAAAACTAAGAAGATGAATTTTGAAAACTTAAAACCTGCTGACATGGATATTAAAATATTAGGCACCGGCTGTGCCAATTGCAAATCTTTAGAGAGGGCTGCCCGCAAGGCTGTGGAAGAGCTTGAACTTAATGCTACAATAGAAAAGGTCGAGGATATCCAAAAAATAATGGAATATGGTGTACTGCGTACACCCGGACTGGTAATTGATGGTAAGGTTGTTTTAACCGGGAAAGTCCCGAAACTAAGTGATCTCAAAGAAATTCTAACTCTAAACCATTAATATATGAAAACATTAAACCTATTGGCTGCAATACTCCTTCTTGTTGCATTAAATGATGCATGTTCTGCCCAGTCGGAAAAAGAAAACAAACCAGAACAAATCAGCCACGCTGAAAAGGTTCATGTATATTACTTTCACTATACCCGGCGCTGTGCAACCTGTAATGCTGTAGAAGATGTTTCTCAAAAAGCAGTATCTGAATTGTATGGAAACCAGGTAAGTTTTTCTGGATACAATCTCGACGAGAAGAAGGGAGCTGAAATAGGCAAAGAGCTTGAGGTTTCCGGACAAACTTTATTGATTGTTTCTGGCGATACTAAGATAGATATAACGAATGAAGGATTCTTTAATGCGCGGAGTAATCCGGACAAACTGAAGGCAATTATCAAAGAAAAAATAGACCCCTTACTTTAATGGAAGAGTTATTAGGCACTATTTATTCAAACAGTAACCTTCCATTTTGGTCTGCATTTATCCTGGGATTGATGACAGCCATAAGCCCTTGTCCACTTGCCACGAATATTACTGCAATGGGATTTATAAGCAAGGACCTTGAAAATAGGAACCGAGTGTTTTTTAATGGGGTTGTCTATACATTTGGTAGAGCTTTCTCCTATACGCTATTGGCTTTCTTTTTGTTTTTAGGTGCAGACCAGCTTAAAATTTCATCCTTGTTTCAACATTATGGCGAAAGGGTTCTTGGACCTTTGCTGATTGTGATTGGCATATTTATGCTTGGGGTACTCAAAATAAATTTCCCTGGTCTTTCAAAACTTACTCAAAAATTCCAAAACAAGTCTTCTCATACCTACGTGGACGTGTTTTTACTGGGTGTTGTTTTCGCATTGGCTTTTTGCCCCTATAGCGGAGTGCTCTATTTTGGGATGCTTATTCCCATGACGATAAAAAGCGCCTCAGGCTTATATCTTCCTGCAGTATTTGCACTTGCCACAGGAATACCGGTTATTCTATTTGCATGGCTACTCGCATATACTGTATCCGGTGTTGGAAAGTTGTACAACAAAATCAAAACATTTGAGCTCTGGTTCAGAAGAACTGTAGCAGTGCTGTTTCTAGGATTCGGAACCTACTACATGATTGTGATATGGTTTTAAATTCGATTAATAAAATGGATAGAAGGATCTACAAAGAAGGATAGATATGACAAAAAAACAATTGATAGCATTACCTATCCTACTGGTACTAGGGGTATCGCTTTATCTGAATTTAGCGGTAATTGCAGATTATGTCACATATGAACTGTTCCATTTGTCTAAGGGAAAACACTTTGCTGAGTCTGTGCATTTTTTCATTTTCGAAGTGCCCAAGGTCATGTTATTATTGGTGCTGATTATTTTCCTTGTAGGCATCCTCCGGTCCTTCTTTTCACCTGAAAAAACAAGAATGTACCTCGAAGGGAAACCTTTGTTTATCAGCAACATCATGGCGTCTGTACTGGGTATTGTCACCCCGTTTTGTTCCTGTTCTGCTATTCCACTGTTCCTCGGGTTCGTCGAAGCCGGAATACCTATTGGAGTTACTTTTTCTTTTTTGATAGCAGCACCTATGATTAACGAAGTAGCCTTAGTTCTGCTCATTAGTTTGTTCGGTTGGAAAGTGGCAATCATATATATCCTTACAGGACTAACCTTGGCCATTATAGCCGGGTTTGCCCTTGAGAAGCTAAAACTACAAAAGTATGTTGCAGATTGGGTATACCAGGTTAAATCGCAACAACAGGATTTAATGGAAGACAAACCCGCCTTTAGTGAGCGAATTGACACCGGATTTGATGCTGTGAAAGAAATTGTAGGAAAAATATGGGTTTACATTCTGGCAGGCATAGCAATAGGTGCTGGAGCTCATGGATTTGTTCCAGACGATTTTCTGGCAAATGTTTTAGGGGCACAAAACTGGTATTCGGTTCCATTGGCTATAGCTGTGGGTATTCCATTGTATTCGAATGCTGCAGGCATAATCCCTATTGTAAGTGTATTAATTGAAAAAGGGGTCACCCTGGGCACTGCCTTAGCCTTTATGATGTCGGTTATAGGATTATCGCTACCGGAAATAATCATTCTCAAGAAAGTTTTAAAATGGCAATTGATTGCTGTTTTTATTGGAGTTGTGGCAATCGGAATAATAATCGTAGGCCTAATTTTCAATTACCTGATTTTTGTTTGACACAATACTGTTTAGCACTGCCCATTGGTAAATGAGCTTAACTTTCTTGACCTGTCCATTAAACTCAAATTGACAGACATATATTCCAAAGCCTTAGAGTTAATCTCTCAAAACCCACTAAATGGTTATAATAACTGGTATTCATATTATCCTCATACAATAGAGCAACTTCTTTTCCAAGTATATTGCATAGGTGCATCTTAACAATTGTTATATCACAATAGGGCAATATTTTACAGCAACAATTACAGATGGATTTTGAAAACTTACCTTTACGACACTTTGTGTAACTTAGCGTTACAGAAAAGTTCCATAAATTACTGTACACAAAGTTGTACTATATAAAACACAGAGGTTCGCAGAGTTTTTGTTTAACCACACAAAAGCTTGAAATAAAAGAACAATTCAAACAATACCCTCACAAATGAAACATTTATTCCTTGCCGGCATAACATTTTACTGCCTGTTCGCAATCCAGGATCTTACTGGACAAACCGCAGTCTATTCTTCAGATATTGAAGACAGGATAAAAAAAGTCGAAAACAGTTTAATGCCATGGGTACAAACCGAAGATACCATAAAATGGAATTTGTCTGAACGTATGGATTTTTATGGCATAAAGGGACTAAGTATTGCCATTGTTAATGATTATAAAATTGAATGGTCAAAAGGCTATGGCTGGGCCGACACCGCAGAAAAACGTCCAGTTACACCCCTAACCCTTTTTCAGGCAGCATCTATCAGCAAATCACTTAATGGTGTAGGTGTATTAAAACTTGTACAGGAAGGAAAGCTTGATTTAGATACCGATATTAATGAATACCTGAAGTCTTGGCAATTCACCTATGACAAAAAATCAAATAATAAAAAAATCACACTGAATCAACTCTTAAGCCATACTGCAGGATTAACTGTGCATGGCTTCCCAGGTTATGGACAAGACAAACCAATCCCATCAATAAGCGATATTCTCGATGGTAAAAACTCTGCAAATACAGAAGCCATAAGGTCTCAGTTTGAACCCGGACTTAAAATGCAATATTCTGGAGGGGGAACAATGATCTCTCAGCAAATATTAATGGATATTACCAAACAGCCCTACGATAAGCTTATGTGGCAAGAAGTCTTGAAACCAATGGGTATGCTTAACAGCTCATACACACAGCCACCAGCATCGACCATCAAAAATCAATTGGCAACAGCCTACCGCTCAGACAAAAAACCAATATATGGCAAATACCATATTTATCCCGAACAAGCTGCAGCAGGCTTATGGACAAATCCGACCGATTTATGCCAATATATCATAGAAACCCAATTGTCGTACCAAGGGAAATCCAATAAAGTCCTCTCCCAAGACATGACAGAAAAAAGACTCACACCCTATTATGGTGGTTTTTCTGCATTAGGGGTTTTTATTGATAATAGAAATGGCTCTGTTTATTTTAATCATTCAGGTGGCAATGAGGGATTCAGGTGTAAATATTATGGAAGCCTTGAAGAAGGCAAGGGGCTTGCTATTATGCTCAATTCGGATTCTGGTGCAATTCTGGATGAAATCATAAACAGTATTGCCTTTGTCTATAAATGGAAAGATTTTTACACGCCTGAGATGAAAAAAACAGTTGATTTACCAACTTCTATATTGAAAACATATACAGGCATTTACATGCTAAAGGGCGATCCAATTGCAATCACTATTGCCGGTAACCAGTTACTTTTAAACTATCAAAATAAACTTTACGATGTATATTTTTCCTCTGAAGTCGATTTTTTTATACCAGGTTTGCAGGGAGAAAACAAATTCCACAAAGATGATCAGGGGAATGTAACTGGTTACACTATCAATGGACAAGAATTCCTAAAAAAAACAAAATGATATATTTTCTGAACTGGATCTAACTCTTCAAAAAGCAATAACATATTTCTGTGATATTAAAGATTTCACAAATATATCGAATAGCTGTAACCTGTTCATATTTTACTGTCAGATTTATGTATCTATGACTGAGAACAGTTAACTTGCAGACCGATGAGTAAAATTTTTAAATCTTACAGGTTATGTATCTTGGAACCCACGCCTGTCTGCCTTTAGTTGCGGCAAGTATTACAGATATATTCAGGGTTATCTCAAATAGAAAACCTCTATTTAGCGGCTGGCAATTGTTTTTCATTGCACTGGCAGGGACATTGCCCGATCTTCTATGGCCTCATATGAGCAGACAAGCCAGGCTGTCTAGTTGGACGCATACCATATGGTTTTTAATAGGTGTTTTGCCTATTATTTACCTTGTAGCAAAAAAAGTGTTAAAGAAAAACCTCCTGGTTTTTGTGTTATTTTTCTGGTTAGCCATTGTACTGCATGTTTTTATGGATGGCATTTCTGGTGGAGTATCCTTGTTATATCCAATATACAATGTATTTGGGCACTATTATATTCCATGGCCCTTGTGGTTGAAAATTGATTTATTCATGATGTCCATAAGTTTCACCATTATTTTTCTTAGGCACCGTATTATTCAAATCAAGCTCAACAAAGGAGTAGAAATAAAACAAAGAAAAATTCAAAAAGAATTAGCCAAAGAATAGCATAGCCAGACCCATCAACATTTACCCCGTAGCAAGCCCTTTCATTATTATACGATAATGCCCCTTAATTACTTTGCTCAGCTCTATTTTATAGTGATTGATATACCTTTCCTGGTTTAGGATATTTTGTAGTAAGCCCAACATTTGCGACCAGAGTATAATTACTATCTCATTGGGAGATAAATCAGTTCTTATGGAACCATCCTCCTGTCCATTAACAATAACTTCCCTTAGTACATCCAAGGCAGGATCCATTAAAAACATACTGCCATTTGCATCCTGAGAATTATCTGTTAACTCAAAACGCAAGATCAATTCAAAATGCTTTGGGTAATCTTCCACAAACCTCACGAACTCATCGCCCAGTTCAGAGAGCTGTTCCTTTCCTGTTTTATCCCCAACTTTAATTTTTTGTAAATAAAGGGCAAGGTTTTCCACCCCTTTACCAGCAATAGCATACAGCAAGTCAGATTTGTTCTTATAATACAGGTATAAAGTTCCTTTGCTGAGTTCTGCTTTAGCTGCAACATCATCCATTGTACCCTTGTCGCCATTTTTACCGAAAAATATTTTTTCTGCGGCTTTAAGGATAGCATTGCGGCGTTTTTGCTTTTCTTTCTCTTTACGTTCTGCAATTCCCATATCGTAATACTTGGGGACAAAGATATGAAAACAAACAATAAATAAAATGACTGCCAGTCATTTTATTCAAACCAGTCATTGTTCTTATAAGTTAATATTCTTATATTTGTCAGGCTTTAATAATTAAATTTATGGAGACTCTCAATTCAACCCTCCTTGCTCAGAAGGTTTTTTTTGCTTTAGGAAAAACCCTTACTGTCCAAAGCCGGTTGGAAAAGCTAAAAAAACTAAAAAAAGTTCTCATCTTAAATGAGCACCAGATCTATGAAGCCCTAAAATCAGACCTCAACAAACCTCTTGAGGAAGCATTTCTAGGCGAATTCATGGGTATCATGCATGAACTTGACAATTCGATCTCCAAATTAAAAAAATGGAGCAAGCAAAAACGGATGGGCAGTCCAATCCTTACTTTTCCATCTAAAGCTTCGGTTTTGCCCGAACCATACGGTCAGGTATTAATTATTTCTCCCTGGAATTACCCTTTAGATTTATGTTTATCTCCACTTGTTGGTTCGATTGCAGCAGGAAACACTGTTATTCTTAAACCCTCGGAATATACTCCCCAAACCTCGCAATTGTTAAAAGAGCTTTTAACAGAAGTCTTCCAGCAAGAACATGTGAGTGTTCAACAGGGAGATGCCGAGGTATCTAAAAAACTGCTTAATCTCAGGTTCGATTATATCTTTTTTACCGGAAGTGTAACAGTTGGTAAAGAAGTCATGAAAAAAGCTGCTGAAAACCTTACCCCGGTTACGCTCGAATTGGGGGGCAAATGTCCTGCTATTATTACAAGAAGCTATAGCATTCAGAAAGCTGCTAAAAGTTTGGCCTGGGGCAAATTCTTCAATGCAGGGCAATCTTGTGTTGCTCCTGATTATATTATGTTGCATGAAGATGATCTTGAATCTTTCATCTTTTCATTTAAACAGCATACTGAACAATTTCTTCAAAATAAAAACAAAGACTATACACATATAATCAACAGAAAGCATTTTGACCGCCTACGTAGCTATTTGACCCAGGGAAAGATAGTCTTTGGAGGCGAAATCTCACAAGAGGAACTTTTTATCTCTCCCACACTTATTCTCCCTGAATCGAACAGTACACCATTAATGCAGGATGAGATTTTTGGACCAATCATGCCTATAATAACTTACAAGGATGGCAATGAAGTGCTTGAAGCAATTAAATCGAGGGAGAAACCTTTAGTCGCCTATATTTTCTCGAACTCCAAAAAGGAAATCCGACATTACTTGAGAAACATATCAGCCGGCAATGTTTGCATCAACGACACCCTGCTCAACTATGTGAATAAAAACCTACCCTTTGGAGGTGTTGGGCATAGTGGTATTGGACAATACCATGGTAAAGCATCTTTTGAAACCTTTAGTCATTTTAAAAGCATCCATAAAAAATTAAAACCTGACTTTCCATTTCGTTATCCACCTTACAAAAAACAATATAGGTGGCTAAGGCCTTTTAAAGCCTTATTAAACAAGAACATTTAAACAAGTAATCCTATGAGCAGTTCTAATTTTTCGATAAGCGAATATCACAATGTAAAAGAGGTTTACAGCAAGCTTGACAACCTGGTCAATCAGCCAATACGCCCTGTGGAACGGGATAAAATGCAGGCTTACCTGGATCATTTTGAAAAAACATGTTCCAAATCCAAAACAATGATCACTACAGCCCAGCAATATATTCCTGGGGGAGTTCAGCATAACCTTGCCTTTAACTACCCTTTTCCTCTTGTCTTCACAAAAGCAGAAGGAGCCTACCTCTACGACTTTGATGGAAATAAATACATCGATTTTCTGCAGGCTGGCGGACCAACAGTTCTGGGTAGCAACAATCCAACAGTAAAAGAAAAGGCTATACAGGTAATCAATGAATGTGGCCCCTCGACAGGACTATTTCACGAATATGAGCTTAAGATCGCTGAATTTATCTGTAGGCATGTGCCTTCAGTTGAGCTGTTCAGGATGCTTGGTAGTGGAACCGAAGCGGTAATGGCTTCGATACGTGTGGCCAGGCTGGCTACAGGAAAGAAAAAGATCATCAAGATTGGAGGAGCCTATCATGGCTGGAGCGATCAAATGGTATATGGCATGCGTGTTCCCCGTACCGGAAGGTTTGATGCTCATGGAATTCCAAAAGCAAGCACCAGGCATACACAAGAAGTCTATCCCAATGATATTAATGCATTAGAAAGAAAGCTGCGCTGGAACAGGCTAAGAGGTGGTACAGCTGCTGTAATACTCGAACCGGTTGGTACTGAAAGTGGAACCCGCCCGGTTAATTTTGACTACAATGCCAAAGTGAGGGAACTTTGCACCAAATACGGAGCATTGTTGATTTTCGATGAAGTGGTTACTGCATTTAGGATCGGATTGTCCGGGGCCCAGGGATACTACAATGTATTGCCAGATCTGACAGTCTTTGGTAAAGTTGTAGCAGGTGGTTATCCATCGGCCGGAGGACTGGGTGGAAAACGTGAGTATATGTCATATTTGGCTGCCGGCATACAAGGTGCCAAGAAAAGGGCTATGGTAGGAGGTACTATGGCTGCCAACCCATTAAGTTCGGCAGCAGGGTATTACACCTTGCTGGAAATTGAAAAAAACGATGCCTGTGCCAAAGCAGGAAAAGCTGGTGACAGGTTAACCAAAGGATTAAATAAACTAATCAAGAAATACGAACTGCCTTTTGTTGTTTACAACCAGGGGTCTATTGTTCATCTCGAGACATCGGCAGTTCTATTTGTTGACATCAATTTTAAAAAGCCTTGGAAGCTTCCAAAAGCGCTTAAAGAGATAAAATCCCGCAAACACATGATGGAAGAAATGGGTGCAGCTTATATGGCCGAAGGGCTTGTTACTCTGGCAGGAAGCCGTATGTACACAAGCATGGCAGATACAGATGAAATCATTGACGATGCATTGGCTCGATTTGAAAAGGTATTTCAGAACATTGAAGGTGTTAAATAGTCTGCGCCAATGAACAAATATGTCATATCGCACGATGTAGGGACCAGCTCGGTAAAAACAGCACTGGTAAGCAATACAGGAAAAGTCTTGGCCAACGAGGTTTCTCCCTACTCCTTTCAATACCCAAACCCAGGATGGGTCGAACAGAATCCTGAAAACTATTGGAATGGAATAGTTGAAAACACCCGCAAAATTGGTTTCCTCAACAAAGTTGACACAAGCGATATTGTTGGTATAGTATTTTCAACACAGGCCATGGGAATAATCCCTCTTGATAAAGAAGGGAAGTTATTGCACCCCAACATTACATGGGTTGATGGCAGAGCCGAAGAACAAGCGCAGTGGCTCATGAGAAAATTGGGCGGAAAGAAAATTTTCAAAAAACTAATCGGTGTTGAAATAACAGGTAAGGATGTTATCCCCAAGCTAAGGTGGCTGAAAGAAAACAGACCTGATGTTTATAATGAGGCCGATACCATCGTTGATGTTAATGGCTACTTAAAATTTAAAGCTACCGGACAAAAGGTTTTTGAATGGTCAGGAGCTTGTTCCTATGGCTTTAACCTCAAAAAGAAAGACTGGGAACGGTTGGTTTTTAAAGGTGCCGGAATTGACCTTTGTAAACTCCCAAAACTGGTGAGGTCAACCGATTTGGTAGGCACCTTGACCCCGGAAGCTGCTCATGAATTAAACCTGCCTGAAACCATTGGGATTTTTGGAGGATGCGACGACACACAAAGTGCTGCGATAGGATCAGGCGCCAACGGGGAAGGTAAATCCCACATCTATTTAGGAACCTCTGCATGGGCAGGCATTACCACCTCTAAAAACCTGAAGCATAAAAACGGAGCCTTTTGCCTGCAAAGTGCAGATCCTGCAATGAACCTGCTTGTAGGAATTACAGAGTCAGCCGGATCTAATTTCGACTGGTTGATCGATAAGTTCTACAAGCTCGAAAAAGCCGATCCAAAAATCGCAAACATCTACAATTTTATCGACTCTGAAACTGAAGGCATTCCTGACGGATCCGATCATTTAATATTTACCCCTTGGCTTTTGGGCGAACGTTGCCCAGTTAGCTCAACCACAACCCGTGGTACAATCTTTAACCTGAGCCTTGAACATAATCGCGGACATATGGTAAAAGCTCTTTTGGAAGGTATTGGTTATAACCTGAGGTGGATCCTTGAGAATTTCCAACGTGATTTTGGATTCGAAACAAATACCATAAGAGCAATTGGAGGAGGTTCGGTAAACGAGAAATGGATGCAGAACATTGCCAACATAACAGGAAAGCAAATTGAGACAACTTCCGAACCCAAAATGGCTGGTGCTATTGGGGCTGCAACGTGTGCATTTGTTGGTGCTGGAGTATTCAAGGATTTTTCAGAGACTTCAGAATTCATTCATGTCGACAAGGTATTTGTTCCACAGCCTGAGAAAAAAGAAGTCTTTGATACCCTGTTTAAAACCTATCAGGAAATATATTTCAGTCTGAGAAAGACGTATAAGAATATTAATCTTTCAAGATTCAGCCTGCATAATGATTGAACAGAATTTACTACAGCGTGCTGCCTAAAGCTATAGCGGTGGCATAGCTCAGCAAGATAAATTAATCATGAGTAGCATCAACTTCTTGAAAAAAATATATTGAATAGAGCTTAATACAAGTTATCATGGACAATTTAGAACAACATAAGAAACAAGTGATCGAAGCCGGGATGAAACTGGTCAATGAAGGACTGGTAGCCCGCACCTGGGGTAATGTAAGCGTTAAGGTTGATGATGACCATATGCTGATCACACCCAGTGGACGTATATATGAAGACCTTACAATAGACGATATTGTATTGGTCAATATACACACTTCGAAATATGAAGGGAGCATAAAACCTTCGTCGGAGCATAAGCTGCATTCAGAGATATATAAAACACGTAAGGGTATAAACGCGGTTATCCACACCCATCAAATGAATGCATCTACCTGTGCTGCAGCCCGCAGGGAAGTGCCTCCTATCCTCGATGATATGGCACAGATCATTGGACCTACTGTGCGTGTGGCACCTTATGCTTTGCCTTCGACAAAGAAGATAGTCACTAAAACAGTAAAAGCACTTAAAGGTCGAATGGCAGCCTTAATGGCCAATCATGGAGCCGTATGTATCGGCCGTGATATGGACGAAGCTTTTGTTGTATGCCAGGTTTTGGAGAAAGCCTGCAAAGCATTTATTGAAGCAGAATTTTTAGGAGGTGCTAAAAGCATTAATAAGTTTGAAGCTGTACTGATGCACCAGATATATTTAAAAAAATATTCTGCTGCTGCTACCAAAAACAAGTGATGTGTTTAGCAGAAATAATGCCATTTGCAGTCTTTCTCTCTTTCGTAACGAATGCTGGACTAAAAGTAAAATATATCTAAAGTTGTTTTTTAATAAGTAGTAAGGCCTGTAGGACTTGCATTATTTTAGCCCAAAGTAACGCACTGGGATTAATATTAAACCATATACCCTGCCGCATCTGCGATTGTTAAGAGATAACAGAACGCTTTTTACAGCAGAAAAAAAGGAAAATTCCAGATTGAGCTTTGATAATAGAACAGAATGTATGAAATGATAAATTAAATCTGCTTGTTGAACTTTAACACGGATTATGCATTAGAATGTCGTTATGAAGGTTGAAAGTGCAAAAATAGAAGGACTTGGTGAGATGAATCATAGCTCCACTATGGTGAACCGACCATAGGGAGTTCATGAATGCAATAAAAATAAAGTGTGTATGAATAACCGAAACAAGTAAGTGAAACGACTTATATTGAAGCAATTTCAATATGTAATAGATTTTCTAATGCATATTTCGGGTTTAATGTTGTTTTTTAACAGTTGTCCCTGTTTT
>JBNKPU010000156.1:0-52240 GCA_050295515.1 Bacteroidales bacterium | reverse complement strand
AGGGTAAAACACCATCTGGCCAATGCTATTTCCAATCCAAACAACACCGTTTTGGCAGTCGGCTATTGTGCGCCCTCGACCTTAGGCGCCAAAATACTAAGAGGCGATAATGAAGTCTCTATCCATGGCAACACATATCCTGTTAAGGCACGGATTGAACGTATAGATTCTTTTAGTGGACATGGTGACTATAAAGAAATGGGCGATTACCTGATGTGCCAGGATACGGAAAAGATCCAGAAAATATTCCTTGTACATGGCGAATATACAGTTCAGCAGAAATACAAAGATTATCTAATGGACAAAGGCTTTAACAACATATCTATCCCTGCTGTTGGGGAAGAGTTCGAGGTCTGAAAATACCTAGAACGAAAACACAAAAATATATTGAGGCTGAAACCAGACCGTAAACCACTACTACAGAGAATATTTCAAAGACTATTGGATTGCTGGATGTATCTGCAATTGCCATTGCTTGTGCAGCTCCGGCAAGCAAGAACAAGCGTGCAAACACCCCCAAATAAAGCACTGTTGAACCTAAAAAATAATAATTTTTTCTCCCCCATTTTTTAAGCATGCCCCACATCGCTAACAACAACATTATTAGTGATATAACAGCCATTATCTGAAAATCGAGGGTAGGATAGATCCAACCTATACAATTAACATTCCCAAATCTGTAACCCGCATCCAGACAATTCACATAAAAAACCAGTGAAACAAAAGCATCAAAAACAACAACCGAAAGCGCAAGGGTTGCAAGCGGCATTTTAAAATATACTTTAAACCTTTTTTTTAATAAGGTGTCCAGCAGGTAAATTATTGATGCAATAGGTAGCAAAAATGCTATCTTGGAATTCATCTAAATAAAGTTGGTGATTATGCAAAGATAACAATGCTTTTCTGGCTAGCGAATTTTTTAAGGCAAAGAATTGTAAATCTTGCACCTATTTTCCCACAACCTGTTTCTGCAGTTTAAGCCATGCAATTGAAATTTTTAATAAAGTTTTTCAGATATTAAACCTGCCTTTTATTGTAAAAGATATACACAATAATGCCATTTTGTCATTCTATTATTTAACAAAACTGTCAATATGTCCTATTTGTTTGACTGGCATGTAAATTGAATCTTATGTGTCAATCAATAACAAATAATACAAAACAAAAATACGGAGGACATTAAAATGAGACCAACAACATTAGCTTGCAAAAGGAGTATTTATCCAAACGACCTGCTGAATGATCTTTTCTTCAGCACTCGTCCCGAATCAAATCATGCCAGCACATACAGCAAGCCATCGACAAACATTGTCGAAAACAAGAAAGCATATGTCATTAGCCTTGCTGCTCCGGGAATGGACAAATCGGATTTTAAAATAAGCCTCGACGGCAATAAACTATCCATTTCAAGCAAAAAAGAACAAAGCTCAGATGAAAAGGTATACCTGCAACATGAGTTTCAATATGGAACATTCACCAAAAAGTTTGAACTTCCGGAAAATGCTGACAAAACCAAAATAAGTGCAGCTTACACCAATGGTGTGCTTGATATTGAAATAGCAAAAACCAAAGAAAGTGTTGCTGTAAACAAACAAATAAAAATCAAATAACAACTTCAATCAACCAATGATTCACAAGAAATTAATAATAACCAATAAAAATAAATAGTATGGCACATTTAGTAAGATACCACAGATTTCCAAATTTAGCAAACGACCTATTAAACGATGAATTTTGGGGAGGAAGGCTAGAAAACAATTCTTCTAGTCCGGCCGTCAATATTATTGAGGATGAAAACAATTACACGCTCGAGTATTCGGTTCCGGGATTTTCAAAGGAAGATCTGAAAGTTGCAGTTGACAATAATGTAATTACAGTCTCGCACAAAGCTGAGGAGCAAAAAGAAGATCAGCCTAAATATTTAAAAAAGGAATTCACCAAAGGAGGATTTGAGCGTTCATTTGAACTTCCAAAAAATATTGAGGCAGGTTCTATTGAAGCAAAACACGAGAATGGAATCTTAACTGTTTCAGTACCAAAAAAAGCAAAGGTTGAAATACCAGTACATGATGTAGAAGTGAAATAATTTATTTTTCATGACAAAAAAAAGGGGGGGGGCTCTAAAAGGTCCCCTCTTTTTTTTGCCAACAAATGCATGTTGAAGTATTCCTCCTTATAATTTCCCAGGAATAAGAAAGCAATTTTATCAAAAAAAGCCATTATTTATTGGTTTCATTACAACATCACTGCAACCAATTTCTACAACCTTATCTTTCTCGATTTCTAATGCTAAACCTTTTTTATAATTTAGATTAGCCATTAAATAATTAAGTTTCATCACAAAGCATAAAACATTCATTAAAAACACCGTTAAAAAAACAACAAGATTTACTTTTAGACGTATATAATTAAAGTATTTGGTTTCATTCTTTTTCCTGCCAAGCCTTATAATTATTTTCAATATAGGCAGATATTAAAAGGATGGATATAATTAGATCAAGGGAGGTAAAGCTTATACATTTCAAGGACAAACAATTCTTGTTGTTGACATTCGAAGAGCCCCCAGAATTAACCCCACCTAAAAAACGCCCTACAGTATATATTGACTTATTGGCAAAAAACAAGCCAGCCAGGATACTTGTCGACAGTTCAATGGTTACTCAAGTGAAAGCTACCGGTTTTTCTTGTATAGTAAACTATGTTTGTCGGTTTATCAAGGGGTTTGCTGTACAGAAAATAGCACTTGCCAGTCCACAGACCTTACAAGAGCACCTATCTCTAAAGCTTTTGATAAAATTATCAGAATGCAATGCAACAACACTATTTAAAGAACTTGGTAAGGCTAACAACCGGGTGTTCAGCTCTTAATCCTAGTAAGCTTGAATAGAATCAAACCAGGTTTTAAAATTTCACACTCATAAATTATGACTATTTACAATTCTGAAAAAGCATGCATAAAATGGATAGAAGAAAGGAAATACATCTACCTTGCCGTAGATGGTTTCATGGAATCTGACAAAATCAAAATCTTTACTGAACAGCTAGTTAGTGCTTGTAAAAAATATGATGTTGCCGGCATTTTATTTGACACATCAAAAATTACAATTATCAAACACAAAGATCTTCAATGGATAAATGAGGAGGTAATACCTTCTTTAAGAAATGGCAAAATTAAAAAAGTGGCCTTCCTCTGTCCTGAAAATTCTTTTGGAAGTCTTTCAATTGAACTTATTATGGAAAATATAATAGAAAGCGAAATTAATATTTTTTCTAAACTGGACGATGCTAAGGAGTGGTTATTCAAAACAAAGAAAAAATAATCCGCTAACTAAGAATAGCCTTTTGTTTAGTGGTTTGGAACGACTTTGAAAAGGAATATTGGAACTTCAGGGATTTTTTTACCTTTGCAGCTTCATTTTAACTTGAAATTAATTATGAAAGCATATGTTTTTCCTGGTCAGGGAGCTCAATTTACAGGTATGGGAAAAGACCTGTACGATAATTCTGCCCTGGCTAAAGAATTATTTGAACAAGCAAACAGTATTCTTGGATTTGATATCATGGCATTAATGTTTTCAGGAACAGAAGAAGACCTGAAACAGACAAAAGTTACTCAACCTGCAATATTCCTACACTCAGTTATTTTAGCAAAAACGCTGGGCGACAGTTTTATACCCGACATGGTTGCAGGGCATTCACTTGGTGAATTTTCGGCCTTGGTTGCTGCTGGTGCAATGGCTTTTGAAGATGGGTTGAAACTGGTTTCTGCCAGAGCTCAAGCTATGCAGAAAGCCTGTGAGATCACCCCTTCAACAATGGCTGCTATTTTAGGTCTTGATGATGAAATTGTTGAAAAAGCCTGTACTGAAATTGATGAAGTAGTTGTTCCTGCAAATTATAATAGCCCTGGACAAATTGTAATTTCAGGAACTTTGCCTGGAATTGACCTGGCTATTGAAAAAATGTCTGCTTTAGGTGCAAAAAGAGCTCTAAAACTCCCTGTTGGTGGAGCATTTCATTCACCATTAATGGATCCAGCCAAAGTTGAACTAGCTGCAGCTATTGATAATACAGTCTTTAGTAAACCTGTTTGTCCTATTTACCAAAATGTAACAGCATCAGCAATTAGTAATCCGGAAGAAATTAAAGAAAACCTTAAAACACAATTGACCGCACCAGTCCGCTGGACCCAAACAGTTAAACAAATGTTGGCTGACGGAGCAACGTCCTTTACGGAAGTAGGTCCGGGAAAAGTCCTGCAAGGACTCATCAAAAAGGTAGACAGGGCAATCCCCACTGAAAGTGCATAGTTTAAAAAACTAAGAATGTTTAAAAGGGGGTCAATAGCCCCCTTTTTGACATCTATAAACATAGGGATTTATCCAAATATGCTTATTTTCGCAATCGCAATTAAATTAAATCTTTTCTAAGAAATGAAAGTACTGAAATTCGGAGGTTCATCAGTAGACTCACCTGAGAAAATAAAACAGGTGATGTCCATTATTGAAAAGCAGGACGATCCTGTTGTTGTTGTAGTATCAGCCTTTCATGGCATTACCGACAAACTTGAAACAACAGCTAAATTGGCCGCAACAAACAACAAAAAATTTGTCGCTGTGCTAAACGATATAGTTGATTCTTATAAAACAGTTGCTGAAAACCTTAAACCTACCTCCGAAACAGCAACAGTACTTGCAACTATTGACACTTACAAACACAAAATCGAGAAACTACTTAAGGATGTTGCATCCACTAAAAACCTGGATGCAAAATCTCATGCCCACATTTTAAGCTATGGCGAATTAATGTCAGCTGAAATCATATACTTTGCTTTTGAAAATGCAAGTTTAAATGATGGTCGTGAATTTATTTTTACTGACGATAACTATCTGCAAGGAAAAGTAAATTTCAGCAAAACAAACAAAGCCATACAAGACAAATTCGGAAATGCATCGGGCATAAACCTGGTTACTGGTTTTATAGCTTCAACAGATCATGGCGAAACATCGATCCTTGGAAGAGGCGGGTCTGACTATTCAGCGGCAATAATAGCTGCTGCAATGAATGCTGAAGTTCTTGAAATCTGGACCGATGTGGATGGTTTTATGACTGCTGACCCAAGAAAAGTGAGCAAAGCCTTTGCAATTGAATCATTATCGTATAGCGAGGCAATGGAACTCTCGCATTTTGGCGCTAAAGTGGTTTACACTCCTACTGTACACCCGGTATTGAACAAAAAGATTCCTATTCGAGTAAAAAACACATTCAATCCTGATTCGCCAGGGACTATTATCGAGGAAAAATCGAGTATAGACACAAACGGGTCGTCCATTAAAGGTGTTTCATCCATAGACGATGTAGACCTGATTACCCTACAAGGAGCCGGAATGGTTGGTGTGAGGGGCACATCTTCCAAACTTTTTAAAGCTTTGGCTGATGCAAATGTGAATGTTATTTTAATTACACAAGCTTCATCTGAATATTCGATCACGTTTGCAATATCACCAGAAGATACAGAAAGGGCTGTTCTATATATTGAGAAAGCTTTTGAAACAGAACTGCAGATTGAAGAACAAATTAACATTTTAGTGGAGAAGGAGTTATCCATTATAGCCATTGTTGGGGAACAAATGAAAAACACCCCGGGCATCTCGGCCACGCTATTTAGGGCTTTAGGACGAAATGGCATCAGTGCTATAGCCACTGCGCAGGGTTCTTCTGAGCTGAACATTTCTGTTGTTATCAGCAAACATAGCCTTAAAAAGGCCTTGAACGTGATTCATGAAGGATTCTTTCTAAGCCACTACAAAGAATTGCATCTGTTTTTAGTTGGTGTTGGCACAGTTGGGGGTAGTTTAATTTCGCAAATAAAACAACAGCAACAACACCTGATGGAAGACCACAATGTTAAAGTAAATATTGTAGGGATTGCCAGAAGCCAAAAAATGGCCATTAATGCAGATGGGATTGACCTCAACAATTACATGGAGGAGATTGACAGGGGGCAGCCAACAGACCTTGAAAAGTATATCGATGCCATACCCGACCTGAATTTAAGGAACAGTGTATTTGTAGATTGTACAGCCGATGAAAAGGTTGCTAAATTATACAGCAAGGTGTTAAACAACTTTGCTTCAATTGTTACTGCAAATAAAGTTGCCTGTTCTTCGGAATATGAATTGTATAAATCACTAAAAAGGACAGCCCTGAAGCATAATGTGAAATTTATGTATGAAACCAATGTTGGAGCAGGACTACCTATTATCAACACCATCAACGACTTAAGCCGAAGCGGTGATAAAATTCTGAAAATGGAGGCTGTGCTATCAGGAACCTTGAACTTTTTGTTCAATACCCTAAGCGAAGAAATCCCTTTAAGCCAGGCAATAAAAATGGCAAAAGACATGGGGTATAGCGAGCCTGACCCAAGAATTGACCTGAGTGGTATTGATGTTGTCAGAAAACTGATCATTCTAGGTAGAGAAGCCGGCTACCCTATTGAACAGAAAGATATTCAAATTGAACCTTTTCTTCCTGATGAATGTTTTGAAGGCACATTGGAAGACTTTTGGAAAAATGTGAAGGAATATGATTCCAGCTTCGAATCGAAAAGAAAGGAACTGGTAGCAAAAGGATTAAAATGGCGTTTTATTGCCAGTTTGGATAATGGCATTGCAAAAGTCAGCTTACAGACTGTAGACATGTTGCATCCGGCCTATCCCCTTGAAGGCAGTAACAACATTCTCCTTTTAACTACAGAGCGGTACCATGAGGCCCCTATGGTTATCAGAGGGTATGGAGCCGGTGCCGATGTTACAGCTGCCGGAGTATTTGCTGATATAATCAGGGTAGTAAATGTTTAATGCCAATTTGAGTGCTGTGCAAACATCAATGTTTGTTTGTTATCATGATGAACGTGTATCATAATAAGTTAATAGTTTGATTAAGCAATGAAAGTTGAAGGAGTTGTTTTCGATTTTGATGGAACGATAGTAGACTCAGAACCTTTATGGCAAAAGGCCGAAATTGAGGTTATGAAAAGTGTTGGACTTGAAATCACCCATGAAGAATGCAATATGTATACAAAAGGTCTGGCATCTTTCGAAGCTGTTGAGTATTGGTATAAAAGAATAGATGCTCCGGATAAAGAACAGGCCCTGCTCACACAGGAGTTAAACAACCTTGCCCTCAGTTTATTAAAAGAAGAAGGTGAACTGATGCCAGGTGTAATAGAAGTCCTTGAATTCTGGAAATCGATGTACTTGCCCATAGGTATTGCATCTGGCTCTTCAATGGCACACATCAAATCCATTATCGACAAATTCAACCTGAAAAAATATTTCAACCTTGTTTATTCCATGGATTTTGAAAGATTTGGCAAACCTCATCCGGGAATATATATATCTGCCTGCAAAAAACTTAAGATCGATCCTGTTTACTCAGTATCCTTTGAGGATTCCTTTAATGGCATGATTGCTGCTAAAGCTGCCCGGATGAAAGTAGTGTCAGTCCTTGAAAAAAATCAACTGAATGAAACCCGATTTGATTTTACTGACCTTAAAATAGAATCTTTAATTAATTTTGGGCCAAAAGAGCTCGATCATTTAAATGGTTTAATGTAAAACTTAGATATGCCAGATATTAAATATTATTCAACAAACCTGAAAGCTCCTAAGGTGAATTTCTCAGAGGCATTGCTAAAAGGGTTGGCCCCCGATGGTGGATTGTATATGCCCGAGATAATCCCTACACTTTCTGTTGATGAACTCGCTTCTTATAAGCACAAAGAATACCATGAGATAGCATTTGATGTTTTGTCTAAGTTTTTAGGGGAAACTATTCCTTCTGATGAATTGAAGAAAATGACAAAAGAGGCTTATAATTTCGAAGTTCCCCTTGAACGTGTATATGAAAAGAAATTCATTATGCGCCTTGATCAGGGGCCAACAGCTTCTTTTAAAGATTTTGCAGCCAGGATGATGGGTCAGCTGATGCAGTACTTTTTAAACAAAGAACACCGCAACATGTTGATCCTTACTGCCACATCTGGTGATACAGGAAGCGCTATGGCAAATGCATTTTATGGTTTGAACAATATTGATATTGCTGTGCTTTTTCCCGAAAAGGAAGTCTCTCCACGCCAGCGGAAACAAATGACCACCTTGGATAAGAATGTGCAAATTCTATCGTTAGAAGGAAAATTTGACGACTGCCAGGCCTTGGTAAAACAAGCCTTTAACGATCCTGAACTGGAGTATTTAAACCTCTCGTCTGCGAATTCGATAAACATAGGAAGGTTGCTTCCCCAATCGGTTTATTATATCTATGCCTATTCAAGGCTTTGCGACATCAACAAAGATGAAAAGATTATTTTTTCGGTTCCATCAGGTAATTTTGGTGATTTAATGGGTGGGCTATTGGCCATGAAAATGGGCTTGCCTGTTAAAAAATTTGTTATTGCCACCAATGCCAACGATGAAGTTCCTGTATATTTTGCTTCAGGCAAATATAAGACTATCATTCCTTCAAAAAATAGCATTTCGAGCGCAATGAATGTTGGGCACCCTAGTAATATGGCACGCATTGTTGCCCTATATGGTGGTGTTATGAACGAAAATGGTGAAATCGTTAAAAAACCGCGCCTGGTAAGCCTTAAAGAAGATATGTTTGCTGTTAGTGTTACTGATGAAACAACTAGAGAAACTATCAAAAGTGTGTACGAACGGCATAATGTTATACTAGAACCTCACGGAGCGGTTGGCTGGGAAGGACTCAGACAGTATTTTAATGCAGTTCCATATTCACAGGCAGAACCACAGGTGGCTGTTTCGTTGGAAACTGCCCACCCGGCAAAATTCCCTGAGGAAATTACAAAGATTCTTGGCATTGACCCGGAACTACCTCCAAGCCTTTCCGGACTTGAAGAACAGGATGAAAGGTTTGATAAGCTGGGTAGTGGCTATACGAGTTTTAAAAAATATCTGATTAAAAAGTATAAAGTTTAATAGTAGACAATGCTCCTTTAAGCTGGAGCTTTCAAAATATAATTATTGAAATGAATGTTATTTGTTCTGATTTAGAAGGTGTTTGGGTTCCGGAAGTATGGATCAATGTCGCAAAAAAAACGGGAATAGATGATCTGAAACTTACAACACGCGACATAAAAGACTATGATGAATTGATGCAATACCGGTTAAAGATCCTGGACAAACATAACCTAAAACTCAAGGACATTCAGAACGTTATTGCAACCATTAAACCCATGGAAGGAGCTTTGGAGATAATCAAATGGCTTCAATCCATTTCAAGGGTAATAATAGTGTCTGACACCTTTGTTGAGTTTGCTGATCCATTGATGAAACAGCTCGATTACCCTACCCTATTCTGCCATTCGCTTGAAGTTGATGAAACCGACCGGATTATAGGCTATAAACTCAGACAAAAAGACCCAAAACGACAGGTTGTAAAGGCTTTACAGAGCCTAAACTATGAGGTTGTTGCATTTGGTGACTCATACAACGACACCTCCATGCTTCAGCAAGCCAACAAGGCTTTCTTGTTCAAACCACCTCAAAATGTAATCGATGATTTTCCCGAATTTCCTGTTGCTACAGACTATTCAGAAATGAAGAAATTAATTGAAGGTATGATTTAAGGTTCGTGTTATTATGGACCTTTAATAAAACTATTTGGTGCATGGTTTGATATTTTAGCCCCACCTTTATCTTATGTTCGATCAAACCTATATCTTATGAAGTGAAATGTTGTTGGAATTAGGTTCTACAACTTTATAAAACGCACCGACAACTCTGTAGTTGTTGGAAGGTTAAATCGAATTTATTCCAGACGGTTACTTGGAACGTTTAGAAGAACCCCTTTCCGCATCCCATGTTAATATAGGACTAGACATTAAATTTTAGTAAGTATGTCCCAAATTTGCCTTGATATAAGATTGAGACTCTAACTCAGGAGATAGTTGTACCGGAATATTTATGATTAGCAAAAATGTTCCGGTACAATGCACTAATTGAGCTCCTCTGCTCCTTCTTCTACATTATAAGGAAATACATCCATGATTGGTGATTCCTGAATGGCTGGGATCGTGTAGTCGCTTACCATTCCTTCCATAGAGGCATCTATTGCGTCAAAGGCTTCTTTAACAGTATCTGCTTGTACGAGGTAGTAAGTACTCGACTTTCTTTCTTTTCCTTTTTCCTCATCTATTGTTGTAAAAGTTACTTTGCACTTAAACCACCTATCGCCTGTTTCGCTCGGAATAAGCTCAGAATAATTTGCCCTTTTAATATTCGTGACATTAAACTCTCCGCTTATATAAGGTTCCATTTCTTTATGAATACGTGCTTCTGCATCGGTAAACGAAACTGCATCGATCAAATAAGGCTCGTTAGCTGTGCGTTCCTTGCCTCCCTCGTCCATCTTCTGGTACCTAACCTTACATTCAAACCAACTTGACATAATATCTGTTTTTTTTGTGAGGCGGCAAATATAAGCCTTCACTTTCAGAAATAAAGCAATTCCGAAATAAGACTATCAACAAAATATAAACGGTTAAATCTGCTGATCGAAACGGCCTTTAAATAAACAGAAATGTTTTTTAATCAAACATTTAACCCATTCTTAATAATAAAAAGGAATTTTATTCTTATTTTTATTAGGCAACCTACAAGATAAACTAATATGGAATACATTAAGTGGAGAAATGAATTTTCAGTTGGAAATGATGAAATAGACAGCCAACATAAAAAAATCATCGATTTGATTAATGATCTTTACGATGCCTTCGTAAAAAAAAATGAAGAATTGGAAACAGACAGGGTACTAAAAGAACTAACCGATTATGCAAAGAATCATTTTAAACATGAAGAAGAAATGTTTGAACGACTTGGTTTTAATCTTAAAACAGAGCATATCAAGGAACATAAAAGCTTTATACAAAAAGTCGATAAAATGGTATCCGATAGCAAAGCAAATAAAAAATTATTGTCAATGAAGCTTACAAACTTTTTGCAAAAATGGCTGGTTAATCACATCCTGGAAGAAGACTCTAAGTACAAATTTCTATTTGGAAAAACTAGTAGACTAGAGATTGTATCTTAAACCTAATGTTAGATTAAAAGCTATTGGTATTGCACTTCCAAAGACCACATCGGTGCGAAATCCAACGGGCACTTCCACATTGCCTGAAGAATATGCTTTATATTGAATTCCAAAAGGAAGGGCAAGCGATGTTCCAGATTCATCAGTAAATACACGAATATTCAAACCACCAAATCCCGAAAACCTTTCGGTAAAAGGCATCCTTGCCAAACCACCCAAAATTACTGTTGCCACAGCTCCCCATCGATAATTTCTGTAACCAGATGTATTGAGGTAATACTCTTCCCAATAATAGAGTTTTTGCCACCCCAATTCTCCCGAAAAAAACATCCCGCCTAGCATTTTTTTCTCTCCATTCAGTAATACCCCATAACTAAATGTATTCCAGTTCTCGAGTTGATCTGAATTAATGGCTTTTTCGACATCTACAGCTGTTGCTCCCACCCCAGCTGTAAATGACATGTTATATTGGCAAAAACCTGGCAACAGAAAAAGTCCTGAAACAATGATAAATAAAAATAATTTTTTCATGATGCAGTAGTTTTAGCTCAAAATTTACTTCATATCAATGCAAAAGTCAAGTTTCTTGTCAAATAAAAAGCCCCCAATAGAAATGGGAGCTTCAGAACCAAAACTCATATTGAAAAAACTATGTACTTGATAAGTGTTTTATACCAATCCTTGGTCAGCCATCGCATTTGCTACTTTAAGAAAGCCTGCAATATTGGCCCCTTTTACATAATCGACATATCCGTCGGGTTGCTTGCCGTATTTTACACACAAATCATGGATATCACTCATGATCTGGTGCAGCTTCTCGTCCACTTCTTTGGGCAACCATTGCAACTTCATAGCATTTTGCGACATTTCAAGACCGGAAACTGCAACACCACCAGCATTGGCTGCTTTGCCGGGAATCATCCCTACCTTCTTTTTCAATAAAAAATGAACTGCATCAGCTGTTACAGGCATATTTGCTCCTTCTGCAACCAATTTGCACCCATTCGCCTCCAGAGCCTTTGCATCTTCAACCCCCAACTCATTCTGCGTAGCATTAGGTAATGCTATATCACACTTTATTTTCCAGACATCGTTTCTGTTTTCACTATATTGTGCTTTTGGGCGTTCTTCCAGATATTCTTTGATCCTGCCTCTGTTTACCTCCTTGATCTCCTTCACCAAATCAAGGTCAATACCATCCATATCGATAATACAGCCATTGCTATCGCTCATACTAATTACTTTTGCACCAAGTTCTATGGCTTTTTCGGCAGCATAAATGGCCACATTTCCAGCTCCAGACATTACAATTGTTTTGCCTTTCAAATCGGTCCCATGTTCATGTAACCAATGTTTTACTATATATACCAGTCCATACCCTGTTGCTTCCTTCCTGATCCAGCTACCTCCCCAGGTCAGACCTTTCCCGGTAAGAACGCCTTCAAACCGGTTAACCAATCTTTTATATTGACCAAACAAATAACCTATTTCACGCCCTCCAACACCAATATCCCCAGCAGGCACATCTGTTGAAGGTCCAATATGTCTAAATAGTTCGGTCATGAAACTTTGACAAAAACGCATGACCTCATTCTCAGTCTTTCCTTTCGGATCGAAATCAGATCCTCCTTTTCCGCCTCCCATTGGCAATCCGGTAAGCGCATTCTTAAAAATCTGTTCGAACCCTAAAAACTTAAAAGTACCCAAACTTACTTCTGGGTGAAACCTGAGCCCTCCTTTATATGGACCTAAAGCACTATTAAATTCTATCCTGTATCCCCTGTTGACCTGAACCATGCCACTATCGTCTTGCCAGGGAACCCTGAAAATGATTATTCTGTCGGGTTCAACAATACGTTCAAGCAATTTTAAGGTTGTAAATTGGGGAGTTTGGTTATATACCTCTTCGATTGATTCCACAACTTCTTCTACAGCCTGATGGAATTCACTTTCGCCTGGATGGATTTTGACTAAGTCTTCGATAAATGTTGATGCATTCATTACATTGGTTTTGAATGTTAATAGCATTCAAATTATGAAATTGCGCCGGCATTACACATGATGATTATCATACCTTAATCATCAAGATTAGTGCTGATTATATCTTGAAATGTTTTGGAGAAGAATGTGTTTCTATTGTAAGGATAGACTATCTTCACCAACAAATTTCACCTGTATGGCCTGGCAAAAAAAATGGTTTCAATTCGCAGTGCTCCTATTTCTTGCATTTATATGGGGCAGTTCCTTTATTCTAATGAAAATTGGATTAAAAAGTTTTTCAAGCAACCAGGCGGCAGCCTATCGAATGCTTTTTGCCTCCTTGGCCCTACTCCCTTTCTCGCTTAAAAACCTCAAACTATTTAAAGGGAAAGATCTAAAAAACCTATTGATTGCAGGTTTTATTGGCAGTATGATTCCAGCCTTTTTATTTACAAAAGCCCAAACACGCATCGATAGCTCACTTGCAGGAATGCTCAATAGCCTTACCCCTTTGTTTACTTTTATTATCGGTGTTGCATTTCACAAAACCCGTTTCTCATGGATGCAAGTCTCGGGGCTTCTGCTTGGACTAGTAGGTGCAGCCGGTTTAATAGCCTACAAAGAAGGATTTAACCTGGGTACTATTCATACCTTTGGCTTGTTTGTCGTTGTGGCCACAATTTGTTATGGAATCAACGTAAATGTTATAAAATCGCATCTGACACATTTAAGGGGAGTACAAATAACATCTTTGAGCTTCATGTTTGTAGGGCCCGCATCACTAATATACCTACTGATAGATGGTTTTGAACCTCAACAAACCGACACAAATTGGTCCCTGCATTTATTGGCGTTGGCAACTTTGGGAATTGTAGGCACAGCCCTTGCTATGCTCATCATGAACAGCCTGATCAGGTACGCAAGTGCAGTTTTTTCTTCATCAGTAACCTATATTATTCCTGTTTTTGCAATACTGTGGGGTATATTGGACAATGAAAACATTACACTCTTCCACCTCGTTTTAATGGGAATTATTTTATCAGGAGTTTATATGATCAATAAGGTTAAGGGCTAGGTTTAGGCCACCGTCTTTGCAAAAGCTGCCTCCAACCCGAAGGTTGAAATTGCTTGTGCAAGTACTAATATATGTTGTACGACAATAAGCAACTTACATGAATCCTGATTTTGCGCCACTACTAAATAACCCCCTGATCGATCATGGCGTTGGCCACTTTTAGGAATCCAGCAATATTGGCTCCCCGGGCATAATCAATATACCCATTGGGCATTTTGCCATAATGCATACAGGTTTCGTGAATAGCCTGCATAATCTGGTGTAAGCGATGGTCTACCTCTTCGCTGGGCCACCTAAGTTTCATGGCATTCTGGGTCATTTCAAGTCCCGAAGTTGCAACTCCTCCAGCATTGGCAGCTTTGCCAGGAGCGTAGAGCAGTTGATTTCCCTGAATAATATCAATAGCTTCAGGAGTACATGGCATATTTGCCCCTTCACAAACACATATACAACCATTCTTTACCAGAGTATTTGCATCGCTTTCATCGAGTTCGTTTTGGGTGGCACAAGGCATGGCAATATCACATTGAACCTCCCAGGGATGTTTGTTGGGCACAAATACTGCACTGTCAAATTCATCAGCAAACGGGGCAACAATATCATCATTGCTGGCTCTCAGCTCTAGCATGTATTCTATTTTTTCACCACTAATACCTTCTTCGTCATAAACATAACCATCGGGGCCAGAAAGTGTTACAACTTTTGCCCCCAACTCGTTTAATTTGGTTACAGCACCCCAGGCTACATTGCCAAAACCGGAAACTGCAACCTTTTTGCCTTCAAAAGTTTCCTTCCGTGCCATAAGCATTTCCTTGGCAAAATATACCGCTCCAAATCCTGTAGCTTCAGGACGGATTAAGCTCCCCCCCCAATTCTCACCTTTTCCGGTGATAACTCCAACATGTCTGTGGGTCAACTTCTTATATGCCCCGTACAAAAATCCTATTTCTCTTGATCCAACACCAATATCGCCTGCAGGAACATCTGTATCCGGACCAATTATTCGTTCGAGCTCAAGCATATAGGATTGACAAAAACGCATAATTTCATTGTTTGATTTTCCTTTAGGCTGAAAATCTGATCCACCTTTTCCGCCACCCATAGGAAGGGTAGTCAAAGCATTTTTAAAGATCTGTTCAAAACCAAGGAACTTTAATATACTCAGGTTTACACTAGGGTGAAAGCGCAAACCTCCTTTATAAGGACCTATGGCGTTATTAAATTGCACCCTGAATCCACGGTTGACATGAACATTGCCATCATCATCCATCCAAGGCACCTTAAAGGTCAATACCCTGTCGGGCTCAATCAGTCTTTCGATAATATTTGCCGAAGAAAAATGTGGGTTTTCGTTATATACATCCACAATTGATTCTAACACTTCATGTACTGCTTGTAAATACTCTGTTTCTCCCGGGTTTCTTTGCTCAAGACCCTGCATTATTTTTTCGACATTCATAATATTTCTTCTTTTTTGAAATGCGCCTCAAAGTAGTATTTTATCTATGGCTGGCTTATGATTTCAATCAGTTTAACTTTGTTATTGATTATTAATTGCAGAAATATAAATAAAATTCTTGTCATTGATCACAAAACTGAAGATTTTGAATTGAAAACAGAGTTCTTCTTCTAAACAGGTTTTCTTTTAATTAAAAACTATTTTCTGCAAAAAACCAGCAAAAAATCCTTCCTAACTTTAAAAATGTTTTTTACTACCTTTGCCACATGCAAAAGGTACGTTTAGACAAATGGTTGTGGGCAGTTCGGCTCTATAAGACCAGAAGCCAGGCTTCTGAAGCTTGTCAAAAAGGCAGGGTCCTGGTCAACGGCATGGACGCAAAACCATCGAAAGAACTATCTGGTGATGAAACAATTACAGTTAGAAAACCGCCAGTAATCTACACCTATAAAATCAAGGAACTCATTAAAAACAGGGTTTCAGCCAAAATAGTTAATAATTTCATTGAAGATCTTACCTCTGTTGAAGAGCTGGACAAACTTAAAATAAACGAAACTTTTTTCTTTAAACGCGACCGGGGCAGTGGCAGGCCGACCAAAAAAGATCGAAGGGTCATTGATGAGATCAGGAACACAAATGATTAAGCTCAAATGATTGTAGCACAAGAGAAGAGAAAAACCAACATCGCTGAATACGTCCTATACATGTGGCAAATTGAAGACACTTTAAGGGCTATGAAATTTGACATGAACCTTGTCGAAGAAAAGTTAGTGTCTCATTTTAAGCAACCAGACAATGTAAAGGATGAAATCCGAAACTGGTATACAAACCTAATTCTTGCCATGCATGAGGAAGGAATAAAGTCTAAAGGGCATTTGCAAATTGTTCAAAGTGTAACAGATGAGCTTTATGAGTTGCATAAACGTCTGTTATACGAAACCCCTGATGATAAATACATGCTTCTTTTTAAAAAGGCAACCCCTAATATTATTGCTTTTCGCGAGAAACTAAAAATGCCTGAGACAAATGACATTGAAGTTTGCTTTTATGGGCTATATGGGCTTCTATTACTCAGAATTAAGCAAAAAAAGATTAACCAGGAAACTATTGATGCCATGCAGACATTCAGCAACCTATTGGCTTCTTTGACCCAACACTATCATGGAATAGAAAAAGGACATGCCGAATTTTAAAGCACCTAAACTCCATTTTAAGCACAAAGATCATCCTTGAAATGTAATCATTCAGTAGTATTTTTTGTACTTTAGGGTTGAGAAATTAGCCACGTATTCTATACGGCTCCTAGAGTATACTATTGATGAAAAAAAACTACTTATCAGGTATTGAAAAACTCAAATCATTTTTCAGTAAACTGAATTCCTCTTCGAAAATCACCTTCTGGATAGTAGGCATTGCTTCCACGCTCTGGTTTATTGTAAGAGTAATCCCTAAGCCACAACGGGCAGGTTATCCTTGCATGCGTGCTGCTGCACCAATAATGTCTGGATTTGTTCTTTATCTTCTTTCTCTGGGAGGTATTACCTTGATGTTCAGAAAGGCTGTTGCTAAATTCAGGAAAGCTCAATATTTATCTGCTGTTTTTGCACTCGTAATAAGTTTTGTGCTATTGATAGCATTTAATTGGAACAGCGCTCAGAAGGTATACTCACAAACGGTAGGGTTTACTCGTGGGGTATTGCCCGATGGAGCCAACAATCCTATGGGTGAAGGAATAGGTGTAAACCCTGGAAGGGTTGTTTGGGCCTGGGACCCTGATGCCACCAATAAATCCTGTAAAAACGTTATTTCCGATGCTTTTTTTATGCCAAAAAACAACGACCAGGAGGTAATTAATGCAATGATGAACAGTTCCATTATTCACCTTGCCGGGACAAATACTGTGGAAGAAGCCTGGGACGCTATTTTCAAAGATTTTAATGAACGTAAAACCGGTACTGCAACGGGCTTCCAAGATGGACAGACAGTTTTCATTAAAGTGAACAACGGCCAGGCCGGATGGGCAATAAACCTGTCTGATCTTTCAGAAACAGGTACCACATCTGAGATGACCGGAACACAAAATTGCGCTATGTCCGGTACAACACCTGCTTCTGTTTTAGCCCTTATTAGACAATTGGTTGACGAATGTGCCATTCCTCAAACCAGCATATATGTAGGCGAACCTATGACCCATGTCTACAAAAGTATGTATGATGCAATTCATGGTGAATATCCCGGTGTGATTATTTTGGATAAAGATGGGTATACAAACTTAGGCCGTACCAAATCCACCGGTTGGACCAATGATGTAATCTTTTACTCAGATAAAGGGGAGATAATGCAAGATGCTATAAAGGACAACATGATGCAAGAGATGTACGATGCAGATTACCTGATTAATGCTGCAGCCCTTAAAGCCCATGCCCGTGCCGGTGTGACCTTTAATGCCAAATTACACTTCGGGACTCATGGCAACCACTCTAATTTTGGGTATAGTTCATTTCATTTGCATGCCGGACTTATTTGCACAGTCGACAATGATGTAACTACTTCAGGTTACCGCAGTGCTTATGGTATGTACCGGGTCCTGGTTGATATCATGGGGCATGAAAAATTGGGACGTAACACAGTCCTTTTCCTTGTTGATGGTCTCTGGGGAGGTGTTGAAGCGACCGACATGCCTGTAAAATGGAATATGGATCCTTTCTCTGGAGATTTTCCGAGCTCCTTGTTTTTATCTCAGGATGGTGTGGCAATCGAATCTGTATGTCTTGATTTCTTGAGGGCAGAAGCCGACCAAAACGAATATTTCAATGACAGGCCTTTCTTTGGAGGTGTTGATGATCATTTGCACCAGGCAGCCGATAAAAGCAATTGGCCTGCAAATATAACCTACGATCCTGAAAATGATGGATCAGAAATTCCTTCATTGGGAGTACATGAACACTGGAACAATTCAACCGATATGCAATACACTCGCAACCTGGGAACAGGAAACGGAATTGAATTGCTCAAATTGCCGAAGAAAAATATTCAAATACCAGGCACAATTACTGTCGAAAACAGCGAACTTCCAAGCAATCAAGTCAATACACTCTACATAGATTCCTCTCTTGCTGTTTGGATAGGTACCGATTCTGGTCTGTCAAGGCTTACTGAAGAAGGTTGGAAGCATTACGACACTATATTGCTTAACAAAACTGTTAATGATCTTGCATACGAACATACCTCTTATGGCAGGGAATTATGGATTGCAACCGATAGCGGATTAACTGTTTCTGCATTCAATGATATTGATGGGGTTACAGGATCGACAACCTATACACCTGAGAACAGCGAAATGATTGGACACAAGGTATCATCATTGTCCGTGGATGTTCTTCACAACCGGTGGATAGGAACAGATTCTGCCCTTTGTGTTTTTAGTGGAAGTACTTGGGATTTTACATTATCGGGTTTAGATGCTGGTGAGAATGAGTACTATTTCTATGACAATATAATTACTGATATAGAAGCATACGACAAAGACTCACTTGCATTAGTTGCTACAAACGGCAAGGGAATTGCCCGTATGCAATACGATCATGTTGATGGCTTTACCGGAGCCTCTACATATGGACAACCATGGGCTTCTATTTTTACTGATAGTATTACAGCCATTGATGTGGATGAAGAATTACAGTGGTACGGAACAAATAGTGGTACCCATAAACATATGACAAACCTGACAAAGGATAATTGGCCATTGTTCAATGTAGACTCAGGTCTGGTTAGCAATAGCGTAAAAACTGTACATATCGACAACAGCAGGTATGCATGGATTGGTACTAATGCAGGAATTTCAATAGTGCTTACCGATGGTGGAATGTATGAATTGACTGAAAATGAAGGATTGATAAACAATGAAGTCAATTACATTACAGGAGATATCATAGGCAATGTGTGGATAGCTACTTCTGGAGGTCTTCAATGGTTTGAAGGATTATCAGGTATTCAGACAAAACTGGGAATGCCTGCTTTGAACTCACCTGAAAACTATGCCACAGAGGTTGATCCATCTACTACTTTGCAATGGTCCTATGTGTCAGGAGCCGAATCATACAATCTGTTAGTTGCAACAGACAGGAATTTTACAAATGTCATTCTTAATGAAACAGGAATAACATCAACATCCTACCAATTGTCAGGCCTGAGTTCGGAAACTGATTACTTCTGGAAAGTATCAGCCAGCAGCTCCAGCCTGAATGGGTACTTTACAGCATATTATCAATTTACAACCAAGCTTAATACATCAACCAACAATCATTTAGCAGTAAGAGACCATATACTCATGTATCCAAATCCTGCAGAGGATATGGTCAACATTACCATCGATCCAGAGAACGAACAGAAAATATCTGTTAAAATATATAGCCTGAATGGAAAAATGATTAATTCACCGATTCATATTAATGCTGGTTCATCAGAACAAACAATTACTATTGATATCTCTGATAAATCTATCTACCCCGGAGGAATTTACATTTTGTGGATAAAGGGCGAGACTTTCAGTCAGGTATTAAAACTAATTATTGATTAACTTAAGAGCCAGCTCTTTAAGCTGTCTTTAATTTACCATAAATGCATTATACCATGAAAACACCACTATTATCAAGTTGGATAAAGCAGGTAAAACTGTTTTTAAATAATAACAGGTTTCCTGCCAAAATTGTATTTTTAATTACAGGTATCCTATCCACTATTTGGATTTTAATCCGTGTTATCCCCAAGCCACAACGAGCTGCCTACCCTTGCGTAAAAGCATCGGCCCCATGGGCCTCGGCGTTTATTATTTATCTTATGGGACTGGGAGGATCAGTTCTTTCTTATAAGAAATTCAGACAAGCCATAAGCAAATCAAAGTATGCCTTAGCTGTTGTTTTATTTGGGACAGGTATTACATTTACTATTATTTCCTTATCTTCCAATCCCTCGCAGATCACCGCTGCTGAATTAGGTTTACCGGCTCTTCGGGCAAATGAATATATTGGCGAGGCAAAAGGCATTTACCCTGGAAGGGTTGTTTGGGTGCATGATTCAAGTGCGACCAATGAGAATTGCACAAATACTGACGGGGACTATTGGTTCCAAAACACAGACCAAAGTGTTGTTGAGGGAATGCTAAACGGAGCCATCAAAAGTATCGCCGGAGAGACTGATCCGTATTTGGCATGGAACGAAATTTTTAAATATTTCAATAATACCCATGGCAAGGGACTTAAAGGATATACAAAAGGGGAGAAAATTTTCATAAAAATAAACCTGACAACCTCTTGCTGTGGGGGATGGAATAACAATACCGAAAAAACCAGTTGGCTTGAACACATGGACGCAACACCTCAACTCTGCCTTGCGCTTTTAAAACAATTGGTTGACATTGTTGGTGTAGCGGAAGAAGATATCTATATGGGTGATCCATATCGTATATTTCATGATGTTTATTGGGATATGCTACATACTGAATATCCTGATATACACTATGTTGACGGAAATGGATACAATGGGCGGGAACAGACAGCAATCACCAGTTCAGACTTGCTTAAGTTTAGCGATGGACTACATTCTTCAAGGTTGCCACAAGCTTATGTTGATGCAACTTACTTAATTAATATGCCTTGCCTTAAAACGCACAACGAAGGAGGAATTACACTTGCTGCAAAAAATCATCAAGGTTCCTATATACAACCTGAAGAAGAAGGCGGCTATGCTGATGGACAATCTGCAATGAATATGCATTATTCCCTGCCGGCCAATAATCAAGGCCATGGGAAATACAGGCATTTGGTCGACTATATGGGCCATGAGCATTTAGGAGGCAAAACACTTATTTATATCATTGATGGCATTTGGGCGGGGTTCAACTGGGAAGGCATTGTGGAGAAGTGGCAGATGGCTCCATTTAACAACGATTACCCTTCTTCCCTTTTCGTATCATTAGATCCGGTCGCCATCGAATCAGTATGTTATGATTTTCTTTTAGAAGAATATAGTACCAAAGATGCAAACGATCAATATCCCTATATTGATGGAACTGACGATTATCTATTGCAGGCAGCTGATGAATCAAACTGGGCTTCGGGTATAGTTTATGATCCTGAGGGTGATGGAACAAAAATTGGCAGCTTGGGTGTTCACGAACACTGGAACAATGCAACAGACAAACAATATTCACGAAATTTGGATACAGGAGATGGAATAGAGCTTTACTCTACGGAATCTGACTATGATTTTAGTTTTGTAGGAATAGATGAAACTTCTCATCAAATTGGCTTTAACATTGTTCCACAACCAGCAAATGATTATTTGCAACTAATTTTTGACAACGATCAAACAGGACATACGAACTATGCAATTTATAGCATTATTGGCCAGGTATTAAGAACCGGAAAATTAAATGACCAAAGTCAAATTCCAATATCAGACTTAAACCCGGGAACTTATGTAATTAAAATTTCGACCGAAAACAACGAATTTACTGCCAGGCAATTTATTGTTGAATAATATCTTAACAGTTATAAAAAGAAGCTGTCTCAAAAGCTAACTACCAAGTCATTCTGAAAGTTTTTCAGAATTTGTCTGTATCCTATCACTAGAGATATCGATATCAACTTGGCAAATCCTGAATGAAGCTTAGGATGATGATCCAGTGCTTTTGAGACACCCTCTTTTATTTAATGTAAACACCAATAATTTCTCCAAAATACATGCGATGATAGTCCTTATTCGGGTAGATTTTCTCTTCTATACCATCCGGGAGCATGAAAACAGGCTTTAAGTCATCAAAATATATCTTTTTGCATTCAAGTACCAAGCGTGCTTCCTCAAAACTTATACCGCCCTCTTTAAGAAGAACAGGGGTAATTCCAGTATCTGCAATTTTGTCTGTATCCCTTCCCGATTTTGACCCACAGTGGGTTAAGACACTTCTATGGCTTTCATTGAAGAAACTTAAAGTAAAAACATCACTCTCCTCAATAAAAGAAAAGGTGTGACGCGTTGGACGGATAAAGCAAGTGACGAACGGCTTGTTCCAAAAGGTTCCCATGGAACCCCAACTAGCCGTCATCGTATTAAAATTTTCCTTACTTCCTGCAGTAAATAAAAACCAATCATCGCCAATTAACTTAAATGGATTGTCTTCTAAGTTTTCAACGTGTGAAGGCTCAAATATGTTTTTCCAACTTTTCATTTGATATTTGCATTTAATGTTTTCATTACCAACTATTTAAATGGTAAAAAAGGCAAAAAACTTGTTGTATTTCTGAAGGGATTATAAAGTATTGGCAATCAATCAATTTTGGAATTCTGCTTTTTTTTTCCATTTTTAGCTTGCCATTAAAGCTATAAAAAATGAATGAATCATTACTACTATTGGACGAGATTCGCTTAAATTTTTCCGAGGAAGGCATCTTTGTCCTTAATCTAACTCTTGCATTTATCATGTTCGGAGTAGCTTTAGGAATTAAGGTTCAAAATTTCAAGGACGTTTTTATTAAACCAAAAGTCCCGATCATAGGCTTTACATCCCAATTTATTGTGCTACCTGCAATTACTTTTCTAATAGTTCTTGCATTCAAGAATTTTATCTCACCTTCAATTGCCATGGGAATGATATTGGTCGCGGCATGCCCTGGCGGTAACATCAGTAATTTCATGACCTCTCTGGCCAAGGGTAATGCTGCATTATCTGTAACCCTAACTGCTATAGCCACTATGGCTGCTCTGGTTTTTACACCATTAAATTTTGAGATCTATGGTGGCTTGTACAATAAATTTCTTAGCAATGCCTCATCAGATTTGGTACAGCCTCTGCAGATTAATCCAAACAGGATGTTCGAAGCCGTATTTATTTTACTGGGCATCCCTTTGGTTATTGGAATGCTCTTCAATCATTTTCTACCTAAAATAACAGCTAAAATTGATAAGCCTATTCGGATCATTTCAATCGTTGTATTTTTTGCCCTTGTTGGAATTATGCTTTCAAAAAATGGCGAATACTTTTTGAAGTATATTAAATTCATATTCCTTATTGTTATGTTCCACAATATAATCGGACTGCTATCTGGCAACTTGTTTGCTCGTGCATGGAAAATTCGGGGAGCCAACAGAAGGGCTATTACAATAGAAACTGGTATTCAAAATTCAGGACTTGCACTCGTCTTATTGTTCAATCCCAACATTTTTCCAATAGAACTTAACAATGGCGGCATGGCCTTCATTGCAGCTTGGTGGGGTGTTTGGCATATACTCTCAGGATTAACTGTTGCTGGGATATGGTCTAGGAGAGATCCAAAAGTGAATTAAAGCTAAGGATTATTATATTTGCCGTTTAATTGATAACGAATGGGAAGAAAGACAATAGACAGGTCTGATTTTAAATATTGGGCCTTAAAAAACCTTTGGGCAAAACAGGTATATCGGTTATTCTACAAAAGAATAGAACTAAAAAATACCGATCGGGTCAAACCGAACGAAGCTATAATAATAGCTCCAAACCACCAGAACGCCCTAATGGATGCATTGGCCCTGGTTTGCATGCTACCTTTTCAGACAGTTTTTCTAGCGAGGGCCGATATTTTTAAGAATAAAATCGTTGCTGCTATTCTCACATATATGAAAATACTCCCTATTTACAGGATACGCGATGGCGTTTCCAGTTTAGGGAAGAATGAAGAGATTTTTGATTACTCATCCATGGTACTTAAAAACAGATACAACCCAATGTGTCTTTTCCCTGAGGGAAACCATGGTGATAAAAGGCGTCTTCGCCCACTAGTAAAAGGCATTTTCAGAATTGCTTTTAAAAGCCAGGAGGAACATGGATCTACACCTTACATAAAAATCCTTCCCACCGGCATTGATTATAGTCACTATATTAAATTTCAACAAACGCTTCTTGTACAGTTTGGTGAACCTATAGAAGTTTCTGACTATTGGAAAGACTATGAGGAAAATCCGGCCCGTGCCATTAATAAATTGCGCGACCGTTTATCATCAGAAATGAGAAAGGTAATGATTGATATAAAAACCGATGACTATTACAGCACCGTATTAGGCTTGAGGGAGTATTACCGCCCAACAATGAAAGAGAAACTTGGTATTAAAAGTGAAAAACTCGCCGATAATTTTGGTGCAGACAAAGAGCTGATCTCTAAAATTGAAGCAAGCATCGAAACAGATGAAGCTAAAGTAAAAGAATTGGATGGGCATTTTAAAAAATATGAGGAATTAAGGGACAAACTAAAATTTAAAAACTGGGTTTTTAATAAAGAAAAATATTCACTAATTGGTAATTTCTTTAGATTATTCCTAGGAATCATGCTTCTCCCAATATTTTTGGTTGGATTTATTACAAACTGGCCCCATTATATTTTTCCACCACGATTTGCAGAAAAGATAAAGGACACTCAATTCAGAAGTACTGCAAAATGGGGGCTGGGAATGGTGATCCAGGCACTCTATTACATTATTTTGCTGGTATTGGGCCTTGTTTTTCTTCCTTATTGGTGGCTGGCTCCAATTGGCGTAGTTTGCTTACCGTTTATTGGACTGCTTGCCTACAAAATCAGGGTACTTTTTGTAAAAACCTGGTCAAGGATCCGTTATACCCTCAAAAGGAAAAAATCAAAGGATATTCAGGAGGCTTTAAGGCTTAAAGAACAAATAGACCATATACTCTCTGAAATAGTGAGTTAGGTTGTTAAAAAGCCTTATTGGGTTTGGGATTATTTTTACTAATTTCGGCATCTATTCCAATTACATTAGAATGAATTTCGAGAACAAGACTATTTGGATCACAGGAGCCTCTTCTGGTATTGGAGAAGCCCTGGCCCTTGAATGGGCAAAGTTTAAGCCTACACTAATATTAAGTGGGAGAAATATCGAAAAACTTGAAAATGTGCTCAGCAAGTGTAAAGAAGCTGGTGCAAACGGTTCGATAGTTACTTTGGATCTTACAGAACTGGATTCAATAAAGACTGCTGTAAACGAAGTTTTTAAAAACCACAAAGCAGTAGACATATTAGTTAACAATGGCGGTATTAGCCAAAGAGCTACGGTTTTAGAAGGATCTCTTGAAGTTGACCGCAAGGTAATGGAAACAAATTTTTTCGGTGCAACTGTTTTGACTAAATTTGTCTTACCTAAAATGCTTGAAAACAAAGGGGGCCATTTTGTGGTTATTTCCAGTATAGTCGGAAAATTTGGATTCCCGTTACGCTCTGCATATTCAGCATCAAAACATGCCTTGCAGGGTTATTTCGACAGTTTAAGGGCAGAAATGGTCAATGACAACATAGGGGTTACCATTGTTAGTCCGGGCAGAATTCGAACAAACATTAGCCTGAATGCAGTTGATAAAGATGGCAAAAACCATGGGGTTATGGACACAGGACAGGCAGACGGTATGCCTGCTGATGTTTGTGCAAAAAAGATAATTAAAGCAGTAGCGAGAAAGAAAAAAGATATCCTAGTTGGAAGAAAGGAATTGCTGATGGTTCATATCAGAAGATTTTTACCAGCTTTATATTATAAAATGGCGTCTAAAGTAAGCGCCACCTAAACTTCATAATTTATGGAAGACATTATTATAAGCGGTATACAGCAAATTGGTGTTGGAGTTAAAAACGTAAAAGAAGCCTGGGGATGGTACAAGAAGTACTTTGGGATTGATGTCCGTATCCTCGAAGAATCTGCCCCCGCAGAGTATATGCTCCCTTATACAGGCGGTAAACCCAGAAACAGACATGCTGCCCTTGCTATAACTTTGCAAGGAGGCGGAGGGTTTGAAATCTGGAACCATACTGATTTTGAACCAAAAAATGCTGAATTTGAAGTACAATTAGGCGATCTTGGACTTTTCTCTGCCAAAATAAAATGCAAAGATCCCCAAAAAGCATTCGACTGGCTGAAAGGAGAGAAGCAAAATATTTTAGGGGAAATTACAGAAGTGGAAGGAATTAAACATTTCTTCCTTAAAGATCCTTATGGAAATATTTTTGAATTGGTGCCATCCTCAGATTGGTACCGCGAAGAAGATAAAATGACCGGTGGTGGGTACGGCGCTATAATTGGTTGTTCGGATATCAATAAATCAAAAGATTTTTATGCCACAATTTTAGGATACGATACTGTTGTCTATGACAAAACTGGCGTTTTTGAGGACTTTTCTGTGCTTCCGGGTGGTGACAAAGAATTCAGACGGATGCTCCTGAGACACAGCAAGCCACGACAAGGGGCTTTAAGTGAATTATTTGGCGAAAGTGAGATCGAACTTGTGCAGGTCCTTAACCGCAAGCCCAAAAAGATATTTGAAAACCGCTTTTGGGGGGAACTGGGTTTTATCCATTTATGCTTTGACATCAATGGTATGGATGCCATGAGAGAGAAATGCAAAGACTTCGGATCTCTATTTACTGTTGATACCGGTGCAATTTTTAAAGACAGCAGCTTCGATATGGGCGATGCAGCGGGATTATTCGCGTATATTGAAGATCCTGACGGGGCATTAATCGAATTCGTGGAAACCCATAAAATACCTGTTCTAAAGAAATTAGGCTTTAGCTTAAACCTTCAGAAGAGGAACCCGGCAGAACCGCTCCCAAAATGGATTGTTAAGGCCCTTAGATTCTTGAAAGCAAAAGATATTCCAGAACCAAAATAGTCTTTACTTAAGCTTGAAATAAAAAAAGGGAACACAATATACATGTTCCCTTTCCTTTTGCTGAATTAGTTTCGATTATTTTTCTTTCTTTTCAATTTTAAGCTCCCCTGTTTCTGGGTCTCTTCTCAGTTCAGTTGGCTCAAAGTCACGTGCAATCTCACCATGAAGTGCCTTGTCAAGCCCGGTTTCTTCTTCTAATTCACTCACTTTTACTGGCGTTATTTTGTTGATAGCAACCAGCATAAGATAAGTAAATCCAAATGCATAAATACTTGCTATAACAAGAGCAACAAGTTCTTTTACAAATAAACTGCTTCCCCCGCCATAGAACAGTCCATCAACACCATTGGCATTGATTGTTTTCGTTGCAACAAGTCCAAGCATAATGGTTCCAATGACCCCTCCTATGCCATGCACCCCCCAAACATCAAGGGCATCATCCCATTTCATGCGGTCTTTCAACTGAACAGCAAAATAACAGCCAACCCCAGCAATTACTCCAATCATTGCCGATACGGGAAGGGTTACATAACCTGCCGCAGGAGTTATAGTCGCCAATCCGGCAACAGCCCCTGTCAACAGCCCGATAAATGTTGGCTTCCTATCCTTCCTGTTCCATTCAATTAACAACCAGGTTATTGCTGCAAAAGAAGCAGCTACGTCTGTGTTTAAAAAGGCTTGGGCGGTAATACCATTGACATTTAGCTCAGAACCAGCATTAAATCCGTACCAGCCGAACCATAGCAATGCTGTACCTACAGCAACTAATGGAATACTGTTTGGTTTTGAATCCGGATTTCTTCTTGCCCCCACATAAAGAACCGATGCAAGTGCTGCAAAGCCAGCTGTTGCATGGACAACAATACCTCCTGCAAAATCAAGCACTCCCCAGTCTGCTAAAATTCCGCCGCCCCATACCATATGAACAAATGGGTAATAAACAAAAATTTGCCAGAATACCAGGAATATCAGATATGCCTTAAAACTAACCCTGTTTGCAAATGCCCCCGTTATTAGAGCTGGTGTAATAATTGCAAACATCATCTGATAAGCTACAAATATCAATTCCGGGAAATTCCTGTCTGGAGAAAAAACGGCGTTCGGTGTAACTCCATTTAAAAAAGCCTTGTCTAAATTTCCAATGATGGCCCCGTCTCCACTAAAGCAAAGTGAATATCCAACGGCAAACCATAAAATTGTTGTAATACCTAATGACACAAAACTTTGTATCATTACTCCTAAGATGTTTTTCCGATCGGCCAATCCGCCGTAAAAAAATGCCAGTCCTGGGGTCATTAACATGACCAGACTGGTAGCAAGGATCATAAATCCTGTTAATCCAGTGTCATACATTTGATGTCTACTTTTTAGATGTCTACTTAAAAAAAACGGTGCTAATCTAAATAATTATTATTAAACACCGAATTTTGAGAGGCCAAATTACAAATTTATCAATAAATAGAAGGAAACACCTACTATTTGTAAGCAGTCTAATTAAAAGAAAAGGGCTTTTTCAAGCTACATCCCCGATCATAAACAGGGGGTGATCGAACACTAAATTTTTTACCAATAACGGCTTGAAGAAAGGCAATAAAAAAACCCGAAGTCGAGGACTTCGGGCCGGATGCACAACTTAAAAAACCTGCATAAGCGTGCTTTCTCAGAATAAGGGGTTGCTTTATTAATAATTTGTCAATACAATTTCATTTTATTCTTCCAGGAAATTAATAAGGAACTCCCTGTATTTGTAATAATCCGGGTGCTCCATTACCTCGCTTTTTACCCTGGGACGAGGCAATTGCACATCGAGGGTCTCCCCTACTTTGGCATAAGGCCCACTGGTCATCATAATTACACGGTCAGATAAGTAAATGGCTTCATCAACATCATGAGTAACCATTATAGCTGTAATTTTTTCCTTTCTCCATATTTCCATAAGCACTCCCTGCAATTCAGCACGCGTTAACGAATCCAACATACCGAAAGGTTCATCTAGCAATAAAACTTCTGGTTTCAGGGCAAATGCACGGGCAATGCCTACACGCTGTTTCATTCCGTTCGAAAGATCACTTGCTTTTTTATGAAAGGCATCTCCTAAACCAACCTTATCCAGGTAATATTTTGCTATAGTTTCCCTCTCCTTTTTGGTAGCATGAGGAAATACTTGCTTTACACCCAATAAAACATTATCGAGTGAAGACATCCATGGAAACAGGCTGGGTGATTGAAAAACAACTGCTCTGTCAGGTCCGGGACCAAGTATTGTATTCGAATCGACTACAATATTACCCTTTGTTATGGAGTTCAAGCCAGCAATCATTGACAAAACAGTTGATTTACCACAACCAGAATGGCCAATAATCGAAACAAATTCCCCCTTTGAAACCTGCAGATTAAAATCTTCTAGCACTACATAGGGTCCTTTAGGAGTAGGATAAACCTTAGATAAATAGACACATTCTAACTTGTGACTAGCTCCTGCACGTTTGTCATTAGGATGTGAAACATGCAATATATCTGATTCTTTTTCGTCAACATATTCTGGTATAAATGTATAGGCCATGATATAATATTTTTAAATTGAATAATTGATTAATAGCAACTAATTTGTATTTGCCCAGGTACGCTCAAAATAGGTTCCAGTGAACTTTTTGGGCTTAACTTCTGGCAAAATAAATTTTTCCGAGCTTCCACTAACTGATTCCCTTTCGCTTCCAACCTTCAACAAATATTTGGTAATACTATTTCTGAGGTCGATAAACCGGGGATCCCTGTTGAGTTCTTTTTTGTCTCTCGGACGCTCCAAATCAATAATAAACTCCGGTCCTAATGTAGCATTCGGACCAGGTCTAAGGGGGATAATACGATCAGCTAACAGAATACCTTCATCCACATCATTTGTAATTAGTACCACTGTTTTTTTTTCTTTATCCCATATGTTTGAGATTTCTTCCTGCAAGGATCCCCTGGTCAGTGCATCTAGTGCACTCAAAGGTTCATCAAGCAATAATATCTCCGGGCTCATGGCTAAAGCCCTTGCCACAGCAACTCTTTGGCGCATACCGCCAGACAGTTCCGCAGGTCGTTTGTATCGTGCGGGTTCCAAACCAACCATTTCGACATATTTCATCGATTGTTCGATGAGTTCTGCCTTTGATTTTTTAGGAAACACCTCTTTTACAGCAAGGTATACGTTGTCCATAACAGTTAACCAGGGCAATAGGGAATAGTTTTGAAACACTACTCCACGATCAGGTCCTGAACCTACGATAGGTTTACCTTTGAGTAAAACCTCTCCTTTGTCAGGAGTCAATAGTCCTGCTATTAAATTAATTAAGGTAGTTTTTCCACTTCCAGTAAAACCAACAATGGCCAGAAATTCAGTTTCTCTTACTGAAAGGTTTATATCTTTTAATACTTCTGCTCTGGTTGAGCCTGTACCATACCCCTTGGTAACATTATTTAATTCTAAGAAAGCCATAATTCAGGTTTTTTGCGTTTTTTTAAATTGTTGATATATCTTGGTTAAAACTTACTAAACGCTGCAGCGAGGTCATCAAAGTATCTAACAATGCTCCAATAATACCAATTGTAAATACTGCAACCATTATTCGTGCTAATGACTGGCTGCTTCCATTTTGAAATTCATCCCAAACAAATTTTCCCAGTCCAGGGTTTTGGGCAAGCATTTCAGCTGCAATAAGAACCATCCATCCTACTCCTAGGGAGATCCTAAGACCTGTAAATACAAGTGGTAGAGATGCAGGCATAACTATTTTAAAAATTCGTGCGAAGAAACCTAATTTTAAAACTTTTCCAACATTTATATAGTCTTTATCAAGACTGGCAACCCCTGTTGCTGTGTTTATCAGGCTGGGCCATAAGGAACAAAGAGCTACTGTAATGGCCGAATTAAGAAAGGATTTCTCAAACATGCCATCGTTTGTAATGTAAACCGCGCTAACCACCATTGTTACTATTGGCAGCCATGCCAGTGGTGATACGGGCTTAAATATCTGAATTAGAGGGTTAAGCGCAGACATGATCAATGGACTTACCCCACAGAGTATACCAAGAGGTATGGCTATTAATGAAGCTATTAAAAAGCCTGTGAACACAGTTATCAAACTTGTAAATATCTGATCAATGTAGGTGGGTTTACCAGTATAATCGCGGACTTTTATCTCAGCGTTTGGATTGGCAGCTTTTATTTGTTCATTACGAGCCTCCTGCCTTTCCATAAAAGCTACTTCTTTCATCCTTTCATCGTTATGCTCTTTAATAAGTGCTTTTGATTGCTCAAATACACCAATGGGACCAGGTAAACGACCTAAGCTTGTATCAACCTGCTTGGCCAAACCTTCCCAAAGAAACATGAAAATTACAAGTGCTAAAATCGGAAGTCCCAATCCTTTAAGAATTTCCTGGATTTGTTCCTTTCTGCTTTCACCGGTAATCATTTTAGTTACACGGATTCCAAATTTAAATCCTATTATACTAAATATGCGGATAATTTTTTGTGCCATGATTTTTAATGTTTTAATTATTCAACCCCTAATTAATGACTTGCCAAATCATCTACTTGCCAAGCCTGATTTCATTTATTAAGCGGCACCAAACCGGTCCCTTTGCCCGGCTGACACAAAGGTCCCGGATTTTGAGTGCTACTGGTTAATACTTAACTTCTATTTTTAATCTTTTAATCCAACTTCAAATTTTCTGAGGTAATCATTCGGTTTTTTACCATCGTATTTTACTCCGTCAATAAAGTCAGCAGTTGGTTCTTTAAATCCATCGGTAGTTGGAATATCGTCCGCGCTAATTTTGCCTTCTTCAACCAGTAATTTTGCGGCTTTCATCCACACCTCAGGTAAGTAAATTTTCTTAGCCGTTTCGATATACCAATCATCATCTTTCGCTTCACCAATCTGTCCCCAACGACGCATTTGTGTCAAGAACCATACAGCATCACTGTAGAATGGGTAAGTAGCATGGTATTTATAGAATACATTAAAGTCAGGCATGGGTCTTTTATCACCAGGTTCAAACTCAAATGTTCCTGTCATGCTATTCGCAATCACCTCGTAATCGGCACCTACGTATTCAGGTTTCGATAAAATCTTTGCTGCTTCTTCCCTATTTGCTCCATTATTTGCATCTAACCATTCTCCTGCCCGAATTAGTGCTTTGGTAAGGGCTACAAGTGTTTTAGGATTTTTATCAGCCCATTCTTTTGAAACTCCGAATACTTTTTCCGGATTGTTTTTCCATATATCATAGTTGGTAGTGACAGGTACACCTATCTTCTTGAAAACCGCTTGTTGATTCCAAGGCTCCCCCACACAATATCCATAAATAGTTCCTGCTTCAAGTGTTGCTGGCATTTGTGGTGGAGGGGTTACAGAAAGAAGTACTTCTGCATCGGTCATTCCTGTTACATCAGATTTTGTATAATAGCCAGGATTGATTCCTGCTGCTGCCAACCAATACCTGATTTCATAATTGTGCGTAGATACTGGAAAAACCATACCCATATTGAAAGCTTTTCCATCAGCCTTGTACTTAGAAATTACAGGTTTTAAAGCATCGGCCTTAATAGGATGAATTGGTTTTCCTGCATCATCGTGTGGTACATATGGCTTCATACCAGCCCAAATATCATTAGATACTGTTATACCATTACCATTTAAGTCCATGCTAAAAGGAGTAACAATATGTGCCTGGGTACCAAAACCAATCGTTGCACCTATTGGCTGACCTGCCAACATATGGGCTCCATCCAATTCACCATCAATTACCCTGTCAAGTAAAACCTTCCAATTGGCTTGTGCCTGAAGGTTAACATAGAGCCCCTCATCCTCAAAGAATCCTTTTTCCTTTGCTATGGCAAGTGGCGCCATATCAGTAAGCTTGATAAATCCTAGGGTAAGTTCATCTTTTTCCAGTTCAACATAGGTAAAGTTTTCATCAACTTTAGTATCCGAACTAGTACTAGAAGAAGTTTTCCCTTTACATCCTGAGATGAGCAGCGCTAGTGAAATTGTACAAAGTACAGCTGCGCCTTTAATTTTATGAAACAATATTTTTCTTTTCATTGTTATTGTTTTTTTAGTTGTGTCCTAATTAAGTTTATTTACCGCTAATAAATGTTGGTTTAAATGTTAGCATAACCCATCCCCACATGTTAGCAGCATCTTTTGTTCCGCTAGGTTTAATCTGCTCCATGGTCTCAGTTGCAAACATTTTAGAAAAGCCTACTTTTAAATTGGCTGTTTTTGAAAAACTATGATTAAATACCAAGTCGATTTCTGTTCCAAGTCCGGGGGACATTGTTTCACCAGCTCCATCCAATACATCAACCGCTGACATGAAATAATGCAAGTGTACCAGTAGCACTGTTTTTTTTGAGAATTTGCCGGTCAATTTGGCATAAACATCCTGTAAACCCACATTGGCATGACCATTTCCAACATAGAAATAATCCATGAACCCATAAAATTTATGGTTTGTACCATACTGAGGTGTAAATGACTGACTCTTCTCAGCATCAGTTGGATCATTTCCCGAAAGTCGGTCATAACCAATGGTTATTGGTAATTTTGAAAAACCTGTATAGGTTAGTCCCAATCCAAGCATATAGGCAGAAAGGTTTTCACCATTCTGATAGTAGGCTTCAACAGTAGTCTTTATTTTACCGCTTCTTAAATTGGTGAATGCTCCAAAAGTCTGTGTGTAAGTAACATCAGATGTGTCAATCGTGCCAGTTTGCACACCACTATTCAAAGCCAATAACGAGACTCCTGCAGCACTAAAGTCTTTATGGAACCATAAGTATTGCATGGTTTTGTAGTTACCACCCTGGTTATAAAAAGTGCTTTTTACCTTCTTAAATTCAGGTGTATTGGCATCCTGATTGAATGCAATCCCCCCATGCAACTGCCAGGTAGAATCTGCAAGTACAAATTTAACGAGGTCGTGGCTACGCGATTGTTGCGCCCATCCAAGATTACCTAAAAACCTTGCATTGTCGTAATTAAGCTCCATACGACCTGCTGAAAGTGTAAACATTGGCGTAAACTTATAGGAAGCATATGCCAAATGAAGGTTTGTTAGAGAAGGGTCAGCTTTATGGATTTGTGCTACAGCTCCCCACATGCGTACATCTTGTAAGGAAATATACGTAGAAAGTTTCTCGTCACTATAACCAAAAAACAGGCGTGTGCGTTGCTCGGTAAAAAAGGCTGGATCCAGATCTTTATTATGCAATGTCTTGAATCCTTCACGATATTCACTCCTGGGCCTTATCTCTCCTGATAAGGTGAACTGTGCCTTTGCTACGTGGGAAAGAAGCAAGGCAAGAATCATAATACTTGATAATCTGAACCGTTTCATAAATCTTAAGTTTTAGGTTTTAAAAATAATTACGGTTCAAAGATCAGTATTATTTCTTAATACAACAAGTATATTTACGTATTTTTTGAGGTTCACTACTTATTTTATGTGTTTATTGCTGATTTCACTACGTACTTTTAGGGGTGTACTTAAAATAAATGCAAAATAAGCTGCATGGTATACTTAAAAAAAAGGGGGGGCACTTAGAAAGAAGCAATTCTAATGTTTTTGTTATTAGGTTAGTATTTGCAATTAAGGAAATTGTCGAGCACCTTTCCTCATAAATTGCACGTGTCGTCTATAACTTTTGAGCGCCAAACAGGAGAACTAAGGTAGTATAATTCAAGAAAATCATTTTTTATTTTTCACTCAGATCGCTTATTGGAATATCCGTAACGAGCTCATTGGTTTTCATTTATCATTACCTGAATTGATTTTAACGATCTAAAAGTTTTTTTAATGTCAAGAGTTCCAAACTCAATGAGTATAGGAAAGCAAAGAGTAATGTTGACCAAACTGTTTACCCAACCAAGGTACTCTCCATTGAAGGCGTAAAAACCATGCAATTAACTATCAAATTTTCAATTTACAAAGCAGAATATCATATGCTTTGTTTCAAAAATTTCAGAAAACAAAAAAGCTGTTTCCACCTGATTTATGGAAACAGCTTTTACATTTAGAATCTAAATCTATTTTATACAAGCCCATTTTTATGAGCTACCTTAATTAATTCTGCAGCATTTTTCACATTAAGCTTTTTCATTATGTTGAAACGATGGGTTTCAATTGTCCTCACACTTTTCTCTAATCGTTCAGCAATATCACGATTACTTAACCCCTCTGTTACCATTTTGAGAATCTCATTCTCGCGCCGGGTAAGCCCTAATTCAGAAGCAACAACTTTAGGCTTTTCTTCTGCTGATTGTTTAGAGTTCAGATAATTGTTTACCAAAACATTACTAATGGCAGAACTAAAGTATTTATTGCCTTTTTTAATGGTGTGAATGGCTTTAACAAACTCTTCGCGCGATGTGTCTTTTAACAAGTAACCATCTGCTCCGCTCTCAATACTACGGAGAATGTATTCTTCGAGGTCGTGCATAGATAGCACCATTGTTTTGGTCTGCAGGGATAACTCTTTCAATTTTTTAATGGTTTCTATTCCATTCAGGTTTGGCATCCGTATGTCAACGATTAATAAATCAGGATCCAGTTCCTTGGTTTTTTCAAGCGCTTCAACCCCATCTGAAGCTTCACCGACAACAACAATATTTGCTTCAACCTCTAATAACGACTTTATTCCATCTCTAACAATAACATGATCATCTGCTAAAACAACACGAATTTGTTCCATAATTCTGAGTATCTATCTTTAAGTTCATATTACGTACCATAGTATTTAAGTTAATAAAACCTAAAGTTTACCTGGCAATTCAATCCTAATTGTTGTACCCTTTCCATGGCTAGATTCTATAGAAAGTTCAGCATTTATAAGCCTGGCACGTTCACGCATATTAATCAAACCATGTCCGTTTATAGTTTTAATATCCGAAACTACATCTCCTTCATCTTCATCAAAACCAATACCATCATCTTCGATTATAATTTGCAAGAGGCTGCCAGCATCAGATAAAGAAACTAAAATATTTTCTGCTTCACTATATTTTATGGCATTGGTAAGTGCCTCCTGGATGATGCGGTATAAATTTACTTCAATATATTTATTTAATCTAGATGAATAACTGGTTATGTTTTCAAATTGGATTTCGGAACCGGTATGCCTGTTCAGATCTTTCACCAACTCTTCAATAGCTGCAACAAATCCATAGTCGCTTAATACAGTTGGGGTAAGGTTGTGGGACACCTTACGTACCTCTTTGATTAAACCAGCAGTTATATCGTTAACTGTCGCTACTTTTTCTTGTGTAAGCATGGAGGGGTTTGCTTTCATACTTTCCAACTGGAACTTTAAGCCTGTTAATAATTGCCCAACACCATCATGTAATTCACGCGCAAGCCTTCTACGTTCAGTTTCTTGCCCTTCCAACAACAAGGCGGCTTTTAATTTTTGCTGTTCAATTTGCCTTCTATGTCTTTCTTTGGCGGCCTTATTCAATTTTTGTTGGGCAATTTTTCGATCGTTGATATCGGTACAGACCACAACAATTTCTGAAATTTCCTTTTTTTCATTGGGTACAGGAACAACAGTCATCATTAACCACGATACCCCTAATTGAGTTTCCATAACTTTAACTTCATTACTCCAAAGTTGCCCCGCCAAAACCGGCTTTAATATTTTGCTCAACAACTCACCTTTAAGCTCTTGGGAACGCAATAAAGTAAAAAGGTTATCATCGATCGGAGGTTTTTTCAAATTCAAATAGTGGTAAAATTTTTCACTGATAAATTTGATTTCCCCTTCAAAACCAACCCGGGCAAACATGATGGCCTCATCAACCGAATAATAAACTGATTTAAGCTCATTTTGTGAATTTTCCAATTCTTCATAAGTACGCTTAAGTTCCTTGTTCATTTTCCTTTCAACAGCCTCGGAATCTATTAAATCAGCAATAATACGCCTGACATAGCGCCCAACAGGAGCAAAAATAAAAATGAGCTCAAATAATAGGATCACCAGGGATATGAACATAAGCAACAGCTCGATGGTCATTAGGTCCCCGACTTTATTTCGTGCTTCAAGGTCGTATTGAAATACTATATCATCCATTCCTTTCAGGAACTTAGACTCATTGTCTCTAATCCTTATGACATGCGGCTCCAACTCCTCCCAGGATACATCTGCATCTTGATTTAAAGAAAAAAGTATTGTTTTTGCACTAAAAACCATTTGAGAATAATAGCCTTGAATAGAATGGAACATAGAATCAACCACCTCCGAATTTTTTTTTGGAAGCCCCAGGCTAGAATCTCCATGTATAAGTCCCTGATGCGATTGCGCCCAGAGTGATAGCGTACTGTCAATATTCTTTTTAAGCTGAATTCGCTCTAACCTATTGTCGGTAAGAGATAAAAGCAAACACTCCTTGGTCAATTTTTGCGAAAGCATTCGTTGCCTTCCAGCCACATTTACAACCCTGGAATCATACAATTGCTTTTTCTGAAAGCTTTTTATCAGACTCGAAGTGGTAATAATTAGGATAGCAATAGCACTTAGAGCAACCAGATATCGATTACGTAATCTGTAAAAGACATTATAGTCGAGGGAAGGATTGACATATTCCGGTACAAATGCTGGCATTGCTACTTATAATTATAATTACGCAAATTTACGTAAAAGAAATAAAAAACCTCCTGCGTATGAAAAAAAGTCTTAGACCGCTTAGTTATTCAGCCCATTGCAGAAAAACTCGTCCTTCTTCAATCTTTATAGGATAGGTTTTTAATTGATACTCATCCCCACTCATGCAAGCTCCTGTTTCAAGTGAAAAACTTTTTTTATGGAAAGGACAAGCAATTTTAGCCTCCCCTTCTGCGTCTCCCATCAAACCTCTTGAAAGTGCTTTTTCCAAGCGGTGCGGGCAGGTATTTTGAGTAGCATACCATTTACCCATTGATGTGAAATTATATATTGCAATTTGTTCGCCGTTTAGTTTTACGCATGCACTTGAATCCTCAGGAATATCTGACTCATATGCAACTTCAACCCATTCATCAACCAATATGCCTGTACTTTTTCTTTTATTTTGTTCCATGATATAATGCTTATTAATCTGAGATCTTCCCTTTTATTTGGACCATTCAACCGGTGTCTTTTGCTCCCTTACAGGTTTGAATTTAACATTTTCATCCGTATCTTCTGAATTGAGGAAATGCTTAAACCTTGCTCTTAATTCTGGATTTTGTACAACTTCTTTCCATTCGCAACCATAAGTTCCGATTAGAAATTCCATTTCACTTTCAAGTTCAGAAGCAATACCGAGGGAATCATCAACAATTACATCTTTTAAATGATCCAAACCACCTTCTATATCAGCTAACCATTTAGCAGTTCTGGTCAATGGTGCCGCTGTTCGAATATAGAACATTAAAAATCGGTCGAGGTACTTCAAGCAGGTTTCTTTATCTATATCCGATGCCAAAAGCAGTGCATGTTTTGGGTTTGCACCTCCATTTCCACACACATATAAATTCCACCCTTTTTCTGTTGCTATTAGTCCAAAATCTTTTCCTCTGGCTTCAGCACATTCTCTAATACAGCCAGAAACACCACCTTTTAATTTATGAGGAGCCCGAATTCCTTTGTATCGCTCTTCTACCTCAATAGCAAAGCCAACTGAATCTTGCTGTCCATACCTGCACCAAGCAGATCCCACACAAGATTTTACCGTGCGTAATGCTTTGCCATAAGCATGACCAGATTCAAATCCTGCCTCAATAAGCTCTTCCCAGATATCTGGTAATTCATGAATGTGGGCACCAAACATATCAATTCGCTGTCCACCTGTTATTTTAGTATAAAGGTTGTATTTTTGGGCTACCTGTCCGATAACAATCAATTTTTCCGGGGATATTTCTCCACCGGGTATCCGTGGAACTACTGAATAGGTTCCTCCACGTTGAATGTTGGCAAGGTAACGATCATTGGTATCCTGAATATTGGCATGGTGAGGTACAGGCTCATTCCAGGTTGACGCCAAAACTGAGGCTACTGCCGGCTTACAAAGCTCGCATCCTGTACCTTTTCCAACTTTGGAAATTGTTTCCCTGAAGTTTTTCAATTTATGGTACTTTACCAAATCGACCAACTCCTGGCGATTGTATTCGAAATGCTCACAAATAACTTTTTTGACTTCCTTTCCTGATTCTTTTAAGGTGGCAACCAATAAATCATCGACCATAGGCACACAGCCTCCACATCCCGTACCAGCTTTGGTGTGCTTCTTAATCATTTGAAGGTTAGTTAGATCCATGTCCTTTATGGTGTTGCATATCGTTCCCTTCGAAACATTTTCACAGGAACAAACAACCGCATCATCAGGTAGGTCAGTCACCTTCATCAAGCTCTCACCACCACTCCTTGAACCAAGTATTAGATCTTCCGGTTCCGGAGGTAGAGCAAGTCCTGACTTAGCAATTTGCACAAGCATATTATATTCTTCTGTATCTCCTATCAGAATACCTCCCAGTAGTGTTTTACCATCTGAAGTAATGTTTAATCGCTTGTAAATACCTTTAGGTTTGTTCTCGTAAACAATTGTTTTAAAATTGTCACCAGAAGGCATGGCGTCACCAAAGCTGGCCACATCTGTGCCAATCAATTTAAGCTTGGTGGATAGGTCTGCGCCTTTGAATTCTTTGATTTCGCCATGCAGAATCGATGCAGCCACCTCTGCCATATCATAGCAAGGAGCAACCAATCCCCATATCATATTTAAAGCAAGAGCACATTCGCCAATGGCAAAAATATCCTCCGCAGAGGTTTTCATATATCCATCTACAATAATTCCTCCCCTTGGTCCTGTTTCAATACCCGATTCCTTGGCAACTTTGTCCCGAGCCTTAATCCCTGCAGAAAAAATTACCATATCAACATCCATTCTTTCGCCATCAGAAAATTCCACCGATGAGACACCCTCATCACCTTCTATTTTACTGAGACTTTTGCCTAGGATTACATCAATATCATTAGACTCAATTGCCTCTTTCAACAGCAAGCCGGCAGACTCATCTAACTGCCTCGGCATCAATCTCGGAGCTAATTCAACAACAAAAGTTTTAAGCCCATCATCGTTTACTGCTTTTGCAGCTTCTAATCCAAGCAACCCACCTCCAACAACCAAAGCGTTCTTCGATTTGGAAGCAAAGCTTTTTATCGCTTCCAGGTCTTCGAGTGTACGGTAAACAAAAACTCCATTTTTGCTTATGCCGTCAACCGGTGGCACAAAAGCCGATGACCCGGTTGCAAGCACAAGCTTATCATAAGTGAAGGTGATACCTTTATGTGTTGTGATTTTTTTGTCTGCAACTTCTATTTGGTTGACATACTCCCCAGTATATAAATTGATATTATTCTCTGCGTACCAATCTTCTCCAGCAAGCATCAACTGTTCCTTCGACATTGATGTATAATAATCGGTCAGATGCACACGGTCGTACGCTGGCGTTGGCTCTTCTCCAAACACCAGTATTTGATACGTTTTGTTGAGCCCTTTCTCAATGCATTTTTCGAGGAACTTAAAGCCAGTCATTCCATTTCCGACTACAATCAGGTTTTTTTTAGATTTTACCTCCATAATTCTGTATTTTTGTACAATCCCTATTGATTTATCAATCTTTACGGCATCAAAAGTAAGGATTATTACGTAGTTTGCAAAGTATTTATACGTATTTATACAACTATTCGTTAAATTTCTATTATGAACGACACATTCAAATCGGCTTTAAACCTTATAAAAAAAGCAAATTCAGAAGATCCGAAAAAATTAAGTATTGGTGAATCTGATGCTCAGTTTTATTCAAACAAAATGGTCGAAACACTACTTTTACTTAATCCTGCCCCAAAGGAATACGTAGAAATTGCTGTTCGCTGTCAACACCTGTTCCGTTGGGAGGTACCCAGAAGCTCCTATCCAGGAGGAAAGGCTGGATACCATCAATGGAGAAGGTACTTATATACTTATCAATCTGATAAAACAGCAACCTTATTAAGCCAGGCTGGGTATTCAAAAGATTTTATCGAATCTTGCTGTCGTCTGATACGAAAAGAAGGGCTTGGTAAGGATGAAGACACTCAACTTGTTGAAGATGCAGCCTGTATAACATTTGTCAAGTATTATTTAGCGGATTTCGCCCAAGGGAAGCCGAAAGAGAAACTGGTTGATATACTTAAGAAAACAACACGAAAAATGTCAGACCAAGCTATAGGAATATTAATAGGCTCAGACCTGAATCCTGACGTAAGGTCTCTGGTAGATGAGCTATAAGCTATGTTTTAAGCACAACTTAAGTATAAAAGTGCTATATACCATTTGCCGGACTTATTTTATCTATTGTCATGTGCGATTCTAACAAAGAAGAAAGTGAAATAGTAGATGTACCTGGCAAAAACATCTTAAACTGGATGATAAGCTATTTCATTTATCTTATTGGAGGTGGAGTTTTAAGTGTGATCCTTATTGGCTTGCCGATTAATTTTGCTGCTTTATATGTTCTATAGTATTTACCTTTATTGGAGCAGTTTAGGCTAATGATGGGATTATTTACCAATATCCATTGTCAATTCCTTTCCTCAAGTAAAAATTATCAATTGTTTTTGTTATGTGACAAACTTCAAAATTAGCCTCCGAGGGATATCATGGTTTTGTGGCTCCCTGTAAATCGGTTTTGTTTCCTTGTCATTGCTTCTGCAAGTATACCGCTAAGCTCTTTGCCTTCTGTAATTTGTGAAGCATCAATTCCTTGCTCATCGGTTATACAACCGTAAAGTTTCCCTGAAGAATCTAATCGAAGGCGGTTGCAGTCGTGGCAAAACGGAACGGAATGATTCGCTATTATCCCAAATCTTGCTCCTGAACTTGTTTCCCAATAATTTGCAGTTGAGGAAGCTTTACGAATGATGGGTACAACTTTGGTTTTATTCTGAATATATGTTAAAATCTCCTCCTGGGTTACAATTAGATCCTTTGAATGTCCAAATAACGCCCCCATTTCCATCAATTCAAGAAACCTCACTGTGATACCTCTTTCTTGTGCAAAATTCAATAAGGGAACAATTTGCCCTTCATTTATATCTTTAACAATAACAGTATTCAATTTTAATTGTAAGCCTTTCTTCAATGCTTCGTCTATACCCTTCAACACAAATTTCAATCCATTGGTCCTTGTCATTCTGGAGAACACATCAGGATCTAGCGCATCTAATGAAACATTAACCTTACGAACTCCATTTTCTTTTAAAAACCCAGCCATAGCTGCCAAGTGTACAGCATTGGTTGTTAAGCTGATATCCTGAACACCATCTTCATTCAATTTGTTTATGACGGGTTTTAATAGCGGGCTAATTAAGGGTTCGCCTCCAGTCAACTTCACTTGCCTGATAGGCAGGTATTCTAAAAGCAAACCTATTAGACTGTTAAGGTGACTGGAAGAAAGTGGTTGCTCCACCGAATTTTGGTCGAACTTGTAATTACTATCTGCAATCAGTGGAGTATTTTGAGGCACACAATATGTACATGCCATATTACACTGACTGGTAAGGCTAATACGTAATTTCTCGAACCTCCGACCGAAACGGTCTTTAATATAGTTTGCTGATGTAGTATGTTGCACAACAAAAAGTTAACTGGTTACTGGTGCACTAACAGCAATAAGTGCTTTTAGTTCAGGCTTACAGCTTCCACACCCCGTTCCTGCCCCCGTTTCTTTTCCGATATCAGTAACTGTTAAACATCCACCCTTAACAGCATCAATGACATTTCCTTCTCCAACATTTAAACAAGAGCAAACCAACTTGCCTTTTACCGGAGTTTTAGCAGCTCCCGGACGGAGAAGTTTCTCCCTATTTTCAGCCAATTCCATGCCTGTAGAAATCCAGTTTTTAAAATCGAGCATTTCCCCTTTATCCCCCATCAAAATTGCTCCAATCAAACGGTCATTTTTAATGATACAACGTTTATAATAGTTTTTGCTTCGATCAAGCAACGTTACTTCTTCATAATCTTCCTCATCAGAAGGAATATAACCCATAGAACATAAATCAATGCCTGGGAATTTTAAAATATTCATCCCCAATGATCCTTTGTAAATTGACAAGGGATTACCATTCAGAAAATGAGCTAAAATAGCACCCTGCTCTTCAGCAGCTGCCGTAATCCCCCATCGTTGACCACGCCATTCTGCAACTTCTCCCAAAGCAAAAATATCCTTTATGCCTGTTTCCAGATTGTCATTTACATTGATAGCCGCATTACCCAGAGGCACTCCTGATTTCTCTGCTAACTCCAGATTAGGCCTGGTACCAATTGCAAAAACAACCGCTTTATAATTACACACATGTCCTGACTTAAAGCCAACACTCAACCCATTGTCTGTTTCCTCGATTGAAGCAATGTTTTCATTCAGAATAACATGGATCCCTGCTTGTTTTACTTGCTTTAGCAACAAAGGGCAAGCTACACTATCTAGTTGTCGTTGCATTAAAGCATTTCCCCGGTGCAACAGGTCAACACGCATGCCAATTTCTACAAGTGCCCCAGCCATTTCCAACCCAAGTAGGCTTCCGCCCGAAACCAAAACCCGCTCTCCCGGGTTCAGAAACTCTTTCAAATGGTCGGCATCATGACGTGTACGAATGGTATAAATTCCTCTTTTGACATGCTCAAATCCCCCAGGCATATTTGCCCGCGCTCCCATAGCCAGAACGAGCTTGGAATAGGAGTGTTTTTCACCTGTTGAATCAATCACATATTTTTCATTGCAGTTGATTGTCTCTACAGATACACCTTCCAGTAATTCAATATTGAGACTGGTAATTTCGGAAGAATCAGCCTTCATCATTTTTTGCCAATCCCTTGCTCCTGTAATATATTCAGGTAATTGTACGCGATCGTAAAACGCATGGGCTTCTTTAGAAATTACAATCACTTTATCGGTATTATTATTCTTCCTAAATTCTGTTACGAACTTAAAAGCTGCTGCACCACCTCCAACAACTACAATTGCTCCTGTTTTGGACATGTGCTTTTTACATTTAACCAAGGAGAATTTAAAATCCGGCTCCTTCGAAATCGGATCAACCCGATTAAAAGTAAGGTTGTTTGCCCGGGCCCCATCATCATTATATTGTTTTCCCCAGTGCATGGGCATAAAAACCACCCCCTCCTTAATTGTTTCAACAACCCTTGCCTTAACCCTTGATGCCCCATTTTCATTACTAATTTCGACCAAATCACCATCAGAAATATTTCTGCAAGCTGCATCTATGGGATGTATTTCGATAAAGGGTTCTGCAATGTGCTGATTCAACCTTTCAACCTTGCCCGTTTTTGTCATAGTATGCCATTGGTCGCGTACCCTTCCCGTAGTAAGGATTAGCTCATCGCTATCAAACTCAGGCAAGTTAAAATTAACCTTTGGTGATAAAAACTGAGCCTTTCCGGTAGGTGTATAGAACATATTATTTTCAAACAGACGAACAGTTCCATTTGGTTGTTCCTTAAAGAATGGCCATTGTACAGTGCCTCTTTCTTTAAGAATGGAATAATTAAGCGCAAAAATATCCATGTTCGTCCCCTTGGTCAATGCTGCATGCTCCAAAAACGCCTCTTCTGCAGTGGTAAAATCAAAGCCCGGAAGTTCGAGTTCGCGTGCAAAGCGACATAAGATTTCTATATCAGACAATGCTTCACCCGGCGCATCAATAAATTTTGGCAGGTAGCTTATTCTTCTTTCAGAATTGGTCATGGTACCTTCTTTTTCCAACCATCCGGCTGCTGGCAATAATACATCAGCATACTGAACCGTATCAGAATTCATGGAAATATCCTGGACAACTACCAGTTCTGCCTGCTCGATATTTTGTTCTAACTTTTTCAAGTCCGGTAGGCTTATCAATGGATTGGTACAAATAATCCAGATGGCCTTCAGTTTGCCTTTGCCAAGAGCATCAAACATTTCGGTTGCAGACAAACCAGGTTTTGAAGGGATGGAGGGAACATTCCAAAAATCGGCTACTTCTTTACGGTGTTCTTCATTAGCCAGATTTCTGTGAGCAGGCAGTAAATTGCACATGCCTCCTACTTCGCGCCCCCCCATAGCATTGGGTTGGCCTGTGAGAGAAAACGGTCCACTTCCGGGTTTACCAATCTGCCCTGTAAGCAGTGAGATATTTAAAAGTGAAACATTTTTCTCAACACCAACCGCACTTTGGTTCAATCCCATGGCCCACATGGAAATGAATCCCTTCGATTTTCCGATAATCCTGGCTGTTTGGAAAATATCTTCAGGCTCTAAACCACAAATTTCCGCACTTTCATTTAAAGTAAGCTTGAAAACTGCCTCTTTCAAAGCTGTATATCCTTCAGTATGTTTTTCAATGAAATCTTTATCAATCCAATTGTTTTCGATCAGTTGCCGTGAAATGGCATGGTTCAAAAACACATCTGTTCCAGGATTAAGCTGCAAGTGTATATCAGCTAGTTCACAGGATTGTGTCCTCCGAGGATCGGCAACAATTATTTTCAAATCAGGATTTTGTTCTTTGTACTCCTCAATTCTTCTAAATAAAATCGGATGGCAATAAGCGGGATTTGCACCTGTAATAAAAATGCAATCAGACAATTCGATATCAGCATAGGAACCTGGTACCGAATCTTCTCCCAACACCTGTTTATAGCCAGCCACTGCCGAACTCATACATAAACGCGAATTGGTATCGATGTTGTTTGTTCCAATTCCTGCCTTAGCTAATTTATTTACAACGTAATATTCTTCTGTAAGGCATTGTCCGGACACATAAAATGCAACCGCATCTGGTCCATGCTCATTAATAATCGACCGAAACTGATCTGCGACATATTGCAAGGATTCATCCCAGGTTTTTCTTTCCAGTATTCCATGATCATTTTTTATCGAGGGATAAAATATACGGTCAGAAATATCATCTGCTACGTAGTTTAAATTTCTGCCCTTTGAGCAGAGCATCCCCTTGTTTACCGGATGTAACTTATCTCCTTCAACTTTAATTTCACCCTTATCATCCTTCCAGACCAACATCCCGCAGCCTACGCCACAATATGAACAAGTAGTTTTTATTTTACCTTCCCCTATCATAATCCTGAAATTATTACGCAAATATACGTACTTTATACGTATTTAAACGTATTTTTTATGTAATTTTCAGAATTATATGATAATTTGCCATACAAAACAGCCTGTACAAATATTCATCCAGGCTATTCTTCAGCTGAAGTGTTTTACAACAGCTATATAATCTTAACTACTTTATGATGACTTGTATTTCCATTAACTGTTTCATCAAAAGGGAATTCACAATAAAACATGCAATGCACGGGTTAAATTCAATTTACTATTAATAGGCTTAAAGATACAATACAGGTTATTGATATTGCATAAGAATGAATAAAAATACTGCAACACATTACAGAGAGAAGTAGAAGCTATGTGGTGGTTACTCCAACTATGTTTTCTAGAATTCTTTAAAGTTTTGAACCATTTTGCTCATTAAACGGTGAGAATCATGAATAACTTTTGACCTCCAAATTTCTGAAGATGGATAGTACATTTTCCTAAAATCCCTTTCAATTTTTTCCTTGCTATGCTTGTTTTTATAACCATAATGGACTCCCTGGTTCTCGTTGATCATAATTTGGATAGATTTAAGGGAACCAAAAGTAGTCTGACTGTTCATTGTTCCAAACTCAAACAGCATGGGTAGGCAAAGTTTACTATCATCAAGGCTGCTGATCCAACTTGCATATTCACCATTTATGGTATAAAAGTGTTTTGAAGTGCCCCAATCAATTTCCTCTCCTTCAAAAATAGTTTTTATACCATTTTCCACGTTCTTATTGTCTATTGGATTTAGAAACAAGTGTAGCTCACCACGCTCTCCATAGGCTGTATGCAGATCAACATTGAGAATGGTATCAAATCCTGCTATTTTCTCCTGTAGCAAATCCTTGAAATATAAAATCTGGGGGTCATACTTCTTTCCACCAAAATAAATACCTTTATCAAACTTGTATTGCCCTTGCAAAGCAGCTTGTCTTAATACCGGCATAGACTCCTTTAGGATTTTTCTTATGGCCACCAAGTGAAAAAAGCGGTTTTTCATGCTGCCAATACGCGTCTTACCTTTGGGCATCAACAAATCAGTAAGCTTGCCATACCCCTTATTGTCTCCATTAAACATATACTGCTCCTGAACACAGTTCCTGTTCAGATCCACATTGTTTTCAGTGACCTTCCTTTCATATTTAAAACCATAAGGGTTCATTCCGTGAATGATCATTACCCCAATTCCATCCAATTGGTGATCCATTAAGAATTTCTCCATGAACATAAGCTGTATAGCACTTCCTGTATATCCCTCAATACCATGTATTCCAGAAGTGAGGATTAGAAGTTTTTTGTTGCCCCTTTTAGGGGGCAAATAGCACCAGTCAACTGTTAAATCATCATCAACCTTGCTGTCGACTAAATAACTGCCAACTTGCAGCTCTGAATTTTCTGCTGCAATACCCCTGACTGCTTCGCGAAAAGCTTTTCTACATTCATCGTATGATTCATGGAAATATTTCTGGTTATCTGGTTCGGCTTTAACATCTGGATCCTTGGGCCAATAAAATTGGTAAAAAAAAGTTGACCCAATGATTAAAAGGAAAAAGACTGTAATTATTGCACCTATAAACATTTTTATATTTTTTTCATACTCTAAAGTACAACTTGTTTATACAAAAGATTGCTGAAAGTAAATTTAATTACATTATCACTTACTTTTGTCTCATATTGATATTATTAATCTAATAGACTATAAATAAGTTTATATACATTTATTGATTAAAAAGCTGTACCATCATGTTGAGAAGCAATGCATATCAAATGGCATTAACCCTAATCCAAAAGGCGAATTCAGAATACCAGAAAAACTTAAGCAAGGGAAGTAATGATGCCCAATTCTACTCCGATAAAATGGCGGAGACCTTATTTTTACTTGATAATGCTCCCAAAGAACATGTTGAACTTGCAGCTTATTGCCAGCACCTCTACCGCTGGGAAGTTCCACGCAGCAATTACCCTGAAGGAAAAGCCGGCTACCATCAGTGGAGAAAGTATCTTTACATTTACCAGTCGGACAAAACAGCTGCCCTGCTGCGAAAAGCCGGGTACAAGGATGATTTTATCGAATCTTGCTGCAGGTTGATCCGCAAGGAAGACCTGGGCAAAGATAAAGAAACCCAATTGATTGAAGATACCGCATGCATTACCTTTGTGAAGTATTACTTAGCCGATTTTGCCAAGGGAAAACCAAAAGAAAAGCTGACTGACATTTTAAAGAAAACAACCGGAAAAATGTCTAACAAGGCAATTGGAATTCTTATTGGTTCTAAACTGCCTCCTGAGGTAAGGGAACTTGTTGATGAATTGGGGTGAAACGAATAATCCCAGAAGTGCAATAAAAAAAACTTGGGATTAAAGCTTTAAAAATAACGGAGATACAATATTGTTTTATAAATTAACCCCTATTTTTATAGTAAATTGAAATTTAAGTTATCATGGAGGTAATCGATCAATTCAACGAAAATCAATCGTCATCGAAAAACACAGAAAACCCTGATTTTAAACCTTGGGGCATGGAAGTTAACCAATTCTGCATGCTTATGCATTTTGCGCAATTTGCAGGCTATATTATACCCCTTGCAGGATTGATATTGCCTATTGTAATGTGGGCATCAAACAAAGACCAAAGTGAACTGGTGGACGCACATGGCAAAAATATCTTAAACTGGATAATTAGCAGCGCAATTTATATTGTGATCGGAATTGTTCTAATTGTTGTAATCATAGGCATACCTATATTGGTAGCTGTAGGCATCTGCTCACTTATCTTTACTATAATTGGAGGCTTAAAAGCCAACGATGGTTATGTTTATGTATACCCTCTTGCAATTACTTTTTTGAAATAGTAACAGGAAGCTACTCCTGGACATGATCCTTCGGCAATAGAGGTCGGTTCTGCAATATATTCTTATGATTCTGCCGGAATTTGCTTCTATCCTGCTTACAAAAGAAAGCTGACTATAATGGTTTTTATGGAGGCTTCTAAAAAATGGTGCCAAGGATAAAAGATAAAGAATTAATACTTTGGCTTACAAGCATATTTATTCTTAATCTTAAGTCTTTTAACGATGGAAAATCATCAAAATTAAAATCGAAACAGAATTCCTGAACTAAGCAAGGAACAACTTAAAACAATTTGAGGTAGAGCTACAGGTGGAGGTTTTAAGGCTGGAAAAATAAGCGCCAAATAATACTGTGTAATTTGATCTTAGTCAAGATTAATTATAATGGCTGTACTAAGGGATGCCTTTTCTATTTTCAATTACTTGCCCAAATCGACTGAGATTAATGAGTTCAAAAACAAAGGTTAAGATTTCATAGAATTAGTATTGTGTGTAGAGAAAGGAATACAGTTTGGTGAATAGTTGTAATAGTCAAATCATCTGCCGCTGTGTGCACACCTACTATTTTTCTTAAATCCGACATCGGATTTTTTTTAGTAATATTCCTATTTTTAGAACAAAATTAGTTACACAAGCACGATGAATAAATTTACAGGCATTTCAATATTGATCTTGGCAACCTTTTTATTAATTGGAAACGGAATAAATGCTCAGGAAGATGACCGGGGGTATCTTGTTGAAATAGGACAAGCCGCACCGGATTTTTCATTAACTACAACAAATGGCGATACTTTTCGCTTGTCTGATTATAAAGGCAAGGTGGTTATGATCCAATTTACAGCCAGTTGGTGTGGAGTGTGTAGAAAAGAAATGCCACACATCGAAAATGAAATATGGCTGCCATTAAAAGACAAAGACTTTGTTCTAATTGGTGTCGACCGCGACGAACCAGTTGAGGATGTTCGCAAATTTGCAGAAAAAATGAAGGTTACCTATCCTCTTGCCCCGGATCCAAATGCAGATGTTTTTGCTTTATATGCCCTGAAAGAAGCTGGTGTTACCCGAAATGTTATTATTGATCAATCGGGTAAAATTGTCTTTCTAACAAGGCTTTACAAAGAAGAAGAATTCAACGAGATGAAAAAAGTTATTTTTAATTTGGTCTTGCATTGAGCTATAATATGTTTACAGAAGATACAATAACATATCTATAGTTGTTTGAACAAACAATTAAAACATACGGTAATTTTAAAAGAATAAATGGAGTTAGAATAAATCAATTAAAGTATTTAAATCGCTCAACATGAGAAAACTAATATTACTTGGGTTTATTTTTTTTAATATTTATGCCATTTCGGCTTATAGCCAGGTCAATTTCCAACCTGGGTTTATACTAACCAATAACCTAGACACAGTATTTGGCAATATCGACTACAGAAGTGACACTCGCATGTGCAAGATATGCTCATTTAAAACAAAAGAAACAGGAAAAAAGACATATTTGCCAGGTGAGATATTTGCATTCGGGTTTAAGGATGGTCGATATTTTGAAACAAATTTGGTAAATGGCAAATTAAATTTTTTTGAAGTACTTATTAAGGGTGAAGCCAGTATATATTATTATGCCGATAAAAACAACGATCTATACTTTTTAAAAATAAACTCTGGAGAATTAAAGCAACTGGAATACTTTGAAGAAACGGTTTATTTTGATGGTTCTGGAAGGGCAAACGATGGTAAATTCTATAGTTTTGCTAATGATAGTGTTAAAGGCGAGTACTTAATCAGATCTCAAGAATTTAAACAAATCCTTCTTGACTCCTTAAAAGATGAACCTGAGCTTCATGATGATATTCAATCAATGAAAAAACCAAACCACAAGGATTTAATAAACCTCACAAAAGAATATCATGTACTTAAAGGAAAAACACAGGAGGAAGTCGTTTATCATAATTTACATATTAAATCCGATTATGCATTTTCCATCGGCTGGTTCAATGTTTATTTTCGTGAATTTCGAAAAAATGAAACTATTAAAATTTATAGTTTAAAAGGATACGCGCCTCTTGCATACCGCAAATTCTATATTGGTTATGGATTTCAATATGCACCTTACAAACTCAATTACACATCATACAAAATATTCAGAGTCCCAGTCTCAGTAAGGTATCAATACACAGGTAAATTTATTAAGCCGCATGCGTCCTTAGGATTAAATGTTTATTGTTTTAACAATGGAAATGAGAATGTTTTTGTTCAGGATTTTGTGGTGTCATACTCGGCTGGCATAGCTGTAAAAGTCTATAAAGACATTCACATAACCTTTGACATGGAGGGTGACTTTTTATGGAACTCTTATTATAACAGCAATACAAACCCAACCTTTAGCCAAATGAAATCTATTGGAGTTATGGTAAGTTTTTAACGAACATAGATTAATCCCGGAATATGCATTAGAAAATCTATTATATATAGAAATTGCTTCAATATAAGTCGTTTCACTTACTTGTTTCCGTTATTCATACTCACTTTATTTTTATTGCATTCATGAACTCCCTATGGTCGGTTCACCATAGCGATACTATGATTCATCTCACCAAGTCCTTCTATTTTTGCATTTTCAACCTTCATAACGAAGTTCTAATACATAATCCGGGTTTAACAAGGACCAACTATTTTGAGGTTGACATAATTCGTTGAGAAGGTCTAGGTAGTGTCTGTCCATAAAGTCGGGGTTTTTTGAGTTTTTGATCCAATAATTATCTGAAAAACGTTGTTAGCCGGGCCATTTTTCGCCATTGTGGGTATCACTTTATGTCACGAACGATAATCACGATGTGTTATTGGCCTAT
>JBNKPU010000155.1:0-62702 GCA_050295515.1 Bacteroidales bacterium | reverse complement strand
ATGGAAGGAAAACTACTTTACAGGCAAAATTCAACTTCCGACAAAGTTGAGATAGACATGTCTGGCTATAAACCAGGAATATATTTTGTAAAAGCGATTGGACAAAATGAAACCTGGACACAAAAGATTATTAAGCAATAATAATTACGTAATAGTTTTTTTAAACCCTGGAGGATTTTGTCCTTCGGGGTTATTGTAATATGTTTTTTTCATTGCCCAATAACTAATTTAAACTATTTATAATGAAAAATAAATTGTTAATTGTTTTGTTAACAGGGTTTTTTCTATCTGTTACACATGTTTTTTCTCAAGATCCGAATTTACATATTTACTTGTGCTTTGGACAGTCAAATATGGTAGGGGGAGGCACAATAGAACCGCAAGACCAAGTTGTAGACAGTCGTTTCCAGATTTTTCAATCAGTTGATTGCCAAAACTTGGGGAGATACAAAAGTAATTGGTACACTGCAACTCCTCCTTTATGCCGATGTTATACTGGCCTTGGTCCCCTGGATTACTTTGGTAGGACAATGGTAGAAAACCTTCCGGCAAATGTTAAGATAGGTATTGTTTCGGTAGCTGTTGAAGGTTGTCAGATTGAACTATTTGATAAAGATGAATATCAGAATAATCTAATAGGAGCCGCTGATTGGTTGTTGAATATTGTTAATAATGATTATGACGGAAATCCTTATCAATATCTTGTTGACCTTGCCAATGCAGCCAAAAATGCAGGTGTTATAAAAGGTATTCTTTTACATCAGGGAGAATCTAACTATGGAGATTCGCAATGGCCATTAAAAGTTAAAAAAGTATATGATAACTTGATGAATGACATTGGACTTGACCCAGCATCAGTACCCATTCTTGCTGGTCAACTATCGTTTGGTGATGAGTCTTCAATGAACAGGGATATAATTTCCACGTTACCACAAGTAATTCCAAACGCCCATATTGTTTCTTCTAATGGTTGTGAAGTTGGAGCCGATGGTGTCCACTTTACTTCAGTAGGATACAGGGAATTGGGAAGGCATTACGCAACAGAGATGCTTTCATTGCTAGACGATTGCGATCCTACTTCAATTACCCCATACGTACAAGTAAACGACGGAAGTTGGCAACAAACGTCCAGTGTAACGGTAAATTCAGGGGACAAAGTTAAATTTGGTCCGCAACCCACATCAGGTGGCTCATGGTCATGGAGTGGTGGTGGCACATCCGGTACATCGCGCGAGCAAACAATATATCCTACAAGTTCAGTAACCGCTACGGCCACCTATACAAATGATTGTGGTGCGCAAAGCACTCAAAATTTCAACATTACAGTAAATGGTGGAGTCGGTACAGCCGTTCATTTAGCCAAAAGAAATGCCAGTGATTTTGCTCTTGATGGAGGCAATGGCGGCGCTAATGGACGACAAATATACCTATGGAGCAACGATGTTAATAACGTAAATCAGGCGTGGGTTGAAATTGACCGTGGTAACGGTTACTATAGTTATCAAAAACTAAACACCGATTACTGTATCGATGGAGGCAATGGTGGTGCAAATGGACAAGCAGTTATCTTGTGGCCATGCGATGCAAACAATGAGAACCAACACTGGCAAAAAATAGATGCTGGCAATTCAAACTATCGCCTTCAAAAACGAAATGCTCCGGGCTACTCAATAGACGGTAACAATGGCGGAGCAAATGATCAGAAAGTATATTTGTGGGCATCGGATGCAAACAATGAAAACCAACAATGGACTTTCTCATCATCATCATTAAAATCGGCAATTGTTGCAAAAGATGAGGAATCAATTTCCATAACAGAAAAAATACTTGCATATCCAAATCCGGTTGGCGATGTGTTGAACCTTCAGCTATCAGTCCCGGTAAGTGAAATAGTTGTTTATTCCATGGAAGGAAAACTACTTTACAGGCAAAATTCAACTTCCGACAAAGTTGAGATAGACATGTCTGGCTATAAACCAGGAATATATTTTGTAAAAGCGATTGGACAAAATGAAACCTGGACTCAAAAGATTTTAAAGAAATAGTAGATTATAGATTTATCCCCGGAGGAATATGTTCTCCGGGGTTTTTATTTATCCCTTGTGCGAATGGCAATAATTTCAACATATAAATTGTCTTGAAATTTATATTAAATAGCCCCTCTTGGCGCAGAAAGTAAAAAGGTTGGCACAAATCAAACTCTAGGCACCAGGTGTAGTTGTAAAAAACTTTCCGCCCGGCCATTCGTGTCCATGCAAAAGGTCGAAATCTTTTCTCTCGATTATCTGTGTACATAAAGAAAACTGGAACATCTTCGCTTATATAACTTGGTTGGTGTTTTAATTTTTTTGGAGTGAACCAAACCCTTCAATCCATTGTTTAATCTTTACTCTCACAACTCTCCTAAATTTGCTTTTCAGGAGGGAGTTGCACTTTTGTTTTTCAGTATGTTAAACCATAATTATACAAGCCATGAACAAAAGAATAGCTATTTATTACATGCCCAATTATAAAAAGGGTGTGGATGTCCGTCTCAGGAAGCCAGAGCTTGGGGGAATGCACGACCCTATTGAGTTGGATGATGACCTGATCCATCTGTTGTTTGACCAAACCGATTATACAGATGAGAAACTTTTTCATCCAAGGTTAGACTTGCTCAACCATAATTTTGATCTGGTAATCAATGAGATGGGTGGACGCCCGTCAAATCTCGAAAAATTGCAACAGCAAATAAACGAACTTAAACATTATGATGATTGCTATTTCAGGGTAAGGATTAATCCATGAGGAAAATATAATCCTGAGCATCGTCATCGCATAAGCAGGGATATCCAAACCTTAGCATGGAGTTTAAGTGGTATTGCTGCTGTTGAATCTTTGGTTTGGGGTATCTTATCAAATAAAAGGCAAAAAACGCCAAATGCAAGCTGTTCTAACTGGCCATTTTATTCTCCATCAGCATTTTAATTGCATCATCGAGTGAGCCCGCACGGGTTATACTGCCAGAATTTACAAAATAGATTTCATCTGCATTGGCAATGGTATTTAAACGGTGGGCTATAATAACTTTTGTAGTAGGTGCCGGTAATTTATCCAAGATCTCATCCAACAGCTTTTCGGTTACTGTATCAATGTTGGCTGTGGCTTCATCCAAAATCAGGAGATCCGGTTTTCGCAGGACTGCCCGCATAAAGGCAATAATCTGTTTCTGGCCCAGGCTTATTCCATCGAAGGAACTGTCCACCTTTGTATCCAATCCGTCTTCAAAGCGCTGCAATAAACTTTCCAGACCAGCTTCCTCGAAGATTGTCGCCAACTTGTCATTGCCAAATCCCTTGTATTTTTCATTGCCGTAAAGGATATTCTCCCGGATTGTCCCGCTAAATAAATAGGGGTCTTGGAGGATAAAACCAATTTTCTGCACACGTTCTATAGGACTGTATGACTGGATATCTTTCCCATCTAAAAACACCGAACCCTTTGAAGGATCATAAAGGCGGGCAATAAGTGAGGCTGTGGTTGTTTTGCCACCTCCGGTGGGACCAACAAATGCATAGGTCTTCCCCTTTTCCAGCTTAAAACTGATATGGTGCAACACCTCAGTGCCATTAGGATAAGAAAACGAAACATTATCAAACGAAAGCAGGGCGCCTTTTTCCGATTGTTTCTGGTCGCTGGTTACCTGCATGTTGTTTTCCATATTGAGGATCTTCAGTACACGGTCCCAGGCAGCAAGGGCAACCTGAAAATTGGCCCACAATGAAGCCAACTGTCTTAAGGGATTATAGAAGTTGGTCACATAGGCAATAAAACTGATTAAAAGCCCCAGTGTGAAATGTTGTGTGGCTATCAAGTAGATGCCAAAAGTTAACACAACCATTTGTCCGATATTCGAAAAAAAAGTATACACCGGAAGAAAGAGGTTGTTGGCCAGTCCGGCTTTTAGTGCGGTTTTGTAATTATCCTGATTGGCTTCTCCAAAACGTTTTCTGAAATAATCACGTCGGTTAAAGGCTACAACTATTTTGAAATTGTTCAGACTTTCCTGGACTTCGGCGCTCAGGTTGCCCACACTTTTTAAGCTGGCAGCATTGCGCGCTTTGACCCAGGGAGATATAAAACGGGTGAAAGCCCAAATAACCAGTGCCGGCGAAAGTGCCGCAGCACCAAGGGGCAGGTTAATGGACAATAAAAACAAGGCAGCACCAATCATCGTCAGTATAGAGCGTACAAACTGCATCAGTGACTGAGAAAAGAACTGGTTGATTTTATCTGTATCGTTGTTTATCCTTGAAATAAGGTCCCCGGCTTTGTTCTGATTAAAAAATTCAAGGGGCAGTTCCTGGATTTTTGTAAATACAGAATTGCGTAGGGTATATAGCATGCGTTGCCCAACGGTTCCCATGAGCTTGGTTTGTATATAGCCAGCAACAACAGCAATCAGGTACATGGCCAAAAGAATCCCACTATAGATCAATATTCCATGATATTGCTTGGTTTGCACATAGTTGTCGATTGTGTGCCCAATAATAACCGGTCCCAATAAATTCAAAACAGCGGTAATAAGCATCGCGATAAAGGCCATCATCAAGATTTTCTTTTCCTCCACCATGTGCGAAACAAGGGTTTTAAGCGACACAAAGGTCGATTTCTTCTTGCCCTTTTCCTTGGTTTCTATATTTAAATTATACTTCATAATGACTCGTGCTTAATTGCGATTGATAAATTTGAACATATTCCGGGCTGGTCTTTAGCAACTCTTTATGTTGGCCTGTGGCTACAATTTCTCCTTCCATCAATAAGATAATTTGTTCGAAATGCTTAACAGGAGCTATTTTCTGAGTAACAGAAATAAGGGTGAGCTCCGGGTAATTATTCATGACATTGCATAAAATCTTCTGTTCTGTTTGGCGGTCGATCCGTGCTGTAAAGTCATCAAGAAAGAGAATCTTGGGGTTTAAGGCCAAAGCCCTTGCCAGCATGATCCGTTGTTTCTGGCCTCCGGAAAGGCTTGTGCCCCTTTCAGAAACCAGGGTGTCGAGCTTGTTTGGAAGCGTGTCGACAAAATCGGTCAATTCGGCTGTTTGTATGGCCAGGGCCAACTGTTCGTCAGTTACATTGTCGTTAAATGCAATGTTTTCCCTTAAGCTTAGATTAAACATTACACTGTCTTGAAAAACAAAGCCAATCTGATTATGAAAAAAGGCTTTGTCGTAGGTATCCAACTCGATGCCATCAAACAATATTTTGCCAGAATCAGGCTTTACAAGACCGTTAAGCAAGTACAGCAATTGGCTTTTCCCGGCAGCAGTAGGTCCAATTATTGCGGTTTGGGTTCCGGGTGAAATTGAAAAAGAAACATGCTTTAATGCTGGTTTCCCATCGTAAGACAAAAGGATGTCCCGAACCTCTATATTCCCTTCCAATGGGGTCGAAATTGTTCCATGGTCAGCAGTTTCAGGCGCCTTGAGTATCTTGTCGATCCGTGCGTAAGATGCAGAAGCCTGGGCGATGATACTGCTCATAAAACCAATCATGATAATGGGGAAAATCAGAATGGTGACATAGCTGTTAAAGGCTGCAAATTCACCAAGGGATAAATTTCCACCAATCACAAAGTGCCCACCAAGGGCAAGAATTGTAAGTGTGGCCAGGTTAGCAACAAAAGTAATGGCAGGGATAAGGATGGCAAATAAGCTTACAATTGAAATTCCCACGTTTTTTGCTTCCGAACTTGCTTCAAGGAATTTTTTGTATTCGATTTGTTGCGAATTAATTACGCGTATGATGGCTGCCCCTAAAATACTTTCATTAATAACCTTGTTAAGCCAATCGATAACTTCGCGGGAACGTTTAAACAATACACTTACCTTTTTTAAAACAAAATAGAATACGAGCGACATGATAGGGATCATGCTAATAACAGGGATTGCCAGTTTCCAATTGATGGTCAGCAATAGAACACAAGTACCCAGGATTACAAAAACAGAAGATATTATTGTTGTTACAGCCATGGATACAAACATTTTTACCGAATCCATGTCTGAGGTCAAATAGGTTAGGAGTTTTGAAGGATTTGATTCCTGTATAAATGCATAACTCTGACGGGAAATTTTATCCGAAAGCTTTTTGCGTAAATCAAAAGCAACAAGCTCAGAAGTATAAGTTTGAAGGATTTGCTGTAAATAGCTAAACACAAAAATAATCGAGGCGGTGATTAAAAATAACCAAACAATCTTTTTGAAATCATAGGTACCTCCGGTAAAGGAATCAATACCTTGTGATATGATTTTGGGAACGATCAGGTTGGCCCCATTTCCAATAAGGGTAAAAAGTATCAATACCAGAACCAAACCTTTATAGGGTTTAAGGAGTTCCAGGAGATTGGGTCTTTCTTTTGTGGCTTTTTTCCGGCTCTTTCGACTATTCATTTTTTTATATCGGAATTAACCTACAAAGGAAGTTTTTTTAATTCATTATTAAACATTTTTTTCGATAAAGAAAAGCTTTTATCGGTTATGATTACCTGAACATTCTTTTGGATGGGGACATTCCAATCTAGTGAGACTTTTTGCTATTTCAAATGAGATAAATAAATATTACTACAGAGTTTTGCTATTAAAGTATTAACTTAAAGATACATTTAGGTTGTAACTAATTAATAGGAAAATGAATAAAGCAAAAAAAGAAGTAAAAAAGTCTGAAAAAAAAGTCGACAAACTCGAGAAACAGGTTAAAAAAGCCAAAAAGAAAAAAGTTGAAAAAACCAAAATCAAAAGCTTGAAAGAAAAACTGAAAAAAGCCCTTAAGAAACTTAAGAAGAATAAAAAGAAGGCCAAAAAGAAGAAATGAGCATACAGTGCTGAATTGTTGTATTGAGGCAATTTCAATCACGCAATAGTAATACAACAATTCAGTACCGGACTAATCAGTATTTATGCACCCTAATCAGAAGTTCCTTCCCGTTTCATTGAAATATCTTCTGGTAAAGCATTCTACATTTTTCATTTCTGTGTTCCATACCTCTCCTTTACTTCCTCCTTCAAGGTCGTGTTGTCCCAGGCTCCGTCCGATTCATGTATCGAGCTTTCCTTTTCAGCAAGCAGGGTGGTTTCTATTTCCTGGCTAAACCTTTTGGCTTCTTTAATGTAGAATTTATTGTCTTTCTGCCACAGTTTGTATAATTCCTTAATAACATTTTCATCGTGATATTTAAAAATGTTCGACGAGCGTTGAACCTGATATTTTGGAAATCCCAGACTATACAGGATAGATTTACCAAGCTCTAAAGCTGAATAGTAATTTTCGCGCTTGAATCCATCAACCTCCTGCTGCATTAGCCGATAAGCATGCCTAATGTCCATAGCCCGGGCAAATACTTTTAGGTCTGGGTATTGTTTTTTGACATTTTCAATTATTTCAACTGAGGTGCTTGCGTCGTCTATGGCCACGACCAATACCTTGGCCGTCTTAATCCCGGCAGTTTCAAGCAGGTCAGTCCTGCTGGTGTCGCCATAAAAAACTTTAAACCCGAATTTTCTCAGCATCCTAATGTTGTCGGGATTATTGTCCAGTACAGTTGCATTTATGCCATTGGCTTTTAAGAACCTGCCTACGATTACGCCAAAACGACCAAATCCCGCAATAATAACATCGTTTTCATTTTCATCGATGTGGTCAGCTTCCATTTCATTTTCTTTCTTGATAAACCAAGGTTGTACAACTTTTTCGTTGAAAATGAGCAGAAAAGGAGTGGTAAGCATAGACATGGCCAGGACTATCAATAGCAAGCCTGCTAATTCGTTGCTAAATAATGAGTTTTGGTGTGAAAAGGATATCAATACAAACCCAAATTCTCCTGCTTGCGCTAATGAAAAGGCAAATAAGTATTCTTGTCCTGATTTTAAATTGAACCTTTTGCCCAGAAATAATAATACAATAAACTTGATTATTAAAAGTATCCCTAACAAGAGGAAAACTGCTCCGGCTTTTTCAATCAGAATATTAAAATTTATGCTGGCACCTACTGATATAAAAAATAAGCCAAGCAATATTCCTTTAAATGGCTCAATATCTGCTTCAAGTTCGTGCCTGAACTCATTGTCGGCCAAAACTACTCCGCCCAAAAATGCGCCAAGTGCTGGAGAAAGCCCAACACTGTTCATGGCCAGGGCTATCCCCACTACCAACATAAGTGCAGATGCGGTAAAGATCTCTCGCAATCCTGATTGTGCAATATACCTGAAAAGGTACCTGACCAAATACCTTCCAGCAATTATTATGGCAGCAACTACCAAAAATATGGCTATTACCTGCATCCAGCCCGGCAAAGTGCTTATTAAATTGGCATGTTCAGCACTGGAACCATTTACATGTACTCCATCACCTTTTTTTATGGTATTTGCCAGGAGAGGCAATATTGCCAGAATGGGTATTACAGCTATATCCTGAAAAAGAAGGACTGAAAAGCTGCTTTTACCTGCCTGGGTATTCATTTGGTTTTTTTCTGCAAGCGATTGTAGGACAATGGCTGTAGACGAAAGCGAGAAGGTTAATCCTATAGCAATAGCCTGTGCCCATGAAGCCTTAAAAAGCAAGCTAATACCAGCCAATAACATTGCAGTAATGAGGACTTGCAGCCCTCCGGTTCCAAAAATCGACTTTTTCATTTGCCACAATAGGGCAGGCCTCAATTCCAATCCTATGATAAAGAGCATCATTACTACACCAAATTCGGCAAAGTGCATTACATCTTTACTGCCGTCCCCTACAAGGTTCAGAACAAAAGGGCCTATAATAATTCCAGCAAATAAGTATCCCAATACAGAACCCATTCCGAGTTTCTTCGCAACAGGAACAGAGGCCACCGCTGCTGCTAAGTATATAAAGGTCTGAAAGAAAACTTCTTTTCCGTGCATACTATGTGTGGGGTTGGTTTAAATAATCGTTGATGTATTCAAATTCAGATAATTTTTCAGTATCAAATCCATTGGTAAGCAATGTTATGGCTTCTTTATACTGCTTAACATATTCATCCAGTTGGCTGTCTTCCAAAAGGTGTGTGCCATGTACAACAAAAGGGGGTAAATATTCCATCTTGCAGAGATATGCAGTTTGGTCAAAAGGGCTTAGGAATTCCCGGATAGTAAACCGGTTAAAACCTTCCTTTTGATACACATCTCTTGAACCTCCTGCTGATATAGCGGTCATCACATACTTTCCCTTTAAAGCTGTTCCCTTATGTCCATAGGCAAAGTTATGTTGAAGGACAAGGTCAATCCATTCCTTGAAAAGAGGAGGAGCACTGTACCAATAAAATGGGTGCTGCCAGATTATCACATCATGTTCCAATAACAGTTTTTGTTCATGCTTAATGTCGATATGGTAATCGGGGTATTGGTCATAAAGGCTGTTTACAGTTACACCATCAATGTCTTTTACAGCTTCGACAAGTGTTTTGTTAATTCGGGATTTATGGTAAACTGGATGGGAGAAAATAAGTAAAACTTTGTTTTTAGGTGAACTCATAATATAGGTTTATAGTTTTAACAGAAAGTTACCGCAAAAGTTGAATTGAAAGATATGAATTAACATCTTATTAGGAATACCAGTTTAGCTCTTCTTGTTATATGCTTTAGGAAGGAACAAGGGTAAAACAATTTTTCAGTGTTTTCCTGTGAACAATACACGTACTCATTTGTATTATTATTCCAGTTGTTAATTAATTAGCAACTTGCGTATTGCTTTTCAAAAAAAATGGATTCATGAAGAAAGTGTTAATAGTAGGAGGTGGGTTTACGGGGATGAATGCAGCCCGAAAGCTTGCAAAGAGCAAAAACATAGAAGTGACATTGATTGATAGAAGAAACCATCATTTGTTTCAACCACTTTTGTACCAGGTTGCAATGGCAGGGTTAAGTCCGGCAGAGATAGCGGTTCCTATCAGAAGTCTTTTGCACAAACATAAAAATGTGAAAGTATTTCAGGCTGAAGTAATCGATATTGACCTGAACAGTCAAAAAGCACAAACCAGCATTGGTTCTTTTGATTATGATTATTTGATATTGGCCTGTGGGGCAAGGCATACATATTTTGGAAACGACCAATGGGAAGAACATGCTCCCGGACTTAAGACATTGCAGCAGGCAACAGAAATAAGAAGAAGAGTGCTCACCGCTTTTGAACTTGCTGAAATTGAAGAAGATCCAGAAGTGAGAAAGCATTTGTTGACCTTTGTTATTGTCGGTGGTGGTCCTACCGGAGTGGAATTGGCAGGAGCAATAGGCGAAATGAGCCGGTATACTTTAGCACGGGATTTCAGGAATATCAATCCAAAACATACTCGCATATTCTTAGTTGAAGGAGGAGATCGGATTATGCCCTCTTTTTCGAAGGAAATGTCAAATAAAGCAACCAGGGATCTGGAAAAATTAGGTGTTCAGGTATGGACATCAAGTATTGTAACACAGATAAATGAATCAATGGTTGAAATTGGGGATGAGATTATTCATGCAAAAACAGTTCTTTGGGGAGCAGGAGTGAAGGCCTCTCGCATTGGCGTGCGGTTAGGTGTAGAATCAGACAGGCAGGGCAGGGTTGTTGTTGAACCCGACCTGACCCTTAAGGGGCACAACAATGTTTATGTTGGCGGTGATATGGCAAACACCAAAGACAAGGATGGAAAGCCATTGCCAGGATTAGCTCCTGTTGCCTTGCAGCAAGGGAAATGGATTGCAGCAAATATTCTGCGACAGATAGACAATAAGGAAACAAAACCGTTTTCGTACTTGAACAAAGGGCAAATGGCAACTATAGGCAGGGGCAGGGCAATCGCCGAAGTTGGCAATGTGAAAATTGGAGGTTTTGTGGCATGGCTAATTTGGCTTGTAATCCATATTTATTATCTGGCAGGTTTCCGTAACAAGTTCTTTGTTGTGCTAAACTGGGCATGGTCTTACCTTAACTTTAAAAGAGGGGCAAGGCTTATTATACCCAAGGAATGGAAACTGTATAGCTAGAATACGCAAAAGGTAGTTGTGAAAATGCCTTCAATAGTATTTAGGCACCCATACATACCCCAATTTTAACCTGTCTTTATGACTGCAATCCGGAAAACATATGCCCGGAATTCCATGGGCGAAAAGTGCAGCAGCATAAAGGCAAACAATGGAATCAAGAACATCTTCGTTATGCTTGAGAGCTTGGCCCGAAAGCTTTTTAATATGTTTTGGTAAAAAATGATGAACGAGATGTTCGGGAACGGTCAACGTAATATCATCAGACTGACCAAGGCTGAGCAAGAGGTTCCCAAGTTTGACCTGTCCATTGCGGCGCTCATCAACTTTTCCTTTTTTGTAGGCCAAGCGTTCTGGCAAATCAAATATTTCAATGAGAGATGCATGTGGGTATGTTTCAAGCATAAATTTTCCGTTGCTGTTGAGATGTTCAAAGCCTCTTGCAGAAAGGTGTTTTTCGATATACAGGCCAGAAGAATTACTGTGCAAATTAAGGTTGGTCGGATAGCATCCTGCTTTTCGTTTCCCGCCATAAACTTTGGTCAGTTCTTTTTCGCACACCCTCGATCCGGTCTGGTTTGGGATAATGAGCGATGCATCAACAGCCACACCATGTAGGTCAGGATACCTGTTGAGAGAATTGATCATGTCAGTTACAGAAAACAAGCCAGAGTCAATATTTTCCAAATAAAGGGTTTTACCAGATAATTTGCCATAACTGATTGCTGAATGGTTACCTTCTGGTTTCCATGCAGGATCTATACCGGCAATACTATGTGGATGTGATTTTTCCATGAATTTAAATATACTTTCTAATGCATATTTCGGATTCAATCATTCGCAAACAAATAATCACCGCCCCCGGCTGAAGCATGGCAACCAATACACGAATTCAGTTTTCCGCGCATTTCTCCTTCTACAGGCAGTATGCCAAATGGGTGCGCCCCGTAATCAACAGAATTGTCATAGGGCATCATAATATACTCCCAGTCCTGGTTGGCCGGGTCATATCCTGCCTCTCTTTTCACCATTGCAAAAGTTACAAAAAGCGTGTTCGTTTTATTTCCGTCTGCCCCTTTTTTAAAGGTTTTTTTCGTGACAATACTACCAATTGGAATATTACCGTTTACGCCTGACAGGTCGGAAAAGATTTCCCTTATGGTTGAATCTGGTGAGATACCCGCTGGTCCGCCATGAGCAAAACCCCCGGTAGCACTTTTTATGAAATTTGATGCGGCATCCAGGTTTGCCTGGGTTACGGCTACAGTGGGTTCAACTTCATCCTTTGTACAGCCTGTGACCAGGATAGCTGAAAAAAAGGCGACTGTTACAATCAACTTTAGGTTGTTTTTCTTCATAACTTATAGATTTTTAGTTAAATACAATTAATACTCAGGTATTCTAATTTTTTAATTATGATATAATGACTCTTAATAGTCGCAGAAAAATTCCATTCCTGACACAGGCCTGGGTTTTTTATTGAAAAAAATCAGATTTTCCTTTATCAAGGGCAAAATTCTGGTTTCTGGTTTTTCCAGTATAGTTTTTAGTGCATGTTTCGGGTTTACCAATAATGTGAAATGATTTATATTTAGGGAGGCAATTAAAAGGATTTATCCGTTTGTTAGTCGTTTATTGTCGCTTAAAATCGGGAATACTCTTGAATATTAACTTAATATAAATTATTTTCGGTTGAAAAACAAAGCAATGGTATAAGGGAAATAAACGCAATTGCGTTTATTTGGTTGTTGTGTGGCATTTAACGTACTGCAAGGTATTGAGTTTATGCAAAAAAATAAATTAAAAGCATTATGAGATATTTATTAATTCTATTAATTACTCTATTGACTAAGATTTCTGTATGTCAAGATATCAAAACTGAGACCATAGGTGATTATCCATTTACCTCTGATGTAGTATTAACAGATTCAATTTTATCAAGATATGATATAAAAAAGTTAAATATTATACGGAATGAAATATTTGCACGAAAAGGCTATGTATTTAGTACGGAACCATATATCTCATATTTTACAAACAAAGGTTGGTATAAGCCTGTTTCAAAAAATGTTTCATTGAATGAAATTGAGAGAAAGAATGTTGAAATAATTAAATTATTTGAGAAAAAAATTAAACCTCAGATTGTTATTGATGATTGTATTCAGAAAACTAGCTGGGGATCTATGGAGCTACCACTAAGACTTTGGAATCTAAACCTAAATGGAAAACAAATCAATTCGCTTGAAGAAGTCCTTAATTTATTAACTGAAGAACAATTATCGATGATTGGAACACTTAACGTAAATGATAATTTATTAAAAAACTTGAATGGTATTGAAAGATTTAAAAATTTAGAAGGATTATATGCAAGCGGAAATTACATTATGAAGATTGAAAATTTATATAAATTACCGAACCTTAAAGAAATTAACTTATCAAACAATTACATAAAGAAAGTTGAGAATTTACCTGATACATTGAATACATTATTTCTTTCCCGGAATCAAATATCCGTTTTAGAAAATATACCTGTTATTGTTAATTTTCTATCAGTTGATGAAAACCCTCTAAGGAGAGTAATTATAGATTTAGAAAACTCAAGCACTAAGGCAACTACAATTGAAAAATTTTGGATTAATGATTAAAAAAAACGCCACACAACAAAGTGTATAAGTCATAGCGGAGGTTAGGCAGTTCGCAAAAGTTTACTATTTTTATAAACCTACGGCAACGGGTGATAGGACTCCGGCACAGAATTCCGCCACGAACTCATACGCCAGTCCGTTACAAGCCATTAAAAGACAACTGCAGGAATTTTAAATTTTAATAATCAAATGAATCTTAAACCAATAATTTTATCATTGTTCTTATCATCTTTATCAATGAATTTTATTTGCGCACAAGTAGATGAATTGTTGAAAGATATTGAAAAAGGTAGCTATCCTGGATATGTTGTAACAATAGAAATGGATACTCTGCAGGGTAATATAATTATACCTAGAAAAGATCATAAGATTTATCAGGAGTTACGATTTCTTGATAAGGATGGTCGGGAATTCACATTTGATCCGACTCAACTTAATTCATTTAAGTTTTTAGACAGATATTTTATTGGAAATACAAAAGTATATGTTGATGAGCATCCATTTTATAAATATATGTTTCTACAACAACTTACTTTTGGATATATAAAAGTCTTCAAGTACGAAAATTATCAAATAAATGGGGTGAATAGTAATTTTTCTGGGATGCCTTCAGCTCATGCAGAAGTTGTATCATCATATACATGTTCATTTGGAAAACTAAAACCTAATTATCTTACTTCATTAGATGAATTAGTTAATTATATTTATGACAATAAAGAATTATGCGATAGGATTTTAAAGACAAAATTATTTAGTAAAATTTTAAAATTTAATAGTTCGACCTCAGAAACAATAAGTATTATTGAAGAGTATAATAAATGGTTAATTGATTCTGGAAACCTAGCACAAAAAATTAGGAATGACTCCTTAAATTCCTTGACAACACATAATTTATATTATGCACAAGAAAAGGGTCTGCTTCAACTTCTACCAGAAGATGACAACGTTTTTGAATATTTTTTTAGAATTATATACTATGCGTATAATACTTCAGGTTATCAGGATTACACAATACAAAGTGTAAGAAATAAAAATAAAAAACTTCTTGAAATAGGTCTAAATATTTCAACATTTCAGACTTTAAATAAAGTTGGAACATGGCAATTTTATTATAAATCTGAGAAAGGTCAACAACCAATGATTAAAAAGGAAGTAAATTATGATATCGAAGGTTTACCGCATGGATTTTCAAGGTTATATGATAAGGAAGGGAATTTAAAGAAGGAAATTAAATATGTTCATGGAAAAAGGCAGAAGAATTAAAGCCACATGCCCTAACAAACAATAAAAAAAATAGCGCTAAAAAGTGCTAAATTTATAAGTAAATACAATTGAAAAACGTTTGGTATATTTGGATAAGGAAGCGTCAGAAATAGCGCTACTTTTCTTATTGCCATCCGTTGCCAAACATATTAAGAGCGATTCCGAAATTATGGTGATCAAGCAAGTGAATTTGACTTTGCTGTTTTGATTATTTGGTATACTTATTGAAGGTTAAAAGCATTGAATTTTATATAAAAGTGATGATAAAAAAACAAAATTCGAATTATTATATACTTTCAGGACTTTTATTGATTTTAGGGCTCTCAATGTTTTCAATAATGTATAAGCCAGAGACATTCTTTAATTGGAAATCTATACGTGCTGAGGTAAGAGATTCCGTTCGATTAATCCAGAATGACTACGAATTTGAAATAAATTTAGTCTGTCCTGATAGTCAAAATATATCGAAAGGAATTCAACGTCGTCGTTGGCTTATGGAGTATTGCTCGGATGAAGAATTAGAGCAATTATTAGTTTTCCCGGATGGAAAGATAATCGTGACTTCATTTCAAGGGTTACTGCTAAAGAGTGATGAAAATATTATGACTCATTTAACGTCAGTGCTTTATGATACTACGGAGTTTGTGTGGGGTGACGATTGTGCTTTGCCAGTAGGAATATATTGTTTAAGATTTGTTCTAGGATTTGACCAAATAGTTTTTGATGGTCCATTACCTCCACCTTTTTATTGTGAGATTCCTGATTATGAAAGAGAATTTACATTAAGTGAGATTAATTACATTGATAGTATTTATAATTTACTTGATTATGATAACTATGAACGATTTGAAAAGTACATCGATTACCGTTGATGTACAGCGGCTAACACGCGGTAAAAAACATTGGGGTGATGATGGTATGGCGAGCTATACAGCTCGTATCGTATCCCTTACACCGGGATACGACCGCAGCTCGAAATCCCCAACGACTTTTTACTGCGAGAACGTTGTATGCAAGGCTAAAAGACCGAATCGAACATTGAAACCTGATTTTAATTTTGAAAAAACGGAATGATTATATTGGCTCATTGATTGAAGGTTGGTGCAAGAAAAAAATAGTTTTTGCCACCGCGCTTCTGCCCTTCGGGACAGTTGGGAAGCCAGCCCACAATAGCACATTTGCAAACCGCACAAGCTGACCTACGACCAAAATTTGCAAAAGAGCTATTTCTTCCGACCCACAATTTCTAATTATTGGCAGTATTTTATGTTTGCTGCCGTAATATAGTTTCGTATATTTGTATATTAAAAATTGAATTATCGAAGACAAGAAATTAAATATTGAAAAACTAGTAGAACAATTTAAGAATGTAGAATATATATCAACTAAAGATATAACAGACTTCTATCTTTCAATAGATTCTACAATTAAAAAAACAACGGTAAACTGGCGTGTTTATGCTCTGGTGCAAAAAGGGGTTTTAGCTCGTATTGGACGAGGAAAATTTCAATTAGGTTCAAGTAAAACATACTTACCTGAGTTATATAGAAAAGAGAAGGTAATCTACAATAAACTTATAGCTGAATTCCCTTTTGTTGATGTCTGTATTTGGAATACGAAAATTCTTAATGAATTCATGCAGCATCAATCAGGAAGTTTTCAAATTATAATAGAAGTAGAAAAGGAAGTTACTCAATCTGTTTTTTACTTCCTTAAAGAATTGAATTACCCTGTTTTTATTGAACCTACGGAAGAAATAATTGACAAGTACTTACCAATGGATAAAGAAGCTATAATAATAAAGTCCTTAGTTTCAGAATCGCCTTTACAGGAAATAAACAATGTAAAAACTATAACTATTGAAAAATTATTAGTTGATATTTTTTCAGATACTGTTGTTTTTACAGCTCAACAAGGAGCTGAGTTGAGTACAATTTTTAATACAGCATTTGATAAGTACACAGTGAATCAAAGCAAAATGTTACGTTATGCAAGTCGAAGAAGAAAAAAAGAGACTTTTGCAAAATACATTAAACAATTTCAAATTTATGGCAGCAATAACATAAATGTTGCCAATTTATAGAATATGATAGATAAGGATAAAATAAATATAGACTGGATTAACCAAGTATCAAGACAGAATCGGAAGGCAGACAAAATCCTTGTTGAAAAAGTTATTCGTGCCCTGCAATTACTTGAGGGATTGGTTACAAATAAAATTCCTTTTGTTTTTAAAGGAGGAACTGCATTAATGCTTCAGCTGAATTCAACCAAAAGATTATCGATTGACATTGACATCATTTTGCCTGTTGAAGTAGATAGATTAGAAGACATTCTTCAAAAGATAGTTGATGGGCAGGGGTTTAACCGGTTTGAATTACAGCATAGAAACACAAATTCACAGATAAAAAAAGAACATTACAAATTCTTCTACACTCCAATTCATAAGTCAAACAATGAAGAGGAATATGTTCTTCTTGATATTCTTTCTGAGGAAGTAAGCTATGCAAATGTGATTGAAATACCTATACAATCGTCCTTTGTGCCAGATGACGGTAAACCTTTATTTGTAAAAGCTCCATGCTTAGAAGATATGTTAGGAGATAAATTAACAGCTTTTGCTCCAAACACAACAGGCATCCCATACTTTAAAAGGAAAGATAGCATGAGTATGGAAATCATAAAACAGTTATATGATATTGGAAATTTGTTTGATAAAGCAAAGGATTTGGAAATAGTAAAAGCTACTTTTAGAAAATTTGCAGCAACTGAACTAAAATACAGAGAAATTGAGGGTGGAACTGAAAATGATGTATTGGAAGATATTTATCAGACCTCATTGTGTATAGCAACCAGAGGAGTAGATGGTAACGGAGATTTTGAGCAATTACAGAATGGTATTCGACGAATTGCCAGTTTCATATTTTCAGAGAGTTTTCATTTGGAGAAAGCAATAACACTAGCATCTAAGGCAGCTTATATCGCAATATTAATAAAAAAGGATGCAAAGGAAATTGAAAAGTTTGAAAATCCAAAGCAATTAAAGGATTGGCAAATTGGAGAACAGATGAACATTAAATTGAACAAATTAAAGAAATCAAACCCAGAAGCATTCTTCTATTGGTACAAAATAGAAGGACTGATTAATAGTTGAAAATAATCAGGAAGAAGCAAGTGAATGGGTGATTAACGAATTGATTGAAAAAATTTAAAATGGCAAATAATAATATTTTACAATACGAAACTAAAGTTTAGCAAACAACACATTTGGCAACCCCAGCACACAAGCTATCGCTTCTGTTGCCAAAAGAGTTGTTTTTTTGCCGACGTACTCGTGCTAATTTGAAAGCTATTCTGTATTTTTATGATTTAGCGTTTATTTGATTAATATTTAATAACTAAGTGTACTATTTGAAATTAAAACTCATACTGATTTTTTCATTTTTTGCATTACTGGTAAATGCCTCTGATTATTATATCACAACGGCAGACTTAAACTTACGAAGCGGAGCAGGGAGTAATTACAAATCATTAACTGTATTGGCAAAAGGTGATACAGTCAAAATGATTGATAGTACAGGTAATTATTGGGTTAAAGTACAATATCAGGATAAAATAGGATATTCAGCAAAACAATATTTACAACCAATTATAATCCCTGATGAAACTGATACAGCAGGAGGAAATACATTTTTAATTGTTTTGATTCTTCTTGCTTTAACTATAGTATCAGCCGTTATCTTAAAACAATCTGGTGAAAAATATCGAAGTCAATCAACGACAACTTTGCTTTCATTCTTTTTTGGTTCGATAGGACTTCAAAAATTCTATTTAGGAGAATCTAATAAGGGTGTTCTTTCGATACTATTCTGTTGGACTTTCATTCCAACATTGATAGGATTAATTGATTTCATTCGGTATGCTACAATGAACGAAAATAAATTTCATAACAAATTCAATGGAGGTATAAAGAAAAAGAATCAACGACAACCAAAAGCAACACCCAACAAAGCACCTTTCCGAAATCAACAAGTTATAACAAATCCAAATTTTGATTCAAAAACAAATATAATAAGGTTATATAACAAAGGTTTACAACTAAATGAGATATTAAATTCGGCTATTGATTTGGATTTAAAAATGCCAAGCGGTGCAAGTATTACCAATATCTATCAGATTAAAGAATTAATAAAAAGCGTATATCCAAATGCGCAATTTGAAACTGTACAAGCCTCTTACAGTCAAAAATCTGATTCAACAATAATCGATGTTAATTCCGAAAAACTTGATTTAACTGTTGAGAAAACCCCTTTTTCAACTTCAGAATAACTTGAACCACCATATTGGCAACATTCTTATGTATACTCTTATGATGCGATAAACAGTGCGTCAAAAGCCCAGAGGAAGTTTTACACATACATGAAAAATAAGGTTTTAAAGGGTGAGATTGTAGATATTCAAGGAAACACGAATTACGCATTCATATTATATTTTGACTTTTTAAATGAATATCAGGGTCATCGAGACGTAAAACTCCTAGATGAACAATTTAAACTAATTGGTGAGATTTGTCCAAAGACTAGAAGCTATACATTACGCTTACTCCAAGATGAATTAAGAAAAAGAACAGATTTATATTCTGTGGACAAGTTGAAAGACCTTGAACAGCCAAGTTATCAATTCGAATATGGCTATTCCGATTATAACCCTGATTTATATAAACTCGGCAATCAATACAAGGATAAACTTGGTCTTGACAAACAGGAAATCAATTGGCTTAATAAATTCTATAATCCTGCAAATGCATTTCTTGCTATTGAAGGTTGCTGTGTGGCTACTATAATGCAATATGTTACAATCCTCAAAGAATTAAACCGGCAACTGAAATTGAAAGAAACTTCATTATTAAAAGAAGTAACATATTTTAAGGAGAAAATTAAGGCAGTCTATGTGAATAGAAATAAGGAATATAATTATTATGGTAATGATTTAACATATCTAGGAAATCAAGCTGAATCAGAAATATATTTAATGCTCTTTAAGCGTATCGAAAATTCAGTAAGAAAATCTTTTGGACATAAACGCAAACTTTCAAGTGCATTCCCAGTTGATGATAAATATCTTTCAGAGGAATTTGAAAAAAGAATTGGCAATCTTATATATAGATTAATAGACGAGTTCAAAGGAAATGTAGGACAACCAGACTTTGAAACACAAATAGAATTAAACTCTCAGAATGTAAACAGATGGAAAGATGAGTTTGAACAACTTAAACAATCCTACTCAAAATCTAAGCATTATCATTATGTCGCTGGTATTATAAGTCTAGAGGAAAGTAACCAAAAAAATCCAAATATTGAAAATGTATTGTTTGAAGCTTCAAAATTCATCGCAAAATTTGATAAGGTACAGTCATTGAAATATTATGCCAAGTACATTTATTATGATTTAAAATCAAAGAAATTTGATAACCGTGAATTGACAAAAACAGTTCAAAAATCATTATTTAAAACAGAAGAGCAAATCAATGATTTTAAAAATATTATCTCAGAATTAATTGAAACAGCAGACATTCAAAAAGCTTTAGATAGGATTGCACAAATCTACATCCCTAAGAGAAAGAAGATTAAGCTGGATAAATCCAAAATAAAAGAAGTTGAGCAAAAGCATGAGGGGACAGTAGAATTATTGAATGAGTTTCTTGAATCTGGACAAGAGGAAACTGAGACATTTCTAGAAGAGTCTTCCGATGAAGAAATAGAAGTAACAATTCTACCTCCCAAGGAAAATCATTCCATTTTCAAACCTGACATTAATATGGGTAAAGTTCAGGAAGAACTTTTGAAAAGAATAATTTCTAATTCTTTTGAAATACATCAGGATGAAGTCGATAAGTTTGCAACGGAAAATGGAATGTTTAAGAATCAATTGATTGACAGTATCAATGAAGCATGTCAAGAACTTTTAGATGGGGAAGCATTAATTGAAGAAGATGAAGAAAATTACATAATTGAAGAATCATATTATAACGAAATAGCAAAATAATATATGGCGTTAAAGATTAAAGCAAAAGAAGCTACTGCAATAATAAATTCACTTTCGGGTGGTGTTGTTCCACGAATTGGTGTACAACATATAACAGTTGGCAGACAACTAGAAATAGAAGCATTTACAAGTGCTTTAGAAGATGTTAAAAATGGTCATAGCATGGTTAAGTTCTGGATTGGCGACTTTGGCTCAGGTAAATCATTCATGCTTCACTTGATTAATACCGTTGCTACCAAACAAAAGTTTGTTGTAGCAAATGCCGATTTTACTCCTGACAACAGACTATACTCAAATGATGGCAAAGCTCTTGTTCTGTATAGTGCCATAATGGATAATATTGCAATACAAACAAAACCAGAAGGCGGTGCATTACCAACATTATTAGATAAATGGATTGAGCAAGTTGTTTCTAAAACGGCTCAAATCAATAATATTCCAATTACGGAAATCAGAGACGAGAAATATTTCAATCTGATTCAGGAAAACATTATGCAAACCGTTAATGAAGTAACTGAAACTGGAGGATTTGATTTTGGCGTTGTCGTTATAAAATATTATGAAGGTTATATCAAGAACGATGAGTTTTTGCGCAGAAGTGCTTTGAAATGGTTAAAAGGAGAATATAGGACTAAAACGGAAGCAAGGCAGGATTTAGGTGTACGGGAAATAGTCAATGATTTGAACTACTATGATATGCTTAAAAACTTCTGTCGTTTGTTTGTAAGTATGGGGTATAGTGGATTCATGATAAATCTTGATGAAGCCGTTAATCTTTACAAAATTTCAACGGCAAATATGAGAGCAAAGAATTACGAAAAAATATTGACCATTTTCAATGATTGTTTCCAAGGTAAGGTATCAAACCTCTTTATTAACTTTGCAGGTACTAAAGACTTTCTTGAAAATGAAAGACGAGGTTTGTTCAGTTACGATGCTCTTAAAACAAGACTTGAAACCAATAAATTTGAAACCTCGGAATATCGTGATTTAGCCCAACCTGTTATTAAGCTCGTACCATTAAATCATAATGAGATTTTTGTTCTCCTTAAAAATCTTAAAGGGATTTTTGATACAAATTTCGATGTTAACATAAACATTACTGATGAAGATATTCGCCTTTTCATGGAAGAAATGTTTAATAAACCTGGTGCTGATGAGTTTTTAACACCTCGTGAAGTAATCAGGGATTTTTTAAATATTCTTAGCATTTTAAGACAGAATCCAAATGCAGACAAAAACTCTTTAATTTCTGACATTGAAATTTCGGATGAAAGACCTGATGAAGCATTAGTTGACGGCATAGAAGAATTATAATGTCCTATAAATTATTATCAGAACCGATACGAAAATATATTCGTGATAAACGCTGGGAAGAACTACGTCCAATTCAGGCTGCCGCTATTGCTAAAATCATGTCAACTGATAATAATTATGTGCTTGCTTCTCGTACAGCTTCTGGTAAAACAGAAGCAGCCTTCTTACCAATACTATCTAAAGCCGATTTCAATAAAACAGGAGTTCAGGTTTTATATATCTCTCCCCTTATTGCCTTAATCAACGACCAGTTTTTTCGAATTGAGGATTTATGTAAAGACCTTGAAATTGCTGTTACGAAATGGCACGGTGAAGCAAAAAAGTCTTTGAAAACAAATCTGATTAAAAATCCAAATGGAATTGTATTGATTACACCTGAATCATTGGAGGCTATGTTTGTAAATGCTCCGTACAATGTTTCAACTTTATTTGGCAACCTAAAATACATTGTCATTGACGAAATTCATTCCTTTTTAGGCGTTGACCGAGGATTACAATTAATGTCAATTCTTTCAAGGATTCAACAATTAAACAAATCAAAAATTATTACAATCGGACTTTCCGCTACCATAGGTGATGAAAATTATATTGAGGCAAAAAGGTTAACAGGTGATATAGAGAACACAAAAATTTTACTTGATAGAGCTAAAAAAGAAACTGAAGCAAAATTCAAGTATTTCAAGAATAGTACCGCCGAATTATCGTTAGACCTACTTAAAGATTTATATAAAGAGACTTGTTCAAACAAAGTTCTCATTTTTCCAAATAGCAGGGGGAGAACTGAAGAAGCAGCAGTTAAGCTTAGGCGAATTTCGGATAAAGTGAACGGTCATAAATTTTATTATTCTCATCATTCATCGGTAGATAAAGAAATTAGAGAAAGTATTGAGCATTTTGCCAAAACCAATGAACGTTTCAACTTTTGCATATCTTGTACATCAACTTTAGAACTAGGTATTGATATTGGTACAGTAGATAAAATTGTACAAATTGATTCAACACATTCTGTTTCATCCCTTGTACAGCGGATTGGTCGTAGTGGAAGACGTGAAGGAGAGAAAAGTTTAGTCAATCTTTACGCAACCGACAAATGGAGTTTGTTACAATCATTAGCATGTTGGAATTTGTATAAATCCGAATTTCTTGAGCCAATAAGCACAGCTAAGAAGCCTTTTGACATTCTTCTACATCAAATACTTTCAATTGTAAAACAACATTCTGGTTGTTCCCGAAATAATTTAATTAAAAAGGTACAAGTTAATCCAACTTTCAGTTATATAAGCGAACATGAAATCAACAGTTTAATTGATGAATTTATCAAATCCGACTATCTTGAAAATTTTGAACGAGAGCTTATCGTAGGAATTGAAGGTGAAAACATAGTCAACTCACGTGAATTTTATAGTGTTTTTAAAACAGAACCAAACTTTAAAGTAATTCATTCAGGAAAAAAGGTTGGGGATATTCCATTCTCTCCACAAGTCAAAATCGACGAAAACTTATTACTTGCTGCCAAGATATGGAAGATTAAGGACATTGATTTCAAGGGAGCAAAGATTATTGTAATTCCTGCAAGAGATGGTAAAAAGCCTATGTTTTTTGGGGGAAGTGGTAATATCCACTTTAAAATAAGGGAAGAAATGCTACGCATACTAAAAAGCAATGAATCTTTTCCCGAATTAAATGAAGCGAGTACCTCAATATTGGAAGCACTTAGGCATGATTTTAAGGGATTTCAGATAAATAATTATTCAACAGACCGTCCTTTAGTTATAAAAGAAGATAAATTATTACTCTATACTTTTACAGGCACAAGAATAAATAAAAGCTTAAGTTTTTTATTTAACCTTACAGGGAGGGAATCTTCATTAGATGACCATAGTAGCTCATTTGAAATAGAAATAGATAAGTCTGAATTTAATTCATTGATAAACGATGTTAATTCAGTTTACAAGAAAATTGATGCTTACTTAATGGATGCACTTAATGAAAATGAATCCCTGATTGGATTCTCAAAATGGGGTTCCTATTTACCAATTAAATATCAAGCTGAAATTGTAAAAGAACGTTATTTTGACTTTGAGTCTGTTGTCAATTTTATTAATAATATTAATTTAGTTCATAGTACATGAGCAAACCCATTTATATGTCATAATATGTTGGATATAATACTTCTTTATTTTATTCGTTATATTTAACATTCAGTTCTTTTTTAAATAGAGGAAATTCCAATCTGACCATCAACTGGTCGAAGCATAGGAAATGTAAACAGAAGCAAGGGCGCTGTAATTCGAAGCAGCCCACTAACAAGTCGAAGCAATAGAACTGTAATAAGAAGCAATACAATTGCAATGTGAAGCAACAGAAATGTAAGCCGAAGCAACGCATTTGTAACTGGAAGCAATAGAGATGTATGTCGAAGCAACCAAATTGTAATTATTATAAACTTTAAAATTTAATTCTATGGCAACTAGACCCAAAAATTCAGAAGCTGACACATTAGAGCTTTACCGTGTAGCATTGGATAATGCAGAAAACCAGTCCGAAATCGCAACCATTATAGCAGAGTTAGGTTATGATAACGCAGTTATTGGAGAAGGTAAGACCTTACTTTCAGAAACTCGTGCAGCATACGACCTGAATAAAACGGAAGATGATGAAACATCAGCAGCTTATGCCGATTTTTCAAGTAAAAAATCACAATTAGAGAATACATATAATATTCACAGAAAGAAAGCTAAAGTAGTCTTTCGCAATGATTCACTTACATCCGATAAGTTAGCCATTTCAGGGGCTATGCCACGTACTTATATTAAATGGATAGAAGCAGCAAAGAAATTCTATAGCGTAGCATCATCCGATACAGATATTCAGAGTAAACTTGCTCGATTAAAAATATCAGCGGATGATTTAACTGCAGCAAATACCCTGATAACTGAATTAGAAGCAGCAAGAGCAGAGTATCTTAAAGAAAAAGGAGAGTCACAAGACGCAACAAAAGCCAAAGATTCAGCTTTTGCAAAGATGGATGATTGGATGAGCGAGTTCTACGCTGTTGCAAAGATTGGATTAGAAGATAATCCACAGCTATTAGAGGCATTGGGTAAAACTGTGAGAGGATAGTGGAATAGCCCACCCTATTTGTTAGCACATTGGCAAGCCCCACGAGCCAAGCTCAAACCAAAGCTTGCCAAAGAGCTAACAAGGGTGAAGCCCTCACGAACACCATTGAAAATAAATAAATATGTGAGTAAATGCCAGCCCTATTACCGCCTTTAAGGGCGGTTTAGGGTTTACTCACAAAGTAATTGTTTATATTGGTGTTCGTGAATCGCTTCGCTTATTTGCCCACCCACAAAAAACAAAATAAATTAGCTCCGCTGAGCTCCACTTCATTCCGGTTCGTGCTTCGAATCAAGGGCAGTGCGGATTGATAAGAATAAAGTTTAGATTTGTTAAAACTTGAAACAGGTTGACTTCGAATAATGAACACCAGCTTACAACATTTTGTATAATTAATGGCAGGTTTAGCGCTTAATATCAAGGTTTTTAGCTCGCTCAAACTACGTATCGGTTTACTTGCTTCGCTACGTGAGGCTCCCTTCAGTCGGTTGACAGGAAAGAAGTCCGCAATCGGCTACTATTCTTATGCTAAACGTTACCAGCAAGCCTGAGCGTTGCCATGATGAAAAATATCATAAACCGATAAAGAAAGAAAAAGGTTAGAACTTGGATTTTTTAAATAAATAGATACTTTTGTGAATATGAAAGACGGATTGCTATATGTTATTTTTGTGTGTTTCACTTTGATACTCATTTCTTCAAAGCAATCGGATATACAACAAACAAATCAAGAAAAGTCCTCAATTGAGTTTTCATTAGGAGATAAAAATATAGTTAGTACAGTTCCTGAATTTAATTTTTCATTAAAAAAAATTGAAGTATTCAGCTGTTTAAAATCCCTTTTTGACAGAAATCATAGTACCACAAAAGCTGTTAGCTATAATCAATTATTAGCTGCGAATTTCAAACAGTATCAGGTAAGTACAATTAGTGTTCATCACTATCATACGAAAAAACATCTTCTGAAATTATTGACAACAAACAATGATAAAGGCAGTTATCATCTCTCTTAATTAATAATATAGCTTTTAAGAAGCTTTCTTTTTTATTTCAAAATTTAATATTTAAATGAGAGGTTATGATTTATCATTATATACAATCTTTTTTGCGCAGCGTAAAAAAGAATCAATTTTTCTATTCAATCAATTTAATTGGATTTTTTGTGGGTTTCCTTATACTCACTGTCATTACTGCTTTTGTTTATCAAGAATTTAGTTTTGACCGGTTTCACGAAAATTCTTCAAATATATATCGAATCAATTCGGGTGGATATGGAGTTACCCCCCTTTGTTTTAAAGAGAAGCTAGATGGCAAACTAGCTGAAATATCGCACGTAGTACAACTAAGTTCAACCAGTCTGGAAATCAATTATAACGAACAAATACTTAATATTGGAAAGACATACTATACCGATTCAGAACTATTTGATGTTTTTTCATTCAAACTGTTATCAGGTAATCCTAATCATGTTTTACAAGCACCATTTTCTATTGTACTCGATAAGTCAACAGCATCAGAGCTGTTTGGAGAACAATCACCATTAGGAAAAATAATTCATGGCAAACATGGAGATTACACTGTAACAGGAATTATGGAAGATATTCCCTATAATTCGCATATTCAGAGTAAAGCATTTATTTCATTTGAAACTTTAAGACAAGTCGAAGGTGAAAATGCATTTAATTGTGGTTCTTGGTTTAGTTTAACTTATGTTAGTTTGTTGAAAAATTCCATAGTAAAGGATACAGAAACCGAAATTAACACAATTCTTAAAGATTCCAGAATGGCAAATAATCCATTAAAATTGGAGTCGTTAAAAAAAGTCTATTTTGATTATAACAATAATAAATACGATGGTTGCAAACACGGTAACATACAAACAACATTTCTGTATTTAGGAATTGCTATTTTTATATTAATCATTGTCGTATTTAATTACATCAACCTATCTACAACAATATTAATAAGTAGGTTAAAGGAATTCTCTATTCGAAAAATTAATGGAGCCAAAAGAAAAGATATAATCAAACATGTAATGATTGAAACAGTTGGGGTTGCTTTTGTTTCATTGATTATAGCCCTAGTTGTTGTAGAGTTCTTGTTACATCCATTAAGCAATATTTTAAATATACCAATTTCTTCTGCTTTTAAAAGGACTTCTTTATACACCTACTTTTTTGCAGGTATTGGCATAACTAGCTTCATTATTGGTCTGATTCCTGGTATTTTTATTTCAAAGGTTAATGAAATAAAAGTGCTTAAGAATGAAAGCATTTTTGGTAGCCGTAATATGCAACGGAAACTATTATTGGTATTTGAATTAATTATTGTAGCGATATTATTGAATTCCTTATTATTAGTAAAAAAACAAATTGATTTTATGTTGCAAAAAGATATGGGGCTACAATACGAAAATGTAATTGCATTTAACGTTGACCAAATATTACAAGATAAAAGCGAACTTTTAAAAGGCAAATTACTTGCAGCTCCCAGTATTGAAAAGGTCTCATTTTCCAACAGTTTAATTGGAGAAGGATTTACAAAAGTTCCTATTGATGTAACAGACGATAAAGAGTTATGCTATACTTATTTCATTGATTCGGAATATATCCTGTTATACAATATTGATATAAAATATGGGCGGAACTTTTCTTTTGACCTAATAACAGATGGCAATAGTAGTTGCATCATTAATGAAGAAGCATGCAAATCCATTGGGATGGAAAATCCTATCGATAAAGTTGTTAATGGGAAAAGAATAGTCGGTGTTGTTAAGAATTTCAATTATTCATCATTACACGATAAAATTGAGCCTTTAATCCTTTCATGTGGAAAAGGGAATGTTCTTCAAATAAGAATAGCACAAGATAATCAAGAAAAGACGATAAATTTTATCAAAGACGTATGCATGAGTATCTCACCGGATTTTGATTTTAACTATGCATTCTTAGATTCACGAATTAAGAATTTGTATAAGTCAGATATGAATGTTAAAAGCAGTATAGAGATATATTCAATTTTAGCTTTTTTGATTACGTTATTGGGGCTTTGGGGATTAATGCTATTCACTATAAAGAAAAAAACAAAAGAAGTATGTATTAGAAAATTACATGGAGCAAGAATGAGCGATACATTTAAGCTTTTTGCCAAAGAACAAGTAAGTATTGTATTGATTTCAAATATTGTTTCTATCCCTATTTCAATTTTTATTGTGAACAAATGGCTCAATAATTTTGCATACAAAGTGGATATTGGATTTCTGATATTTATCAAAACTTTATTTGTTGTAGCTTTTTTTACTATTTTGGCAATATCATTTTTAATAATTAAATCGCAGAAAGCGAATTTGGTTGAAACATTAAAATACGAGTAGAGAAAGTAAAGTAATAAATAAAGGCCAGCTGGTAACACGCGGTATAGTTAATAAGGGTTTCAGTGGTTTGCGAAGCTTGGGAGCCCGCTTAAACCTTTGTAACGGTGGACAGGAACGTAGCCCGCAATCCCTTACTAGCCATACCGCAGAACCGTTGTGCAACATTAGTCAGAACGATACTGCCAAACTGAATAATTAATGAAAATGGAAGAAATTGAATTTTTGGATTTCGGAATTTATGGGAAACAGCAAAAGAATGGACCAATTTATGATTGGAAAAACTGGTCTAAGTGCTTTGACTTATTAGATGAATTATTTACGGAACCAAAGAACACATCAATACAAACTAGACAATTAATTCCTTTTTATTATGAGCGAAAAGGAAAAAAGTACTTCTCAGACAAAAAAAGTACAAAATTTAAATTTGGTAGTCTGAATTGGAATAAGAAAAATAATGAACTTTGGTGTACTAAGTATCGAAATGAGTCAAATTGGTCATTTGAACGGACTGAAATCCATTATCCAAAATTTAGTCAATGTAAAAAGAACACAAGTTTTGCAGATATTATTTTGATTGTAGAGTGTAAAGATTATTACATTGATAAAAAACGATTTGACCAATCTATGTTCCTAATGTTAAAGAAAGGATTAATCGAAGAAAAACTATTAGATGAAAAGATTAGAGAGGTGGGACAAATAATGGGAGCTGATTTGATTGGTAAGGGAAATCGAAAACAAAAAGTTACTGGTAATTCATTTTTAGAAATGCAATTATGGAGTGATAGTGATTTGATTGAATTCGTTGATGATGAGAATATTAAATTAAAAGAAGGAATAAAAAAGTTACAATAACGTTGCACAATAATAAATATAGGTCATTTGGCGTAAAGTACTAATTTTAAGGGTGGTACTTTTAATAAACATCGCAACGGTTTGATAGGAAATCGCTTTGAAATGCCAAATGCCCCATATTATCAACGTTAGCCACCATTGTGAACCGTCCGTTCAAACTATGACTAAGAATGCTAAAATATCAAAAATTGGATTCTCAAAAATCGGAGGGATTTTTATTGGAAAAAATATTATATCTGATTTCCATAAACATTATGCCCTGACTGTAATTATATCATTTGGAGAAACTTTTAAGATATATACTTCAGAGGGCTATCAAGATGATTATCAATTTGCGTTGATTCAAAAAAATATTGATTTCAGTATTGAAACATGCAAAGAAGAGCATGTTGCCTTTATGCATATTGTACCGTATTCTATTGAAGGGATTCGACTTACTAATTCCTCTCAGCCAATAAGAAAACTTGATAATTTAAAATCTCAACACATTTTATCCTTAATAAGAAATTGGTATAGTTCGGATTTTAATTCTCAAGAGACGGTTGAAAATATTCTTCAAACAATCTCAATGATTCCAGACATTAGTGTTGAAAAGCAGGAAATTGACATTCGGATTTTAAGAGCACTTAGATTAATCATGGGAAGCGAGGAAGAAAAGTTACATGTAGAGAATGTCGCTGAAATGGTTAATTTATCGGTAAGCCATTTCAATAGACTTTTCAAAAGAGAAACGGGACTTACTTTTCGCAGATTTGTACTGCACAGCAAGCTCATAAAATCAATTTCAGCAATACATGAAAATAATAATTTAACGGAAGCATCATTTATTGGTGGATTTTCTGACCAACCACATCTTACAAGGACATTTAAAGAAAATTTTGGTATAAAACCCTCTGAAATTTTAAAATAGTCTGTTTATTCAAGTTTTGAAAACATGTGATTATGAACTTTGTGACCAGTATTAATAAACTTAAATTTTAATAAATATGGACACAAAAAAGAATTATTTTAAACTGATTGTTGCCTCATTCATTTCAGGATTTGGAATGTGGGTAGTTGGAGGATTATATCATAATTTAATCATGCCAGCAGTAAATAAAAATATGCATCCTCACCATGAAGGACTTGGAATAACATTGATTGCATATATTGTTCTCGGGTTATTAATGAGTTACTTTTACCTGAATTCAAAGGATAAGAAAGATTCTATTTTAAAAGGAATTAAAATTGGTACAATAATCGGTGTTTTATGGGTATTTCCACATGGATTAACAATGGCTGCTGTTCATGAATCATCAATTTCTAATCAGATTGCAAATACAATTTATCACATTATTGAACAAGGGATTGGTGGGATACTTATTTTCGTTACATTTAGATATATAATAAGTAAAAAGGAAGGATGAAAAACGCCCTACAACATTTAGTATAATTAATGGCAGGTTTAGCGCTTAATATCAAGGTTTTTAGCTCGCTCAAACTACGTATCGGTTTACTTGTTTCGCTGCGTGAGGCTCCCTTCGGTCGGTTGACAGGAAAGAAGCCCGCAATCGGCTACTATTCTTATACTTAACGTTACTAACAAGCATGATTAAACACTCTGCACAATATGAACTTGATTGATAAAACATTGGGAAAGCTATTTCCTCCATATCGATTTAAAATGATAAGGAAGGAACAAAATGATTTAAATCTTCGTGATTTAGAAAAATTAGAGGATTATTTGAATGAAAACAGGACTTCGATTTCTAAGAGTAATTATAATTATTCACAGGGATTATTAAAGGATATTAAAAAGGATTTGAACTAAATACAGCGTACAACACAATAAGAGCATTGGCTGCTCAGTGGTATGGTGGATTTGAACGTACTCCGAGAATCGGCAACTACTCTTAGCTGCAACACGTTGTAGGGCATTGTGGGCGACGCTTAAGAGATAGCGTGCGTAAGGATTTGAGAAAAAACAGAAATAATTGTGACCATTTTTCTTTGAATTGTATCTAAGTAGTGACAACAATTTATTTTAACATTAAAAACTTGTAAAATGGATAAATGGGATGTTCGAAGCATTACAGAAATGATAACCTTGTTAGGTTTTTTTTGTGCAATTTTTTTTGCGTATTATTATTATTTAAAATTTAGAAACCAAGAACGTAAACTTCTTATTGAAAAAGACATTGACTTATCATTAATTTATAAGAGACGTGAAATAAATATACCTTGGTATATAATTGGTTTTGCCTTATTGGGCGTTAGTTTAGGGTTTGTATTTACTTTACTAATTACATTTAAATTTTCAGGTGCAAATCCATCTCCATTTCTTATTGCTGGAGGACTTCTATTCGGCTCAATTGGGATAATAGTTGGTCATAAGCTTGAACAAAAAAAGAAAAAATTGCGTGGATAGTATCTACATAAAAAAAGTTCAAAGCGGTAATATTGATGCATTTAAATATTTTGTTGAAACATATAAAGACTTTGCATTTTCTTTAGCATATTCAATTTTGAAAAACAACTATTTAGCTGAAGAATCAGTTCAGGAATCATTTATAAAGACCTATGACAAACTGGATACATTCAAATATAATGCTAAGTTTAAAACATGGTTTGGACGTATTGTGATTAACGAATCGTTGAGAAAGGTTAGTAAAAATAAATCAAACGAAAAATTCAACAATATATCAGAAATTGAGATCTCGGATATCGAAGATGCAATGAATAAATTACTTACAGAAGAACGGAGATTTTATATTGAGAAAGTTTTTGAAAACCTAAATCATGAAGAATCCTTAGTTTTAGAATTGTATTACCTTAAAGAATTTTCAATAAAGGAAATATGCACAATGACAAACTGGTCTTCTTCAAAAGTGAAAATGTTAAATTTGAGAGGAAGACAAAATTTCTATGCTAAACTTTGTAGCATACTAAAATCTGAAATAAGGAAAGTAATATGATAGAAGACAACTTTAAAAAATATCTTAAAGAAAAAGAGTCTGTTCGTTTGTCCGATGATTTTGACAAAGATGTGATGTTTATGATTAACAAACATGCATTAAATAAGTCAAAAGATAAAAAGTACCTTAGATTAATGTATCTGTTTTTTGCGTCAGGATTACTTTTAGGTTTTATGATTGCTATTTCATTTGTTGATTTGGAATTTATAATTGGAGGCAATAAGCATATTGTGTATCGGATTATATTAATACTTCCTTTAATTTTAGTGCTTTTATTTCTTTTTGAGAAAATCTATAAAGCAACAATGGTTAGAATTGGAAAAGAAAAGTTTTCTCCAATATAAAACCAATGTCACCTAACATATGTTGTAAAACATCTGGTTTTCAGTGGTTAGTGGGAGGTGTGTGCTCGCTTCAACTTTTTCCAGTTATCGATAGGAACGCGCTTCGAAAGCAAAACTGTTTCATATTGTCCCACGTTGTACCCCATAAAACCGTATACGGCAATACTTGGTTGCAAAGTTGAAAATTTGAACAACATTCCCAGCGAAATGGCAGGTAAATCATTTAGTGATGGAACTTACCTCAAGACAACAATAAAAGGAGACTTGATGCAAGGGTTGGTCGTTAACTAATGGTCGAAAATTTTTGAAATGGAATTAGACAGAAAATATGATGCCGATTTTGAGATTTTCGGTGAAAAAGCACAAAATCCATCAGATGCGGAAGTAGTTTTTTATGTTTGTATAAAAAAAGAAACAAATGGGTAAATTAACATTGAAGACAGACCCAAGAGTAAATGCAGTTTTTGCGGGTTATCCCGACTTTGTTCGAGATAAAATGCAACATCTGTGTGAATTGGTAATAGAAACAGCAGAAGAAACCGAAGGTGTAACCGTTTTGGAAGAAACTTTAAAATGGGGAGAACCTAGTTTTGTTACCAAAAACGGTAGTACTTTGCGAATGGATTGGAAAGAAAAAACACCTGGCCAATATGCAATGTATTTCCAATGCACGAGTAGATTAGTAGATACTTTTAGGCTGGTTTTTGACCACAAATTTCAATACGAGGGTAAACGAGCAATTGTATTTGAATTAAACCAGAAAATTCCAGAATTAGAATTAAAAGAATGTATTAAGGCTTCCTTGACTTATCACGATGTAAAAGAACTCATCACATTAGGGATTTGATGATACAATAAAAATGCCAGTGGCTAACATTTTGTATAAGAAAGGGTGGGTAAGGTGCTAAATATCAACGTTTAGCAATATTGCTCCTGATCGGTCTTGAGCTCCCTTTGGTCGTTTGACAAGAAACTGCCACGCAATCTGCCATTAATCATACAATTTACCATTGAGGGTAATATCCCTTCACTCGCTACGTTATCTAATAAAATTCGCTGATGAAAAAATATTTCTTAATACTCATCTTACTTTCGATTACAATTATTCCTTCAACCCCTCAAATATTTCATAAAAACTCTGGTACTAGTCAGTCGTTAGGTACGGTAGGTAATGGAAAACTTGTTAATGGCTATAAAATTCCATATCACGGTAATAATTTTAAATACTTCAGTCCTGTAGACTACTTCATTTTCGGACGCTGTTATGTACATTCCGATATTTACAAGATTGTTTTGGATAGTTATTCAGAACTTGACGCTATATATCCTGAGTATAAATTTAAAATAATGGAGTGCTCATCCCGAAAAGGAGGTAAAGCTTTCCCTCATAGAACTCATCAAAACGGAACAAGCATAGACTTCATGACTCCTTTAAAAAAAGGTAGTAAAATGATAACCAGGTACGATAGGATAGGTATTTGGCGATATATTATGAAATTCGATTCAGAGGGCAAGAAACGTTTTAATAAGAAGATTGAGATCGATTTTGAGAAAATGGCTAAACACATTTTAATACTTGATAATGTTTCTAAGCGTCATGGATATCAAGTGAAAAAAGTCATTCTTGAGACAAATCTGAAAGATGAAATATTCTCAACAAAATATGGAGACAAGTTAAAAGCTTCAGGGATCTATTTTGTGAGATCACTTCCAAAGATGATTAACGAGCTACATGATGACCACTATCATATCGACTTTGAAAAAATATAATATTTTCAAAGAAATATGCTATGCTATAATGAGGTGTTTTTAATCACAGCAAGAGTATTGTTTGTTAAACCCGGAATATGCATTAGAAAATCTATTACATAATCCGGGTTGAAACGAATGAAAATAAAATGCTTAAGTGAATTGAATATCTGTATAAAAGAATTAAATTTGATACAAGAATCTTCAAAATGATTATAATACAGACATTGACAATTTCTTATCGTCGGCTTTTCAATTGCCTGATGTTCTACAATAGGTCAATTTTTTAATTTCACCTGTTCCATTTCTGGAGCAAAAAAATTCAGTCCACTTAGTGTTAATATGTTCTCTTTATTTGCGAATTGATGCAGAGATATTTAATATTTGATTTAAACGCAGAAATTAACAAGCATGAATACCATGACTCAAGATAAAACTCCGGAACGGGCCGCACGTTCTGAAAGCAATTTTAGCATACACCCAAACCCGGGCAAAGGTATAGGCATGAACAAACGCATACAAAGATTGCGCAAACTGAGTGTTGATACCGAACCCTCGCTTGATATTGAAAGGGCTTTGATTGAAACAGCCTTTTATAAGGAGAATTTCGGAAAGTACTCCATTCCTATGATGCGGGCTTTAACCTATATGGAAATTTGTCAAAAGAAAACCATTTACCTGGGCGAAGGCGAGTTGATTGTGGGCGAACGCGGGCCATCACCTAAATGCGTGCCAACCTATCCTGAGCTAACATGCCATAGTATAGAAGACCTGAATGTATTGAATACCCGCGAACTGCAAAAATATACTATATCGCAGGAAGACATTGATACTTATGCCAGGGAAGTTATTCCATACTGGGAAGGGCGGACCATGCGTGAACGTATTTTTAACTATGTACCCCAGGAATGGAGCGCTGCTTATGAGGCTGGTTTGTTTACCGAATTCATGGAGCAACGAGCTCCTGGCCATACTACGCTGGATAGTAAAATTTACCAAAAAGGATTGCTCGATTTTAAAAAGGATATCCAGGACCATATTGACCGCTTGGATTTTATGAGCGATGTGGAGGCTACAGATAAATTCGAAGAATTGAAAGCAATGGCAGTTTCCTGCGATGCTGCAATTGTATTTGCAGAGCGGCACGCAGATTTGGCTGAAGAACAGGCCAAAATAGAAAAAGACCCCCAAAGGGTAGCCGAGCTAAAAAAAATTGCCACAGTGTGCCGCCAGGTACCGGCACATGCGCCACGTACTTTTCATGAAGCCATTCAAATGTATTGGTTTATGCACCTTGGAACAATTACTGAGCTGAACGGGTGGGATGCCATGAACCCTGGTCATTTTGATCAGCATCTTGAACCTTTCTACAATAAGGAAGTAGAAGCAGGAATACTATCGGCTGAGGAGGCAAAAGAATTGCTGAGTTGTTTCTGGATTAAAGTGAACAACCATCCAGCTCCTCCCAAAGTGGGGATCACTGCCCGCGAAAGTGGAACGTATAACGATTTCACCAACATTAATATTGGAGGGGTGCGCAGGGATGGTTCAGATGGGGTCAATGAGGTTTCGTACCTGATGCTGAATGTTATTGAAGAGTTGCATATCTTGCAACCAGGTAGCTCTATCCATATTAGTTCGCGTACTCCTGACCGGTTTTTAAAAGAAGGTTGTAATGTTATCCGCCAGGGACACGGATATCCTTCTGTTTTTAATTCTGATGTGTACATCATGGAACTCCTCCGGCAAGGCAAATCTATCGAAGATGCCCGAGAGGGGGGATGCAGCGGTTGTATCGAAGTGGGGGCTTTTGGAAAAGAGGCTTATGTGTTGACTGGCTACCTGAATGTTCCAAAGATTCTGGAGGTAACCCTAAACAACGGAATAAACCCGGTGACCGGTAAAATGGCAGGAATCCAGACTGGCGATCCTCGCACGTTTAAAACCTTTGAAGAACTTTACCAGGCATTTTTGAAACAGTTAAACTTTGTAGTTGACCAGAAAATCAGGGTAAGTAATTACATTGATCGTATGTTTGCAAAATATGCACCTGCACCACTCTTATCGGTATTAACCGATGACTGTATTGCCAGGGGCCGTGATTATTACAATGCCGGGCCCAGGTACAATACCAACTACATACAATGTACGGGCTTGGGTACGGTTACCGATAGTCTTACAACACTGAAGAAACATGTTTTTGAGTCGAAAACATTTTCAATGGATACTATATTAAAGGCCGTGGCCAAAAATTTTGAGGGCGAGGAATTGCTAAGGCAGACCATAATCAACAACACTCCGTTTTTTGGCAACGATGACGAATATGCCGACAGTATGGCTGTACGCGTGTATGACGATTTGCTGGATGCTATTGATGGTAAACCCAATACAAAAGGGGAGGCCTTTCATTTGAACATGCTTTCAACTACATGCCACGTGTATTTTGGTAAAGTAATGGGCGCTACTCCAAACGGTAGGCTTGCCGGTAAATCTATCTCGGATGGAACTTCACCCTCGCATGGCTGCGATGTAAATGGCCCTTCTGCCGTAATCCGTTCCCTGACCAAAATTGATCAGACCAAATCGGGTGGTACTTTATTGAACCAACGATTTTTGCCTGGTTTGCTAAAAAGGGATGAAGATATAAACAAGTTGAGCAAGCTAATCCGGAGTTACTTTTCTTTAGGAGGCCACCATATTCAATTTAACATTGTCGATTCGGCTACATTGCTGGCAGCTCAGGCTTGTCCCGAAGATTACAAAGATTTGCTGGTACGCATGGCCGGGTATAGCGATTATTTTAACGATATGAATATAGATTTGCAACAGGAGGTAATTGAGCGTACCGAAAACGAATCGTTTTAGACTGGATTGAATGGAGAAAAGCCTGATTTTTGATATAAAAAAATACGCCATTAATGATGGACCAGGAATACGCTTAACCATCTTTTTTAAAGGTTGCCCTTTATCCTGCGTGTGGTGCCATAATCCTGAAAGTGTTTTAGCTTATTCGCAGAAAATGTACACAGCCTCAAAATGCATCGGGGCAGTTAAGTGCATCGAAATTTGTCCGGCCAATGCCTTGACATTGACCCGAAACGGAATTGAAACCGATACCGAACTATGCACACTTTGTGGTAAATGTGCAGAGGTATGTCCAACCAAAGCCATGGAAATGTCAGGGCGCGAATACAGTACAGCGGAGTTGATGAAAATTATCGAACGGGAGACTGTTTTCTTTGACCATTCTAATGGGGGCGTGACATTTTCAGGTGGCGAGCCATTGATGCACTTGAAAAAACTGATCGATTTGCTCGATCGCTGTGGCGAAAAACACATACACAGGGTAGTGGATACAACACTTTTTGCAAAAACGGAAAAAGTTTTGGAAGTTGCTAAACGTACCGAACTGTTTTTGGTCGACTTTAAGGCCTTTAATTCAGATGTTCACAGGAAATATACCGGAGTGCCCAATGAGCAGATCTTGAAAAACATTCAAGTGCTGGCCGAAAACAATATCGATTTTATTATCCGGATTCCCTTTGTTAATGGCGTTAATGCCGATGAACAAACACTTCGGGACGAAGCTGGCTTTCTGTCAACAATTCCATGGAAACGCAAAGAAATAAACCTGTTGCCTTACCATGATATTGCAAAAAACAAACATCAAAAGCTGGGGTCTGTTTACCAGCCAGGAAATTTATCTGAACCCTCGAATGAAATGATACAGCAAGCCAGGGATATTTTCGGGGCAAAAGGAATTCGTGTTACTCTTGGAGGATAAAATGAGACTGTTAAATGAACCCGGTTGAACAGGCTTGTTGCCCGATTATTTAATAATTTTGAAACATAAAAAAACAGCAAAATAAAATGAAAAACCTTTTTTCGAAGATCCTAATAGTGCTGGTATTTGCAACAGCAGGTTGTAATTCCACAAAACAAAACAATGCCAATACTAACGACAAGCTATTCTCAGATTTCGAGACGGTTTTTTTGGACGCATATTGGAAACAGCATCCATCATCTTCTATATATGCAGGCTATGGAAAATATTACGAAAACCTCGTAATACCCAATAGTGCATCTGTTGCTAACACTATTTCGTTTTCAAAACAATGGATTGATTCGCTAAATAAAATTGACATAAGCCAATTGTGCGCAAACAACCAAATAAGTTACAAAATAATTAAAAACCAACTGGAAAGCGACATTTGGTACCTATGTGTATTTAAGCCGCAGGAATGGGATGCTTCTATTTATAATGTAGCTTCGGGGTGCGACTATATCATTAATCAACCCTACGCCCCTTTGGACGAAAGGCTTAAAATTCTCACAAAACATTTAGAACATACAGATGTATATTACAGTGAAGCCTTTAAGATGCTCCATAAGCCTACCAAAGAACATATTGCAATGGCTATCCGCCAAAATCTGGGTGGACTTTCTATTTTTGGAAAAACATTGGCCGATTCAATAAATGCCTCGCAGTTGACTAGTAGCGAGAAAAAAGAATTGCAACAGAATATTGACAAAACTGTTAAGGCCATAAACAATTATGTCGAAGCATTGAAAGCTATTTTAGCCAATAAGGATTTTGAATATCGTGATTTCAGGATAGGAAAAAAATTGTTTGCTGAAAAATTCAACTACGATCTGGTCACTGATTTTACCCCTGAACAAGTGTATGATAAAGCCCTTGCAGACCAAAAACTGTATACCAAAAAGATGTATATAATTGCCGATAGCATTTGGGACAAATACTGTAAAAACCAGACCAAGCCAAAAGATACATTGCAATTGGTACAACAAGTGCTAACAGAGATACAAAAGCAACATGTTCAGCCCGAAGAGTATTATAATTACCTGAGCAACCAGGTACACTTGATGAAGAAATTTATTATTGAGAAAGACCTATTTGATTTTGATACCATTAATCCTCCGGTCAAAGTACGTATGATGCCTGAATATGCTCGGGGGTTTTCATTGGCCAGTGCTGAATTTACACCACCTTATCAAAAACAAGGTACAACCTATTTCAATATTGACGATTTGACCCTCTACGAACCACAAAAAGCAGAAAGTGCACTAAGTGAATACAACGATTACAGTTCGCAGATACTTGCTATTCATGAAGCAGTGCCCGGACATTGTTTGCAAGGAATTTATAACAATAAAAAATCGCCCGATGTAGTTCGTTCTGTTTTTCAGAATGGTGCCATGATTGAGGGCTGGGCTGTCTATACACAAGAAATGATGGTTGAAAACGGCTGGGGCAACCATGCCCCTGAAATGGAGCTGATACTTTATAAGTGGAAGCTGCGAGAGTTGGCCAACGTTATTATTGATTATGATATCCAATGTTTGAGCAAACCAAAAGAAGAAATCACTCACCTAATGATTACTGAGTGTTTCCAAACCGAGGCACAGGCAGAGGAAAAATACAACAGGGCGACTGTTTCTCAAGTACAACTGTGTTCATACTTTACAGGTTCATTGGCAATTCATGAGCTAAGGGAAGAATATAAAAAGAAAATGGGTGCTGATTATGATCTTAAAGACTTTCATGAAAAGTTCTTAAGTTTTGGCAGTTCACCTGTTAAATATATACGAGAAAGTATGTTGAAGTAATACTTGAAAAAATAAAGATGACTATCGGGATTCATTCGGCTAGTGTTTTTTAACACGACCTGATTGAGCTTTGAGGGTTTTAAATGTAAAGAAGCAAGATCTTGCGTCTTTACTACTTTTATAAAAAAACATGCCGAGCCTCTGTTGCCCAATGTGTTGCCGTCTGTGGTATTGCCCAATTAAGGTTCAACCCGATCTATGCAATAGAAAGCACCTTAGTGCTGAACTAGTGCATTTAGAGTGGGTTAGCGCCAACCTGGAGGAGTACCAACCACGGGCGGCAAAAGCTTTAGCTGTGGCGCAAGTGGTGAAAGAAAGGAACCGATTTGGTTTGTGAACCGAGTTTACGAGCTCACCGAAGTCAATCTCAGTCGATTAAGCATTATTTTAAATGCCTAATTTAGGTTAAAAGGCTTACAAAAAACTGATAATAAAAATCTCTCAGCAGGAATGGTAAGTGCAATCTTGGTAGTAACCTGAGTTCGATATAAAATTAGCGAGCTCAAATTTCAGTAAATAATTGATTTACAATATAAGTTTTTGAGACATAGCGAGCTATGGTGATAAAATTTAGAGCCGTAAATCGATTATTTAATGAAAAGCTATGAATTTCACTTAAAAATACCGATTTTCTGCGTCATATTTGCTTACCATAGCTCGCTATGCTTTCGCAAACATTCCTTGAAACTCAATATTTATAAGCGATTTGAGCCATTAATTTTATATCGAACTCAGGTTAGTAATTTTTTTTTCACGCCCACATATTCTCTGTCAGCAAACAAAGCTTAAAATTCATCCAGAAATAAGATATTGTCTCTTATATATTTGTTTCTATAGGAACATATATTTGAGGCGTGTAAAAGTTTGATTATATGAACTTAAAACCAATAACTACGACAGCTATATATTAACAAGTTAAAATTTCTCCGAAACGTTGTTAAAACATTTATATGCAAGCTCTTGACAAGAGATTTTTATTGATTGAAATGAACTGCTTATAAGTATGTTTGAATGGATTAAATAAAATAAAAATGAAATAAAACTGGTATTTCCAACCATTATGTTTACCTTTGTTCGCATAGAAACTAAAAGGAGTTTAATTGAAGTAGTACAACATGTTATTTAAAATATAAAATTGATTAGAGAGGTTATAAACATCTCCTCCAAAATCTTCCTATCCCCACCCAGGCACTAAATCCAAATTAATTCTTCAGTGTAAAATATTCAGTAACTTAATTAAAAATTAAAAATAAATGAATTTAAAAAAGCTATTTATTATCTTATGCGTAATGTCTTCTGTAGCAATATCTGCTCAGGAAGAAAAAAAAGAAAAAGAAGATTTTGTGAAATTTGGTGGAGCTGTAAGGTTTAATATTTATAATAAAAGCTGGGTAGATGATGCAACTCAGCCCGAAGCAACCCTGGACGTATGGCGTTTAAATGTAACTGCCAGAACAAAAGGTGTTGATCTAAATTTTGAGTATCGTTTTTATCCAACTTTTGGCACACATTTTTTAAAACAAGGCTGGTTAGGTTATGGATTTAATGAGAATCTATACATGAAATTGGGAGTTTCGCAAGTTCCTTTTGGGATAACTTCATACGCCTCCCATTCATGGTGGTTTCAGGCACCTTACTATGTTGGGTTAGAGGATGATTGTGATGTGGGGATTAAATTTGATATTGCCTATATCGAAAACCTTGATTTAAATATCGCATATTATCGACAAGCAGAACCTGAAGGACCTTCATATAACGGAACAGTAACTTTTGGAAACTCGGGTCCGGGTAGGTATTCTTATGATTTAGTGCCTGCTGCTGATGCATCAAACAGAGAACTAAACCAGTTTAATTTGCGGGCTGCTTACCACATTGCAGAGGGGCTTGAAGTAGGTGCTAGTGGGCAAATTGGTGGTATATACAATAGCACCTTAAAAGAGTCTACAATTTCTTCAGCATACGCGGCACACATTGTGGCTGATGTAAAAAACTTTAATTTTAAAGGCGAAGTAGTTTACTACGATTATTCAGCTAAAGATAATACTGGCAACGATATAAAAACTATACAAATGGGGGCTTATGGGTTCCCTTATCAAGTGGCCACCAAATCAACAATGTATGTAGCCGGACTTGCCTACTCCATTCCTTTAAAATTTGGACCAATTAGCAATATACAAGCTTATGTAGATTATACTTATACAGATAAACTAGAGGCAAGCTTTGTTGATATGCATCATCTTATTCCTGGTTTTCTGGTAACCGCAGGAAATATATACACATATGTAGACTTCGCAATGGGTAAAAATCAGCCATGGTTAACCCCAAGTTTTGGTACCGGTTTGGGTGAAGGTCAATTGTACAGCCCCGACCAAAGTTCGAAATATTACACAGATATAGTAAGTGATCAAGGTACACCAGTGCCTTTGGATAAACTTGAATGGGAAACTCGATTCAATATTAATATTGGATATTATTTCTAGAAATACTTTAACTAAAGCATTGAGAATGTCAAAAGACGAAATAAAAATACAAGTTAAAGACCTAACCCTGATTTTCGGAAAAAATAAATCGCAGGCCTTAAAATTGCTTGAACAAGGAAAAAGCAAGACTGAAATTTTGGAAAAAACAAAATGCACTGTTGGTGTAAATAATGCTAATTTCCAAATAAAAACAGGCGAAGTATTTGTTATTATGGGCTTGTCAGGGAGTGGAAAATCAACATTGTTGCGTTGTTTAAATCGGCTTATCGATCCCACTGTAGGTGATGTAATTATAAATGACGTTAACATTACAAAACAAACGAACGAAGAGTTGTTGGATGCCAGACGAACAGAGATGAGTATGGTGTTCCAAAAGTTTGGACTTTTACCGCATCGCTCGGTAATAGAAAATGTTGCTTTTGGCTTAGAGATTAGACATGAAACAAAAGAATCGCGTTTAATCAAAGCCCAGGAAGCTCTGGATACGGTTGGTCTAAACGGTTTTGAATTACAAAAACCATCACAACTTTCTGGCGGAATGCAGCAGCGCGTTGGGTTAGCCCGCGCTTTAGCAAACAATCCTGAAGTTTTGTTAATGGACGAAGCATTCTCAGCGCTTGACCCTTTGATTAAATCCGATATGCAAGATGAATTGCTTGAGCTGCAGAGTAAATTGCATAAAACCATTGTTTTTATAACTCATGATTTAGATGAAGCTATAAAAATTGGAGATAGGATAGCAATTATGAAAGATGGTACAATAGAGCAAATAGGAACAGCAGAGGATATTCTCAAAAACCCAGCTACCGACTATGTGAAAGCATTTGTCGAAAAAATAGACCGTAAAACAATTATTACTGCAGGAACCTTAATGTTTCGTAAACCTACTTTAGTTCAATTAGAAAAGGAAGGTCCCGAATCAATTATTCGAAAAATGAGGAGTAATGCACTTGATGCTCTGCCTGTTATTGATAAGCAGCATGGATTTGTCGGCTTTATTTGGCTGCCAAAGGTGCTCGAAGCTGAAAAACAAAACAAAACAACTATAGAAGGTTTTATTACAACAGATTGCCCAAGTGTATATGAGGATTATACTGTTGAAGATATGCTTCCGCTTATTACTAATACAAAATCGCCAATTGCGGTTGTCGACAGGCAAAGCAACAAGCTATTAGGTATAGTAACTCAAACATCGTTGGTAATTGAAGCTACACGGTTTGATAAGCAGGAGATTGTAGAACTTAAGGAACAAGCTAAAGATCAATAAGCATGGATAAAATTATCGATTTAGGAAAGTATATTGAGAACGGAGTAGACTGGCTAACTGAAAATTTCGCTGGTTTGTTCGACTTTATTAAAGATACAGGAAATGGTTTTATTGAAGGATTTGAGTGGTTGTTGTTAGGAATTCCATTTTATGTGTTAATCGCTTTATTTGGCATTGTAGCCTACTTTAAAGTTGGACGCGGAGTTGCAATTTTTACCGTTGGGGGGTTAATCTTAATTTACCTTTTAGGTTTTTGGATTGAAACCATAGAAACCCTGGCTCTTATTTTTGTGTCAACCATTATTGCTATTGTGTTTGGCGTTCCTTTAGGTATTTGGGCTGCCAAAAGTACCAATGCCAATCGGATTATACGTCCAATACTCGATTTAATGCAAACCATGCCGGCTTTTGTTTACCTAATTCCGGCAGTTTTGTTCTTTAGTATTGGTAAACTTCCCGGCGCTTTTGCAACCGTTATTTTTGCTATGCCTCCGGCTGTGAGGCTAACAACTCTTGGCATACAAGAAGTGCCCGAAGATGTTGTTGAAGCTGCAAGAGCGTTTGGAGCAACCAACAAGCAAATCTTGTTCAAAGTAGAACTTCCACTTGCTACAAAAACCATATTTGCCGGACTAAACCAGACTATTATGATGGCGCTTTCTATGGTAGTAATTGCCGGTATGATTGCTGCTGGTGGTTTAGGGGAAAAAGTATTGGAAGGCATCAACAACCTCGATATCGGTCTGGGATTTGAAAGTGGTTTTGCCGTAGTAATCCTGGCTATTATTCTAGATAGAATAACCCAGTCTTTTAGCCAAAAAGGCAACAACGATAAAATGAACAAACTAAAATCAGTATTTAGTAAAAACAAATAAAATTATGAGAAAAATGAAACTGAAAACCCTATTTATTGCCGCGATTGTAATAGTTGTTAGCAGCTGTAACATGTCGCAGAAAAAAGATACAAAAGAAAAGAAAGAAATTAAAATGGCCTATGTAGATGGATGGGCATCAGGCGTAGCTATGACAAACGTTGCTAAAGTTATTTTAGAGCAAAATGGTTATGAAGTTGAAACAAAGACAGCAGCAGTCGATTTGATCTATGCATCAATGGCTCAAGGCGATATTGATGTGTTTATGGAATCTTGGATGCCTGTTACTCATGGAACAAAAGTGGCTAAATTTGGAGATAAAATTGTTAGTTTAAAAGTTAATACTGACCAAGCACTTCTTGGATTAGTAGTGCCTAAATATGTTGACATCAATTCTATCGAAGAATTAAATGATAATGCGGATAAATTTGATGGTAAAATTATCGGTATTGAAAAAGGTGCTGGTATTACAGGTATGACAAATAAAGCTATTGAAGAGTATGAATTAACAAATATGGAACAATTAAACTCTTCAGGTATAGCTATGTTAAGTGAATTAACTAAGGCGATTAAAGAGGAGCGCTGGATAGTTGTTACAGGTTGGGCTCCTCACTGGATGTTTGGTCGTTACGAACTTAAGTTCCTGGAAGATCCTAAGAAAGTATATGGTGAGGCTGAGCGTATTGAAACTTATGCTCGTGCAGGATTTAAAGAAGAAGATCCTTATGCTGGTGAATTTTTCTCTAACTTCCATTTAACCAGCGAAGAAGCGGGAGGTTTATTAGCAGCTATGAAAGATGGTGGTAGTGACAAATACGCCACAGCTAAAAAATGGGTTGAAAATCATCAAGAAATAGTACAAAGCTGGTTACCAAAAGAATAGTAAGGCTTTGTTGTAATAATAATTAAACCCGGATTATGTAATAGGTTTTCTAATGCATATTTCGGGTTTAATAAAAGTTTGTACATTTATTGTCTCGTGGAGAGGTGCTGCGGACGCTGTCTCACCACGACAATTTATTTAAACGTTGCCTGTAATAGTGAAACCTAAGAGAGAATGCTACATGGTGAGTTAGATAGTAATTTAAGAGCATTGAGATTCCTATGGATTCAATTAGTGACTCTGAATATTCAAACCATCTTCGGGATTGTATGGCTTGTAGGAACCGTTTTTTTGACGATTGATTTAATAAGTTCATATAATTGGAAACAAACAGTGATTTCTTGGAATGATGCGGAAGTAGTCTATGGGATAATTACCTCAGTTGATGATACTAGATATTCTAAAGAAGAGGAAGAATCAAAAAGAATCTTTAAATATAGTTATCATTATACAAAAGATAATGTGAATCTTTCAGGGGTTGCATATGGTAAAGGTTTGCTCTATGAGGCCGGTGATACTGTTAAAGTAATGATTACACTGGAAAATGAAAAAATTAGTACAGTGTGGGGCTTACATAATTCGCCATATAGACTGATTAGATTATTACTTACTTCATTATTGCCTTTAATTGGTATTATTCTGATAATTCGTGGAATGAAATGGGGAATTGCGAAATATAAAATTGTTTTGAATGGAAAATATACAAAAGTGATTAAGTCGATTATCAAAGGTGAAGATACTGAAGGGAACAAGGAATATGAAAATATAGTAGAATATTTTGATGTTGAAGGCAACAAACATAAAGATAAGTACATATCAAAAATAGAAATTGAAAAGGAGTCTGAAATTGAAATGATATTTAACAAGGATTTTCCCAATAGGACATTAATTATTGATGATGCAGATTTTTTATTTAAATCAAGATTGAGAAACTACTACAGGCAATAAATAGTACTATGAGCGGTCTGTAAGACCTGGCGATGAGTCCATAGCCTGCCCCGAACCTGATTCGGGATTGAACTACACACCGATTAAGTTAGCAGGGTGTCTTTCTAAGCACTAATGCGCTTTCCATTTCTAAGATCGGATTAAAAACAACTGAAAGGTACACCCACGTTGTCTGAACCAACAACAAAAGGCTAATCTACCCCTTGGATATAATGATGAAGCGTATTACATTTGGAGAAAACGATACAATGAAAGATAAAAACGATATCCGTACAAATGGAAAATAAACGGAACTCTGGAGGTAGAGTTCGGTATAAACAGATGTTGTGTGCAAACATAAAACAAAGAAACAAAGCTCACTCTAATAGATTAAACTATGAATAAAATTACATTGTATTCATTAACAGTATTAATATATCTTTTGACCTCATGTAGTGAGGATTATACTTCTAAAAAATACTTGAATAAAGTATTAGTCAACTTAAATAATATTGAATCTGCATCCTATAATACAGTAGGTGAAGGTTGGGTTCCTGGAGATACCGCAGCATATGCAATATATCAAAGTTTTTTTCAGGAATTTAATAATCCCAAGGATACAACCATAGGAGCAAAATATTTAAGATTTGAAAGGAAAGATACTTCAATAATTAATTTCTGTTATGATGGTGAAAAGAGAGCTGTTTTTTACCATGAACAAGAAGGTGTTATGGTTGATAGTTTCAAAGTTAGAAAACTACCATTTAGACCAGTAACACCACCTTTCTTTAATTACACTAAAAGTATTATTGAATATGCAATAAGTACGAATGATAGTATTTTACTTGAGGTAAAAGATTTGGAGAATACTGTTTTTCTTCAATTAACAATAAATGAAGAAAATAATGTTGAATTCTTTGGCAAAGCTATTCATATGCCATTATCTCCCTATTCTTATGACAATACCTCAATTTTTAAAATTTGGATTAATAAAGAAGATAATCTACCCTATAAAGTAAGACGTGAAATGGCTCATGACATTTCAGTTACAACGTGTGAAAATTACGAACTTAATAAACTCAATAATAAGGAATTTCTTGCAGAAGAGTATTTTCCTGATAATTATGAAATAAGAGCTTATAAAATTGGAAAAAGGAATACAGAAAAGCACCCACTTATTAATAAAAAAGCACCTGATTGGAGACTTAAATCAACAAGTGACAACTTTGTTTCTCTTAGTGACTTTAAGAATAAAATAACTCTAATTGAATTTACGAGTGTTAGTTGTGGACCATGTAAAGCTTCTATACCTTTTTTAAAAACACTTTCAACAGAGTATAATCAAGAGAAATTTTCCTTTGTGTCAATAGAGTGTACTTGTGAAAATTCAAATGCACTAAAAAGATATATGGATAGAAATAATTTTGATTATATGTTTTTATTATCAACCAAAGAGGTCAGGGATAAGTATTCTATTCAATCTTTCCCCGTATTTTTCATACTTGATGATAAACAAAGAGTTATAGAAGTTATTAATGGTTACAGTATCGATAATACTGGCAATAAGATAAAGCAAATAATAGATAATTTAATATAGAAATATCAGCGCATAACAATCAATATACGTAATGCGGGGTGATTTATTAAATTTCAACATTAAAGAAGTTAATAAACATTGCAGAGGTTTACTTACTTCGCTACGTGGGGCTTCCTTTGGTCGGTTGATAGTGAAGTGTCTTGCAATCCCTCACTAGTCATATTCGAATAGTTGCCAGCAAGCGGGCGAAACCCACAAAAATACAGAACTATGAAAATAAAAATAGCCACAAGTCAGTTCTCAGTTAGTTCTAAAATTGAGGACAATAAAAAGAGAATTCTTGCTCAGATTGATGAAGCAAAAAACTTGAGCGCAAATTTGATTCATTTTCCTGAAGGGAGTTTATCAGGTTATGCAGGAGTTGATTTTGAGAATTTTGATGGATTTGATTGGGATGAATTGACTAAAGCTACAAGTGACATTATTAAAAAGATTAAAGAATCAGGAATATGGGTTGTCATTGGCTCAGCACATCGACTTGAAAACCACAAACCTCACAATTGCCTCTACATAATTGACAATGCTGGACAAATAGTGGATAGATATGATAAAATGTTTTGCGCTGGAACTAACCAAGAAAATACTGAGGATTTGCTGCATTTTTCACCAGGAGATCACTTTTCAACTTTTTCTTTAAATGGAATAAACTGTGGCGTTCTGATTTGTCATGAATACAGATATCCTGAATTGTATCGTGAGTATAAGAAAAAAGAGGTTGAAATCATGTTTCATTCATATCATGCTGGAAATATGACTCCAACTCGACAAGCAAATATGGAAAAGGAAGTTGGAGAAAAGTTTTTTACAATAAACAATGGAAGAACAATTCCTGAGATTACAATGCCCGCGACGATGATATCTTATGCTGCTAATAATTACATGTGGATAAGTTGCAGTAATACTTCCGCTACCGAAAGCTGTTGGGCTAGTATGATTGTTAGACCCGATGGTGTGGTAGTTGGCAGACTTGACAAGAATAGAGATGGAATTTTAATTGCAGAGATTGATACTGACATAGAATATTATGATTCAACAAAATATTGGAGAGATAGAGCAATGAATGGTATCTTTCATAGTGGAAAAACTGTTAATGATATAAGATCGAAAAATAGAAATGAGATTTAAAATCGCCAGCTGGCAATAAATAGGACTATGAGCGGTCTGTAAGACCTGGCGATGAGTCCATAGCCTGCCCCGAACCTGATTCGGGGTTGAACTACACCCCGGCCAAGTTAGCAGGGTGTTTTTCTATGCACTTATGCGCTTTCCATTTCTTAGGTCGGATTAAAAACAACTGAAAGGTACACCCACGTTGTTTGAACCAACAACAAAAGACTAATGTACCCCTTGGATATAATGATGATGCGTATTACATTTGGAGAAAACGATACAATGAAAGATAAAAACGATATCTGTGCAAATGGAAAATAAACGGAACTCTGGGCAAGGAGTTCGGTATATACAGATGTTGTGTGCAACCGAAAAGAACATACTGCAACCATAAAATATTGACAATGAAAAATTTTCTATTAGTTCTGACTTTCATTTTTCAATTCTATTCATCCCACGGACAAATAAATAGAGATTATGATTTTAACCGTGACTGGAAATTTTATAAAGGAGACATTAATGAAGCAGAAAAATATGAGTTTAATGATTCGAAATGGAGATTACTTGATTTACCTCACGATTTTAGTATTGAAGATATAACCGTTTCTAAGGATTCTGAAAATAAAACAATTAGTGGACCGTTTGACAATCAATCTGTTGGTGGAAGACATTCGGGTTATACTGTTGGAGGTATTGGGTGGTATCGTAAACATTTTATATTATCAGATGATGATTCAGGAAAAAGGATATATATAAATTTTGATGGCATTTACATGAATTCTACCATTTGGATTAATGGGAATCAGGTTTGGACACAACCTTATGGATATACTGCATTTTGGATTGATATTTCTGATTTTGTAAACTTTGGTGAAATGGAAAACATTGTTGCAGTACAAGTAAAAAACACCGAAGTAGCAAGCAGATGGTATGCTGGTTCGGGTATTAATCGTGAAGTAACGCTGAGAATAGTTGCTAAAACACACTTCAAACCTTGGGGGATTTCTGTTTCTACTCCAAAAGCGAACAAAGAATCTGCTGAAATTACTGTTATTGCTCAACTTAATAATTTCACTAAGAAAAAGCAAGACGTAAAAATAAGATTTGACATTTTAGATGCTCAGAATAATGTAGTTGCATCAAAAACGATTTCAACCCTCATACACGATAAAATATTGAGTAAGGTTCATTCTAAACTTCAAGTTTCGTCACCTGAGCTTTGGTCACCAGATGCACCAAACTTATACATATTAAAAGCCATTATAGAACAAAATGACAAAATACAGGATTCATGCAATTCAAAATTTGGCATAAGGACAATAGAATTTAATTCTGAAAAAGGAATGTTTCTAAATGGAAAAAACATTAAACTTGAAGGAGGTGCAGTTCATTCAAATAATGGATGTTTAGGTGCGGCAGCTTACCAAGCAGCAGAAAAAAGAAGAGTACGATTATTGAAAGAAACTGGTTATAATGCTGTTCGCTGTGCACATAATCCCCCATCAACCGCGTTCCTGGATGAATGCGACAAACAAGGCCTGCTTGTAATAGATGAAGCATTTGATGACTGGATTTCAGGTGCCTTAGAAAATGACTATAAAATATACTTCGAAAACTGGTGGAAACATGATTTAGGCAATATGATTTTACGAGATAGGAATCATCCAAGTATTTTTACATGGAGTATTGGGAATCAGATTCGAAATGCCAGAGATAGTGTTGCCATTGCAATTGCTCACACACTTGCTGACTATGTCCGTTCAATAGATCCAACACGACCAGTAACTGCAAACATTGCTATGTTTATAAGAGGTAATTGGTTAGATGGAAAATCAGAACTCTGGAAAAACTATGATGGAATTTTTGAAGCGCTGGATATTTGTGGGTACAGTTATCAATCATGCCAATACAAAAATGTTCACGAACGCCTTCCTGACCGAATTCAATTCTCATCTGAAATAAATCCAAAATACTGCTTTAAAAATTGGATGCGGACAATGGATAACGATTATGTTATTGGAAACTTTACATGGACTGCCATGGATTATATGGGTGAAGCTGGCGATGGTTGGTTTGGATTTAACCGTCCTGAACCTGTTTATCCCTGGCATACTGCTTATGTTGGCGATATGGACATATGCGGCTTTAGAAAACCACGTTCATATTATCGGGATATTCTATTTAATAATGGAAAGCAATTTTCAATTTTTGTTCACTCACCAACTCCTTCTTTTACTGGAAAAAACGAGTCTCTTTGGGGCTGGGATGATGTAAAAGCAAGTTGGAATTGGGCTGGCTTTGAAAATGATACACTCAAAGTAGATGTTTATTCTAAAACAGGTGATATTGAACTCTTTCTTGATAATAACTCACTTGGCACTAAAAATATTTCGAGAGAAACTGAATATAAGGCCAGTTGGGATGTTACATACAAAGTAGGAAACTTAATGGCAATTAGAAAAAATAATTCTGGGACTTCTGATACTTGTTATCTTAAAACTTCGGGTAAACCATATTCAATAAGATTAACTCCTGAAAAAGATAATATTACTGCGGACAGACAAGATTTATGCTTTATTACGGTTGAGATTATTGACAAAAAAGGTAACCTTGTTCCGTATGCAGTTAATATGGTGGAATTTGAAATCAACGGAGAAGGACAAATAGCTGGAGTGGGTAATGGTAACCCAACCAGTTTAGAAAACTACCAACAACCTTATAGGAAAGCATATGAAGGCAAATGCCTTATTGTAATTAAATCAACAGATAAAAATGGTATTGTTGAAGTAGTCGCAAAAAGCAAAGGACTAAAACCTGATAATTTAAAATTACGAACGCATATAACGGCAGCACACAACATTTTGTATAAGTAATGGTAGGGGATTTGCTAAATATCAAGGTTTGCAGCCCGCTCAAACTGCATTGCGGTTTGATAGGAAACTACCACGCATTCTACCACTACTCATACAATTTACCGTTAGCCACAATAACCGAGAAAATCCTGCAATAGAACAATTATAATGCGAAAAAAGAAAAAAGTAGAGAGATTAAAAGAATCGTTTGGACAGTTTAAAGATGATGAATTCCGATTCGATTTGATTGAAAAATATTTCGAAAACAAAGATAATTCCGATTCATTTCAAGTACTATCTGACAAAACCTGTAACGATTTGGATTTTGAAGAATTGTTCATGTTTCTGGACAGGACAACCTCAAAAGTCGGACAACAATGTTTGTACAATAAATTACGAGCTATTTCCAATGATATCAGCGACAAAGACAAAAAAGAAAAACTGATTAAAAAACTAACGGACGACATTGATTTTAGAATTAATACTCAGCAGCAACTTGAAAAACTAAATAAAGCTGACGTGTTCTATATTTCATCATTATTTCAAGAAGAACATCAGCAACCGCCGAAATGGTTTTTTATTATTCGGATGTTGTCATTTACAAGTTTGCTTTCACTAGTAATGATTCCGTTTAATCCACAGATGTTTTTTGTTTTTCTGTGCACTTTCCTTATTAATATTGGGATTCATTATTGGAACAAAAGGCATTTGTATAAATATCTTGGTTCAATTCCACAGCTCCTAAGATTAAATAATATTGCGAATAATCTATTCAAAGAACAGACATTTAAAGAACTTGCCCCTGAATTACCAAATTCTATTCGAATAATTTATCAAGTACGTAATAGAATGTCATTCTTTCGATTAGAAGCAAGTCTTCAAAGTGAATCTGAAGCAATATTTTGGGGAATTTTGGAACTTTTTAAAATTGCATTTCTTTTAGAGCCATTATTACTATTTGGAGTGTTAAAGCGACTTGATACAAAGAGAAGAGAAATCGAAAATGTTTTCAACTTTGTTGGAGAAATTGACGTTTTAGTTTCAATTGCTTCCTTAAGAAAAGGATTAGATAAATATTGTCAGCCAGAAATTAGTGAATCCAAACTTTCAGCTAAAAGTATTTATCATCCTTTAATACCTGACTGTATTACAAATACTATTGAGATTTCAAACAAATCTATTTTGTTGACAGGTTCAAACATGTCTGGAAAAACATCATTCATTCGGACAATTGGTCTAAATATGATTACAGGCTTGACAATAAACACTTGTTTTGCCGAACTCATGTCAATTCCAAAATTGCGTATTTATTCAGCCATCAGGATTAGTGATGATTTAATGAACGATAAAAGCTATTATTTCGAGGAAGTATTGACTATTAAGGAAATGATTGAAAAAAGTTCAAATGGAAAACCAAACTTGTTTTTATTGGACGAGATTTTTAAAGGAACTAATACGGTTGAAAGAATTTCGGCTGGAAAAGCCGTTCTTTCTAAACTTTCGAAAAATAACAATATTGTGTTTGTTTCAACTCATGACATTGAATTGACTGATATGTTATCAGATGAATTTGAACTTTATCATTTCAGCGAATTAGTAAAGGACAATACCGTGGATTTTGATTATAAATTAAAGGAAGGAAAACTTAAAAACAGAAATGCAATTCGGATTCTTCAAATTAACGATTATCCTAATGATTTGATAGATGAAGCGATTGATATTTCTAAAAAACTGGATGAAATTACTGTGGCTAACAATAAATATTCGTAATGCGGGGCGATGTGGTAAATCTGATCATTAGAGTATTCAATAAGCATTGTAGCGGTTTAATTGCGAAGTGCCATAAAAACCCGCAATACGCATATTCGAGCCGTTGTTAGCAAGAGTGGAGAACCACCAACTCGACACATTGACACGATAAAAGAAAATTGAATTAAAAACAGACTGATTGGATTGGTGCTCCGTTGATAGACCGGTGCAGTTTATTCCCTTCGGTCATTAGCTCCGCTTTGCTTCGGTTGAGGGGAAGCGAGGAGGAACGACGAGCTCAGCGAAGCTAATTTATTTTATTTTTTCTCCCCCCGCGCAAGAATAGAACCCAGCCCACAAACAGCACATCTCCCAAAAACGCACAAACCCGATGCTCAAACCGATTTTTTGCGGGAAGAGCTGTTTTTTGCTGACAAAATATTCATTAAACCCGGATTATGTATTAGAACTTCGTTATGAAGGTTGAAAGTGCAAAAATAGAAGGACTTGGTGAGATGAATCATGGCACCGCTATGGTGTTTCGAAACAAGTAAGTGAAACGACTTATATTGAAGCAATTTCAATATGTAATGGATTTTCTAATGCATATTCCGGGTTTATAGATGTTTATAATCATTTGTAGTCGCTTAATACCGATTATCCTTTTGCATGTTAGCCAATTATTACATAGATTCCGAAAAAATAATAGATGAAAAATAAACGCAATTGCGTTTATTTGCTTGTTGTACCGCATACAGCGCAACCATAACGAGTGATTTTACATCTTATAATTTAATAATAAAATAATTTGAGATGAATGAAAATAAGTCTTTACTAGTTCTATTATCGTTATTGTTCATTATTGTCGCATGTGATAAAGAAAATAATGAGATAAATTCAATTTCATTAGATACTGGTTTTACATCTAGTGAGATTTTGAAAGTTGCAAATGAGAATCTTTCTCATTTTAAATCTTCTATGATTCAAGATAATATCTATAATTATGGATTTGATTCACCTTCTGAATTGGACCAAATTCAGATTGGAACACCTTATCTAGAAATTGGTTTAAATACAGATTTCGAGGATGATTTAGAATATGACTATTTTGACAAGTACATAATAAACTCGAAAAGCTGGTTGATTCCGTTATCAGTTGATAATGATATTAAATGTTTTATGACTGTTTATGTACTTAATGATAGTCTAGCATATGCTGGTGGTGGTAGCTCTGATTTTGCTGAAAGATTTAAAAATTGCTGTGAAAAATATAATATTCAAACCGAAAACAAATATATCATTAGAGAGAGAATTTATGGTAATTGTGATTTTGCTATGATTGAGACAGAGGATGATTTTAATGTTTATCCGATTGGCGATTCGTTGACTTTTTTCTGCAAGGATGCTTATAAAATAAATAGCAGTTTTGAGGATTTCTTTTATACTTTTAAATAAATATGACTTTGTGATTATTAATTATGTACGACGGCACAACACTGTATATACTGCATGCCGCCCGCTTTTTTGACAGGTTTGTGCAAATTTGAACTTCAGGTTTTTTTTAATATTGGTTTGTGCTGTTTGGCAGGTTGGGCAGCACGACAGCATATACTTTAACGTTGTGCTTAATTGCAGGAGTCTACACATATGAAAGAGATATTATACATTTTTATTTTCTTGACAATTAGTCTTTCTGGATTTGCCCAGACAGATTTTAATTGTAACCGAGCTGATTCTCATATTGACTCGATGGGTAGAGCGTGGTATCCATTTCAGGTTGTTGATAGCATTAGATTTAAAAATTTGAATGGATTTGTAATTGCCGTCCCAAATAATAAACCGACCAATTTTATTTCAAGTGAGGAAAAATCATATCGTAGACTTTCGCAAGATAAGCCTTGGTCGGAGGATTTTTTCAATGACTATAAACGGACTGAATTTAAAAGCTACGAAGATTACTTAATCGACCATGAAAAGACTTCTAAATATTGGGATTCGCTTGCAATTGCAGAGAACCTTTTTTCTAATTCAATGGATATGGCAATCTGGATTCTAAACAACTCAAATGATACGATTCTTTTTTCAAATCAAGATGGGAGTTTAATCGGACTGATTGAGGCGATTGATAAACAAGGTGTTTGGAGACCTATTCAGTATTGGTGGTTTAGTTGGTGTGGAAACAGCTACATGGATTTGTTTCTACCTCCAAAACAATCAATTCAGATTGGATTAAATAATCAACTTGGAGATATTGAGACAAAAATGAGATTAAAAATTCATGGTCGTGATACTATTTATTTTTCAAACGAATTTCTAGGTACTGTATCGCCTGATGATTTTATAATAAACAAGAAGACACAACTTGAAATAATCCAGGATAAAGACAGGATTTCATTTCTTGATTCCGTTCATTACGGATTGACAGTTTTTCCTGACCCTCCTGAGATTATTATATTTGAAGAAGATGATAAATAAGCAACATAAGCACAAAAATATGTATAAAAAATTGCCGAATAGTACGTTATTAAAGCTTTGTAGCTCGTCTCAAGTTTATCTTGGTTTGATAAGTATGAGCTTCGAAATCGGCAACATTTCATACATTTAACGTCAGTATTTATTTGAAAATAACAAGTCTAAATTTAAACTATGAATAAATCAACTCTTGCAAGTTTAGTACTTATTCTATTTGCTTCTTGCAACTTATCTAAAGAACCAGATGATAAAAAAGCTGCACTAGAAAACGGAATTCGAGGGAAAGTAAAGTTTCTTCAGGAATCGGAAAGTTTTAGCTCAATAAGCGATAAAATGGTAGAGTATAAAATCCCAGCATTATCACTTGCTGTAATAAATCATGGTGAAATTGAATGGGTAGACATTTATCAAAATGCAAATTTTCACGATCAACAAAATCTTGACAGTACAAATATTTTTCAAGCAGCATCATTATCAAAACCAGTGACTTTTCTTGCGGCATTACGTATGCATTCTTCGGGTGAGATTGACCTTGATAAAAATATCCAGTACTATCTTAAAGATTTCGTTTTACCACAAGGAAAACAAACAGTTGAAAATCCAGTTACATTTCGCAATATATTTTCTCATACTTCAGGAATTAACCCTGGGGGATATCAAGGATATCCAAGAAATGTTCCCATGCCCACCGATTTTGATATTTTAATGGGAAATGAAGGGGTCAATACACCGGCTATAGAAGTCATTACACCACCAAATAAAGTGCTGGCATACTCAGGTGGTGGTTACACAGTAGCAGAACTTGCACTTCAAGATATTTTTAATGACAAGTTTTCGAACATTATGAAAAAATGGATTCTTGAACCAGCTGGGATGTCTCTTTCTGAGTTCACACAACCTTTACCCGCTTCGGATTCGCTTCGGGTAGCAAAAGGTTATACTTACTCAGGCGACGTTGTAGAAGGTGGCTGGCGAAATCATCCTGAACAAGCTGCGGCAGGGCTTTGGAGCAACGCTACAGATATGGCCAAATTTATGATTGAAATTTATAATGCTTATCAAGGGAAAAACTCGATTTTTTCTCAAACTGATATTGAGTCAATACTGAATGACGAGCGAGAAGGGCATGTATATGGATTTATCGTGGATAGGTCTGACGATGATATTTCCATCACCCACTATGGCGGTAATGCCGGTTACAGGACAGGCATGACAATAAGCCTATCAAGTGGAAATGGATTGGTATATTTGACCAATTCGGATAATGGTGGGGCACTTGGGAATGAACTACTTTTATCAGCCTCACAAATATTTAATTGGCACCATTTTAAGCAAACAGAAGCTCAACGCACACATGTTAAATCAGATGTATTAAAAGGTTTGTCGGGCAGCTATAAATGGAATAATCAAATAGATTTAACTATCAGCTATGACGAAAACAAGGATCAAATTTCACTTTTTTTCCCTAATGGTGATGAGTATAAGCTGGTTCCTATTGTAAGTGAAAACCTTGATTTCATTCACGTAAATACTGGAGTACAAATTTCTTTCACATTGAAGGATAACATACAATCATTCATATTATATGGGCAAAATGCAATCAAATTATAAATCAAAACCATGAAAAATCAAATTCTAATATTACTTGCAGTATTAATACTTAGTGCCTGTAATGATAAAACTAAATCCGGTATAACCCAACAACCAACTCTAGCTGATTATACACTTGGAGAGAAATGGGTTTGGAAATATAAAGGTGTAACTACCGAAGGAGAAGTGCGCTCAGATGGATTTGACACAAGAGAAATAGTCAGTTTTGATGGAGTATTAGGTATAACCATTGGTAAGGATACCATTCCCGTTACCGAAATTGTTAAACCAGAGGAAAGCAAAACACCAAAGTACGACTGGCCACTCGAAGTGGGTAAAAAGTGGAAATATGAAAACAACTGGACAAGTCAGGATGGAACTACAGGAAACCAAAGTCAAAATGCCGAAGTACTGTCATACCAAGAAGAAACAGTGGAAGCTGGAACATTTATGGCTTATACAATCAAATACACTGGAAAAACGACCAATTCCAGAGGATATAGTGCAAATGAAACAGAAGTTTGGTTATATGCTCCTGCAGTAAAGAATTTCATAAAACTCACTCAAAATCAAGGTGATTTTCGATATGTGGAGGAATTAATCGAATATTCAAAACCAAAATAAAAAAACAAATGTAATAACTCTGCAGATTTGGAATTTTCATTCACTGTTGAGCAGAAATTTAAAACATTTTTATAATCAACATTTTTAAATGGTTTAATTGCTATATCTCTTGCTAATTCAATACTATCGGGAGATGATAAATATGTCGTACGATACACTTCAAAGGTTTCTTTACCCTTTAATATATTTTCGATTAACTCAATATAATATTTGGGTTTATCTCCATAATAGCCAACTATCCGATTTATTTCGTTTCCTTCTGAATCTGTGATAATTAATGTTGGATATGCATTGATTTTATATTTATCTGCAATTTTTTTATTCTCCTTTGCTTCTGCATCTAATTTTAATGAATAGAAATTATCATTTAGATAAGTGAAAAATAATGACTCCGTAAATATAAATTTGTCATACCCTTTGCAAGTGCCACACCAAGAAGTGTAAAAGTCAATGAAGATGTTTTTATCATCTCGATATGCATGCTTATAAACAGTCTCGTAATCCTGAGATAAATATATCTCATTGTTATTCTTACAAGCATAAATAAAATTAGAACCGAAATCGTAATAATGTTTTTCATATGTATAATGTTTGTTGGATTATTGGCTGCCGGTACGCGTGTAAGAGTAGTTTACGATTTATGCATTGCACCCAAAGTTAAACAATGCGCAAGGAAAAGTGCTTGAGTTAAAGCGAAAGCTCTTTTACCCTTGCAAAAAACACGCTTTGTCTTCAGGCAATGTGTGTGGTGCGATACCGTGTCTAAGTACCTGATAGTAAATTACTTTTACGCCGTGTTATTCATATCCTAACTCTTTTAGTTTTAATTTTATATCATTTGAATTGCTAAGTAAACATTCTTTATGTTCTGATTTTGTATTTTCTCCTGGATAAACATAATCATTATCTCCTTCGGAATTAAAATTATATCCGCAATGCTCAGATAAGAAATTTACCAGTTCAAGTTTATTGTTTGTTACATTGTTCTTATATATGTAAACTTCATTGAATTGTCCTTGCATATCAGTTACAAGGCGATATAAGATAACAAGTTCTTGGTCAGATTTTATTGTGTCACCGTTAGCAAAAAAGACTGACTGTATGCCAAAGAATCTTCCTTCCCCTTCAATTTGAAGAATTCTTATCGGATGAAACTCTCGCTTTTCATTTATTGGTTTAAATAGTATGCCTAGAATCATAGTGCTATTAATCTGAGCTCCGTCACTTGGATGTTTATGTTCGAAAGTATATTCTCCAAATGAAACAATGTAATTTCCAAATTCGTTTTGCCAATTTTTAACCTCAAAAGCACCATGATGTATTTGAAGTTTATCTTTAAATATTCTTAGAACAAAATCTGCTGCGGTTTCATTTTCTTCCATTTGATAATTCAAATCAAAATTAAACCGACTCTTCAAGTCTTTATAAAATTGCTCTTTATTAAAATACGTCTCTTGAATGTCTCTTTTGCTATTCTCTTGTGCATTTAAATTAATCGCAAGTAAAGATACTACTAATGATATCAAAATCTTTTTCACTCTTATAATTTTTTAATTTATCAATTATAATCAATATGTAGAACTAAATTATAGAAATCAGAGTCCTGAATTTTAATGCAGCATAACGGTGTGACTATGCGTAGTGCGGGATTAAGTAGCACTCCACTGACCGCTTACCGAAACGTGTGTTAATGTGCATTTGCTTTCAATTCAACACTAAAACCTGCATTACGTATAGCTTTTGTTGTGCTTTCCTACTTTCTAATCCTTGTCTTTAGTTCCACTTACTATTCGTGATATAATTCCTTTTTGGTCTGTAAATTCAGCAATTATTACGCCTGCTAAATGGATGACAATAAACGCTACCAAGTAATAAATACCAAGGATATGGATTTCTTCCATTGGCTTTTTTAGTTCTTTTGGTCCTAACTCTATAATAAGTCCGGTTACCAACGAAATGATGACACAGACATAAAAAATAATGTAAGTCCATTTCTGAAATTTTTTCTTTACAGATAGATTTTTTGAAAATGGATTTTGGAACTTCATATGTCCTAATGCAGGAAGTGCGAAACGAATACTAAATAGTCCAACTAATACATAACCAATATAAATATGCCAATCCCACATTGGTTGTCTTATCTTTTTTGCTAATACAATGAGTTGTTCCTGAGATAACATCTGGTCGGTACCACTCAGGTAGTCCTGTATGATAGTTGCCACATTATACTTATTCATCCACGTTAATCGCAAAAAAATAGTAATCAGCAACAGCAGAAATGAAATAGCTATTGCCCAATGAATTATTCGATAAATTTTAGAATATTTTGTCTCTTTCATAATGTTTGTTTTTTGTATGAAGCACAACGGTGGCAATATGGCATGAAGCGGATTGCGAGCGATTCATTATCAAACCGAGTTGATGTTGAAACGAGATAAAACCGCCCCAATTAAGCTCTTCACCGCTTTTTGCTATATTGCGTGTTACCGCCTGTAGCTTTATCATTATTAAATTTCTTTCAATATTTGTTTTGCTTTATTTAGTCGAACTATATCAAATGTACTCACCTTTGGATTTAAGTCTATCGATTTTGTTAGAAATATTTCGGCTTTCTCAGTTTCATGATTTGCTAACAATGAAATTCCATAATTTAAATAAGTCTCATAAAACACATCTGTATACTTTTGAAAAATGATATTATAAATCTCATTTGCTTTTTCAAATTCACCATAAAGAACTAAGTCATTTGCTAATTCTGTTAAATCATAAATATTATAATCAGTACTATCTTTCACCAAACCATTATAAGTGTTGAGCGTGTTCTCAATATATTTCGGGTGAGTTCTTAGAAATAATGAACTTGGTAATAATCTGATTGTTTCTCTTCCTATATTTTCATAATCAGAGTTTTGAATTACAACCATATTTAATTCAGGTGCTATTATTAAATATTGTCCTTTTGTTCCGTGTGCAAAGTAAGTATCAGTACCGTACTTGTTTTTTGACTTATACCATAAATTACCGTAATAATTTGTTTCATGGTTTTGTTTGAAATAGTCAGGAAATTGAATTTTTAATTTCATGCATTCCTCAAACCAACTAATAGGGACAATCTGCTCTCCATTCCAATTGCCATTGTTTAGAAATAATACCCCAAATTTTCCAAGGTCTCTGGGCAATAGTTCCAAGTTTCTATCATTCCATTTAAACTCTTCAATTCTAAGAGGTTTAAATAAATTTTGGTAGGCGAAATCAGATAAATTTTGACCACTTACTCTTACTAATATTTCTTTGAGCAACACTACATTACCAGTATTATAATTGAATACTTTTCCCGGAATGCTTTTCATTGGTTTTTGAAAAATATATTTGAATTTATCATCTGATTCATTCATATTTCCAAAATCATTTCTCTTATCATCAAAGGAAATTCCTACTTCATTCCATTCAATACCAGTTGTCATATCTAAACAGTGCTCCACAGTAATCTCTGCCCTTAAACTGTCTGCAATTAAATAATTTTTATATTCAGGGAAATATTTAATCAATTTATCATTTACTGAGAATCCTTTATATTTTTCAATGGCAATCCCTATCAATAATGAGAGAATACTTTTATTAACAGAAAAATCAGGATGAAGGTCATTTTGAGAATATTTACCAAAATAATTCTCGTAAACCAATTTGTTATTTACAAAAACCAAGATACTCTGAACACCTGAATATTCATTATTTGAAATTTGTTTTAGGATATTATTAAAAATGGTGGTATCTAGTCCTTCTGCCAATGTCGATGAAATGGATAAACCGTCATCAAGTTTTTGGGGAATTTCATATTTGATATCAGTCTTTTGTGAGCAACTAATAAAAAATAAGATTATCAATACATAAATTGTAATTTTCATAGCTGTGTCCTTTTTGCTATTGGCGCCAACGTTGAGTGTATGATTTCGTAAGGGATTGCGGACTTC
>JBNKPU010000154.1:0-8210 GCA_050295515.1 Bacteroidales bacterium | reverse complement strand
TACATTGAGGTGAGTTAATTTACCTTGTTGCGCAAACGCCCCGTTTACCGCATGGGCAAAAACAACACCAGGTTTTGGAGCACTGTTCCCACAAGTTATATTAAGAGGAGTGTTTTTAGGGAAATGGGCCATAAGGCTCATAAGACTGAGTTGAGGAAATGCCCATGTGTCGGGAGTGCAAACAATAGCCTGTACACCTTCAGCCTTAAATTCATTGGCAACCTGGTCGGCCTGTTGCTCACCATCAATTAATGTTGATGACCATACTACTTCAACTTCGCCATCAATTGGTAATTTTATCTTTGGAGCAATATGATTTGCTATTTTTTCTACAATTTTAAGAGTCCTTTTTCTGGATTCTTCATCGATCCTTGGGTCGCAAGCAGCGCAAATTCCAATTACAACATTGTTTGAATTTTTTAGGCTACCACCACTGATTTTTTTTGCTTTCTTCATTTTATTATTGTTTAGCTTTATTTCTTATAAAATAAGTATCTATTAAGCAATAGTTTTGGTCTGTATTAGTTTATGTTTCTAAAAGTAGTTCAATATTAATGTAATACATTCTTATATTTGTTGTGTAAATATGCCATATTTGTGTATAATATAAACATTTCCTAGTTCATAATGCTATCGGCAAATTCAAAATCTGATCCTTCGGGTGTTCTTCAGTATTTCGCTGAGGTTAGACTAAAGATTCACTGTTGCAGGTATTGGAAACTATCGCAGTGGAGCCTTGAAAATATGGTGTCACCTTTTTGGAGGTTATATCATAACACTATCCCTGGATCATCAATATTCTTTAATTCAAGGTCATTCCCTCTTGTTTCTGAATATGTATATTTGATCCCTCCCAATACACCTTTCTCATCGCATTTTAAGGATAACAGTATGGTTTATGACAAAGAGCTTTTGGTGGGCAGTAGAATCACCGAACAGGATAGTTTGGATTCGATGCGAGAGAATCAGGAATTTGATCATTTTTTTGTACACTTTAATCTAGGATTGCATTATGACAATGTCAGAAAGGGTATCTATCAATTTTCAATGAATGCTATAGCTCGTGAGCAAATAGATTACTTAAAACATTCGTTGCGGAAAGAATATAAACATATCAATTTAGTGCAAACTGCCAGTATACAGGCACTGATATTGTCTCATATTCAGAAAATTCCTGAATCGGTCTTGGATTTAGCTAAGTTTGATAGCAGGGTTGCTAAGGTGCTGGGACTTATAGAAAAGGATTTTAGACAGAACCTCACGAATAAAGATCTTGCCGAAAAGGTAGCTATGGCTCCTAATTCTTTTTTAAGACTTTTCAGACAAAATACTGGTCAATCTATACACAGCTATATACAAAAGAAAAGAATTGAAGAGTCAGTTTTCCTTATGCACCATACCAATAAAAGTATCGATCAGATTTCACAGGAGTGCGGATTTTGTGACCGGCACCATTTCTCAAAGGCATTTAAAAAGCAGATGAAAATTTCACCTGCCTATTACCGTAAACAACTGACCATGAAGTAAAACACAATTAATTTGCATCATTTGGTTCTGCCTCGGACAAATGCATGGGATATACCTGGTCGATTGCCTTTTTCTTTCCCGAACCAAGTTCTTTGTAGTGAACATTGAACCTTTGTATAGCCAGTTCATCCCTTAATTCATTGTAAGCAGCTGTGAGTTCATTCTGAACAGCAATATATGTGCTGTAATGAGTGCCCCTATCGCTCATTAGGGATATAATGTGGTTTTTAGAAACGGGCACATTGCCCAGTCCCTGGATATTCATTTTAACCATTTCAGGTAAGGTTTCTTCCTTGTTTGGGTTTGCAATGAAGTCTTTTGCTTTCGTTCTTAGTTGAGCAATATCGGTTTCTTCTCCTCTAACAAGCAATTTGTTTTCCCTGTTTACCAGGATATGCATTACATTTCGTTTATGTTGTGGAGTGGCTGGCATATCACCAGCATCTGGTGGGAGTTTACGCATAATTCCCATGTCGTTGAACATGGTTGTTGCAACCAAAAAGAAAATCAACAGGAGAAAAGCGATGTCTGCCATGGAGCCCGCATTGATTTCCTGAAAACGATTTTTGCCATTTTGTAAAGAATCTTTAAATGAGTTGTACATAACACTTAGTTTTAAAAGTTACATATTAAATAATTTTTTGCATTAATTGTTTATGCAAAGACTATAACAAAATCTTTGCCAATCAGACAAAAAAAGAGGAGCCATTTGGCTCCTCTTCAATATATTAGATATGAAAATATTATTTACTTACTATCTATCTTCTACCTTTAACTGGGTCACCTTTTATGGTGGAGTAATTGATTTTCAAAGCACTTGCTTTTCTCAATTCTTGTTTTACATCGGTTACAATCCCCATCTCTGTTTTACCATCGACTTTGAGCGAAACTGTCATTTTATTCTGCATGCTTTCATCTATCGATTCTCTTTCGGCAGCAATAAACTCCCTGATTTGTTCAGGCTGGGCAAAAGCATCGTTCAATTGTATGCGGTCTGCGGTACCATAAACAGCTGCTTTGCTAGGTTTACCAATATAAATATAACTTACAAGCGATTTATTTTCAAGCTTGGAAACCTGGTCTGCTTTTGGTGCTTGAATCGAAACTTTAAGGTCATCTTGTTTCATAACAGTAGTAACCATAAAGAAAAATAAAAGCATGAATACAATATCAGGTAATGATGCTGTTGAAATAGCTGGTAAAGAACCTTTACCTTTTTTTCTAAATTTTCCTACCATAGCTTATCCTCCTACATTTTTAGGTTCAGCCTCAGAGATCTTCATTGGAAAGACAGCTTCAATTGCTTTCTTTTTTTCTTCATCCTTTATATCATCCAGTTCATCATACTTTTTACCGAATTTACGCATGGAAAGTCCATTTCGGAGCTCGTTATAAGCGGCTGCCAACTCATTCTGGACCGCAATATAAGTTTCATATGATGTACCACGGTCACTTCTCAATGAAATTACATGTTTGGAAGTAACCTCCATAGGACCAATTAGATCAAAATTTTTTATTTCTTTTGCGGGTAGATCTACATCATCGTTTGGATTTATGATGAATTCCTTTGCTGCTTCCCGAAGGTCAATCATTTGCATCGGCTCACCCTCAACCAATAATTGGTTTTCGCGGTTAACCAGCACAACAAATATGTTCCTTTCCTTGATTTGTACATCATCCACTTGGTCATTTTCCGGCATGGGAGGAAGTTTCCTCACGATTCCGGAATCTGTATCCATGGTAGTTGTAACAAGGAAAAAGATCAGCAACAGGAAGGCAATGTCTGCCATCGAACCCGCATTTATTTCCTGTAATTCTCTTCTTGCCATTTGTCAAATAAATTTAATACAAGAATAATTCTTGTAATGATTATCTAAATGCTCTATAGATTTCAGAAACGATCATAGTTAGTAAAGCTATGCCGCCCAAAATATAAGTTGCAATTATACCAACTCCAACCCACTTAAGTGTATGAGGAGTAGCGTCAACAACAGCCTCCACCCTTGCATTAGGAATCGGATCAGAAGATGCAAGTGCATAAGATATGCCAATAAGAGCAATGGCTGAGACTATCGCTATTGCAGCTCCTTTAAGTGACTTTGGATGTGTTATTATAAATTCAATAGCAAAACCAAATGTTATCAACACGGTGATTATAAAAAGTATGACTGACCAATATAAATTGGTGTCATAAAACTTAGGTACATCATCATATCCCAATGTAGATACTGTTCCGCCAAAAAAGTACATTGCAGCCAGAACAACAGAGATTAATGACAGTACCCATAAAACTATTTTCGATACTTTACTCATTGCTGCAATTATTTAGATTTAACATTGTACTTTACGAGGATATCCATGAAAGAAATAGAAGAATCTTCCATGCGGTTAACCATTGAGTCAATTTTTGAAAGCAGGTAGTTGTAGAATACTTGTAGGAAAACTGCAACGACAAGACCAGATACAGTAGTAATAAGGGCCATACCGATACCGTCTGCAACAAGAGAAGCGCTAACATCACCTGCTTCAGCAATTTTTGCGAATGCATCTATCATACCAAGCACTGTACCCATGAAACCAAGCATAGGAGCAAGAGCTATGAACAACGAAATCCAGCTTAGGTTCTTTTCTAACAGCCCCATTTGAACACTACCATAGGATACAATTGATTTTTCAACCATTTCAAGACCTTCGTCCATTCTATCAAGACCTTGGTAGAAAATACTTGCGATAGGGCCACGAGTGTTACGGCAAACTTCTTTTGCAGCATCTATTCCACCTTCTTCCAAAGCACTTTCAATCTTGATCAATAATTTGTCAGTGTTGGTTGTTGCAAGGTTTAGGTAAATAATCCTTTCAATGGCTAATGCAAGACCAAAGATCAAACAAAGAAGTACCCAGATCATAAACATGGGACCACCTTCGATAAATTTGGATTTTACTTGTTGGTGAAATGCTGGAGGAGCTGCATCTGCAGGAACAACAGTTTCTACAGTTTCAGAAGCTGATTCGCTTGCTATCTCCGTAGAATCAGGTGTGCTCTCTTCTTGTGCACTAACATAGTTTGATACTCCAAAGCTTAGTATCCCAATTACAGCTAAAAATGCAAATAATTTTTTCATGACTTTTGTTTATTAATGTTTCTTTTTTTCGATATTTTGTATTTGTATTAAAACTCCAATTTTTCCCTCAAAAATCATTCCTAAAACCGCCAGGCTTTTTAATTAGAATGATTCTAAATACCTCTGACATGAGATGAAAACAATAGGGGATCTGTCTGTACATAATGTTTTTTGAACATATCCTCCATAGTGCTATATTTTATATTTCCCCCTCATTAGCATTGCTCATATTAGGATAATTATTTTAATTATATCCAGAATATAAGTATTTTCTTATTCTGGGACAACTAAAATTCATCCTTTCAGAGAGCCTAGTCAAACCTAAAGAAGTGCGGAGAGGGCGGGATTCGAACCCGCGATACCCTTGTGAGGTATACACACTTTCCAGGCGTGCGCCTTCGACCACTCGGCCACCTCTCCAGTTATTCAACTGTAGGTTTTGAAAAATTTGCTGCGAAAATTACTAAAAAAATTTTAATTGTAAGTCCTCACAGCGTTATTTCTCCCCGTATTGAATTATTTAATCCCATAACAACTTCTTCCTGGCTTGTATTTTTGCCCAACAGATACATCAATTTTGTAATTGCAGCTTCAGTCGTAATGTCATGTCCGCTAATAACGCCAGCCTTTGCCAGTTTTATACTGGTTTCGTACATCCCCATTTCTACACTTCCTTCGGCACATTGCGAAACATTAATGATAATGATGTTTTTTTTCAAAGCATTTTTCAAAGCATCTATAAACCATTTTTCATCAGGAGCATTACCTGCACCATAGGTTTCAAGAACAATTCCTTTTATTCCTTCAATGTTAAAGACAGCTTCCATAACCTTTTTGCTAATACCCGGAAATATTTTTAGTATTGCTACATTGGGATCAAGGTTAAAATGGGCTTTAAATTTTAGAAATACATTGGGTGAATGTATCAAATGGTAATTGTATTTAATGTGTACCCCTATTTCTGCCAGGGCGGTATAGTTATAGGATTGGAATGCTTTAAACTCTTCTGCATTATATTTTGAGGTCCTGTTGCCACGGAAAAGCTTATTTTGAAAAAAGATACAAACCTCTGGAACAACTGGAACTCCATCTTTATGTGCTGCAGCTAATTCTACTGCAGATATGAGGTTTTCCTTGGCATCGGTACGCAGGGATCCGATTGGAAGCTGAGAACCAGTAAAAATAACTGGTTTGGCCAGGTTCTCCAGCATGAAACTTAGTGCAGATGCAGAATAAGCCATAGTGTCTGTTCCATGAAGAATAACAAAACCATCATACCGGTTGTAGTTTTTGGAGATAAGTTTTGCAATTTTAATCCATTCTTCAGGATCTATATTGGAAGAATCTATGGGAGGATGGAAAGTATAGGATGAGATCTGGTAATTAGCTCTAGAAAGCTCAGGTATTTCATCCATTATATGGTTAAACGGCAAAGGCCTTAAAGATCCGTTCATCGCACTGCGTACCATTCCAATAGTACCTCCAGTATAGATAATCAGAATAGAAGGTTGGGATCTTGTCATATATTGAACAATTTTTCGGCATTTGTGCTAGTAACCCTAGCAATTTCCTCTATACCTATGCTTTTTACAGCAGCAATTTTTTCTGCAATGAGTGGTATATAGCTGCTTTCATTTCTTTTGCCCCTATATGGAACAGGTGCAAGATAAGGAGAATCTGTTTCGAGCACAATATGATTTAAATCAATATGTTCAATTACCTCAGATAAATTGGAGTTTTTAAAAGTAGAAACACCTCCAATACCGATTAGAAATCCCATTTCGGCAACTTTTTCAGCTTGAAAGGGTTCGCCAGAGAATGCATGAAAAATCCCACGGTATGATCCATGGTTTATTTTTTCTAAAACATCTATAACTTCCTGAAATGATTCGCGTGCATGGATCACAAAAGGCAGATTCTTGTCCAATGCGTACCTGACTTGGCTTTCAAAGGCAACTTGTTGTTTGTCAAGAAAGGTTTTGTCCCAATAAAGGTCAATACCAATTTCTCCCACCCCGCAATATTGGTTTGAATTCAATTCATCAAATATCTTGCTCAATTCTTGTTCGAAGTTTTCTTTAACATGAGTCGGATGTAGCCCCATAAGAGGATAGAAAAACTCAGGATCTTTCAAAGTTAAACCTAAAAGTGGCTGAATGGTCTCAGAATCTATATTTGGCAGTATGACTTTTTGGACTGACTTTTCTTTGCACCTATCTATACAATCCTGAATATCTCCGTTGAATTGTGGTAGGTACATGTGTGAATGTGTGTCGATGAAATGCATTGATTTTTTTTCGCGAAGATATAGTATTGGTAGAAAAAATACCAGTTCTTTAATTGTTTAGCCTAAAGGCTTTTCCGGGCAGTGCTTTGATCAGACCTTTAAATTCCATATTTAGTAGAAGAGCAGATACTTTAGAGACTGGTTGTTTTAGGTTTTTTGCTAATTCGTCTAAGGTTATAGCATTCTTTTCCATAAATTGAGCGATCTCTAACTCTACTGAATCCATTTCATTAAAAAGGCTTGTTTGAACTGGTTTTTGTCCTTCTTTAGTATCCCATCTCATGTGCAATATCAGGTCCTTGTGCGATTCGATAAGTGCAGCCTGGTTGTTTTTGATAAGTTGGTTGCAACCTTTAGAATACTTATCGCCCACTCTTCCAGGAAAAGCAAATACATCCCGGTTATATGACATAGCCATGTCGGCTGTAAGCAATGAGCCACCTTTTGCACCTGACTCAACAACAACTACAGCATCGGCAAGTCCTGCAATAATCCTGTTGCGGCTAACGAAATTACCCGGATCGGGTTTTTTTGTGGATGGGAACTCTGAACATGTACACCCTTGTTCAATGACCTGTTTTAAATACTTTTTGTGTAAGCTTGGATAGATCCTATCGATTCCTGCTCCAAAAACTGCTGTAGTTTTCAATCCTTCTTTAATTGCAGCTCTATGTGCACAGATATCTATTCCATAGGCAAATCCACTTACAATAAGAGTTTCAGGGAACTCCTCTGCAAGGCCTTTGACCAATTTATTACATAATTCCTCACCATATTCAGATGAATTTCTTGTTCCAACTATGCTGACAACCTTAGGTGCATCAAAGCACGACTGCCCCCGGTAATAGAAAACAATGGGAGAATCTTCACATTCTTTTAGTCTCTGTGGGTAATCAGAATCAAGGTAAAAAGACCATTTAATGTCTTTTTCTTCAATGTATCTCAGTTCTTGTTCGGCTAGTTTAAGTGCTTCTTCAGCAGAAAATCCTTGGGCTAAGAGTTTTCCTATCCCAGGTACTTTTTTGAGCAGCGTTTTTTTTTCTTTAAAAATGCCTTCGACACTTCCAATATAAGATACTAAATTTCGGGCAAGTTTTGGTCCGATCCTGGGCAGGAGGGACAATGCGATTTTATAGGTTTGGTCGGTCATGAAAAGTTTGTAGTTGTAATTCTGCCTAAATTATTTTTTTTGTTTATAATGATCTAAAGCAAGGATTAAATTGTTTCTTTCTTCTTTATTTAAAATACTGATACTTACAGCTGGGTATTTGGCT
>JBNKPU010000153.1:0-7291 GCA_050295515.1 Bacteroidales bacterium | reverse complement strand
TTTTCTTGATTTTTCCCTCTCAAGCATAGCCAAAGCCAGCTTTAAAATGATATTGTAGTTAATGGCTGAGTTCCCATTCTTTTTTAAGGAGTCATCTTCTTTAAAAAGAAGGTCTAAAGACCAATGCAAATTATTCTCAATTGTCCAATGTTGTCTGATAATCTGATTGAATCGCTCTGCACTAAGGTTAAGAGAACTGATGTAATACCTGGCTTCTACAGTTGTTTTATCAGTAGCTTTATCGTGTCTTTCCGAATCAATACGGATAACACTCTTAAGGCCTTGCCAGTTTTCCTTGTCATCAAAGAACTGTAAGTCAGTTATTACATGACAAGTTCTGTTTTCAATTCTTCCATGGCCAAAGTCAACTTGTGCTTGAGAGGAAGTGGGACACCCAATTCTAAAAAGTTTCTCGACTTGCTCTTTGAGATTGGCTTGATTGCCCTTTACCATCAAAACATAGTCGGCATTCTTTTTAAGAATGTTTTTTGCGATTTCAGTTTGGCAACCCATGGCATCAATAGTGACAATGCATCCTTTTAAATCAAGAAGTTCAAGTAGTTCTGGGATTGCTGTAATCTCGTTGCTTTTCTCATCAACAACTTTCTGTCCTAAACACAAACGACTATCGGCAGCATAAGCTGAAACTACATGGAAGGCTGATTGAAACTTGCTTTTTGAGTATGATTTACAAATTGTTTTACCATCAATCGCAATTACCTCGCCAGCGGTATGTTGTGAAATATTGTTTATCCAGTTGATAAAGCATTGTGAAAATTCTTCATGATTTAATCTGGCAAAAACCTTTCCTAATACGTCATGTGATGGTATACCATTAGTGTAAGAGAAAAACTTTCTGAGCCATTCCAGCTTACTATTACCAAACTCTTGAATCATAGTCCAATTATCGGATCCACTAATGACTGCTGATATAGTTAAAAACAATATTTCTTGTAACGGATAGAAAAAGTTGCCTTTGTTGGTTCTTCGAGAATCTGTCAAGGTTGAAAAGTGTGATATAAAAGATATATTAGATTCAATAGAATTTTGCGCCTTGAAATTTTTCATTTTTTTGACGCGTAGTCATTTTCAACTACTTGCAAAGATAATAATTTATAAGATTCACCCAACGGTAATATTATTTCTAAAAGCGATTTCCCTACATGAATTAGGTACTTTTTATCACTTTAGATAATAATATTTATAAACTCCCAAATCCACTGTGTCCCTATAAAATGTATCTATTGTTTTTATGTAATCATATAGATGATTGTCTTGAATTTCATAAGTGTGAATTGTTTTATTATTATCTGAAGATACACTTTCCTTTTTTAGGTAATCTGATTGCATGGAAAATATTCTAAATCCAGAAGCATCAACAATGTAATGTGGTGTTAGAACATTTGTACTTTTATGTTCATATACTGTAATAAATTGATTGTTATATACTGTTGAGTCTTTAATTAGTAATCCATCTTTATAATAAAGAAAATGCTCGTATGTAATATTGTTATTTTCTATAAGCTTCTCTGATATTAATTTATCGCCATTATATTTATATATTCTAGTGCTTTCTTTACTTGTAATGGAATCAACTAATCCATTTACACCCACAAAATATTGTGAGGAGTTATAGGAAATAATTTGATTATTGTATTTCGGGTAAGACACTGATAATCCATCATCTATTGGTGTATTATCTTTTTCAATCTTTATTAACTCGTCTGATTCATTATAATAGAATACTGTACTATCAAAAATAAAGTCATCAGACTTTAAAAAAACTCTTGCGATCTTATATGTATACAAAAAGTCGTCATCATTTTTTTCGCATGATAAGAAGATTATAAACAAAATAAATATTAAAATAATTCTCATAACAGGGTTGATTTAGAGTATATATTATTTGTTGTATTAAGCTAATTCATTCCAATTAATTCTCATCAGTTCGCCAGTTGTGCATAACCTTAATAATATGAGTAGTGCCGTCTCCAAAGCTAAAAATCGCTTTGCACTCGCACGACGCAGGAATTACTCAGCCACTTTATTATATCTCAAACTTTCAATTTGTTCTACACTAAATCTATAAATATTTGAACTCTCATCTGTTTTCCATTCCTTTCGTCTTGTAAATAATATGTATTTGTAATCAGGCGAAAAAGAAGGGCCAATTTCCCATTCCTCAGTATTTATTTCAGAACCTAAATTCATTGGTTTTAACCATTCTCCTGAACTATTCTTAAAACTTACATAGAAATCATGTTTTCCATATCCTCCATCTCTATCTGATTGCACTATCAAGTAGCTCTCATCAGGAGATATTAGCGGATCAGAATCATTAAAATCAGTATTCAATGGTTCTTTTAGTCTTACAGCTTCTTTGTATTTACCATCTTCAAATTTTGAAACATAAATATCTGACATAATTTTCCCTTCGCCTCTTCTCTCTGAACTAAAGTAAATATTTCCATTTTCAGCAATTGATGGATGCCATTCAGAATAATCACTTAAAACATTGCTATCAAGTAAAACCGGTTTATAGAAACTATCATTTTCAAAATTCAACGTGTAAATATCAGTTTGAAAACCTTTCCCTTCTTCAGGGGTATAAGCCACAATGAAAAGTTTATTATTCTTAGGAGCAAAGATGGCTTCACCAATAAATTCAAACCCAAAATTCATTGTATCTTCCAATCTCCAGTTTTTCCCATCTAATTTATATTTAAGTAAGCCTTTATAATTCCAGATACTATCAGACAATCCAACCAAACATAGGTTTCCATCTTTGGAAAAAGTTATATTTTGTTCAAATCTATCTTTTTGAGATATCAGACCCTCTGAAAAAATATCCTTTGCTGAAATATATCCTTGATCAAGTTTTTCAAATCCCATTTTTCCACTGTACTTACTTGTACAACTAATTATTATCAGGAATAATATTAAAATAAATAGTAAATTTTTCATTATCTCGTATCTAGTTTGGTTGATCTATCTCATGGTTCTGACTAACGTAAAAATTAGTCTCTGATTTTCAGTTGTTTATGTTTTTCTCAAATTTATCACTTTTCACTTCATTTTTGCTATCCATTTTATGTTAGCAAGAGAATTTAATAAGAACTGTATGAATAGATAATTTAGTTTCAAATCTATTCGGGAGGTTCTTATGTGGGGAATTACACACAATGGCATTTTGTCTAAAAAGTAAAATTAAGCGGTTGAGATTTAAATATTTCATTCTTTTTAAAGATAGCTATCCAAATAATTCTTTCATGGAAAGAGGTTATTAGACAGTCTGATGGTTGGCAATATGCCCAAGCCGGTTTTTTTTAAAACACAAACCTATCAAACCGCTGCAATTTTGAGTAAATGTACAAAAGTTCAAATTACTCACATCCCGCGGTTTACGTATATTGCGTGTTGCAGCTGGGCTTTATTAATTTTTTCTTGTATTATTAATCCAAGTCTTTTTGAGAACCATATAACTAGTTGAAAGAAATATCAAAATGCACATCCAGGCAAAATAATCCCCAAATCTTGAATATATCGTTTTCGTCCCTTTCATTGGCACATCAGAATATAAAATGACATTATTAGTTCTATAAAAGTCTTGATGAGACAGAAGTTCCCCTTTATAATCAAATGATGCAGATAATCCACGAGAGGCAGCTCTAACCATGTTAAAACCTTCTTCAATGGCTCTTGCCGACGCAACATAGGTATGGTAGGGAGAAATCTCTTTCCAATCATTTCCGGGAACCAACATGATATCAATATTCATATCCTCAACCTGCCTGATAAAGGAAGGAAAATCCATGTCAAAACAAATAACCGAACTTATTCGACCATAAGGAGTATCGAAATATTTCAAAATACCATCTCCATATTTTCCTTCTCCGGGTGTTGGTTTTCCTTTATGATATTCATATAATATCTCACCTTGAGGCGAAATCCAAATTATCTTATTATCAGGACGAACTTGCGGGAATCCTTTTAAAATAACTGCCATGGGAAGACCCAAATAAATATTATTTCTTTTGGCAACAGCTATGGCTTTTTCGACAAATGCGTCTTCTTTATCTTCTTTTAAATTTATCACAGTCTCTATACCAAATATGATTTTAGCGCCCGAGTTTGCTGCAATCTCACAATTTGATAAAAAATTATTATTCGATATATCGATAAGTGAATCTGAATAAGTATTAATGCGGTTCTCCAAATCTGATTTACTGATATTGACAGAGGCAATTCTTACTGTTTGATTTCCTGAATTGAAAAACAGTCTTAATTGTCCGAAAAGCATTAAAAGAATTAAGGGAATTCCATAAGTGAGGAAAGCCAAATTAATTTTACTTTTTTCAAACGAATAATCCCAAAGCCAGTTTATTACAGATGATGTCCATAAAACAATAAATACCACACCCCAAATGCCCGTAATCGAAAGCATTTGCAATAAAGTCAACGAATTTTGAGTGTGTGCCAATGTTCCGTATGACCCGGAAGGATTTGTTGATACAACTATAAATTCCATTATAACATAAGCAGAAGGGAAAACAAGTGTCGATAGAATTCCTTTAATTTTCTGAGCATATAATTTATCTAATAAAAAGATCAGTGAAGTGAACACGCTCATCATGAACATAATGAAATAGTAAAAAAAACCGCTCATTGGGTTCATCCCTTTCCAAATTAATATGTTAGATATCCAGCCAATAAGTATTAAAATCAGGAATCCTATAAAAGGTTTCTGAAATCTTAAAAAGCGAATCAGAAAGAGAGGAGCAATGAAACTTGCTATTGGTAAAATCCATCTTCCATTGAAGAAGAATAAAAAGATAAAACCAATCAATAAGTAGATATAAGAATAATATTTGTTTGTATTTGTCATTTAATCTTATTTATCGCTAATCATTTACTGAAAATTGTCGAAACACGCTCTGCCAGCCTTGTTGCCAATGTTTAGAAAAAAATAGTAGCCGAATACGTGGTACTTTCCTGTCAATCTACAAAAAAGTTGAAGCGGGCTACAGCTCTTGAATTTACTGATGTCTTGGCTATTATTTTTATACCTTGTTAGCAAAAGTTTTATTCTATTTCAATCGATATTTCTTTTATTAATCTTTTCGCAGATGTTATACTATCCAGCGAAATATTAATTTTATCAATCGGAAAATGTTGATGTGATTTTCCATATAGCTTTGGCTGAGATACTTTTTTATCCTTTAAGTTTAAAAATCCTTTGTACACTAATGAAGGTTGTCCATTTCCATTATAATCAATTTCACCGGTAACCATATTTTTTGCCTGATAAAACTCATTATAATCACCTGAACAGTTTACCTCAAAAAAAATATCAAAATTTTCGTCTAAAGAAATATCCACCCATCCTCCAAACCTATTTTGCGGTGTTGCACAAGTTACTCCATCAAGGCTAAAATCATAGTTATTTTCATTAGTAAAGATGCTTCTCAATAGGTTGGTTACTTTAATAGAAGCTCCAGTCACAGCATCTACTTTAATTTTCCCGTCTAAATAAGCTTTTCTTTGCAACTCAAATTTTTTATTGTGAAGCGACCAAATCGGCAATGAAACAGGACATGAAGCTTTTCCTATCCAGTCATTTTCTGCAGTTCGGTGAGTTACACATACATTTATTATTTTTTGTTTTTCATTGTTAACAAGCCACATTGCGAATTGAGGTGAATCTCCCCAAAGACTATTGGAGTATATCTCCTTATTAAATTCTACTGTAAAAATTAATTTACTATGTGAATTACTAATAAATGATGTTGTTACAAAAATTATTAGAATGGTGGCAAACCATATAATTATTTTTTTCATATTTAAAAATTCATGAAGTATCCTGGTTTTCTATTTTTCCATTTACCTTTTGTAAAATCAGGAAAGTCTATTGGTTTACTTTTATTAAATACGGATTGGCCGCTTAATTCTATTATTGCACTCCAAGCAGCGGCATCATAGACATCCATAGGAGGAGTAATATCGTTTTGCAATGCAAAAAGAAGTTGATAAAGCATTAAATAATCAAATGCACCTGACCAGTTTTCAACCTTTTTTTCTTGTGCGTTTCCACCATATTTTCCCCATAGAGGATGCTCATATTGGTCAACGAAACTATTAATATTTTGCCATCGCCATTCTTTTCCTTTAAAAAATATTTTTGTTTTCCTCCATTTTTCTGAGTTACCCCTTCTTAGCATTTCACCTATCGAAGTTCCTTTGCTACCCTGAATTTTATATTCAGGGCTCCAAGCCTGAGGAGAAGTTCCGCCATAATATAGTGTAAAAGTTTTGCCGTTTTTTGTCCTGAATAACGTAATGTTTGCATCTCCTTGTTTATATTGTCTTTTCGCTAGTTCATGAGAAGAACCAAATTCTTTTGCCGCTGCTTCTTGCAAACAATGTGATTTACCACTCATAGAAACAAAATAGTCGAACTGATCCCCGTTATTAATGGCTGCCCATGTGGCTATTGGCCCAATACCATGAGTTGGATATGCATTACAATTCATATTTGCCAGATTTTCACCACACCATGCCAATGTACCATCAGAATTAAAAATATGCCAGTTTTGTGCTATCCAATTTTCTTGTGTTCTCCCTTCAAAATGTATCAAATCACCAAATTTATTGTTAGCTACCATATTCGTAATTAACATTACATCTTGAAAATAACAATAGTTTTCGAGCATCATACATTGTTTGTTGTTTCTCTCAGAAGCTTCTACCAGTTGCCAGCATTCATCAAGAGTTAATGCTGCCGGCACTTCTGTAGCTGTATGTTTTCCATTATTCATGGCAGCTAAACAAATTGGAGTGTGCCATTTCCATGGAGTTGCATTAATTACTAAATCTAATTCCTCTTTTTCACACATTCGCTCAAAATCATATTCGCCTTTGGAATATTTTTTTGGCTTTTCAAGTCCTGCTTCAATAATTACTTTTTCTGCTCTTTCCACTCTATCTTCTCTTATGTCACAAATAGCAGGAATTTCAACAATGTCAAAATTTAACAATCCTTTTAAAAGAGTAATTCCCCTTGCTCCAATACCAACAAATCCTATTCTTATTTTTTTATCACTAAAATTTAATGGGGTGATTTGATTCCGAGTATTTGCTTTTATGTTTTTCGGAAATAAAGTTAATCCCAACCCAATGAGCCCAGCTGATTTAAGAAAATTTCTTCGTGATTCTGTATTCATATTTCTGTATTTTTAATGTTAAACCAATGTTTTTGAAATGGGCGCAAAAAATTTTTACTAACGTTGAGTAT
>JBNKPU010000152.1:0-5933 GCA_050295515.1 Bacteroidales bacterium | reverse complement strand
ATTGCCCGAAGTGAAATGTAGCAACAGGCTATTCCGTTCATTATCTGTGTAATTGTAAAAAAAACAGTGAAAATATTTGGAATACAACATAGAAGTTACAGGATAGTTGTAGCGGGCTACAATCCTTGAATTTACTAATGTCTCGGCTATTATTTTTATACATTGTGTGTGCCCAGCATGAGCTAGAGCACACTTATCGTAAGCTCATTGAAAATTTCAAACTTGCAAATAATTTTTAAATGCGCCTAACGATAAGTACTTTATTTTGTCTAGAGAGTGAAAATCTCTTACCGGCTAGTTGAACTGCCAATGAAGCGAAAGTGTGGAGGCATAAGCCTGTTAGCAAGCTGCAAGGTGGTTACCGTGAGGTGTGCACTGAAGGAAGCAGGACTGCAAAAGTTGGTAGTTACGAACAGAAACTACATATGAGGCCATTAGGAGCGGGCAAGGGAGCACACGATCCCGACGCCTACAACCAACAAGGTTCCTTTTGGTAGATGTAGTTCTATTAACTGAAAGACAAAGCTCTTACTTGGGGAGGTCTTGGACTAGGTTCGGTATTTCTATACACCAAGAAGTCAGCAGAAGTCATAGTACCTGTCAATTGGGGAGTGGAATTCACAAGCGAAAGATAAAGTGTCGTGAATGGCTCCAAGAATAGGGAAGGACGGAACGGTGAATGTTTCAATTAATGTAAAGCGAATGGTTTGAGATATTGCCGGTGGGCAAGCAAATCAAAACGGTTACAAGTATTAAACAGAGAAAAGAAGCAGAAATGAATTTATTAAACAAGGTGCTGCACCCGGTAAATATGGCAAATGCTCAAAAGCGAGTGATAGCCAATAAGGGAAAAGCAGGAGTAGATGGAATGAAAGTAAGTGAATTAGCAGCTTACATGAAAGTCCATAGGGAATCTATTGTAGCATCTATTGAAGATGGTACTTACCAACCAAGTTTGGTTCTTGGTGTAGAAATAGATAAGCTATCGGAAGGGAAACGACTATTGGGAATCCCCACAGTAGTCGACCGTACCATACAGCAGGCTATACAACAAGTATTGTCACCCCTGTATGATTGCACTTTCCCTGCTTATAGCTACGGTTTTCGACCCAATAGAGGGGCTCAGCAATGCGTATCGCAAGGATTAGCTTACATCAACAGCGGCTACCAGGATATTATTGATCTTGATCTTAAAAGCTTCTTTGATGTGGTGAACCACGACCTGCTGATGAGTATCCTGTACCGTAAGGTGAAAGACGAACGGTTGTTACGGCTGATCCGTAAATACCTTCGCACAGGAATTCTTTTAGGAGGAGCAAGCCAGCAGCGAGAACGGGGCACGCCACAAGGCAGCCCATTGAGTCCCTTGCTATCAAACATTATGCTTAATGAACTGGACAAAGAACTTGAATCACGAGGCCTGCGTTTTGTTCGTTATGCCGATGATTGTAGTATATTCCTGGGAAGCAAACGTTCAGCAGGACGTGTACTCAAAAGTACCACTAAATTTATCGAGGAGAAACTCAAACTAAAGGTTAATACCGAAAAGACGAGTATCTGCCGACCGATAAGTTTTCATATGCTGGGGTACAACTTTGTAAGTTCCTACAAGCGTGGCCAAAAAGGTAAATATCAATTACGAGTATCGCCCATTCGTTTTAAGCGGATGAAAGAGAAAGTAAAGGAGATAACCCGTAAAAGCCGTCCAATTTCGTTTAATGAAAGGTTAAAAGAACTGAATAGCTTCATGAAAGGTTGGATAGGATACTTTCGCTATGCTAACATGCAGGGAAAACTAAAGGAGCTTGATGCCTGGATTCGTAGTCGATTGCGCTACTGTATCTGGAAGCAATGGAAGAAACCCAATAAACGCATGCGGAGCTATATCAGGATGGGAATTCGTCCGGGTATGGCCTATGCCTGGTCACGATCTCGAATGGGAGGATGGGCACAGGCGTGTAGTCCCATAATGAAGACTACCGTTACCATTAAACGGTTGAAACGTCGTGAATATATTGAGTTTGTTGAGTACTTCCAGCGTTTTAGCCATTCGTTGAGTTATAAACTTGATTTTGAATTCTGTTAATCATTTATGTTCGTTGAACCGCCGTATACCGGCCGGTACGTACGGTGGTGTGAGAGGTGCACTGGCGGGGCTACAATCCCGTCAGCCATCTACTCGATTGTAAGCTGGTGTTCATTGTTCAAAGTCAATCTGTATCAAGTTTTTACAAATCTAATATTTATTCTTATCAATCCGCACTGACCTTGATTCGGAGTACGAACCGGAACGAAGTGGAGCTCAGTGGAGCTAATTTATTTTGTTTTTTGTGGGTGGGCAAACCCCAAACCGCCCTTAAAGGCGGTAACAGGGTTGGCATTTGTTACCTCTTTGGTAAGTTTTGCTTTGAGCCAGGCTCGTGCGACTTGCCAATGTGGTAACAAATAGGGTAGGCAATCTTAACTTCACACCAATTTACCCAATGATTCTAATAATTGTGGATTATCCTCCAATGCTATCTTTGCTACTGCGTAAAATTCACTCATCCAGTCATCAATCTTAACGAATGCTGCATCTTTTATCTTGGTCGAGTCTTGCGATTCTCCTTTTTCTCTTAAATAATCGGCTCTTGCTGCTTCGAGATTACTTATCACGGTGCTGGCGGCGGTTAAATCATCTACTGTAATCTTTAGTCTTGCCAGTTTGCCCTGTAAATCAGTATCGGTTGATGCTATGCTGTAAAATTTCTTGGCTGTCTCCAACCATTTTACATATGCTTTAGGTAAACTACCTGAAACGGCTAACTTATCCAGTATAAGCGCATCGTTTCTGAATATAACTTTTGCTTTCTTACGGTGTAGTGAATATGTTTCTTCAAGTTGTGCTTTTACATCCGAGAATTTGCCGTATGCTTCTGAAGTCTCATCATCTTCGGTCTTGTTGGCATCATAGGCTTGTCTGGTTTCTGCTAACAATGCTTTGCCCTGTCCAACGATTTCGGTGTCGTATCCGAATTCTGCCATGATTGTAACTATTTCTGACTGATTCTCAACGTTGTCTAATGAAACTCTGTACTGTTCTAGGGTTTCGGCTTCGGTTAATGTTCAATTAGTTGCCATAAAAAATAAATTTTAAGTTAATAATTTGAATTATTGCGAATTCCTTACGGATGCTTGCCTATTCCTTAAAGGCGTTTGTGCGCTCCTTATGGCTTCCCATGCATTCCTTAAAGCTTCCCGTCTATTCCTTATGGCTCCTCATGCGTTCCTTATGAACGCCCGTCTGTTCCTTAACGCTCCTTGAGCGTATCTTAAGGATTCTCTTGTATTCCTTATTGCCGTTTTCCTATTTCTTGAGGATTTATCAGCCAAAAACGCTTTTATCTTGGGATATTAAGGAATTAATTTCTCAAAAATTACACAGATTATAAATATTAATGCAGAGCAAGTTTATTGAATGTAATATAAACTATTGGCTACTAAAGCATGGAATCAAGTCTTCACTAAAATAAGGCTCCTGATAAGACCAAAAAATATAACTTACCTTCATAAACTCTTTTGCAAAAGCATGTAGTACAGGCACTAAATTATCTCGCTCATTTTTAATCTCTTTAGTTCCTGTTGTCCCAATATAATTTCCATCCTGAATAGCAATGCCAAGTGGGACGGTATAATTGTATTCATGCATTAAAGCAACAGTATGATTCAGATTCCCTTTTCTTTTAAACATTAAATCAGGACCGGCAAGCCCAACTCCAATCTGCTCTCCATATTCATATATTGACCGCAAGTATCCTTTATCATCGTAAGGTAACCATTCTCCTGCCATAAAATTGGCATATTGCATAGTAGTTGAAGTTGGAAACGCTTTTTTAAGCGCTAGCATGTTTGTTTTAAGCCCTTCTAAATTGCTTTCAGGTGTAAATGTGGAATCAATTTCTTTACTAACCCCAATAGCACTTTCCTGAAAGTTTATCCCCTCTATTTTGCCGTCAAACTCTTTACCCAAAGCTTCTAACATAAGCGCAAAACGTTTTTGCACTTTCGGATTCCATCGTTTGGCCACCCATCCTTCAATTTCTCCTTCATCGTTTAATTGTGGCACCGCCCCACCGTCATATTCTTCGGTTAACAAATAAGCTGGTACACCCTTGTAATTTGCATTAAATGTGGCATCTTGCATTTGGATAAACAACATTTTTCCATGCGCCAAAAGGAATTCATAATCCTCCCGAACTATTGAAAAATCATAGTTCCCTTTTTCAGGTTCTAATAAATTCCATGGGTACATTATTTGAGCCCCAGTAAATCTTTTCACAGTTAAAAAGGCATTGTCGTGTATTAATTGTCTGTCACGAGCAAACCATACAAAATGCTTTATATTATCCTCTTCACAAGGACAGGGCGCATTTAAATAATTCTTATAAACATTTACATAACGATTAGAAGGATTATTGTCAGATTGTGCAAAAATTGTGATATTACATATGAATAAAACTGCCAATATCGATGCGATTTTTCTTTTTCTCATATTTTTATTGTAAGGTTTGAAACATTTGTTCGTTTGTTATTCTGTCATACTAAATAATAACCAGTTATTAGGGTCAATTTCAAGTATTTCGTTTCTTTGTATATCGATTTCTGCCCTATTATTTTCAAAATATATTTTTTGTACTCCGCTTTTTGTTTTTAATTCCAAAGGCATGTTGAATGACAAATTATCTTTGGTAATCCAATTTAAGATTATTCCATTTTCATTTTGTTGAATCCCTAGTACTGGTAATTTGCGCATAACGGTTGACAATATGGCCAGTAAAGGATTGCGGGCGATTTCCTATCAAGGTAAACAAAAAGTTAAAGCGGGCTGCAAACCTTCGCATACCACTAAAACCCTTATTGGCTATATTGTGTGTTGTGCTTTCGTGCATATTTATCGTATTGTTTTTTTAATAACACTCTTTTTATTTCATTTCCGTGACCTGGAAGAAAGATACTGCAACCAGTATTTAACAATAGGTTCCAGCTTTTAATCATTTTGCCAATATTATCAGCGTATGGTGGGAAAATGGAGTTTTTAAATACTCCAAACATAACATCACCAACAATTGCAATTTCATTATCAATAAGAATACTAATCGAATCCTCAGAATGCCCTGAAGTTTCAATAATATTAATCAGATTGTCAGTACTATTTAAATCATAATCCCCACAAATTAATATATCAGGTTCAAATGTTTGGTATCCAAATCTTTTTTTTCCAATCAATTGACCTAATCTGGATATTTGTCTTGTTATATAATTTGTTCCTTTTGGTAATTTCGTATATCCATTATCAATCGAATCTCCTGCTTTACTGGACACAATAATTTTACACGAACTATTCTCTTTAATCATCCTTGCTGACTGACAATGGTCAAAATGAGTATGTGTTAAAATTAAATGTGTAATCTTATCTAACGACAATCCTAATAAATCGATTTTTTTTGAAAGTTCTTTATATGCTGATTCTTTTCCCGTATCTATCAAAATCACCAGTTTATCTTTCAGTAAAAGATAAGTATTACTCCGTCCAGATAGGACTTGAATTATTTTATATCCATTTTTTGTTTTCCAATTACCCATCAATTTTCGTATCGCAATTATCTGTCAGTTTTGGTCTCCTTGCATGAAGCACAACGGTCTGTGTATGAGCAGTAGCGGATTTATTTCCACTAATTTTTCGGAAAGCAAGATACTTAATAAAACGCAAAAACGGTTCAAATTTGCACTTAAACCGCTATTGCTTATACATATTGTTGAACTAAATCCGCCACAGGCGGACAGCTTATTCTAAATTAACAATAATAATAGAATCATTCTATAGCTTATATCTGTAAATATTCACCAAAATATAACAGATATGAGAAAAAAGACATCCGTTACAATTGTCGAAC
>JBNKPU010000151.1:0-14510 GCA_050295515.1 Bacteroidales bacterium | reverse complement strand
TGCCCGAAAAGTTTCTTCGCATACACCGGTCATTTATCATCAATAAGGAGAAAGTAAAATGCTTTACCTATAATGAAGTTGAGGTAGGGGATACGAGGCTAAATATTGGCAGGAGCTATAAGAAAGCTGTTCGAGAGTCATTGTCTCAAGAATGAGTGTTTTAAAGACATGTTTTTTGCTCAATCGTATAAATGCTTTGAAACAGGCAGGAAATTTTATTGACACGAACCTTAATCTGGGATGTGGGTGGTATGTGGATTAAGCTCGTTAATAGTCCCAATCTGCAAATGATTCTCCTGTTTACATTGGGCTTGCTGAAAAAGTCAGAAAGTAATGAGGTGCGACTTGACAAGATGTAGACGTATTAACATACTTCGAATTGCAGGCAAGGAATTAGATTGCTACTTTCTGGCTAACACTATCGGATTTGTTTTCAGCTTTTTAGGTGCAAACAATTTTAACCCGGATTATGTGTTAGAACTTCGTTATGACGGTTGAAAATGCAAAAATAGAAGGACTTGGTGAGATGAATCATAGCACCGCTATGTTGAACCGACCGTAGGGAGCTCATGAATGCAATAAAAATAATTGAGTATGAATAATCGAAACAAGTAAGTGAAACACCTTATATTGAAGCAATTTCTATATGTAATAGATTTTATAATGCATATTTCGGGTTTAAGCAATATTGAAGAATTCCTTGTAGGTAAAACTCATTCTTTCCATATAACATGCAGATATTGTGTTAAAAGTGTGTTTTTCAGCAGGCTCTATTTGATGAGTATGCATTTTGAAAGCCTCACATCGGTAAGTTTTCCATCGCACCTGCCTTTTATTGTTAACATATCGCCAGGCTGCACATTATTTAAAAATGAAGATTGTATACTATCGAAAGTACATGTCAGCCCGTCCATTTGATCAATAAAAGACACATACCCTTTGCCATGATTAGCAGTCGAAATACTAACCACTTTTCCTTCTATCTGTATTATTTTATCCAGATAAGTATGGTTAGCAATTTGTTCATCATTTTTAAAATCTTCAATTAGTTGCTCTACACTTAAATAAAAATCGGGATCAACACGCTCATATGTTTTAGATGGTTTGTAAAACATATATAGGCCTATTGAAATCCCTATAATGACGATTGCTAAAACAGCTAAAATCAATACTCTTTTGGTTTTCATCTGTTTAAATTTTTGTCAATTGAAAATGTTTCAATCCCTACATGCATCTGAACTGCACATTGTTTATTTATTTTCAATTGAGATTATATTTACCAACTATTAAGCAGTTTAAGGAACTTCCGGTGTGCTTTTTAGTCATATTCTGCCTGGCTTAGCCGATACACTTCGATTAGGCGCAGTATGTAGTCCATGATTAAAAAAAATCATGGTCGTTTCATTTTTTTTTGTTGCAAGGATTCAGTCCTGTTATTGTTTTTAATTAGGCACCAGCTCAACTTTAAGTTTGACTTTTACCTCTTTTGCAATATTGTCCTTTACCGCTTGTGGAATAGTAATGTCAAAATCTGCAGGTTTTGCTATAAATGAACTGGTTGCAATTACTTTATTACTTGTAATATTCAGTATTGCAGTAGTTTCAATATCCTTGCTTATATTCCTGATTACAAGTTGTCCTTTTACGGCAACCTCCACTTTTCCCTCGCTGTTGAGATCTACTTTCTCCCAATCCTGTATTTGTCCTTTAAAAACAGCTTTAGGAAACTTATCCGATTCCATATAGTTTTCGTTAAAGTGCCTTTGCATGAGAGCTTTTTCAAATTCAAAAGATTTAATAAGTACGCCAAATGAAATTTCTCCAGTTTGAGTATACAAAATGGCAACTACCTGATCGTTATTGGACCGTATATCTTCAAGTGGTGCATGCGAATAAAATTCGATATGTCCAGTCTGAGTGAAATACCTATTCTGTCCAAAGCTATAAAAGCTTATAAATATGAATAATATGGCTAAAATGTACTTCATAATGCTATTATTATTTGTTATAGAGGTTAAACATTCTCGAAATATTGAAACCAAGGTGAATATCACCCTTGGACCAACTACCTGTTGTCTCTGTCAAGTATCCTGCTTCCCTCATTGGCGATGCATTTGTCAACAGAATTTGAAAAACATGTCCGCCTGTTTCAAGGTTGATTCCAACAGTTATTGGATTATAATAACTAACTCCTGCAGGCTGTGTTTTGTGATCCACAATATAGGCATCGGCATTAATGGACAAGTGTTTGGTGAGTTTAAATCTGCCCCCTATGCCCAAAAACAAAACATCATTGACCATATCTGCGGATTCAGTTATGTTTTTATGCACCAAGCCAGGCATTACCTGTAAACTTAGGCGCTCATTAAATTTTCGTGCTGCCAGAAGTTGATGTGTATAATTCAGCCTGTGGTACCACCGGTAATCATTTATTTCTGTTTTTAATGTACGGGCTTCGAGGCTTGTTAGATAAGAAACAGACAGAGGGATGTTTTTTTTTCCTTTTTGCTGTCTGAGCAGAGAGGCTTTAATATAGCCATCGTAGGTTTTTTTCCAGTTACTACGACCTATACCAACAGTAATTCTATTAATTGGCGTGTATTCGAGGCTAAAATGAATTGTTGCATCATCAAGCCCAAAAAGTTCATAGCCCCCGCCATTTAACCTACCAAAACGGTGTGAAATCCTAAACTCCATTTCGCCAATAGCAGGCTGCTCAACAGAGTGTCCATTCATTATTCTGGAGGCTTTAAACGTGTTCTCAGTTATATTTGGCTGATTAGATGCCATATCGTTTAAAAGCTCATCAAGCGGATCCTGGGCTATTCCTGAACTAGAAATGACCAGGCTTGCCAGCAATAGTATAATTGTCTTTTTTTTCATTGTAGTTTAATTGTTAGGGCTTCCGTCATTAATCCATGTTTCGATTTTCAGTATAGAGCAATCATCCAGTTTTCCTCCTTTAGGCATAGGTTCATAACCGGGGGCATGCTTTATTACTCCTAATAGTTTACCCTCTAGGGCTTCTTCCAAAATGTTATCATAAGTTTCCAAAGTGACTCCTGTTGCGTTTCCCGAGTAATGGCATACTTTACAATTTCTATCAATAATCGGGTCGATTGTTTCTGAAAATGTAACCGCTGATATATCACATTCATCTGTGTTGTAGAACTCTTCTTCATTATCATAACTGCAAGATGTTATGAGAAGTAAAAAGAATAAACATGCCACCAAAACATTAAGTTTTTTCATTTTCCAGGTTTTTTTCTATGTAATTTAGTCGTGTTTTTAGAGAATCCTTACACTTTTCTCTGTTAAATTGATGTTAACTTGATCCATTTTGCATATCAGATCCATAATTTACACCAAAAATTAGGTATGCTCTATTCGCTGATGATCCTATTTGGACTCCCAGAGTCAGTTCTTCATGTAAGATTGGTATATTTCAGGAGGAATAGTTGGTCAGAAAACAAACTTATATATTTTTACAACACAATCAAACAAATAAAAATCATTAGGGAATAAATGAAAATAATTGTAAAAGAAAACCTAAAGATCGGTATTAGTATTTCAGTAATTATCGTACTTGTAATAATAGGAACATTTCCTGACAACAATTGGATTTTGAATGTGGGTGGAGATCCATCATTGCAATGGGTTTTCAATTTTCTTTTTTCAGGATCATCTCAAATTGGCAGACATATTGTCTTTCCACATGGACCACTGGCATTTTTTATGTATCCTATGGTTAGTAATATTTTATTATACCAGGTAGTTCTTTCACTTTTGAAAGCTTTGATGGTCATAAATTTTTATTTCTTGTCAAGCGCAAAAAAAGAAGCCAGATTAATAGCAAGCTTCTTTTTAACGTATGCCTTATCAATAATTCTTAATTTCAATTATCTGATTCTTTTAAATATAATTCTACTCTTTCTTAATTATTTTATCACTTGGAATAAAGCCTATAAAGCACTGGCTTTCTTATTAATTGGGTTTGGATTTTATATTAAGGCTTATGTTGCCATAATCAGCGGGACACTGGCATTTGGTTTTATTGTTGTTCAGTTTTTAAACAAAAAAAATGTAATACAATTACTTATCGACGGTTCTACAATCATAGCTGTACTTTTGGTTTTTTGGTTGATATTATTTGGTACAATAAGTGGTTTTATTAACTACTTGATTGGGTTAATGCAACTTGCACAGGACAATTCATCTGCAGTATCCTTTTATCCACAAAATAATTGGATTATTTTGTTTATGTTTATTTTGATGGTTATTGGACTGTTTTTTATAAAAAGTTCCAATAAATCCATGGTTTTTGGAATATTCATTCTACTTAGCATTTTTGCGGCCTGGAAGCATGGAATGGCGAGAGAAGATGTTTACCATATTAAAGGATTTAGGTCATATTTTATATTGGTTTTAGTTGCATTTAATCTGTTTCAAAGAGAGTTTCACCATAAAAATATATTATTGAGTGTGTTGATAGTATTTATGCTTCAAATCAATATGAGGGTGGCATATAATTACACTCCTTCTGCATATGAATTTATTAAAACCAATAATTTCGTCGAATTTATAACTGATTTTGACAAACTAAAAAAACGTGCGCTAAACAAGTCAAATCAAAACATTAGCAAAAACAAAGTCTCTGAAGAAATTAGAAATACTATTGGAGAAAGTACAGTTGATATTTATCCCTGGGATTACACATATATTCCGGCCAATAATTTTCATTGGCAGCCCAGGGTTGTATTACACAGTTATGCAGCTTATACCAGCTGGCTTGATCGACAAGATGCATCACATTTTAACTCAGAAAGATCGCCTGAATATATACTTTTTCACAAATTTAAAGGTGGGATAAACCAGATTTCATTAAACAGTATTGATGGAAGGTACATTTTAAACGATGGTCCCCAAACAATAATTGAGATACTGTCAAATTATCAATTGGCACATAATGAATCAAGCTATTTTATTCTTAAGAAGAGGGAGCAGAAACTGGACTTTGATAAAATTGAGGGAGAAGGAAAAAACATGGGGTGGGGCATATGGGAAAATGCGCCTTCTTCCCAAAAAGGAATTATACGTGTGAAACTAAATATAGAAAGAAGATTTGTCCAAAAACTGAAAAGTTTCTTTTATAAAGATGAACAATTTTGGATATACCTGAAACTAGATAATGGAATGGTTCATAAATACAGGATTGTGCCTAAAAATGCTCAAGATGGAATTTGGATCAATCCGTATTTAACTGATATTTCAAGAGCACATTTAGTTGATAGTATTATGTTTAAATGTTCAAACCAAGGTATTATTGCTGATAATTTTAATATTCAGTGGGAAGAATTTCGCTTTAAAGATAATAAGTTAAATGGAGTACTAGACAGTTCGTATATAAATGATAGCTTTATCTTCCAAAGCATCAATACTTTTGAAAAATATGACACTTCAAGTTGGAAATGTGATCTGAAATCACTTCAAGTTGATGGGCAAAATAAGAAAGGCAAGTACTATAAAGTTAGTCCTAATTCTGTTTCACCCATTTTTAAATATAATCTGGATTCTTTACCAAAAGGGAACTATCAAATAATTGTTGATTTATGGGTAAAATCACCGCAATATAAATACAAGAACAATGCAATTTTAGTACTTGACATAAAGAATAAAAAATATCACGGTGTTCCGATCGATTTTCAAATGTTTGATAAAAAAGAATGGAACCATATCCAAACTAGTATACAATATGAGCATAAGGATAAGGGAGATATATTTAAAACTTTCCTGTGGGATTTGGGGGATCGTAACTTATTGGTAGATGATTATAGGATCTCAATTCTTAAAAAAGATGTAACTAATCCGTTTTAAACTTAACAAGAAGGCAATATTTTGATTTATTTGTCAAAAATGAATTTTAGAAAAACTGGAGCTATTTAGCTATCAGCCCCCCCCGACTTATGTGTTATTAACAATTTCGGCTAATTGTTGATGATAAACTATCGGCTTATTATTTGCACCTAACCTTTTCTCCCGCTTCATTTGAAGAAAAAAGAATTGGCCGACAAAGATAAAACAATACAGGTACCGCTAACTACCGTCAACAACATGGTCGACCGTGTCCATCAATTGGAAGAAATAGAGAAGGATAATAAAGTACTCAGTGAAGAGAATGCCGGGCAAAATCCAGTTCAATCGCTACAGCAATAATTGTATAAAGCCACCTTCGTACGATGAGTTTAAAAAGAAAACTGCCCTTCCCAAGAAAACGAGAGGTTAAGTTGGAGGCCACCAAGGGCACTAGGGAAGATCCTTGAAGCAAATATCAAATTGCTTTCGTGCAATTTAAAGGAGCAGAAATATATGGACGTATTGTAAGCTTCGTTTCCACTGCAAGGAAACAGAAGTGTAATGTGTTCTTTGAACAAAGCTACACTTTCGATGGAAGCAATTATCTAATTAGAGTCTGTCCATAAAGTCGGGGGTTTGAGGAATAAAGTTCAAATACAAGGCATGTGAACCGAACAAAGTGAGTTCTTGAACACAATTAAAAATGAAACACTTTGTGAGAAAAAATTTAAACCGCAGTATACTTGTGTATATGAGGATTTAAATTTTAATTACGTTGAGCTCGGTAAGCCTCGGTTGAGCAACAACGCAGTAGTTGGACTTTATTGACAAACACTAATTAGCTAGATAACTGCTAAATAATCGCCGTTTTTGATAAAAAAAGCAATATATTTTTTACAACTGTTAAGAGTGCTATTTGTATTTAATATCTTGCATTTTTAAAATATACTTCATCAATATTTGCTATATGCTACATAAAATCGGGGGACTTGTATTGCATGCTGTCAAGTATACAGAATCGTCTGTAATTGTCCATGTTTACACCAGTGAATTTGGCAGACAATCATATATGGTTCAGGGTATCCGAAGGAAACGTGGCAAATTTAGTTATGCGCATTTTCAACCTCTTACCCTATTGGATATGGTGGTCGACCATAAGCCCAACAGAGACCTTCAAAGAATTAAGGAGTTGAGTGTTCGTCAGAACTTTCATCATATTTATTCAGACATTGGCAAGAATACCATTGCCTTGTTTATTGGTGAAGTGTTATACAGGTCTTTAAGGGATACCGAAGGCAACAACACAATATTTGATTACCTGGAAAATGCCGTTCAAATTTTGGACATCTGTCAGGAAGGCAGTATGAATTTTCATCTCCTTTTTATGGTCCAGTTCACCCGGTTTATTGGAATTTTTCCTGAGAATCCTGAAGAGTTGGACAACTTTCAACCCCAAGATGCAGAAATGAAGGTACATGACTTGGTTGCCTATACCCTCAAAGATTTACACAAACTGAAGATTTCCAAACAAACAAGGTTCCAGATGTTAAACGCAATAGTGGATTACTATTATTATCATATAGAAGGTATGGGCAAAATAAGTTCTCTTAAAGTTCTTCACGAAGTTTTTTCCTGAATATTTCAAATAAGCTGACATTTAAAAAAACCAATAACATCCCATAGAAAATATCCTCGAAGGGAATAGTAAATATCCGAAAAGCAAGGTTTTCATTATTATTGTACCATACGACAGGACTATCCAGAAAACTACCTGTTAATAATCCATTAAAAAGAAGAAATGGTACGGTAATGATTGCGTAGGCAATATAAAATCTCCCCATTATTTTTGACCTGAATACGAAATGCAAAATCAGTATTGTAAAGGCTAAGCCCAGGAAAGTTATGGAGGTATATATATGATTGAAATACACCATTGCTATGGAAACGAGGAAAAGTATAAGAAATATTGAAATAAGTTTCGCCATGTATAATGGATTGATTTGAGGCCAGTATGTTTTTATTGTTTCATAGATGAACAGGCTTGCATAAGGCACCGTAATAAAAAATAAAACTTCTTCAAGGGGTAAATTATTTATAATAATACCGTTTAAATGTTCCTGATTAAATCCCCAAACACCCATTTTAGTAAAATAAATATCCCATAGTATAAAGACAATGCCAGGCAATAGTATTGCCGGTAAAGCATATTTCCATTTCTGATAAAAGGACACTCTTTTATCAAAGCTTAAAGCTAGGGGGAAAAATAGTATCGCACAATTAATGAGGAGGTAGGTACTCAACTTTAAAGGTTTTTGGAAACAATTTCTTTTTGCTCTTCACTTAGTTCATCTGAGTTTAACAGAACTCTTTTTATTCTTGTTTTGAGGGAATCTAAGCCAATTTTCTGAAAAGATTCAATTTCTTCCAACATAACCTTCACATCTTCCTCTTTGTTGTTATAAAATAACATTGCCGGGGCATGCTCCTGTATGTCGAAACGAAGGTACCTCAGTTCCGGTTTATTCGGGTTCTGGGCAATGACTGAATCCAGAAGTGCGCGGCCTTTCTTAAAAAAACTCAGTTGGTTAAATTTACCTTGGGCTATCTCGGAATACATGGCTACTGAAGCTGCATAATAGGCTTCCTCCAGCGTGGAATTTGGTTTATTTTCCGTAAAATAGCTGAGAAAGTCTCTTCGAAGTTCCAGGTTGGCTCCTGCCTTTAGGTAATTAGAACGGATTGTATCAATTGGTAAGGAATTCTGGCCCGAAAGCATTGAATAAACCATTCCCAGAAATAAAATGCTTATAATCTTATTCATAAGTTAATTCTATTTTAATATCAGACTACATATTAAAACAAATTTAATTTATATACTACAGCAGAGCGGAACAAAACATATAATTTTCGTTTGTTGGATATCCTGATTCTATGCTGAAGCATTTTCTGGGGAAGTGTGCGCTTTATTTTGCTTAAGAGCCCATAGTAATATTTATAGGAAAGGTAAACCCCGAATCTTGCTGTAGAAGGTAACTTTCGAATACCAGCATAACCATGGGCAAAGTCTTTTTCAATATCCTGTATAAGTTCTTTTTTCGAATGTTCACTAAAATTGGCTAAATCTATTCCGGGGAAGTAAGTCCTACCAAGTGAATTGAAATCATCTTTCAGGTCACGTAGAAAATTAATCTTTTGATACGCACTTCCCAAACTCATGGCATGGGGTTTTAAAGAATTATATTGTTCAGTGTCACCTTGGGTGAATACTTTGAGGCACATCAACCCCACAACCTCTGCTGATCCAAGAATATATTCCTTGTATTTGTTTTCATCATAGACCTGTTTTTTTAGATCCATTTCCATACTGTGCAAGAACTGGTCTATCAACTTAAGCGGAATTTGGTATTTGTTTACCGTCAATTGAAAACTGTTTAGGATAGGATTTAGACTAATCCCTTCTTTAACAGATTTGTACACATCGGTCCTAAACCTGTCTAATAAATCCTCTTTGTTGAAATCATGAAATGTATCTACAATTTCATCTGCAAGTCGCACAAAACCATAAATAGCGTAAATATCTTTTCTTACTTCTTTTTTAATGAAAATTATTCCTAATGAGAAGGATGTACTGTATGCCCTTGTAGTTATTCTACTGGCCTGGTATGATATTTTATCATATAGTTCCTTCATAGCCATTTAGTCTTAGTTTCTTTAAATAAACAATCGATATCAACAAAAAGTTTATAAAAGTTCAACAAAATTTTTTTCTATCAGGAATTGTTTAATCCTACGTCACAATATTGCATGAAGGATATAAAGTTAGAAGATAACGATTATGTTGCAGATTATCAAGAAGGGCTAATTTTAATTGTACATTCAATTCAAAAAATCATCTGGGATTGCCACATATCTTACCCCTTATGGTTACAAAATACCCCCTTGAAGCAAATAATTATACTTATTTTTGTGAAGCTAATACCAACCTACATTACAAAATCATACAAGCATGAAGAAAACATTTACCCTTTTATTTGTAGGGTTAACTATTTTATTAGGGCAAGTTGAAGGTCAACCTGTCAAAGAAAATGGACAGTTATTAGTACAGGGTGTACATCTCGTAAATCAGTATAATCAAAAGATCCAACTAAGAGGGATGAGTTTTGGATGGCATAATTGGTGGCCAGAGTATTATACTGAAGAAACAGTGGATTGGTTAGTATCTGATTGGAATTGCAGTGTTGTGAGGGCATCAATGGGAGTTGGACCTGATAGTGGTTATACCAATTTACCCGAATGGTCTGTGCAAATAATTACCCCAGTAATCGAAGCTGCAATAAAAAATGACATTTATGTTATAATAGATTGGCATAGCCATAATTTATATCCGGAAGAGGCCAAAACTTTTTTTGGAGAAATGGCCCGAAAATATGGGAGCTACCCTCATGTTATATATGAAATATTTAATGAACCAGTATACGATTCATGGGAGGAGGTTAAGGAATATTCAGAGGCTGTTATACGTGAAATCCGCAAGAATGATCCAGATAATATTATCCTGGTTGGCAGTACACATTGGTGTCAGGATATCGATCTTGTTGCTGAAAACCCTATAAGAGGGCAAAAAAATATTATGTATACCATGCATTTTTATGCGGCAACACATAAGGAAAATCTACGAAAAAAAACAGATATGGCTATTGCTCAAGGGATACCCATTTTTGTTTCAGAATGTGGAGCCTGCAAAGCCAATGGAGATGGTCGTATCAATCATAAGGAATGGACAAACTGGGTGGAGTGGATGGATTGCAACTCAATATCCTGGTGCATGTGGATGATTGGAGACAAGAAGGAAACAAGTTCTGTTTTAAAACCAGATGCACCAACTAATGGGGGATGGAGTTTAAAAGAGCTTTCGAAATCAGGAAAGTTGAGCCGGGAATTATTGAGAAAATATTCCGACAATCAAAAGGATTAGGACTTATGACCTCCAGAGCTTTTGAAAACCTGATTGGCAGCTATTTTGCCACTAATCAATGAGGGAGGCACTCCTGGCCCAGGAACTGTAAGCTGTCCGGTATAGAATAAGTTTTTAAGTTTCTTGTTTCTAATTCCAGGCTTAAGTGGACCTGTTTGCCTTAGTGTATTTGCCAGACCATATGCATTTCCTTTGTATGAGTTATAGTCGTTTATAAAATCAGAATGTGCATAGCTCCTATGATAAATGATATGGTTCTTAATGTTGGTTCCAGATATTTTTTCAATTCTTTTTATTGCCATTTCCAGGTAGTATTCCTTTACTTTTCCGTGGTCTTCAAGTCCAGGTGCAACAGGGATCAGGATTACAAGGTTTTCATGCCCTTCAGGGGCAACTGTAGGATCGGTGGTAGAACTAACTGATACATACATAGCTGGTGATTTAGGCCATGTGGGCGATTTGTATATTTCATCAGCATGTTTATCAAAATCAGTATCAAAAAGCAAATTGTGGTGCTTAAGCTGGGGCAGTTTTTTATTCAATCCTATATAATACAAGAGAGCCGAAGGAGCCAATACCCGTGATTGCCAATATTGTTCGGTATAATTTCTATATTCCTCTTTTAAAAGTTTTTGTTCTGTGTGGTGATAATCAATTGACGAAATAAAATACTCAGCATAAAAATTGCGGTATCCAGCATGGGCTCCACGTAATGCCCCTTTCAATGTGTCCAGCTGATTGACATCAACATTATATGTAATTTCAACGTCAAGTTCATTACAAATTTCAACCATAGCTTCAACTACTTTATACATGCCACCCATTGGATACCAAGTACCGAGTTTTAAATCGGCATAATTCATGAGGCTATAAAGTGCTGGAATTTTATCAGGAGTTGATCCCAAAAACAGGACAGGGAACTCTAAAATGCGAATTAATCTAGGATCTTTAAACATCGACCGAACCAATCGTGACAAGGAACGGAATGATTTAGTGGACAAAAACCCAGCCATAAGTTTAGGCTCGGCATATTCCAGAAAAGACAAACCTGGCTTTAATACAGCATTATAAATTGCAAGGTTGTATTTTTTATGCGCATCAAGTAAAAACTTTTTAAGATTTTTGCTGCTTCCAGGTTCATATTTTTCAAAAAGGTCATACAAATCATTCAGACTGGCCGGGATATCAATAGTTTCATTTCCTTCGAAGAATATGCGATAAGCAGGATCAAGTCGCTTTAATTCATAAAAATCTGAAGTTCTGTGTCCGAAATCTGAGAAGAAATTATCGAACACATCGGGCATCCAATACCAGGATGGTCCCATATCAAAAGTAAATCCATGGCTTTCCAGCTTTCGTGCCCGTCCACCCGGAATGGAATTTTTTTCTAAAATTTCTACTTTATATCCATGCTTTGCCAGGTAGGCTGCAGCTGAAAGTCCTGAAAAACCAGCTCCCAGTACTATTGCTTTTGTTGACATGCTATAAAAATAAGCTTATTTTCGTAACAGAAGGTGATATTGTTTGTTAACTATCAAAGAATAACAATGAATTTTAAAAAATATATACCCTATTTTTTCATTCTTTTGTTTTTTGTAGGAATTCTCATTCATATTTACTGTGGTTCCAGAGAAATAGCAATTACCCTAACTACTCCTTTTTTGTTGTTTATTGCAATATTTTCAATAGGGATCTTTCTAAAGGAACAGAACAATCCGGTTCGCAGTCTAGCGGTAATTGTGTTGATCTTTTCACTTACAGTTGCCTTGGAAATATTAGGAGTCCTTACAGGCAAGGTATTTGGAGAGTATCAATATGGTGTTGCCCTGAACCTAAAACTAAAGGATGTTCCACTTGTAATAGGACTCAATTGGGTATTATTGGTATTTGCTACCAAAAGCACGGTTCATTTGCTGTTTAAAAACCATCTGCAAAAAGCATTTCTTAAAAATCTGGTTGCTGGATTATTACTTGTGTCAATAGATTTTTTTATTGAGCCGGTTGCAATAATACTTGATTATTGGCAATGGAATGGGGGCGCTATTCCCCTGCAGAACTATATCGCCTGGTTTTTGATAAGCCAAATAGCATATCTGATAATTGATTACTCAAAAATAGAAATAAGGAGTAAAATACTCTCACAGCTCTATTTGATTATGCTGTGTTATTTTATTTTACTGCGATATTTACTAGGAGATTGTACTTAGTAGTAGTAGCCGTTTACTTCTCTGTCTGAGCTGTACCTGCTTACTCTTTCGTTTGCCAGTTCAAGGTCGTGAGCCAGTTGCCAATCCTTGGTTCTTTCGTAGTAAGGCAACAACTCACTTTTACAGGATTGGCAGAAATCCACAAACTTCCCAGTTTTCTTACATCTTATACAGTTATGTGCCATGCCCATTTGTAAATATTTATTTATAGTTCATACGATTTATTTTATGTCGAGTTGCAATTTGAACTTAAAAGTTTAGATGATGAATATCATTAATAAAAAGTAAACTACACTTGAATTTTTACGTACTATTCTATAAATATTACAATTATGAATTTTTACATCCAGAGAACGAAAACTACACCCTATGCATTAATAAATAATGGATATATGAAGATAGCTGGGAAGTCTGTACCGGTTGAGGAGAAAAATTTCTTTGGTGTTTTCAATGAGCAGATAAACAGGTACATTAAAAAACCTAACAACAAGACATCACTCGATTTTTCACTTTCTCATGTAAATGCCAGCTCGAAAAGGCAGATAATAGGAGTGCTCAATCAATTAGAGTCTTTGATAAGCCTGGGATTTGATGTTGAAGTCAACTGGTACTACGAAGAAGACAATGAAGATGTAAGAGAGTTTGGTGAGATATTAGACAATATGTTCACTGTTACCGTTAACCTAATAGGAAACATGGATGCTTCATAATTGTTCCAACTATATATTCTAAGTATTTATTTATTGGGCACAACCATGTAGGGAAAAATCACTAAACACTATTCCATCATTCTCCGGAGAGGTCCTAATTACTGATTAGCTTAATTCCGTAAGCTCAATTCATTTTTAAAAGAAATCTACTTTGTATTTTAACAAGTAGCTAATTTTATACGTATATCTGCAGCATGATAATGGAGGGAAAGGACTAAAAAGGGAGTTAGTTTTAAAACATATCTCCCCATATTAAGTCTTCTTCTTCATGGCTGGCAAATACAGTCATTTCAGTATCATAGACTCGCTGCGCAAATTCGAAATCGTTAACGAGTTCGTCATACGCAAATAATTCTTTAATGTCTGTTAAATCTCTCATAATAAATGTTTTTACAAACATAATTGTGCAATATTAATTAGGTGTTAAGGTCTGGTAAACTTTGAATTAAGATTTTAGATTTAAATAGGGCTTTCTGGCTAACAATTTCGGATTTATTTTCACCTTTTTAGGTGCAAACAATTTTAAGCATCTATCCATCTAACATGCAGATAATGTGCTAAAAGTGTGTTTTTCAGCAGGCTCTAAATATTAAGAATCCTTAACAACTAAATTCAGCTAACTATATTATTGTGAACTATTTACAATTTTTATGCCAAATCAATTTTTAGTTCAACTGCAAAAGAATAAACAAGTATGTTCTATATAAAAGATGGATGTTACAACTGTCAAAAAAAGAAAATAAACATCAAACTACCTTTAAAAGT
>JBNKPU010000150.1:0-5166 GCA_050295515.1 Bacteroidales bacterium | reverse complement strand
AGAAGGCAGTAAAGCAAGATTTATTATTCCTCCACATTTGGCTCATGGTTTAACTGGTGATGGGAACAAAATACCTGCAAGGGCTATAATAATTTACGAAATAGAACTGCTTTCCCTTGAAAGAAAGGAATAACTTTTTTCCTAACATATTTAAAGCTTTTATATCTTGCATAAAATAAACATTGTCTCATTAGAAAAATTCAAATCTTAATTTCATGAAACAAGCCCATTCAATCCTGATTCTTGCATTAATACTCTCTGCCTGCCAACCAAAATCTGATTTTGAAGGATATAAAAAATCAAGGAAAGGATTCCATTACCAGCTACATACTTTGGGCGAATCAGACATAAAAACAGAAATTAATGATTATATAACAGCAGATATAACCTATTCCACGCTTAACGATTCAGTATTTTTTGAAGGCAGGCGTAAAATAAAACTTGAAAACCCAGTGTACCCAGGAGCAATCGAGGATTGTTTTTTGTTTCTTAAAAAAGGTGAATCTGCTTCCTTTATTCTTCAGGCGGGACCATTCTTTAAGCAAACACTTGAAACTGAATTGCCTGTTTTTTTAACGGATGAAGGTAATTTCAAGGTTGAAATTTCTGTAATAGACACACAATCAGAAGAAGAGTTTAATAATGAGAAGCAAGCATTTTTAAATTGGATTGAAGATTTTGGAGATTACGAAAAAGTTATTTTGAAACAATTCATTGGACAAGAAAAAATTAATGTAACCCCGAGCCCTTCGGGACTTATCGTATTGCCAATAGAAAAAACCAATGGTCAGATTGTTCACGTCGGAGATACGATTACCATTAACTATGAAGGTCGTTTCATCAATGGAAAATATTTTGACAGTACTGTAAGAAGGAAACAACCCTTTCAGTTTGTATTTGGCACAGAATGGCAGGTAATTAAAGGTATTGAAGAAGGTTTGGCAAAAATGCGCGAAGGTGAAAAAGCCATTTTTATCATGCCCTCAGAACTGGCTTTTGGTCAAGAGGGCAGCTCGACAGGTATCATTCCTCCTTTTACCTCCCTGATCTATGAGGTTGAATTAGTAAAAGTTAGTAGAGGAAAAAAACCTTAACCTTAAGATATCTTAAAAATTAATGTTTTTTAATAATAAAAAGTCAAACCTTTAGTTTAAATAAGCAAGCAAAAAAGTATTTTTGCTATCAAGAAGCATTCAGAAACAAAAAATGAAAAAGATTTCAAATAAAATTCACATTTTAGCTCTTTCCATACTATTGAGTATGATTTTATCATCGTGCGTTAATAATGAATATGAGGAAAAAGAAAGATTGGAACAGTCAAAAATCGATGACTATGTAAAGGCCAAAGGTTTTACCCCAGATGAGAAGCTTGAGAGTGGTATATATCTTAAATTTATAAATGACAATACAGACGACACTACCAAACCAGTAACAGGAAATACTGTAATAGTTACATATACAGGTAAATATACCGACGGAACAGTTTTTGAAACTACAGATGCTGATGTTGGAGAACTAGAATTCCCTGACAGATATTTTGTCTATGGTCCAAGCCGTCTAAAAATGGGAAACCTGATGTATGGCTTTGACACTACCTTACGGTACTTGACTCCTGGCGACGAAGTTTCCATGATAATTCCATCCAAATATATGTGGTATGATTATGAGCCTGTTGTTTATGATGTTAAACTACTGGCTATCATTCAAAACGACTCTACCTATGAAACAGATATGTTAAATGATTTTATTGAATATTTTGGATTTTTGAACACCGACACGCTTAGAGCAAACAGTAACGGTGATAACCTCTATTGGAAAGTTATATCCAAAATCGATGATTCATCGGCAGATCCTGATTCATTGAACAGATATCCTGCAACATTTAGAACAGGAGACAGCGTACAGATTAAAATTACAGCAAGGTATGCTGAATTGGACACCATATCGGTACCAGGAGAAACAAATTATGGACGGATATTTTACCCTCTTTCCACCTACCCTCAAGAAATTGTCTACAAATGGGGTAGCTCAAACACTTTCCCTATTACCAGAGCTGTAGATTCGGCGATTAAAGTCATGGCAATTGGCGATGAAATAGAGGTTTGCGGGGCTGCTTCCTGGGCCTATGGCGATTTTGGTTTCTCTGATCAGTTTCATAATATTATTGCTGTTCCACCAAGAACTCCGGTTTATTACCAGATCAAACTTGAAGCTAAAAAGTAGATTAGGATTTCTGAAGCAGGAAAATAGTAGGTTTTTTATGTAAATCCGGTAATTTCTTACTCCACGATTTGGCAGGCATTGTCCTGATAAACTCATCATTCTGGGTTAAGTTACAGGCAACACATAAAAGCGTGCCTGGCTGGCATATTTCCACAAGTGATTTTAACATTTGGTTGTTTCGATAGGGAGCCTCAATAAAAATTTGAGTCTGCCTTAGCTTTGCAGATTCTTGCTCAATCTCCTTTATTTTGCGCTTTCTCTCTTCTGGCTTCACGGGCAAATATCCATGAAAAACAAATGATTGCCCATTTAAGCCCGACCCCATGAGTGACAACAAAATCGAAGAAGGCCCAACCAAAGGAACAACCTTAATATTTTGTTGATGTGCCAGGGCCACAATTTCGCTTCCCGGATCAGCAACTGCAGGTACCCCAGCCTCTGACAACAGACCTACATTTTCTACCTGGCATGGTTTAAGAAATGTAGCTATTTCCTCCTTTCTTGTGTGTTTATTTAACACAAAGAAGGTCAAGTCATCAATAGCCTGCTGTATTCCAAGCTTGATCAGAAAACGACGGGCAGTCCGTTCATTTTCAACAACATAACAGCTAATGGTGTTTATAATATTTTTTATCTCGTTTGGCAATACCTGGTCGACAGGAGATTCTCCTATTGTAGATGGTATAAGGTATAAATTTCCAGACATGAATAATCTCTATTTTTCTTACGAAAGTAATTCCAAATCTTTTTAAAACAAATCAACAGACCGGTTTTTAAAGAACAATTACGAATTGTTATATTTACATTGCTATGCCAAACATTAAAATCACTTTCCTTGGTACAGGAACATCACAGGGTGTCCCAATAATTGGATGCAATTGCGAGGTTTGTAAATCTGTCAATCCCAAAGACAATAGGTTGCGTTCGTCTGTTCTTGTACAGACAAATGGAAAAAATATTGTAATTGATACTGGTCCCGATTTCAGACAGCAGATGTTGCGTTCAAAGATATCCAAACTGGACGCAGTACTTTTTACTCACGAACATAAAGACCATGTTGCCGGGTTGGATGATGTAAGGCCTTTTAACTTTTTGCACAAAACCGCAGTAAAAGTCTATGCCGAGAAGAGAGTTCAGAATGCATTAAAAAGAGAATACGCCTATATTTTTTCTAAAACTCCCTACCCAGGCATACCACAAATTGATATGGTATTAATAGATGAATCGGATTTTCAGATTGAGGATATCATGATCACTCCAATTCGCGTAATGCATCACAAATTACCAATTTTAGGATTTAGAATTGGCAGTTTTGCTTATCTAACAGATATGAAATTATTACCAGGCACTGAGCTTGATAAACTCAAAGGTGTAAAAGTACTTGTAGTCACATCGTTAAGAAAAGAAACGCATATATCCCACATGAACCTGGAAGAATCTCTTGAATTCATTCAGAAAATCAATCCGGAAATTGCCTATCTGACTCATCTTAGCCATAGGTTTGGCTTACATGAAAACGAAGAAAGCAAACTTCCTGAATCAATTAAGATCGCTTATGACAGGCTGCAAATAAGTATAGACTAGTTTTTTCTTGCTCCGGACTTTAGTGTTATTATAAGGAGAATACCAGCAAAAAATGATACAGATATGCCACAATACAGGAGAGCCTCCTTTAAACCGACCCTATCAGTGACCACTCCAAAAACAGGTGCCAGGGAGAGATAAAAGATTCGGATTATCAAACTCCTAAGAGACAAGATTGTTGCCCTATTGGATGATTCGCTCAAATCATTTATGTGCTTCTTTAGCATTGGATGGGCAGTTCCCCGGATTAAATAGAACAGAGACAAAGGGATAAAAGCATAAAAAGTTAACTTATAAGCGACTGCAATAAACCCAACAGACAGTGGTATCGCTAAATAAAACAACATTGCCTTAAAGCTCATTTTTGATCCAATATAACCTGACAATACACTTCCAATAGCTACCAAACCATTGAGTATTACAGCAGCAAATCCAAAATAACTATCCTTTAATCCCACCCCTTTAAAAATGGGTTGCGAAAACCAGGCCATCATAAGGCTGGCAAATCCAATTATAGAGGAAAATAAAACAATATTTCTAAGAACAACATTTTTCCTGAAGGTATACTTAACTATATCCCAAATATCCTTATAACCAGGTTTGCGGTTTTTTTTATGAGCCAAAGGTTCGATCAAAAACAAAGCTGCAATAAATGCAATTAATGTTATACCGGTTTGTAAGTAAAAATTAACACGAACTACCTTAAAAGCCAATAACGATACCGTAAGGCCAGCAAGCGCTTCAGCAATGTTACCTGTTGCAGTTATCCGACCTTCGTATTTTATATATTCGTTCTCCCGTTTTTCCTGTAACAGCGTATCATAGAGCATAGCAGAATCCGCACCGCTAAACAAACTTTGCCCAATACCCAAAAAAACTTCTGCTATAATAAAACCAGTAATAGAGTAGCTCAATGAATAGGCTAAAAATCCAAAAGTTCCAAATAAGGCACCAATTACCAGTGATATTTTACGGCCAAAAACATCGGCAAAATAACCTGAAGGGACCTCCAAAACAGCAATTACAAGAGAATATATTGCATGAAGTCCAAACAATTCAGTTGCACTAAAATTATTTTCCTCATAGAAGAGGTAAATAATCGGTATGTAAAGCATGAACCATTTGGCCGCCTTTACCAAATATAAGATTGGGATATTTCTCTTTATTAGCATATTTTTGAGGGGCAAATATAGCAAAATGGACAGGTAAGACATCTGGTAACCTGAGTTCGATATAAAATTAATGGCTCAAATCGCTTATAAATATTGAGTTTCAAGGAATGTTTGCGAAAGCATAGCGGGCTATGGTAAGCAAATATGACGCAGAAAATCGGTATTTATAAGTGAAATTCATAGCTTT
>JBNKPU010000149.1:0-19630 GCA_050295515.1 Bacteroidales bacterium | reverse complement strand
ATATAGGCACCTTTTTAAATCTCACCCAAAATAAGGAATAATTTGCTTTGCACCAAAAGATTAACCGGTATAAGCGACTATAAACGACTACAAGCGGCTAACAACCGTTTTTTTGTTTTTTGTTTTGTATGGCGATGTTTTAGTGCTTGTATACATACAAAAAGTGTAGGCATTATCTAAATTTTGGTCCCCGTCGACTAAAAATGTTATAAAAAGGTCAGCTGTTATATGCTTATGGTTTTAACCCGGATTATGTATTAGAACTTCGTTTTGAAGGTTGAAAATGCAAAAATAGAAGGACTTGGAGAGATGAATCATAGCACCGCTATGGTGCTTCGAAACAAGTAAGTGAAACGACTTATATTGAAGCAATTTCAATATGTAATAGATTTTCTAATGCATATTTCGGGTTTATCTATGTGGGATGGATTGACAGGCTCTTGATGTTAAATTGGCTTGTGCTTTGGAACATACGTTTAACACCATGTGCCTAGCAATGCAGGGAAGGAAAATTTGCCTCCAAATCGTATATTGTAATTTTTTTTTCAAATCAATGCGTAATTTTTATTGAGTTATGCAACTTACTATTATACACTAAATATTAATCGGTGGAGAAGAAAAATAAAATAGAATTTTTAAAATATTACGAACCTGTCCATAATCAACTTTATAAATATTGTAGGGCAATATCTGGAAATCCTGAAGATGCTGAGGATTTAATCCAAGATACAATACTCAATGTATTAGAAAGACTTGATAAAATTAATGAGTTATCTGTTTTCAAATCTTATGTATTTAGTGTAGCCAGTAATCTGCACAAAATGAAACAACGCAGAAACAAGTTTAAAGCTGCATTCAATGAAGAAGAAATAAATCAAATAATAGATTTAGGTCAGAATCAAGAACATTTTACGGAATTCAAAATTGTCTACGAGAAAATTCTCTCTTTACCTGTAAAAACCTCAGAAACTCTAATCCTTTTTCATATTTCTGATTTATCTGTTGAAGAAATTCAGAAAATTCAGGGTGGAAGTCTTTCTGCGGTACGGTCACGATTGCAAAGGGGAAGAGAAAAAGTGCTATCTCTTTTAAAAACTAAAGAGCAGTTAAAGATTGCAATGATGCTTTTAACATTTTAATTGGCAAGAGATGAAAGAAATATATTCACAACATACATTAAATGAATTTTTTGAGGAGTTTAAAAATTTACCAAGCTCCTATAAAATAGAACAGGTGCACCAATTACTAAATAATCCTAATGCAAAGGCCACGCATAAGGTTAATTTACATTCCAAACATTTAAAATTAATTATTATGACAAGTGGATTTTTAATTAGTATCGTTGCTACATTTTTGTGGCTCACGCTTAAAAATAATCACGAATCTAAATCAATAAATGAAATTCATAAAACAACTACCAGTGTAAAAAATATAGGAAACATATCGACCATTGATTCAAATATAAAAGATTCATCAACTGTGGTCAATGAAGTTAATCCTATTCCATCTGATCCTATGAAAATTGAGAGGTTTCACGAAAAAAGTATTCAAACAAAAAACACGTTTAAAGAAAAAATCAAAAATAACATAGCTGCCGATCATAAAAAAGAATCTATATCCGACGAAGATTCATCAATAGAATATATTAATTGCGATTGGCCTGCAGATACAATCATTGATAAAAAAATATTATTAGTAGAATTAACTGATAGCGAGTTGAATGAAATTGGTATTGTTAAATATGGAAACGAAATATACTACAATAATGTAACTTCAAATGGAAAAAAAAGCAGCCATTATTCAGATTCAGAAACTATTCCCATAGAGAAAAAAGTACAAACCAATTTCGATTTTCGCTTTTTAACTAGAACAACAATTAACTACGTTCCGATACAATTTTTCGATGCTGATATATTTTATTCCTCGATGGATACATTGGTGCCAATCATTCTAAGAGTTGGAAGTCGTCCTTTTCCACCTTATCAAGATATTATATATTGGTTCAATCCTCATGAAACTTTATTTGAAAAACTACCTGAAAGATATAATTATCTGCAAAATGTATATTCGAATTTGTGTTGTTTAAAAACAAAGTATCCGAATAAATCATTTACGAATTATTTATCTTCATTTGGAAATAATATATATGATCCTGTAAATTCAATCAATTTGAATAAAGAAGAGTTACAACAAATTGGAGTAAATGTTATTGAAAATTGTATTGTGCTCCTTTCAAATGACAGTAAAAATTACAGTGAGTTTTGTACTTGTTCAGATTGTGGTCGTGAACAGAGTTACTATGATTCAATAGATATTGTTCGTGTAAATAAAAGTTCTGTGCCAGTTTTAATTACCGACACCTTAGGTCGAAAAATTCAGTATGATGGTAATCCTAAAAATCGTCAAATTATTGAAAAAAATATGAATATTTTAATTCCAATAAAGATAGATAAAGATAAACTATTAAATAAAAAAGGTTATAAAACAGAATTATGGTGGTATTATCCTTCAGATGAGTTTATACAAACATTGCCTGACAGAATAAAAAACGAACTTAAGCCAGAACGTGATGCTATAATTTCAAATGAAAATATTGAAGCTACATCTTGTACATATTTTGAAGTGTGCAAATCGACTTTAAATCTGGATAAACTTAAACTATATCCAAATCCAGCAGTATCAACAATAACTTTAGAATTTGACAGTCCTGAAAATATTACAGGTTCCATATCAATTGTTAATATATCTGGGTCAATAGTCAAAGAATTGTTGCCTACAGCTTCCATTCTTACGGGTCATAATTCATATGTGTTTGAATTGTCTGATATCGTAACAGGAATATATTTGATATCTATCATTACTGATAAAGGATTTAAAACTCAACGATTAATCGTATCTCAATAGTCAATCGGAGCGTTGGCTAAAAAAGCAAGTGTGTGGCAGGTGGGATGCCTGTAGGAAGCGTCTGACACACTCTTGATTTGTGCACTGGCAAATCCTCAATTTTATCAGTTTAATGCTTACTCAAATGTTTCATCTGCTTGCCGCTAACGGCAACTTGTATGAGTAGTGGCAGATTGCGAGGTATTTCCCAATCAAACCGTTACGCAGTTTAAGCGGACTACAAGCCTTGATATTTATCACATCGCCTGCCATTACTTATACAAAATGTTGTATGCGGGGATTTTATAACCAATCACCTTAATCGATTAAGAAATGTTTTTTTATTTCTTAAGTATCACTATTGTATTATAAATAAAATCTATAAAAACCAACCGTTTGAGCATCCATCTCAACTGATATAATATTGTTTCCTAATATTGGAAATGTTTTTTCAGGAACAATATTTAAGGGCGATGAAATAGAATTTTCAATATTCAGATTATTTGAATGCATTACAAGGCATTCACCTAAAGTAAGCTTGTCTTTTTTTGACAATCCTGTTAGAGTGATATCAATACCATAGGCTTCTTTATTCACATTCACTATTTTTACTATGTAGCAAGCTTCATCAGCATCGTAAACAGCCGAGGCATACAGGCCTCCCTTGCCAGCAATAATTTCGTTATTATGTGTAAGGCTCAAGGTATGTGTACCTTTATTTTTAGCATATAATTGTTGAACGTAATAATTCGGTGTTTTAACCATCGACAGGTTGTCGAACCAAATCATATCAGGTGCCCATTGCCATGCATCAACATGTGCAAAAAGTGGTGCATAGGCGCACATATGCACAATGTCTGCATTGCGTTCTAAACCGGTCATAAATGCTGCCTCACATAAAGCTGAATGAAAATTATTAGCCTTGACTGGTTGGTCATGGCAGGCATATTCGCCTGCAAAAACTGCGGGTCCATTGCGGTCGTATGAGTCGTATCGGGTAGCATTGCTTAAAAACCATTCTGGGCTTTGATAGTAATGTTCATCTACTAAGTCTATCTTTAGGCGCTTCATTTCAGGCCATAAATACTTGAATTTCTCACCATCGGCAAAAGGCCCTGAACCTCCAATAATTTTAATGTCAGGATATTTTTCACGAATTGCTTTAACAAATACTTCCAAACGTTCTGTATATTCTTGTCCCCACTGTTCATTTCCAACACCAATAAATTTTAAGTTAAAAGGTTCAGGATGCCCCATTTCGGCTCTTACTTTTCCCCACGTTGACGTTATCGAACCATTTGCAAATTCAATCAAATCCAATGCATCTTGTACATAAGATTGTAAATCGTCTATGGGAACATGACAACTCATGTCATTATTTTGGAATTGACACGATAAGCCAACACTAACAACTGGGAGCGGCTCAGCATTCATATCTTCGGCCAATAGGAAATACTCAAAAAAGCCCAATCCATAGGACTGAAAGTAGTCAGCAAACAAACGGTGCTTAAAGGTATAATTCCACCGGTTTTCGTTAAGCGGTCGATTTTCAACGGGACCAACGCTCTTTTTCCAATTGTAGCGCGTTTCCAAATCAGTACCTTCAACAATGCATCCTCCGGGGAAACGAAATATGCCGGGATTGATATCGTAAAGTGCTTGAGCAAGGTCTTTTCTTAGCCCATTTTTACGCCCTTTCCAAGTATCTTGCGGGAACAACGAAATATGTTCCATGCACAATTCACCTTGGGTGATTAGGTAAATTCTTAAACTTCCCTTTAAATCTTTTTCATTTGCAACAAGCTGAACTTCATATTTATTCCACTCATCAGATTCAACAGTCAGTTCGGCTTGTCCTATAATATTGTTAGCAGAACTTATTAGTTCTATTCGAATTTTTTGATTTTGGTTTGCGTTAGCATTTTTTGCCCATACTGAGAAGCGGTATTTTTCGCCTTTCTTAAATCCCATTCCCTTAAAGCCTTCATTTTCAATAACTGATTGTTTTTCATTATGGTCGGTTGAAGAAAGAACAATGTAGTTTGGATTGTTTGAAAACAGTGGGTTTTCGTTAACAATTTTTATATTACCGTACGTTTTCCATCCCATTAAGTTTTGAGGAAAATCGAACGAACGGTTTTTCACCATTTCTGCATATAATCCGCCATCTGCAGCAAAATTTATGTCTTCAAAAAAGAGACCGTACATAGTAGACTTGATTTCGGCTTTCTTGTCATTTGTATTTAGATTAAATACTATTTCGGCTTTCTGAGCATTAATGGAAGTAATACCCAAAACAAAAGCCATTAGCAAAATGTAATTTTTAAATTTTAGCATATTTTCCTTTTTTTATTTCAATTTGATTCAGTTTTAAATCCTTCACACTTGCATACAATGGTTGGCGGTAAGAAATCGTTGCGCACTTAAATGCGTTTCAGTATCAAACCGCTATTTAATTTAACATGCCTTAATGTTCAAATTTAGCAATTTGCCCCGCATTACCTATATTTATTGTTGGAAAAGGTTATTTGAATAGTTCTAAATAATCATTGAAAACAAACAGTTTACCTCGTTTACTTCCTGTGATTTCATTAAGAATCTTAAAATCTTCTAATTCTTTAATTAGCTTATAAACTGAAGGTAAAGACAAACCTGTTATTTGATGAGCCATTTGCGCATCAATTATTGGACGTTGAAATAAATGATTTAGAATTAATCCTGCATTACTTGAACGACTTCCCAAATCCTGTATTTTTCCTTCAACTTCCTTTTGCAGTTTTAGAATTCCATCAAATGTCTCAATACCATTCTTTGCTGTTTCAATAACTCCAACTAAGAAAAATTTGAACCATTGTACTATATTGTCTTTTTCTCGAACACCTGTTAAATTGTCATAATATAAGGTTCTGTTTCTTTCAAAGAAGTCAGATAAATACAAAATAGGTTTTTTCAAAATACCCTTTTCTACTAAATATAGAGTTATCATTAATCTACCAACCCTACCATTTCCATCTAAAAACGGGTGAACTGTCTCAAACTGATAATGAATTAGGGCGATTTTTAGTAAATCTGGAAAGTAGAATTCCTCAGAATGAGCAAATTTTTCTATGTCACTCATATATTCATTAATAGAATCAAAAGAAGGTGGAATAAATGTGGCATCTTTAATTGAAGCCCCTCCAATCCAATTTTGACTACTTCTAAATTCACCAGGTAATTTGTGTTTTCCCCGAATCCCTTTTAATAATGTTTTATGAGTTTCCTTAATAAGTCGCGATGAAAAAGGTAATTTTTTCAGGTTCTCTACTGCTAAATTTAATGCTGAGATATAATTATTTACTTCTTCCCAATCATTTCTCTTTTCCTCATTAACATCATCCTTGTCTAAAAGTGCATCTTTAATATTAGTTTTAGTTCCTTCAATCTTACTTGATTTTGTGGCTTCTTTTGCAATATGCATACTAATAAACAAATCTATATTTGGAATGTATTCAGAATACATATCCAGTCGCCCAAGTTGTCTGTCTGCTTGGCTAAGAAGATTAATTAACTCCATATTCTCGAGAATCCATTGCTTATTGATTCTCTCTGGCTGAAAGCTTTTAAAAGTTCCTTGATTTATATAATGACCTGCTTTGAAATTCTTCATATCCTTTATTTATTTAAACAAAGATAGCTTTTATTTAAGTTTTTACTATAAATCTTAAACAACAGGTCTTGTATTTTAAATATAATTGGAAATACTTAATTAGCACCGTATGGTTTTTAATGATTGCCAACGTTTAGTATATGGCAAGTAGGCGATTGCGCGCTTCAAACTTATCAAACCGTCACAAAGTTGAAGCGGGCTACAACCGTTGAATTTACTAATATCTCGCCTATTTTGTATATTGTTGTGTGCTGGCTTTATTCAAATTTTATACTTGTTTGATTTTCAGTCTTTGTAACATATATAAAATCAGGATTTAGGTTTTTATCTGAATAGATAAGGTTTCCATTATAATAGGCTTCATTTATATCCGTACAATAGTCTCTTCCAATACAATCTGTCGAAAAAGAATATTTAACTAAAATTGTATCTATATCATTGTTTTTAAAATGCACAAAAGTTTTGTATTCTCTAATGTTGTCAAATCCATACACGATTGTTTCCCATACGTTTCTGCCTATTTCAGAATCGTAAAACAAGGTATTTGCGTTTCCATTAAAGTATATTTCATTGTTGTAATTGGTAATATCATCATTTGATATTTCTGAATAATTATCTTGGAAACTAATAGGATAAGTTTGAATATTACTATTATCAATCAAATCCTCATTGTCATTATTTAAGAAAACGAATTTCATTCCTAAATTGGTAACAAATTCAGATTCTGTCCTTTCGATATTTGTACTTTCTTTTTCACAACTTGCAAATGAAACGATTGCAATTAATAAGGGGAAAATTTTTCTCATAATTTCTGATAATTTAAATTAATGTCTAATATTTGATGCTTTTTATAGTATTAGGTTGCGTTAGCTTGTACACAACGGATGGGTATATGCAAATGTGGGCGATTGCGGGCTTTAAACTTATCAAACCATTACTATTTTAATGCGGGCTACTGCCCTTGATTTTAGTACTATCTCGCCCATTTTGTATATACCGTGTTGGCACCAGTTGTTACTTTAGAATCACTCCCCATTCAGTTACAAAATATCCTTCTCGCTTAAAATCATCAATCGTCGGCTCAGTTAATTTATCTTGTAATTGGTTTTGTCCTTTAATCACATAAAACAATCTAAGAATATTTTCAGGCTGTTTTGAAAAATCCAATTGTATTACATCGTCAATTATGCGTTTTGTTTGAGGACAAATCGAATATAAAGGGTAATTTTTCAAACGGGGTATCCAATATTCGATAAAATCGTCAATCTCTCGACCATTGAACCCATAATCAATCATATTTTGTCTAAAAAACGATTCTAATTTATCAGTCTGTACAATCCATCCATAATTCCTTTGCCAAATATCAGGTTGAGTGCTCTCATAAAATAAATATGTATAAGAATTATTAATCAAACCAGAAGTGTCGACATTTATATCCCATCCTGTTCCATATTCAGGAATCGAAGTAACAATCTCTCCTCCTAACGGAAAATTAAGCTTTACCGATAAATCAATTTGTTCAGTTGGATAAATATAAATATTTGGTTTATAAACCATATTGCAAGTATCACATTCTTCTTCATCGTCATCTGGTTCGCAACTCTGAAAAGGAACTGAAAATATCATATAGAATAAAATCAGTAAGGGTAATCCTAAAATTTTCGTTGTTTTCATATCTATTTGTTTTATGTTTCTGTTTTATGATGAATTATCTACTTGTCAGGTTGCGTCCAATTGGTGCCAACAAGTAAATAAACGCAATTGCGTTTATTTCTTATCTGTCATTTACCCGAAATTTATGTAATAATAGACCAACATGTAAAAGGATAGATGGCATTAAGCGACTATAACAATAAACGACTATAAACAGATAATAGTGGGTTTGATCCATTATGTGTATCTGTGAAAAAAATTAAAATACACGAATTCTTCCGGCAAGTAATTATGTACTTGTAAAGATTGGTCAATAACTTACCGCCATACAGGACATAAAACATTATTTTGGCCAGAACACATCAATCCATAAAAAGGACCATCAACTTTTTCTGTTATATTTAGGTTCTGGACAAGAATCGTTAACTTCACTATAAATCTTTAGTTCATGCAGAGCACAATTATTAATGACAAAATTAAAATTGTACAGGGCGATGACCAGATATACAGCTACATTGCAATAAACAAATGCAGTATGGATATGGATACCCTGATAAAAATGACAGAAACAGGGGACACCTGGAATGGGGACAAGCTCTGTGCAAACCTGATAGATGTTCGCGACATGCTTTTTATCGACTCAAAAACAAGGGCCTATGCTGCCGAACAGTACAGAGAACACGTTGCCGGCCAGGCTATCCTTATTGAGTCAAAGATTTCAAGCTATTTTGCAAACCTGTTCCTCAAATTTAGCCGCCCAAAAGTCCCCACCAAGCTTTTTACCGAGGAAAGGGAGGCCCGAACATGGCTGATTTCGCAAATGGCAAAAAGAAAACACCAAAAATAGTAGAGATAAGTTATTGCCTGAAAAGACGCCGAATATCTGACCTTTAATGCCAAATATCAGATGCTGTTCCAATTTGCTAAGCCTTATATTTATAGCTTTATGAATAGCCTTAAAGAATTCTCATGAGACAGTTTAAACACCTGACATTGATTACCCTACTTCTGGCAAACACCTCATTCATTCAAGCACAGTTGCACTGGGAGAGTCTGGTTCTTGAAACTGACACATTTCGATATTTGTTACCTACTGTTGAACCAGCAGCCGACTGGATGGTGGAAAGCTTCAACGACTCCGCATGGAAAACCGGAATTGGAGGTTTTGGATATGCCGATGATGATGACAACACCGTAGTTGCAGCCACAACATCAATCTACCTGAGAAAAACACTTACAATGCCCGTTGGTGTTCCCGTAAAGCAATTGCTGCTTGATATTGATTACGACGATGCTTTTGTAGCCTACATCAATGGCGTTGAAGTTGCCCGGTCCGCAAACCTTTTAGAAGGTACTCCATCTATGGATGGGAGTGTAACTGTCGACCATGAAGCAGTTATGTACAGTGGAGGAACACCCGAACGTTTTGTACTTGATCCAACAGCTCTGGTTGAAGGGGACAACATACTGGCCGTACATATCATGAATGTTCTAATAACTTCGTCCGACCTTTCAAGCCGGATCTTTCTAAATGCCGAAACCGAATCTGCCGATACTCTTTTCCATCCAACCCCAGACTGGTTCGAGCCACTTGTGTCACATGAGTATAGTAATCTGCCAATAATCAAGATAAATACTAATGGGCTAACAATCCCCGATGAGCCCAAGATCATGGCAAAAATGCAGGTCATAAACAATTCCAACGGAACCAACTATTTCTCCGATACCGTTTATGAGTACGATGGCGACATAGGAATTGAAATCAGGGGAAACACGGCACAAATGTTTCCTAAGAAGAGTTATACTGTTGAAACCAGGTTAAGTACAGGCGAGAATAACAATGTGCCCCTGCTAGGTTTCCCTACTGAAAACGATTGGGTATTTCATGGTCCCTACTCAGATAAATCACTTATGCGCAATGCCCTCGCCTACCATATTGGCAACACAATGGGCAAGGGATGGCATCCCAGGTCGCGCTTTGTTGAAATGGAAATTAATGGTGAATACAGTGGGGTATACCTCGCGGTCGAAAAGATCAAAATTGACAAAAACAGGGTGGACATCGCAAAATTAAACCCGGCGGATACCGCAGGCGACCAACTAACCGGGGGGTATATAATCAGTATTGACAGGGACCAGGAAGGAAGCTGGAACTCTCCATTTATGGGCAGAACGGGAAGTGTTGATGTTCCTTTCTCCTATGTCGACCCTAAGTATGATGAACTGACCGTTGAACAAAGAGCCTATATCAGGGAATATATCACCGATTTTGAATATGCCCTTAATGGGGCAGAATATAAAGATCCTTTGCTTGGGTACCGTGCCTACATCGATGTCATAAGCTTTATCGATTATTTTATTATTACCGAATTGAGCAAGGACCTGGATGGATACCGTGTAAGTGTTTTTTTCCACAAAGACAAGGACAGTAAAGGCGGCCGTCTTACTATGACCCCCTTTTGGGACTATAACCTCTGCTTTGGAAATGCCAATTTTTTTGATGCCGGAAACACTACAGGTTGGGCATCTACCGGAATTGGAGCGGGTGACTGGTACGAAATCCCCTTCTGGTGGGATAAGTTCCGCACCGACCCCTATTTTGAGACCCTCCTTAAAATAAGGTGGCAAAATTTAAGGAAAAACACAATCAGTAAAGCTGCACTTAATACTTTTATTGATTCAATGGCAACTTCACTTGCTGATGCCCAGGTCCGGAATTTCGAAAAATTTGATATTTTAAACACCTATGTATGGCCAAACAATTATGTAGGAGGCACATACGAAAATGAAATAGCATATCTAAAATCATGGATTAGCTCCAGGATAGACTGGATTGATGTGCAAATTGCAAGCATTACACCCTTAAGCCTTAGTGTTCCTACTGTTAATACCCTATCTGCAACTGATACTGCAGCAGATTATGCTACAATTGGCGGAGATGTCCTTTTGGATGGCAATGCCTACGTCTGGGAGCGTGGATTGTTTTGGGCTGCCGACACCAATCCAAGGCTTAATGGAAAGAAAATAATAGCAGAACATGGAACCGGACAATTTTACGTCCATCTGGACAGTCTTCTTCCTGACACAAAATACTATTACATAGCTTATGCCGAAAATGATCTTGGCAGGGTATATGGGGAGGTATTCAGCTTCCGTACAAAAGTACAGGATGTAATTACCACTCCTTCTATTTTATCGTTGGACGCCCAAAGCATTACAACAAACTCGGCAACAATTGGAGGTAAATTAACCAGCAATGGTGGGGATGAGATTATTGAAAGAGGGGTTTTCTGGCATACCGAAACGTTCCCTGAATTATTCGGAACCAAAGTTGTTGCCAGCAGTGCCGATAGCTTTACAATAGATCTAGATAACTTGACCCCCGATCAAATATACTTCTACAAGGCCTATGCAACAAATAGTGCCGGAACCTCATATGGTGAGCAATTCAGTTTTACAACCTTGAGAAAAACTGATACTGTTGTGCCAGTTAACAACCCTATGCTTTCCAATACCATTATTGCTTATCCAAATCCATTTACTGAGAATGTAACAATTAAGATGGACATGCCATCTGATTGTCATGTTGAGATAAGGGTGGTAAATAGTATAGGTGAGCTTGTGCACCTTCAATCCAGGGACTGTAGTGCCGGCACCAACCAATTCTTTATTACCGGAAGTTATTTCATAGATTGTGGCAACATGTTCATATACGATATTGTAGTGGATGGATCTACAGTCAAACGTGGGAAGCTGGTGAAGCTGTAGTGATAAAAAATCTACCTTTTTAGAAATTTATACCGGCCAGCATTCTCCTTTGTTCTAAGATACAAGAAGTACATTCCCTTTTCCAGTCCTTCCAAATCAATATATGTTTGATCTCCTGGCAAACTATTAGCCTCCCATTGGAGCCTTCCATTGATATCATAAATCTTTATGGATGGTTTACTAATCTTTGCATCGGACCAGTTCACATGCAAAATTTTATCTACAGGATTAGGACCAATTGAAACATTCAATAGTACCGGTTGAACACCAATAATGTCGCAGCCATCAGGTATTCCGTTAGTATCTAAATCGACAGTGTCATTATATCCTTGGCAAACATCACACCCATCAGGCACACCGTCTGCATCCGTATCAATACTGTCATTAAAACCTGCACATAGCTCACATCCATCAGGTACGCCATCATTATCGGCATCTAAAGAATCGTTATATCCTTCGCATATATCACATCCACCTACAACACCATCTCCATCTGAATCAACACCATCCACAAAACCAGCACACTGGTCACATCCATCAGGTACACCATCAGCATCGGCATCCAATAAATCGTTAAAACCTTCACAACTATCACACCCATCAATCACACCATCTCCATCTGCATCTGCATTGCCAGCAGTAACAGGACATTTATCACATATATCCCCAATACCATCGCCATCGATGTCGGACTGGTCTTCGTTATAAATCCCCGGACAGTTATCTTCCTCATCAGTAAAACTATCGCCATCCAGATTGTTAGGGGATACAATTTTGACATTAAAAACAAATATCACATGCACAGGATCTTGGCCCTCGGGAGTGTAAACCAGGGCCTGTCGTATGGTAATCTGGTCTCCAGCTTGACAGCGATTGGGATATTGACCGATATTAAACACAAAATTATCAATCTTGAACTCCGAGAATATATGACTGTTGCTGTTGCTATAAGTTGTAACATATCCATTGTCGGCAAACCAATGACCGGGAGCCTGAGCTGTTGATTGATAGTTAAAAGTACCATTAGGGTTAACAGCACAATATTTAATCTTTGAACCCATTAAAGTTTTGATTTCTGAAATGTCCATTTTCAGAGCCTGGCACACTTGTTCTAGTTCTGGCTGCGTCGGAGTGACAGGATATGTGTTGGCAGTAACCGGCAACAAGGTGACAATTTGGGACAGGGTGTCACTATAGACCTGTTCCCCCTGTTCAAACTCAAAAACCCCATAAGGATTTGTACTTTCAAACTTTACCTGATATGGCCATTGTTCGTCATCAGCTGTATCATCGTCCCATTCATGGTGCCAATGCCTTTGAGGAGCTCCAGACACAACAAACCAAAGTTTATCACATTTGTCGGGTACAAAGAAATGCAATGTATCCAATGGATTGGCATTATTTATCTTATCATACTTTGATGATGCCATGGAACTATAAATCCTTTCACCATTCTCCAAAAGGGCCACAAATCCATATCGCCACCCTGCTTCAACTTTATTAATTGAACGATAACCGTCTGCTCCTGCTTTTCCTTCAAAATATACGCTTATTCTCGAAGAAGAATCAGGCACATTGAGACGAACAACATTGTATCCGTAATTCTCGATACATTTTCCGGGTTCTATGGTCCAACTCCCATCGTCCTCAGGATTGAGAGGATTTATATCGCGGGACAAAATGTAATTTTTACCATATTCTTTGATATGGGGGATATCCCATGTTGCCAACCGGGCAGCATGTTCGTACATCTCATCGTTGAATTGTTCCTGGTTAATACTAGCTATACGCTTATAGGCATCAACCGGATCTTCAGGGAAATAGGATTCGCGCCATAAACGACCTATAAATCCCCAATCATGCTTGTAGGTCCAATAATCCTGAATAAAGTAGTTCTCGTATCTTGGCTTTTCATGTAAAATATTTAGGTGATTAGAAGCTAGGTAAGCTCCTACATTGTTAAACTGTGCATCGGGAAAAACCTTAAATGCTTGCCACTGGGCACATTGCTCCCACCAACCATTTCCTCCTGCGCCATTCGTGCCAAGTCCATATCTCCACCCTACTATAGGATCTCCTGCATCTAAAGGATACTGATCGGCACCGGCCTGATATTGAAAACAATGGCCTACTTCATGTGAGATGGTTATGTTTCCTGATCTTGCGCCCCATGCACTTAAGTTCAACAGCCCAATTTCATCGTCTACTCCAGAACCAGTTGCAATCCAATCCTTTGTATAAAACAGCAATATAATCATCTTATACTCATCTGTTTTTGAAGCACCCTGGTTAACTAATTTCAATGAATCCCGATACATTTTATAACTTTTTTCGGCTATCGAGAGTACGTCATTAACATTTGCCCTTAAGTCAGAGTCCGGATCATCACCTGGGTCTGTACCGTAGCCTTCTTCCCAAAAGAGGATAAAATTATCAGATTCAATGCTTCGTTCGTAACTCCACTGACTTGAAGGATTGGACGGATCTGAGAAGGATGCAGGGATGTAAATGGACTTTTGCCCTACAAATATTTCCAACTCATACTTTTGACTAGTAGACCCATCGGCAGATGTTACTGTTATCGTTATAAGCTCTGCTCCTGAAGACACATTTACAGTTCCGTCACCTGCAACAGTTGCCCCTTGAGATCCTGCACTTGCTGTGGCTTGCACAACCACTTCCTCTGTTCCAATAGGTAGATTAATTAAGTAATTGTCTGCTGTTGGGCTAAATTCTGGACTAAGCCCTTGATATTCTTGACTGCTTAATCCATCTAATATTTTAAGTGAACTTAATGTAGCATCCTTCAAAGAATCTGTATGCGTCCAGTCAACCGTATAAGTGGTAGTTGTGGTGCCGCTTTCTGATGTTGCCCCGATGCTGAATTGTCCACTTCCTGCAGTAACATCGACAGTACCATCACCGCTGATGCTTGTTCCGCGTTGCAAGGGAGTGGCCGATACATCTACAGAACTTGTTCCAAAAGGAAAAACTGCGGTGTAGTAGGTAGAATCAGGGTGCCATACTTCGTTTAATCCTTCAGGTAATAAACTGATGGTGTCTATACTTGCCTCGTAATAGGATGCTGGTACTTTACCAATAGAATCCACTAGTCCAATTGTTAGAATATCCAACCCATCGTCACCAGGGTTTTGATGCACTGCTTTCCATGTATCAACCTGAGTAATATCTTTTGCCCTAAAATCGACATTATCCAAAACCTTTACCGGATCAGTCATGCCAGGTCCTTTGACCCAGGGAGTCCATTTACCGGCCGAAATATCTACTTCGAACCAAACTTCATATTTTACCCCAAAAGCCGTCCCAACAGGCACAGCATTAGCAGCATTGTACGTATATGTGGCTCCATTATGGGCATCGACAAATCCCACATCTGACCGAAACCTGATAATACAGGAATAAGATGCATATGCAACAGGATTACCCTGTGCCAGCCCAACCATACAGTCAGAGCTTCCATTACCATCTTCATCGGAGTAGAAAATGGAAGCATAAAAAATACCGGTATCAGAAATAGCCGTATCCAGCAGGCCAATATCATCCTGTATTTGTCCGTTAACTTTATTCGGCAGTATTACTATTGCCAACAAGGATATATGCAAAATGTATTTTTGAAAATATTTCATTTTCCTACAAAAGTTTAGAATTTTGTATCTATAAATTATCTAATCCAATATTTGCTTTGGCATATACAAACATAGGTTATAAAAATACTAAGCATGTTGCTTAGTGAATATTAAAAAATGAAATATTAGTAGTACCTATCCACAGGTTCAACCTCAGATGTTGTTATAACTGTCCTATGAATAGAAGTCCAGGCAAAACGATGAACAATGAAATTGCTCCTTATTCTTAAAGCACAGGAAATAAAAAACCCGATGCATGTAATGCACCGGGTTCTGGTAGTAGCGGGGACACGACTTGAACGTGCGACCTCCGGGTTATGAGCCCGACGAGCTACCAACTGCTCTACCCCGCAATATATTTTAAATTTCTTTAATTCTTTTTAAACAGACAAATCAGTTTCATCATGCATTGTCCGTATCACTTTTCCTAAAGCGGTGGCAAATATATACAAGTTTTTTCGATACACAAAATTATTTCAGCTTTATTCAAAGAAATCCGTTTTTTTTGAAAGTTCCGACATTTGCTGCCAAACTGACACGTCCTTTATATGTTTAATGGTTTGGTAGGTTTTTTGATAACAGAATACTAAAAACATAAAACAATGGACTTAGGATATATTTTAATCTTTGCGGTATTTGCCATTCTCAGCATGATTATTGGCAATGTTTTGAAGTCGAAATTTAGAAAGTACTCTAAAATACCCATTAATAATGGGCTAAGTGGTAAAGATGTGGCAGAAAAAATGCTTCATGACAATGGTATTTTTGATGTACAGGTTGTACCTACCAAGGGGCAGCTAAGCGATCATTATAATCCAGCCACAAAAACAGTCGCACTCAGCCATGATGTTTACTATGGGCAAAGTGTTTCTGCTGCTGCAGTTGCTGCCCATGAATGCGGCCATGCTGTTCAGCATGCACAGGCATATGCCCCTCTGAAGTTAAGGTCTGCCCTGGTACCCCTGCAAAATGTCAGTTCAACAATTCTGAATATTGTTTTTACATTAATGTTCTTTGGCTTCTTCTTCATTCAAGGATTTGGCCCGATTGCACTATTGCTCATAATAGCATCGTATGGTATATTTACACTTGTAGCATTTGTTACACTGCCAGTAGAAATAAATGCAAGCCAAAGAGCCTTGACCTGGCTCTCGGGTGCAGGCATAACCAACTACAACAACCACTCTCAAGCCAAGGATGCGCTTAAATGGGCTGCCTATACTTATGTTGTTGCAGCTTTATCGTCGCTTGCAATGTTGCTCTACTTTGTTTTAAGATTCTTAGGTGGCAGAGATTAGCGGATTTGCTGTTATAAAATATCATAGTCACAAGTCTATAGTGCTTTAATAAAACATATTGACTTAGTTAATTACAGCTCTAAATAGAGTCTGTCCATAAAGTCGGGGGGGGGTGAGGAATAAAGTTCAAATACTAGGCGTGTGAACCGAACAAAGTGAGTTCTTGAACACAACTAAAAATGAAACACGTTGTGAAAAAAAATTTAAACCGCAGTATACTTATGTATATGAGGATTTAAATTTTTAGCAACAACGCAGTAGTTGGACTTTATTGACAAACACTAAATAAGGAGGAACTGTAAATCAAGAAGCATATTTTAATAGAAAAATTACAGTTTGAAAGCAAATTTGAGTTTTACCGCTATAATTTCATTTAATGGATAAAGGAGATGTATTTCATCACAAAAAACTGAAAACACATTAAAGTTTTATGGTCAAAAACAAACATTTCCTCAAGTTGGAACGTATGTAGCAACTATATATAATCAAAATTTAAATTATGGGGTCAAAGCGTTTTGTACTTTCAATAGTACTTTTATGTTTACTGTTGGGAGGTATTCAAGCACAATCCAATATCGATCAAGCCAAAGCAGTTTATATATACAATTTTCTATCTCATATTATGTGGCAGGAAAATCCGAATGAAGAAAAGATTGTAATTGGCGTAATTGGAGACAGCAAAATTTATGAACATTTAATTGCCTATACCCAAAACAGGAACGTAGGTGCCAAAAGTATCGATGTGAGAAGAATAGATGCTGACAGCGAGGTGTTAAATTGTCATGTGGTTTTTGTTCCACAGAATGAAAGCTCTATGGTTGAGAAAGTCGCTAAAATTGCTAAAAACAAATCATGCTTAGTAATTGGTGATGATATAGCAATGAATGATTATGGGGCTACCATAAGTTTTATCCATCAAGGCAGTAAATTAAAATATAAGTTAAGCCAAGAAAATGCTGCTGCACACAAACTTATAGTAAGCAAAGCCTTAAAATCAATGTCCTTGTAAACACACAGATCAGATAATCTAGAAAGAAGCTGCCTCAAAAGTCAAAGTCCAGAGTAATTATGAGCGAAGTCAAAGAAAAGACAGCTTTACACTAAATATATTTCGCTCAATGTGGCAAATTATTTCAACTTTACCTCTTGAGACAGTCTCTTCTTATTTTTTGAGCAATCTTCCTATTGTAAGTCCTGCATTTTCTATAAGAACCTCTGAGTTCTGCAGTGCTTCGTTTAGGGATAATGGTTTATCAATTACTGAGAAAATAGCATCAAACCCTCTACTATAAAGTTCTGTATATCCCCTGCCCAAAGTGCCTGCAATGGCGACAACTTTTTTGTTGTACTTTTTTGCAATATCAGCAACACCTTGCGGGGTTTTTCCAAACTTTGTCTGGTCATCGATCTTACCTTCGCCGGTAATCACAACATCAGCCCATTGACAGTGTTGCTCCAGATCAACTTCGTTGCTTACAATTCCAAAACCACTTTCCAATTTTGAGTTTAAGAAGGCTAAAAAACCAGCACCTAAGCCACCTGCTGCACCTGCACCTGGAATATCTCTAATTTCCTTACCAGAAAATGCCTTGATTGTGTTAGACAAATGGTAGAGATTTTTATCCAGTCCTTCCTGCATTTTTAGATCGGCTCCTTTTTGTCCTCCATAGACAAAACTAGCGCCCTGAGGACCACACAGTGGATTGTTCACATCACAGGCAACAATAAATTCCGAATCCTTTGCCCTTTGGTCAATTTCAGAATAATCAATGCTTGACAAATCAGAAAGTGCCCCTCCTCCATAGCCAATAGATTCCCCTTTAGCATTCAAGAATTTTACTCCTAAGGCCATAGCCATCCCAACTCCTCCATCGTTGGTGGCACTGCCCCCAATACCAATAATAAACCTGCGACAACCTTCGTCCAATGCGTTTTTGATTAATTCACCTGTTCCAAAGGTAGTAGTATGCCAGGGGTTTCTTTCTTTAGGTTTTAGCAATTCAATTCCTGAAGCTGCTGCCATTTCCATTACTGCAGCTCCGGAGGTTCCGGACACACCCCATTCTGCAATGACTTTTCGCAATAAAGGATCATGTACCTCAGCCTTTTTGATATTTCCATGGGTTGCATTTATGATAGCCTGAACCGTTCCCTCACCTCCATCAGCAACAGGCACTTCCCTGACTTCAAAACTGTCGGAAGCCCTTCTAAGCCCCTTTGCCAGGGAGGATGCTACCTGAGTAGCAGAAGCACTATCTTTAAATGAATCTGGGGCAATTAGTATTTTTAACATAAATTATTAATCGGTTTACACCTTATTTAATCCAATAAGGCAACTATTCTGAGTTTTAATTGCAAAGTTCGGTACTACTATTGAATTAACCTCAGAAAACAAAATCATTTTGAGTGATAATTTTGAAACAGCTAAACAAAACTACTGATTTCGATCTTGGAGCTGCCACAGAAATATTTGGGCGCTATTAAAACAACCAAGGTTGAAAAGCTCCAAGTCTAAACCTAATCTGCAACAGAATATAACATTAACTTAAAAAAAATGAAGCTTAAAGCTGTAATTATTGCGGCTTTTTTTGTTACTAACCTGAGTTCGATTAAAATTAGCGAGCTCAAATTTCAGTAAATGATTGATTTACAATATAAATTTTTGAGACATAGCGAGCTATGGTGATAAAATTTAGAGCCGTAAATCGATTATTTAATGAAAAGCTATGAAT
>JBNKPU010000148.1:0-9986 GCA_050295515.1 Bacteroidales bacterium | reverse complement strand
TTTAATGATTATTTTTTCTGTAGTGGAGCCCATACCCAATATACTTTCTATCCCCTCATCCTGACTAAAACCTCCTGTTCCAAAGCGCCCCCCGGAAGCTGGAGGATCCCAACTAAAATTGGCTGGTCTCAACTCATTGATTTTATCCAAAATGTCTTGTTTTATTTTTGGTACAGACCACTGTCTTACATCCTTAAAATCTTCTTTTAATAGGATTGTAACAACAGCTTCTTCTTCATATATCTGGGAAATGATATCTTCCTTTTCCTCAACCTTCTCAAGTTTTTTTTCCACCTCTGCAACTAAAAGGTCGGTTGTCTCGAGCGTAGTACCTGCAGGAAGTGTAACATAGAGTTTCAGTTCTTTTAGCTGTGGGGTGCTCTTGGATACAATGCTTATGCTTAGACTAATCATTAGTGTTATGAAAAATACTCCAAGTGCACTCAAGATGGTTTGTGCCGGCTTGCGCATACAAGTATTTAAGAGGACCCTATATACTTGCAACAGCCTGTTATGAATGGATATATTCTCAAAGTTTATCTTTTTCTTTTTCAGGCTTAGGAAACTATAAGTAATCATAGGCACCAATAACAGGGCCACAGTCAGAGAAACCAATAAAGTAGATATAATGGAAACGCCAATATGTTTCCCGATCAGGGCAATCATGAAGTTTTTCGCAAACACAAAAGGAAGAAAAACCATAACTGTTGTTAAGGTTGCAGCCAAAATAGAACGCCACACCTCTTTGGTTCCCTGAATCACAGCATCCCGAGTACTATAGCCTTTCCCAGCCAGTCGGTATATATTTTCAAGTACAACCACACTATTGTCAACCAACATACCAATAGCCAGAGCCATTCCAAGCAAAGTAATACTATTGATACTGATATCGAATGCATAAAAGAAATTGAAGGCTGTATATACCGAAATTGGCAATACCAATGCTACTACTGCCACCAACCTAATGTTACGTAAGAATATCCATAACACAAAAACAGCTAGAATACCGCCCAATAATGCCAGCCGAATAATTAGGTTTATATTTCGCTCCATGGTATCGCCCTGGTTCTCCTGAATGACTATTTCAATATCCTGGGAATAAAATGCTTCATTTAAAGCAGCAATTTGTTTTTTTACATCATGTGAGACGTCAATTACATTGGCTTGTGCATCTCTTGTTACTTGCAAGGTAACCGCCTCCTTGCCATTTATCCTGCTTAAGGATGTTTCTTCTTTGACACCAAAAAAGACTGTAGCAATATCTTTGAGCTGAAAGTCCTGATCACTTTTGATTATCAAATTTTCAATATCACTCAGCTCATCAAAATCAGCTATTACATTCACGAATGTAAGCCGGTTGTTTTCAAGTACCTTCCCGGCAAATATCCTGTTACGGCTATTGTTCCTTAAAGCAGCCTGAACATCTGAAGGTGTAATATTATGGGCCTTGCAAACCTCCTCATCCAAATAAATTTCGATGGTTTTATCTCTTCCCCCAAAAACTGCCACATTGGCAATACCATCAATGTTTTGTATCTTTTGTACAATGTCCCTTTCAGCTACCTGACGAACACGGTCAACGCCACCACCTCCCCGCACCTGAATGGTCATCATCATATTGTTCAGCTGTTCCATGTCAAATTTAAAGACCTGCACATTAAATTCTTCAGGAAGACTGGCTCGTATCTCATCAATTTTTTCAATCAGTTTCAAGTAGGCCAGTTTAATATTTGCACTCTGCTTGTATGAAATATAGATTTTACCGTTTGTCTGTCCTGAACTGGATTCAATTTTTTCAACATCCTGAAGTGTCCCAATTGCCCCCTCAATAGGTATAATGGCATGGTTTTCCATGTAGGTTGGATCAACTTCCAATGTACTATATACATGTACAAACAGATTGGGTATTTGGGCATTGGGGTACAACTCAACCGGCAGTTGACGATACGAAAAGAATCCCAGCATGGTCAATGCTATAAAAAGCATTGCAATAAGCGTTTTTCTATGAATGACAAACTTCATTATCTGACCAGGATTTTTGGTGATTCTTTTTTTCGATCGAAAACATAATACACACAAGGAATAACTACCAGAGTAAGCAAGGTAGATGTTACAAGCCCTGCAATTACAGCAATGGCCATTGATGAACGTATGGCAACACTTTCACCAAATCCTATGGTTAATGGCAAAAGTGCCAGTATTGTGGTTAAACTTGTCATTATGATCGGACGGATACGGCTTTCACCTGCTTGAATTATAGAGTCACGCAAAGAATTCCCCTGGGCTCTAAGCTGATTAATAAAATCAACCAGGATGATGGAATCGTTTACAGCTATTCCCCCCAACATAATAATACCGATATAGGCCATCATATTCAATGGCTTGTCAAGTAGATAAAAAGCCCAAACAGTTCCGACTCCTGCCAATGGAATGGTCAATAAAATGGTAAAAGGGTGGATAAGCGACTCAAACTGCGATGCCATTACCATATAAACAAGAATCACTGATAACAACAGCGCAAAACCCAAGCTTGACATGGCTTCTTTTCTTTTCTGTTCCTCGCCTGTAATATTTATCGAATAGCCTGCGGGAACATCTATGTCCTCTATCTTTTCGGTGACCTCAGCAATCACCTTGTCGAATGATTTGTCTCCGGTAATGTTAGCCATAACCTTACCAATCCTGTTTTGGTTACGCCGGTGCATTTGACGGGGTGCTACAGATTCTTTCAAACTTGCAACCTCATACAGTGGCACTTCGACATTTCCACTTTTAAGCTTGATGTTGGGTAGTTCTGCCAGATACATATCCGGTAGCTTAACACTAATATTCTGTAATTCACCGTTCTTCTCAAATTTTCCGGCTTCGCTTCCCATCAATTGGTTTGTCAACTGATTTGTGATACTTTGTGCATCCAGGTTGTACATAGCAGCTTTATACCTGTCAATAACAACGTCCACCTCAGGGGCACCAGCTTCAATGGATGTTTCAACACTGGTAAGACTTGCCAATTCTAACAGTGTGTTTTTTACCTGTTTGGTGATCTGTTCCAATTCTTCTAAATCTTTGCCCTGAACCTCGACCGTTAATGGAGCTTCATCAGTACCCATTGTCGATTGCAGGGCTGTTTCGTCTTTCATTATATTTATCTCCATGCCTGTAATCCCGGACAAGCTTTGGCTTACCTGATCAATAATGTCCTCTGTATTTGGTATTGCTGTTTCAATCAGGGTTACCTTTATTGAAGCTGTATTTTCATTTTGGAAGACTTGTTTTTTGCTTTGCGTTTTATCTGGTCCTACCTGTGTATAAATGGATTTGATACGCTCATCCAACAAATCATGAAGGATGTTTTCCAAGTTTTCTACTGCATCATTGGTTCGTTCAAGCTGTGTTCCTTCATCCATTGTTATTTCCAAAGAAAACTCGCCGCTTGAGCTTTTTGGCAAATATTCGTTTCCCAGTTTAGGAAGTATAAATCCGGTTATTGCAACCAACCAAAATGCAATACCCAATACAAAAAACTTATTATCGAGAATTTTACCAAGCAGTTTCCCGTACCACTTTATTTGCACTGAATTTAGATGTAGTTTACGGGTAGATTTTTTAAACAAGAAATTAAAAAACATCGGAATAAAAAATATGGCTACAAACAACGAAGCCAGAAGTGAAAAAGCCACCGTCCATGCCTGGTCTTTAAAAAGTGCAGCAGAAGCCCCATGTAAATATACAATTGGAAGAAAGACAACAATTGTAGTAAGGGTTGAGGCTATAATCGCCCCACCGACCTCAGCTGTTCCCTGAATTGCAGCATCTTTAATGCTAAGCCCTTTCTCCCTATTCCTGAATATATTTTCCATTACAACAATGGCGTTATCCACAAGCATACCAGCACCAAGGGCCAAACCTCCAAGTGTCATGATGTTTAGGCTAAGGTGGTTGAAGAACATGAGGTTGAAAGTTGCAACAACTGATATTGGAATTGCAGCCCCCACGACCATGGTAATTCCTACACTTCGCAGAAACAGGTAGAGGACTATAACTGCAATAATAATACCTAGTATACCTGCTTTTTTAACTTCATCGATAGAACTTTTAATGTAACTACCCTGGTTTTTTACTATCTGGATTTCATATCCTGGAAGCATCTTCTGGATCGTATTCATTTCCTTTTCCAGATCATCCAGTGCTTTAATGGTATTATAACCTGTTTCTTTATAAATAGACAAGCCCAAGCACCTTTGCCCATTGATCCGCACTATATTATCAGGATCTTTGTTCTCAAAGCTTATTGCAGCAATATCTTTAAGCAATACAGGAACCCTTTCCTGATTTGCAACATCTCTGTCTGTAACAGATTGATCTGCAACAGAAGCCGTTTTAAATCCAACAATCAGGTTTTCGAAGTCGCTTACCCTACTGATTAATCCAGTGCTTTTAATAATGTATTTTTTACCCATTTCGACAATGCTCCCTCCAGATACATTGCGGTTCATGCTTTCAATTTTCTGGACAATACTTGATGTAGTAATACCGTATGCATCCAGAAGCGTTGGATTGGTCTCGATAACAACTTGTCGTTCTTCTGTACCTGTAAGTCTTACATCGGCTATACCTTCAAGTCTTATCAATTCGTTCCGGATAAAATTTTCAGCTGTAAGGCGCAATTCATTCATGTCATTAATTTCAGGATTACGCAAAGCATAAACAATTACCGGACTCGCATTGGGATTATGCTGGGATATCGTAAATTCATCAATGTCGTTGTTTTGACTATATGCAGCAAGTCCTCGTTGCAAATCGAGGAAAGCTTCGTCCATATCGGTAGCCCAGTTGTACTCAACAGTTAACTGTGCCGAGCCAACCATACAGATGGAGCTAACTTCTTTCACTCCTTTTTGTCGTATGATCTGGGCTTCCATATTTTCAACAAATTGTTTTTCTACCTCCTGGGGAGGGCGCTCGCCTGCTTCCATCTCGATAAATATCCGGGGGGCATCCATTTCAGGGAATAAATCCAGGTTTAGTTTTTTTAGGGAGATATATCCCAAAAGAACAATCGCCAATACAACCATTGTAATGGTAACCGGGTGATCGACCGAAAATCGGGTGATTTTTTGCATCCGTATTGGTATTATTTTACAACTTTAATTTTGGCATTATTGCGCAAGGTCTCAAATCCTTTTATAACGACATTTTCGCCGATATCAAGCCCTGAAACAATTTGAACCTCATTCGGATTTTCGAGTCCAAATGATATGATTCTTTCGCGCGCCAATCCTTTGTCTGCCACAAAAATTGTGTATCCACGCTCCTTTATGAGAATTATATCTTTTGGAAGAACAATGGTACTATCCACACTTGAAATAATTACACGGGCCTTGGCAAACATTCCTGGGCGAAGCAACAAATCCGGGTTTTTTACTGTAATAATACCATTAAACGAACGGGTATCAGGATTTACTGCTGGTGATAATTGTGAAATCTTTGCAGCTAAGGTATCATCAGGCAGGGTATAGTTGGTAACCTGCACATTTTGTTCTATTCGGAGGTCTGCAAGGTTTTTTTCAGGAAAGTCAACCTCCATGATCAGGTTGCTATAGTCCATCATGGTTGATATTGAAGTGCCAGCATTGATCCTCACTCCAGGAGTATGGTATGGGAGCTCCACAATAATACCAGAGAATGGTGCCATTATATTTAATTTTTCCAACCGGATTGTGGCATCTTCATAACTGTATTTGGCATTGATATATTCAATTTCGGCCCTTTTTAGATCGCTCAATGTAACCCCTCCTTTGTCGTACAGCGATTTTTGCTTGTCATAGGTCTGTTTGGAAACCTCGAGGTTCAACTTCAGCGACTCCATTTTTATGTTATTCTCAAACTCTTTATCTTCCAGTTTTACCAGGGTTTTTCCAGCTTCAACATAATCGCCTAATTTAAAAGCCCGGTGTGTCCTTGGATTTATTTGGATTTGGTACAATCCGGAAACCTCAGCTTTTAACTCTGCTTTTTTTAATGGGGCAACATTACCGTTTACCTCAATGTATTTTTTAATGCCTGATGGTTCAACTTCCATTACCGAGACAGGCATTGAAATGTCTTTATCAAGCTTATCCTGGTTATTTTTACAGGAAAAAAGAAGGGTAGCAAGCATTATCAGACATGTAAACTTTTTTGTAGAGGCCATAGTTATATTGTTTATTGTATTGTTCTTTTTTTCATCGATCCTGGAAAGTATTAAGCAACTATTTCTGTAGCATCAGCATTACTAATCTTTAATATTTTCAAGCAAATCTTTAGGCACAAACGATGCATCGTTTTCAAAATCCCAAAGTGACTTTACCTTCAGGTTTAAAAGCTCCAGCTTATAGTTTATTAAAGCAGTCGACAAGCTCATTTTCTTCTCGGAGAGTTGATTCTGGTACCTATCCAGATCCATACTTGTCAAATCCCCGTTACGATATCGTTCAAGGTTAATGTCGTATGTAAGCTGTGCATTTTTAACATTCTTCTCAGCAATATCTACTTGCATTACCAAGTTCTGCAAGTTTCTGTATATCTGACGAATTTCAAGTTCAATATTTGTTTTTTCGTTTGATATGTTTATTTCCTGTATTCGAATGCTTGCCTCTGCAGCCTTTATCCGAGATTTTCGTTCGCCCCAATCCCAGATAGGAATATTAAAAGTTAGCATAACAGCAGGGCTTCGTGTGGGAGTTTCATAGATCTGGGGAAGCTGTTCGTTCTCCCCAAAAATTCCAACAGATAAATCAACATTCCCTCCAAATTTATTGATGTCCTTGGTCATGGTTAGATTATTATGGCTATTCTGAAGGTCAATTTCACGCTGCTGCAGTTCCAAACGGCTATTGAGTCCATGATTAATTGCTTTATCCTGATCTATCAAAACATATTTAAAATCAACATCTGCAATAATGTCAAAATCCTTGTTCAGGGGCATTCCGATATATTCTTTGAACTGGTCTTTGGCATTTGCCAGCTCTACCTGGCTGTTCTGCAGGCTGCTCTCGCTTGTTGCCAGGTTAAGTTCGGCTTGGAAAAGCTCCTCTTGTGCCGACAGTCCACCTTCAACCTTTGATTTTATGATCTCATAACTGGTTTTCTGGTTTTCGTATTCATCTTTTGAGATATCAAGCGACATCTGTCGTTGATAAACAGCATAGAAGAATTGAGTTACCTGTTGCTCGAGGTACATACGCTGCAAAGCATAACTGTATGTTGAATTTTCGAGTTCCAGCTTGAGCTGGTCCAGTTCCATTTTTATCTTATTATAGGAAAACAGTGGTTGAGAAAGCTGCAGGTAAAGGTTATTGTTAAAACCCGTATTGCTTACGCCACTATACTCACTATAAGCATCCTGATATCCAAATTGGTTACGCAAGCTAATACGAGTATCGGTAGGAACAATAGGTTGCGAAACAATAAATTCACCATATGATTCTGTTGTACGGTTCGTGTTCCAGGTAGCAGCAAAATCATCATATCCCCTACTCTGGGAATATGAATACGGAGTTACCTGAAAAGAAAAATTGGATTTCGTTGTTGCTTCTTTAGCCCTAAGGTTTTCAAGTTTGATGGTCATATTCAACTCCGATTGAATTATATCTGGACTATTTTCCAGAGCTATCTGAATTGCTTCGTCCAAGGTAAGCAATTGTTGAGCTGAAAGGCTGTGGTTTCCAAAGAAGACAAACACTGCAATAAAAAAATGTGGTAGCGAGCTTTTTAACCTATTCTTCATGTTCATTTCGTTTCTGTTTTGTCAAGTGTACTATTATTTCCTTGAAATAACCGGTCTTTGTTTTTTATGCCCAGAACTAATCCTTCACCCATTTCACTGCATCAGCAAATATCATGGATCCCTGCGATTTGTTCGATAAGGAAACACTCGCAGTATCAATATCTATATACCAGCTTCCCAGGTAATTCCAGCCTGATTCCAATTCCTCCCATGAAAGGTGAATATCCTCCTCTCCTTCAGTATGGGTTACCTTAAAATTATAATCTGCTTTTTTACGGTTGCTCCCCCACCCCATTTCAAATTTATCCAGGTAAAAATACACATCGTAAATCGCAGGTTCCTGCACAGGCCATTTCCACATAACTTTCTGTGCTCCATCGCCCCCCTGGGTATACATTGCAGAGCGGATATAGTTGCCATTGAATCCTGAGCGTAAAACCTTCTGCCAGTTCCCTGGCGGATCCCAAAACCGTATTCTTGAATAAGGATAATTTGCTTCTCGTCTTTGGTCAAGCAATTCTTTTAGAACTCCTTTCTGGCTTTTTTGAACAGTACTAAACCCATCATCTTCGTTATCAACTATGAATACATTGTTTTCCTTATAGGAATTAAAAAAGGGGATACTCCTCACGGTATCTAAAGGTTGGGCGGTAGAAGTCCCTTCAAAACCACTAAAATTATATTGTAGATAGTTTGGCAGGTTTTCGGAAATGCTCGTAAAAACGGCCATTTTAACCGGTTCTGTTGAAAACACCATTCCTATTTCCCGGGACGATTGTGCTGGAACGAACACGTCTTTCGAGTAATCAACATGAATACTACTGTTCCACCACTCTTGACGACGGTTCCCGTTTTCGTCCTTAAATTCCATGCTAACAGTAACCTGTCCGTCAACCTGGGCTGGATTGGAAACACTAAACCGAACCTGATAGCGTGTATATTCATCTTCGACAATCTTGTAATTTTTTACATCCTGTATCAGATATCCGGGCAGTTCCTGTATACTGTACCATTTTTCAATATCTTTGCTAACATCATCGCCAAATGCAGCCTGAATAGCTTGTGTAAAATCCTCTATGCCAAATATTTGATGGGGATACATTTTGATAAAATCAAGGATAAACAGGTCAAATTTTTCCTTCCCATACCGGGCACGTAACATACCAAAAAGCTGCATGCCTTTTGCCTGTATTACATCGTTCAAGTTAATTTGCCCCCTTTGTTCCTTTTCCTTTCGTACCCCGGTTGCCAAAAGTTCTTGTAAGGATTTTTGTTTTAATTCCAGATTAATTTTTTCACTGGTACTCAAACCGTCCCTGCTCCAGGGTGCTGTATAACCTGTGGCATAATTCCGATTCATAAGGAACACCTCAAGTGTTTGATTCAATAGCCAATAACTGTCTGAATGAAATTGTGTTGTGAGAGAATAAAAGTTAGGGAAAATATTTAGTGTTTGGGGATTCACAATGTCATAATACATAAATCTATCACCTGGCTTGGCTAAAAAATTATCACGGATGGCCTGTTTTAACATACGTATCTGCAATTCTTTTGCCGTTACTTCCTGGTTGTTATTTTTCATATCCTTTTCAGTGCGTTTCTTGCGATGCTTGAAATCTGAGTTCTTCAGTATTGCTCCTTTTTCAGGATATAGGATTGTTTCGGGTTGCACGGCACTGCTGGTCAATGAATAGACATGCCTGTCCAGGCAAAAATGCAGAGGCACTTCTACCAAACTAAAACGATCAAACCCATAAGACAGCCCCTTATCTGCCTCATACTCATTGCGCAATTCACGAATAACAGATGGTATGGTATCGCTGATCGAATCTAAATATGTTTTAAAAAAATTATTCTTTTGCCATGAAAACAAGTTATACTCAACAGAATCGACAAGAATCGATTTGTGATTATATTTCCCTATCAATAAACTTATTTTTGGTAGTGCTTCGTTTGTAACAAATTTTGTTGTTAAAGTATCTGGTTTTGATACTTGCCCTTGAGAAACGGCTGTCAACCCCGCACTGGTATGCACAGTGGTTGAAAAAGTGGAGAAATCTGGTTGGTACCATCCACCCTTTTTAGTATTGTAGCCTACGCCCGATTCGGGATACCAGTTTACATCGCTGGTAAGGCATACAAATTCAGATGTAAGGTACGCATACCTTTTCCTGATACGGTACATTTCAATGGATGCATTATCAACATAATCATCAGC
>JBNKPU010000147.1:0-14429 GCA_050295515.1 Bacteroidales bacterium | reverse complement strand
CAGGTTCCCGCTGCACTTATAACCCCGTACCATACTCCGTGGCTTTTGACTGAATGTGCTACGTTCTCGACACCTCTTCAGAGGTTCACTTTCGTTCATCTCCTTTATCCTTACCTAATCACACTCATGATGTGACCTTTTCCTAAACGCTCAGTACCATTGCTCTTTACAACAGCACCTTTAGGTGGTTTGAAGCCTCTTCCTGTAAAGCGACTTCGGCGGGTCGGTTCCGCCATCTCTATTAATGCATGCAGAGCCCGTTTATATACTTTGCTCCACTTCTTGGCACACTATGATTTCGTAAGGGATTGCGGACTGCGAAAGTATCCACCGTTACCGAAGTTGAAGCGGGAGACTATGCTTCGCATACCACTGAAACCCTTATGAATTATACACATTGTTGGCAAACGTTTTTATTTCAAGTTCAATATAATCATATCTCTCTTTTCGGATAAAATATTCTCCATGTTTTTCTGGTTTTAACCAATCCTCAATTCTACCAATCAAGGAATTCCATTTATTATTAGCAACAAATCTCCAGCTATCAATAAGTGAGTTATAATGAAAAACGGGAATCCCTGCTAATTTTGTCTCTTTTTCATATTTAAGGCTCTCTGAGAGATGTTTTGATTCTATTAAGTCAGCAAGATTATATTCGGAATAATTATCAAATGAACAAACTTGCTTATCAAAAACAAATAATTTCATTTGGTTTATCTCCACATCTTGGATTATCGCATAAACCTGATTTTCTATTACCTGTAGAGCATTTATAAAAATCTTTAGCTTATTCTCAAACAACACGAAACGCTCGGTAAAGTCAGCCAAATACACAATTTTAAATCCTTTTTCCTCGACTAATAAAAACAAATCACCTACGAAAAAACAAGTCAGAAACTTTTTAGTCTGGTACTTAATCAGGTATTTGTCATTACTGTCAGCTCGAAGAATATAAACACCTTGATTGTGTGGAATTGCAATAAAATCTCCTTTGGAATCACTTAATTCAAAGCGTTTGGGATATTGATATGGTAATTCAATATTTTCATTTATGCCGTGAGAACTTATTATGCTCTTTCCATTTATTTCTCCAGATAATTCTAATTGAATCCTATTGTTATTTGGTTCTCCTTTATATTTATAATCAACCAGAATTTTATTAGAATTGGTGTTAGTCTCAAAGTGAGAAATCAATCCATTCTGATGTGATAATTCATCCTTATTAACGAATCTAAAGTCTATTTTTATTTGATTATCTGTCATTTTGCAGTTCTGTCATCAAATGTTTGCCAACGGTCTGAATATGGGGCGTTGGGCAATTCAAAGCACCCATCCTATCCGACCGCTATATGTTTTATTAATTGTATTCACTTCTCAAAATTAGCATCATCCGCCCAATGACCTATATTTTTTGTTGGCACCTGTAGCTTTATCCAATATAACACTTGTCAATATCCTGGATATACAAAGCTTTATTATAAACTCGTTTTAAATCACCCGCCACATCAAGTAACTCACTAAGTCTTTTTTCGTGCTCAATAGTCTTCATCCGAACATGATATGGTGCTGTGAAAAATAATTTAAACAAAAACAAAAAGTTCCTCTTTCTCACCTTAGGCAAATCATAGTGAAAATCAATCGGCAATAACTCATCTTTGAGAAATTGTGGCAAATCATCAGAATTCTTAATCAGCAATCTAAACTTTTTTAACTCTGATGAGAATCGAATCATTTCATCATCAGTAATTTCTTGATCCCTTTCATGTAAATTAATCTCTGAAATCAAGTGTTGAAGATATTTTATCAGTGTAACTCTTGCCATAGCATTTAACTAATTAATAATCTGGAGCCTTATAAAACAAATAATCCAATCAATTAATTTACTTTATCATTGAAATAGCCATCTTATCGTCTAATTATTTTGTACGCTAACTTTGTCATCTGATCTGAGTTTAAATTGAAAGCATAAATTAAAGCAGAACATTAATGTTACGCACAAACTTATCAAGCTGCGATCGCTATTGGTGCCAACTAGTGTATATACGCACCTTTTAAATCTCACCCAAAATAAGGAATAATTTGCTTTGCACCAAAAGATTAACCGGTATAAGCGACTATAAACGACTACAAGCGGCTAACAACCGTTTTTTTGTTTTTTGTTTTGTAGGGCGATGTTTTAGTGCTTGCATACATACAAAAAGAGTAGGCTTTATCTAAATTTTGGTCCCCGTCGACTAAAAAAGTGATAAAAAGGTCAGCCGTTATATGCTTATGGTTTTAACCCGGATTATGTATTAGAACTTCGTTATGAAGGTTGAAAATGCAAAAATAGAAGGACTTGGAGAGATGAATCATAGCACCGCTATGGTGAACCGACTATAGGGAGTTCATGAACGTAATAAATATAATTGAGTATGAATATTCGAAACAAGTAAGTGAAACGACTTATATTGAAGCAATTTCAATATGGATTAGATTTTCTAATGCATATTTCGGGTTTAATTCTTCTCCAAAACACACGCATTATACAGCCTTTATAGCGGTGTAATGCATGTGTAACTACCTAAAACAATGTATTTAGTATTGTTTCTATGCACAATAAAAAGCTTAGCTTAGCGCTAACCAAGAGCTGGAATCTTTATACTCCTCAATCGGTGAAACTTTTGTTTGGAATTTATAGGAACTGACAAACATCGAGATTTCATGTTTTATGGTTTCCAAACAATCATGGATTAAATCTTGTCTAAAACCTTTCAATCCTAAATCAGCAACAAGGTTCGCAGATATAACCCGGCTAATGATCTTTCCTAAATCAATGGTTTTTCGTTGTTTGTTTTTTAATTCTAAGGTAAAGTCCAATAAAGACTTAAACTGATCAGCAATATTTTTGGTTAAATCAAAACTCATTAAAAATTCATAGAGGTTTTTATTTTTATGTTTGCCCATCATTTTTAGGACCAATTCGGAGATTTGTGTATACAACATTTCATTTGACCCTTCGAATATTTGAAATGGCCTTGAATCAATTATCCCTCTTGCTCCCAGACTCTCAGCTTTATAACCATTGGCTCCACTGAGCTGAGTTAAGGTCTGGGCAGATTCTTGCATCAGGTCTGTAACATAAGCCTTTAGGCTATTTGCCTCAATAGCATCTGTTGCCAAATTGTTTTCAATTCCACTGTATGCAGCACTTCTTGAACACATAGCTGAACAGATGGTGAAAGCGCTTTGGATTTTTGATACCTGGTGTTTTACCTGATCCAATGCCAATAGTGGCTTTCCCCCAACAAACCGGGTTGTACAATGCTTAATGGCTTCATCCAATATGCGGCGGATGAATCCCATACCCATACCCGGAAATTGATAGCGGCTCCGATGCAACAAGTCTATCATTAACTTCAACCCGTTTGATTCAGGTATAAGTTTGTATTGCTCAGGTACATGCATGTCAAGAATGTTTTTTCCATACGGAATGGGGTATAATCCCATATTGTTGTAATATTCCTCTACCTGAACCTGTTGCCCTGCTTGTTGTACATCGCATACAAAGAAATCAATATCCCTCCTTAATTTCCCTACTTCATCTTTTTGCCGTGATGTAACCAACCAATAATCAGCTAAACCGGTTAATCCCTGCCAATGTTTTGTGCCTTGAATGTGGTAGGACGAACCTTGCTTATAATTGGATGTTTGCATATTTAAAGCATCACTACCATAATCTGGCTCAGTTATCATTAAACCGCCCATATTCTGATGCATGATAAACCTTTCGAAGATGCCCTTTTTTATTGACTCTTGTCCATATTTTACTACAGGTTGAAGGAACAAGGCCATGTTAATTCCCAGGGTTAAGGATAAAGGAAGTGATTCATAAGAGGATGCGTCCAAAATTCCAAGGCATTCCTTTACAACAACACCACGACCACCATATTCTTTCGGGATTGCAACAGATAAAGGTTTTTTAGCCATAATATCTCTTAAGACCAGGGCAGGAAATCCTCTTTTTTGAACAAACTTTTCAATATTGTCCCGTTCATAAAAAACGCTTTTTAGGGTGCTAATAAAAGAATTTAAATAAGCTGAATAAGGAGTTTTAGACTCTACACTACTAGTAATCATTAATTTATATATATGTGTTCTTAATATTTGCAAACCTCTATATTGAACAGGAGGTTTCCATATACTTAAACCCATTGACCGGCTTAAGGTTTAAAAACAAGTAATAATATTTTGGGCAAGGTCTGTTAAAATTCTTATATTTCTAAAAAGCAACAATATGAAAGTTACAACCAGACAAAATCTATCATCTATATTATCGATAGCTGTTCTAGCCATTTCGGTTCTAAATTCATGCTCCGACGACTTGAAGAATAATTCCATTACTGCCCAACCCTTATTGGAAAACCTTCAGGATAGTCCAGAAGCTGGAAACCCTGAAGGTAATTATCCCTATCCGGCAGATGCAGGGCTTGAGGATGTATCAAAACCAGATCAGGTGATCGGAGATGGTACTCCGGAAAGTTGTACTTGCGATGAGTTTGTTGATGCAGTTTCTCAAGGTGGGAAAATAACTTTCAACTGCGGGGATTCAATGGTAGTAATTAAAATGGACAGGCCAGCAAAGGTGTTTAATGATGCATATCCTGATATAGTGATCGATGGTGGTGGCCTGGTTGCATTAAGTGGTGAAGGAATGACCAGGATATTGTATATGAATACCTGTGATCAAGATCAACATTGGACAACTGAGCACTGTCAAAACCAGGATCATCCAAGGTTGACTCTTCAAAACCTGACTTTTATGAATGGCAATTCAAGTGCCGAAACGGAATTTGATGGGGGAGGTGCTGTCTGGGTAAGGGGAGGCAGGTTAAAAATTGTGAATTGTAGTTTTTTTAACAATATATGTGCCAGTACAGGACCAGATGTAGGAGGAGCTGCAGTAAGGGTGTTCAGTCAATACGAAGGCAATCCGGTTTATGTCGTCAATAGTACATTTGGGGGTGCCGAAGGTTATGGAAATTCCGGATCAAATGGTGGAGCATTAAGCAGTATTGGTGTATCCTGGTCTATCTATAATTGTTTGTTTTCACACAATAAGGCCATCGGAAATGGTGGTAATCCGGCAAAAGATGGAACTCCTGGAGGAGGAAGTGGGGGAGCTATTTACAATGATGGAAACACCATGCAATTAGCTCTTTACGGGTGCAAAATCACCCGGAATACCGTAAATGCATATGGTTCAGCCATTTTTTTTGTAAGCAATAACCACACGGGAAACATTGTTATTGACCAATGCGATATTACTGAAAATATTGGTGGTTCGTGGTATCCGGTTTACCAAGGGATATCCATGCATAGCGATACTCCCATTGATGTAACGGATTCTCAAATTGAATAGACTATTGGTTCGTATCCAATACTTTTGCCAGCTCTTCGTAACTGGCTATGCCTGTATGCCTCCAGATTTCCTTTCCATTCTTAAAAAGAATAAGTTCTGGTATAGAGGTTACATTATAGCTGCTTTGAAGCGCTTTGTTGGCCTGTACTTCTACTTTCTCTACCAAAGCCTTGTCTTTGTAATTTGTCTTTAGTTTTTCGATATCAGGAGCCATTTGTTTGCATGGGGAACACCAAGTAGCATGAAAATCAACCAGTACCAACTTGTTTTTTGCTATAAGTTGTTGAAATTCGGTGACTGTGTAACTTTTGTTTTCATTCTTAACAGGACCAGCACTCTTTACAACAGAATAGCCTGCACTTTGCCATTCCATTATTCCCCGACTTAGGTTATATATTTTGCTATACCCATTCTTTGATAAATAATTGGCCACTGCTCTACTTCTGCTGCCTGTCAAACAATAAACATAAATAGGTTTATCTTTTTGTAAAAGACTTACTTTTTCAACGAATTTAGGATCATTCGTACTTATCATTGTAGAATTATTGATATGCCCCTGACTGTATTCCTGAGGTGTTCTTACATCAAGAATGATTCCTTCACCTGATTCAATTAGTTTTGAGAATTCACTTGAATTCACATTAGTTACTTGTTGTGCACTTATATCTGTGAGTGAGATAATTGCAAATGCGATAAAAAGAAAAGATTTATACATAGTTACATATCTAAATAAATGGATATGCAAATATATATAAAAAATAGTTTATGAAATATATAATAAGTAAAAAAAGATGATTCGGAATCATCAACTATTTTTACTTTTCTTTCCTTTAAAATATGCTTTCTTCTGACTATAAATATTTTGATTAAGATAGCCTGCCTTTAAAATCTTCATAACCAAACTGTTTAATGAGATTTATGGTATTGCTTTCAGAGTTGAACATGTAAATTGATGGTAGGTTAACGCCATTAAAAGTCGTTGTTTTAACCATTGAATAATGAGCCATATCGCCAAACATTATTCTATCTCCAATTTTTAAAGGTTGATCAAAGGAATAATCACCTATAACATCGCCGGCTAAACAAGATGGTCCGCCAAGACGGTATGTATGTACCTTTTCCCCCGGTTTTCCAGCTCCATTTATCTCAGGTCTGTAAGGCATTTCAAGTACATCTGGCATATGAGTAGTAGCGCTCGTATCAAGAATTGCCAGGTTCATCTTATTTTTGAAAACATCCAGGACTTCAGAAACCAGGACACCACAATTCAGGGCAATTGCTTCACCTGGTTCGAGGTAAACCTCAAGGTTATGTTTGTATTTAAAGTCCTTGATCAATTGTATTAGTTTGTCGACATCATAATCTTTTCGGGTAATATGATGGCCCCCGCCAAAGTTAATCCACTTGATTTTATCGAAGTAAAAACCAAAGCTTTCCTCAACAACCTTTAATGTTCTCTCAAGGGCATCGCTGTTCAGCTCGCATAAATTATGAAAGTGCAACCCTGATATACCTTTAAGGGCATCAAGGTCATTTGTGAAATTCTCATGAGTTGTTCCCAATCTTGAATAGGGAGCACAAGGATCATAAATTTCCGTTTCAACTTCGCGATGTTCAGGATTAATCCGCAAACCAGCAGAAATATGAGGATTCATTTTAACAAGTTCTTTGTATTTAATCCATTGCTGGGGGGAGTTGAACACAATATGATCGGCAAGCCTGATATGCATGTTCATGTCTGTTTCGGAATAAGCAGGGGAGTATACGTGGACCTCGCCTCCAAATTCTTCCCTTCCCAACATGGCTTCATTGACAGAACTGGCTGAAATGCCTGGTAAATATTTACGGACAAGAGGAGCAAGGCTCCACATGGCAAAACCTTTAAAGGCCAGTAATATTTTACACCCCGATTCTTTTTGTACCCGGTCAATTAACTGCAGGTTTTCCTCAATCCTGCTTTCATTGACAATAAAGCAGGGAGTTTTAATCCCTGCTAATTGTTCTTTGTTTAGGTTTATTTTACCGAATGCTTCCAATCCTCTATCTGCCATGGTAAACCATACTTGTTAAGATCCTCCATAAACGGGTCGGGATCAAATTCTTCCATATTGTAAACGCCGGCTTTGTTCCATTTGCCGGTAAGCATCATTTTTGCTCCAATCATAGCTGGTACGCCAGTGGTATACGATACAGCCTGTGAGCCAACTTCTTTATAGGTCTCGGCATGGTCACATATATTATAGATAAACTTACGGACTTGTTTGCCATCTTTAATCCCTTCGATAACACATCCAATGCTAGTTTTTCCGGTATAGTTCTCAGCCAAAGATCCCGGATCGGGAAGGACAGCTTTCAGAAATTGAAGCGGAACCACCTGGTGGCCTTCATATTCAACAGGTTCGATTCCTGTCATTCCTACATTCTGAAGTACCCTTAAATGTGTCAGGTATTCTTCACCAAAGGTCATCCAAAACCTGATTCTTTTTAGTCCTTTTAAGTTTTGTGCCAACGATTCCATTTCCTCATGGTACATCAGGTACATTTTTCGTTCACCAACACCCGGAAAATCAAAATCTTGCTTTACCGATAAAGGATCAGTGCTTTTCCATTCACCTTGTTCCCAATAGCGTCCACGTGAGGTGATTTCACGTATATTTATCTCAGGATTGAAATTGGTGGCAAAAGCTTTTCCATGGTCCCCACCATTACAATCGACGATGTCCACAAAATGAATTTCATCGAAGAGATGCTTTTGTGCATAGGCACAAAATATATTGGTTACTCCCGGGTCGAACCCACTGCCCAAAAGGGCCATAATATCAGCATTTTTAAAACGGTCACGATAAGCCCATTGCCATTTGTACTCAAATTTGGCCTCGTCGATTGGTTCGTAATTAGCTGTATCCAGATAATGTGTATTGGTCTCCAGACAGGCATCCATTATTGCCAAATCCTGATACGGAAGGGCAACGTTTAAAACAAGTTCAGGGGTATACTTCCTGATCAATGCAACAGTTTGTTTTACATCATCGGCATCGAGTTGCTCGGTAATGATGGTGCGTCCTGTACGTTTTTTTACTCCTTCGGCGATTGCATCGCATTTGCTTTTTGTGCGCGAAGCCAGGATAATTTCTTCAAAAACATCAGGCTGAGCAGCGCATTTGTTAACAACAACATTGCTTACTCCACCGGCCCCAATTATGAGTACTTTTCCCATTTTTTAGTTCATAGAATTAATTGAGTTAAACAAAATTTTAAGTGGCCAAATATCTGCAATTTTAAACAACCATGAACCTGATGATTGTCATGTTTTTACTTTTTTTACATAAAAATGAACCTGCAGTCCGTTTCTATCTAATAATGAATGCTATACATGTGTTTATTGAGCGTTAAATTTGATAAAAAATCTCATTTGAGAACTAATAATCAGTAACTTCTACCTATTGTCAATATTCTCCGGATTCATATCATGGTTTTGGGTTCTGTGCCAGGCCATTACTTCGTATTTAGACCCAGGTTTTCCATAATTGCAATAAGGATCGATGGACAAACCTCCTCTGGGCATAAATTTGCCCCATACTTCAATATATTTTGGATCCATAAGTTTGATCAGATCATCCATGATTGTATTGATGCAATCTTCATGAAACGAGCCATGGTTTCTAAAACTGAATAGGTAAAGTTTCAGGCTCTTGCTTTCTACAAGTTTTTGATCTGGAATATAGCTTATGTAAATAGTGGCAAAGTCTGGTTGTGCAGTAATAGGACAGAGGGCCGTAAATTCCGGACAATTGAATTTTACCCAGTAATCGCGATTTGGGTGCTTATTGTCAAACGATTCTAGTAATTCCGGATTATAATCTGAAGGATATTCTGTATTTTTTCCTAAATGGGTGATGGACATGATTTATAATAATGTATAATGAATAGTATTATATCGAAAAATGCAGTAAACTCACACACTTTCTGTTCACCGGTACAGACGCAAAACAGGGCATCTCTTACATCTCTGTTTCAAGCTTCATTCTTAAATCTTCGGGCTGAAAATTCCTCCCAGCCTTTTCTCCTAAGCTTGCAGGCCGGGCATTTTCCACAGCCTTCAGCCGGTATTCCATTATAACAAGTTAATGTATTCTCTTTGATTATTTCCACAACCCCCAATTCATCGGCTATTTGCCAGGTTTCTGCTTTAGATTTCCACATCAGGGGGGTATGGATCTTAAATTCATAATCAGTGGCAAGTGATAGTGCCTTGTTTGCAGCCTGAATAAACTCATCCCTGCAATCTGGATAATTACTATAATCTGTTTGCCCAACTCCCATAACAATATTGCAGATATCTCTTGCCTTGGCGTATATACCTGCATAGGTAATAAATATCAAATTGCGGCCTTCAACCAATGTGTTGGGAGCCATTCCTTCCTGTACAGCTTCCTCAACCTCCATATTAGCTGAGGTAAGAGCATTGGTGGAAATATCGCTCAGCATTGTAACCTTGGTCATATAAAAGGGCACCAGGGCATTTGCTGCATTTTTTGCAGCAAGTTCCAACTCCAGTTTATGCTTTTGACCATAGTCAAAACCTATGGCTTCTACTTCATCGAATTGCTTTTTTGCCCAAAACAGGCATGTGGTCGAATCTTGTCCGCCTGACAATAATACAAGTGCTTTAGACATAATACTGAGAATTAGAAATGAATAAACTGAACGGTTGGTAGTAAAACGGCTTGTTGGTCACAAATAGTATCATGAGCTTAGTTTTTTACGTGGTATACTAATACACGGTATAAATTTCCATGCAAATATAGTATTTAATGTAGAATTTAGAATGTGGAATCAAGAAATGCGTTTAAAATTCTTGGCTCGTTTGTGTGGGTGCACCACTCATGTATATTAAGCAGCTACTTTAACCTTTCTAGTTGTTTTACTATAACAAAGAGGCTGTACAAAAAGTCGATAACCTGTCCCTAGGTTATTCCTTGCTTGTAGTAAATGTTATCGTAGTATGGTAACTTTAGCGAAGTCTGGTTATGCTTTCCATCTCCAAACTATTCGCTAACTTTATAGGGAAAACCAAAACACAACTATATTATGCTGGTAACTTTTGTACATGTTTGGGTTAAGCCAGGAATGGCAGAAGCCTTTATTGAAGCCTCAACAGCAAACCATAAGAAATCGGTTCAGGAAAAGGGGAATCTACGTTTTGATCTGCTCAGGGATGCTAATGATGCCAATAAGTTTGTTCTTTATGAAGCCTATGAGACTGAAGAAGCGGCTGTTGCCCATAAAGATACGGATCATTATAAAACATGGAAGGAAACTGTTGCTGATATGATGGCCCAGCCCAGGCGAGGGGATAAGCACCTGATTGTTTGTCCAACTGATATTGAAAGTTGGTAATATGTTTCAGGTTGCTAAAATACCGCATTTAGTATTTGGAGCCAAGGCCTGGGAAAAATTGGCACCCATTGCCAGCAATTATGGTAAGCATATAGTATTGGTAACTGGTAAATCTTCGTTTGCCCAAAGTGCTTACAGTTCCAAAATATTAAATAGCCTTGTTACGTCAGGTTTTGGTATCGATCAGGTAAATATTGGTAACGAACCCGAGGTTGATGATATTGATAGTATCGTTGAACAATTCCGTGAAAATATACCCGATATAGTAGTGTCTATTGGTGGTGGAAGCGTTATTGATGCAGGTAAAGCTATCGCTGCTATGCTCAAGGAAGAAGGATCAATCAAAGATTACCTTGAAGGAGTGGGAGACAGGTTACCTTCTGGTAATAAAGTGCCTTTTATTGCTATGCCAACAACTGCTGGAACCGGCAGCGAGGCAACCAAAAATGCCGTCATTTCGAGGATGGGGGTAAGAGGGTTTAAAAAATCATTGCGTCATGATAATTATGTTCCTGATCATGCTATTATTAGTCCCGAGTTGGCGATTAATTGTCCGCCCAGTGTTACTGCGGCATCAGGAATGGATGCATTGACCCAGCTTGTTGAATCCTATATTTCTACAAAATCAAACTCATTTACAGATGCCTTGGCTATCGATGGAATACAAAAGGTTATCGAGGGATTGGAGTTAGCTGTGTTTGATGGAAGCAATCTCGAAGGCCGGGAAAAGATGTCCTACGCCGCTTATTTATCGGGAATTGCATTGGCCAATGCCGGATTAGGTGTGGTACATGGATTTGCCCAGCCATTGGGGAGCTTGTTTCCTGTTCCTCATGGAGTTGTTTGCGGCACTTTAATGGGATTAACAAACCGGATTACACTTGAAAAAGCCATTGAATCGGAAAATAACACCGTTGTTAAAAAAATGGCAACCCTTGGCAAGCTTATTTCCAATGAGGAAGATACTGAGGATCTGGCTATCAGGTTTGTTGAATATATCGAAGAGTTTACAGACAGGTTAAACATCCCGAATCTGGGACAGTATGGAATAACTGAATCTGATTTTGAACTGATTATTGAGCAAACCGGACTAAAAAATCATCCGGTTCAATTGGGGTATGGAGATTTAGAAAAGATTTTGAAGGAAAGGGTATAGGGGTAGGATATTTAAGGTTCGTACATTGAACAAATTAATCCCGCAACTTTTTTAACAGCTTTCTGCATTTGTTTTTAAGTCCGACAGATCCATCAGGGTACATCGATTCGAGAATGGCAATTAGTTCAGGCTTAAGTTCGGGGTATATTTTAATCAGTTTTACAAGTATATCAACAGCAAATGCCCTAACAGCTATTGATTGGTTACGGTCATCGGCAAATTCGAAAGCGATGTCGGCCATTTCGCCCCATTGGTCTTCTGTAAAATATAATGGACAATCAGCAAATATCTTTAAGATAGCCCTTTTTACTCCATCAACCCTGGTTGTTCTGAGCATTACCAAAAACTCAGGTATATGTTTCCTGACAAGACTGGGGTGTTGTATGCCAATAATCTGTATGATCCGGGCAGCCCTCATCGCCAAAGGATATTGGTCCTTTCTTATAATATCAACAACCTCGTCAAAACCGTTTTGTTGGGCACCAATTTTTACAATGGCTATATCTGCAATTGCACGGGACGAATCTACCAATAGTTCCTCAATTTGAGACATATCAATTTTTAATAGTTTTATGCTGTATAAAATAAGTATATATTCCAGAATTCGAAATTCATGGAACTTTTCAACTTCATGTGTATAAAGTTAATTATATAAATAAAAAAATGAGCTATGATGAAAGTTTGGACACCATCAGAGGAAGAGATTAAGCAGACTGAATCATGGGGAATATGGAGCAAAGAAATTTCTGAATTTCCTTGATCGTATAGCGGTCAATGCCCATAGGCAAGGTGTTATTGGTATCAACCTTGTTCTGGTAGAATCTTATGTACTTGATGATCAGAAACCCTCCCTGTTTGCAGCTAATTTATAAGATAAAAGCCTGGAATACAGTTAAAACTGTCCCCAGGCTTCTCACTCTCAAAATTAACTATATAAAACTATGCTAGATTTAAATTTAGCCTTTTTTGTTATATGCATCAATGGTTTCGAGGGTTCCGTCCGGCCTGTAAGTAAGTTCCGTTACTTTCACACTTCTTAGGTGTGTTTTTCCTTCAGATAGTGAACAATCATGGTAAAATAAATACCATTTACCTTCGAACTCTATTACCGAGTGGTGATTGGTCCAACCAATAACAGGATTTAGCAAGACACCCTTATATGTAAACGGTCCATAGGGACTGTCTCCCATGGCATAACAGATATAATGTGTATCTCCTGTTGAATAGGAGAAGTAATACTTGCCCTTGTATTTGTGCATCCATGAAGCTTCAAAAAACCTCCGGTCATTATCACCGGCAAGCAATGGTATCCCATTTTCATCCAGGATTACCAAATCTATCGGAGTTTCGGCAAATTCTAACATATCATCAGAAAGCCTGGCAACTTTTGGACAAAGTGCGGGTTCACTATCTTCAGGTATTAGGTCGTAAGGCCTTGCTCCATCTTTACTGAATTCACCTGTTTGCCATTTTTGAAGTTGACCGCCCCATAATCCGCCAAAATACATGTAATAACCACCATCATCATCTTTAAACACCGCAGGATCTATACTAAAACTACCTTTCATGGGTTGGTCCTGTGGTTTAAAGGGACCCTCAGGCTTATCGCTGATTGCTACCCCTATTCTAAAAATATCATCCTTGTCTTTAAGAGGGAAATACATATAATAGTGGCCGTCCTTATAGGCGACATCCGAATCCCATAATTGTCTTCCGGCCCAGGGAATATCCTTGACATCAAGTATTACACCATGATCAGTTACTTCACCACCAACCTTGTCCATAGATAGCACATGATAATCCCTCATATCAAAATGATCTCCCCAATCATTCTCAGGAATTTCGGCCTCTATGTCATGCGAAGGGTATATATATATTCTTCCATTAAATACATGTGCAGATGGGTCTGCAGTAAAAATATGAGTAACTAAAGGTTCGCCAATAGCATTTGCCTTCAATTGTTCTATTTCTTTATCAACATTATCTGCCATAATAGCTTAACTAATTGTTTTGTTAATATTCTTAGACCAAAAATAGAAATATCAATCGAAGAGTTCTACTCCAATTGATATTCTACTACAATTCCACACAAGATTGATACATTTGAGTGGCTGATACAGGAAAGAACTTCAGGTGAATAATAATACTGATCAATAATAATTGGTTAGATCGTTATTGGTGTTGATTACTGTTGGTATATCTTTTCATACCTATTAACCTGAGTTCGATATAAAATTAGCGAGCTCAAATTTCTGTAAATGATTGATTTACAATATAAAATTTTGAGACATAGCGAGCTATGGTGTTAAAATTTAGAGCCGTAAATCGATTATTTAATGAAAAGCTATGAATTTCACTTATAAATACCGATTTTCTGCGTCATATTTGCTTACCATAGCCTGCTATGCTTTCGCAAACATTCCTTGAAACTCAATATTTATAAGCGATTTGAGCCATTAATTTTATATCGAA
>JBNKPU010000146.1:0-24643 GCA_050295515.1 Bacteroidales bacterium | reverse complement strand
TGGATCTGTCTTGACCTTTTTTGTGGCTGTGCCAATATAAAGCTTCTGATTATTGTGGTAAAACCTTTTAAAAATTATTTCTACAAACGATTGCTTTGTTTGATAAATATGTATGTAAAAACACTCTTTTTGATTTGTCAGGTTCTCTTTAAAGGCAGGTTGTTTATTGTCTGCAACAAGGTTGATCAAACTTTTTTCATTTAACTTGTCAAGAAATAAATGTTCAAATTCAATATTCTTTTCAAGTATTATTCCATCCTCAGAAATCAAGACTAAAGCAGTGGAAACAGAATTGAAAAACTTAGCAATTGGCAAGTCAATTGCACTTTGATGGGGGATTTGTTTTTGGCTATTTGTTTTGCCAAATGTCATACTTTTATGTGATAGAGTTTAATGCAAGTTAAAAAAAATATCTTTCCATTTTCCATCCTCAACAAAAAATGCAGCAACAGGTTAAGCAAATTCTTTAGCAAAGTAATAGGTGTCATTTTCTGTGATTCTATAATCTATAACACCTATTGTAATTAATTTCGCTAAAATTTTAGTAGCCAAATAGGGTTTTATTTTGCAATAATTTATAAAATCCTGTAAGATAATTTCTTCCTCCCTTTTTAACAGGTCAAATAATTTTTTTTCATAATCATCATATCTGACTATTAAATCTTTTTCCTGATAGATTATTTTCCATGATTCAAAAATGACACTATTGGCCAGAAAATTTTGATCACCCACTCTTACAAAAGCTTTCCAAGAGTTTTTCCAAGGGGCTTTATGCGGTTTGTTTTGACTTTCAGGAATGATTACTTCTAGAACTATTTTGTCATGGATCCGGTGTGGCTTTATTTCATAATCAACTTTTGGCTTACAATAAAGATCAGCAGATGCTTCAATCATATAAGCCTCTTCCTCAGCTTTCACTCCTGAAATATTACCGTTGTCTTTAACTCCAATCAATAGAGTGCCTCCATCTGTATTTGCAAAAGCTGAAAATGTCCTGGCAATTTTCTTTACATCAGAAATCTCAAATTTAAAATCCAGTTTTTGATGTTCTCCCTGGCTGATCAAATTTTGGATATATCTGTTCACCGCACTTTTTTTTCGAAGATACAAAGGTTAAAGGGCAAATTCACCATCCAGATTATTAATTCAGATCAAAATAATCCAAACTACCCAGAAAAAAAAGTGAGTTTCAAGATTGAAACTCACTTTTAAACTGGTTTTGTGGAGCTAAGGGGAGTCGAACCCCTGACCTCTTGACTGCCAGTCAAGCACTCTAGCCAACTGAGCTATAGCCCCATTCCATAATTTTGCTTAGGCGCGGTAAAAGTAATTATTTTTAATAAAACAGAAAATTCTCTGATGAATTTATTTTGGCAAAGATTTTGTGTTGTACTTTATTTGAAATCTGTATCATTTTATTTTGGCAGTATACGAGATTTAATTTATTTTTACCACCCGCAAATTGAAGTACAATGGAAATTAAAAAAAGTAAAAGAGCTGATCTTGAGAATAAAAGAGCTGTATTCACTCAGTACGGATTAGTACTAGTGTTGGCTGTTTTGCTTCTGGCTTTTGAATGGGGCTCTGCCCTTGAAGAAAATTCTCTGCTTGTGCAAACGGCAGATGCAGAAGCTGAAGAAGAGATGATTATTACTAGGCAGGAGCCACCACCACCACCGCCACCACCACCACCACCACAAGTAGTTGAAATGATCTCTATTGTTGAAGATGATGTTGAGATTGAAGAGATTGACTTTGAAAGTATGGAAGCTGATGAGGATATGTCTTTAGACCTTGTGGTTTTTGAAGAAGAAGAGGAAGCATCAGAGGAAGAGGTGTTCGTAATTGTTGAAGATATGCCTGGATTCCAGGGTGGTGACCTTAATAAATTCCGCGAATGGGTATTTAAAAACCTAAAATATCCACAAATTGCTCAGGAAAATGGTATATCTGGACGTGTTTTTGTTCAGTTTGCTGTAAACTCTAAAGGAGATGTAGTTGATGTAAAAGTAGTACGTGGTGTTGATGCTGCACTAGATGCAGAAGCAGTGCGTGTAATCAAATCATCACCAAAGTGGACACCTGGAAAACAAAGGGGTAGACCTGTTAAAGTTCAGTTTACTTTCCCTGTAGTTTTTGTTTTGCAATAATTGAATAATACAAGATATAAGAACCCCGGCCGATAGCCGGGGTTTTTTTTTGTTTTAGGTCAAATCTCATGGTAAGGTTCCCTCCTAATACAGTTTTAAAGCAACCTTATTCATTAAGAAATACGTATATATACCTTGAAATTACCATATTATTGGTTTTAAATTTTATAGAATCATTTTAAGGATGTCAATAATATTGTAAATTAGTGTAGGAAACACATAAAAAATAATCAAATAGATGAAACAATTTCTACTTATTACTTGCATAATGGTTCTTTTCGTAAGCTGTAAATCTAGTTCCAAGTTGGTTGAACAAGGGAATTATGATAAAGCCATTGATAAATCAATCAAAACAATTATGAAGGGCAAGTATGATACAGAAGATGTACTCATGCTTGACAAAGCATATACTCTTGCCAATACACGTGATTTAGAGCGCATAAAACTCTTAAAGGCCGAAGCGCGACCAGAAAATTGGGAGCAAATATATTTTGCCTATAATGCATTGAACAATAGACAAAAAAGGGTAAGAAAGGTGCTTCCATTGCAGGCCAAGGGTAAAACATTCGACTATAAACAGGTAGATTATACGAACTCAATTGTCGAAGCTAAAACAAAAGCTGCACAATATTATTACAACAACGGAAACCGGTTGATGAAGATTAATAATAAAGAATCATACCGGCAAGCATACTTTAGCTTTACAAAAGCCAAACAATACAGGGCAAGTGAATTTCCTGATATTGACAGGTTGATAGAGGACTCCAGGTATCTTGGAATCAGCAGGGTTTTGGTAGAAGTTTCCAATACAACTCCTTTTCGTTTGCCACCCGATTATTTTGATAAACTTTTAGCCATTAATACCTCTGGATTTGACAACCAGTGGGTAGAATATTATTTGGGACGGACTGACAGGTCAGTCGAATATGACTATTTTGTCACTATTCTCTTGAAAAACATCTTAGTTACACCAGAGAAATTTAATCAGAAAGAGTATGTCCGAAAGAAGGAAGTACCTGATGGTTTTAGCTATGCTTTAGATAAGCGAGGCAATGTCATGAAGGATTCGGTAGGCAACGATATAAAAATACCTAAATATAAAACCTTTACTTGTACTGTTGTTGAAAGGCACCAAACAAAGGATGTAACTGTTGAAGCCCAAATTGAATATATGGAAATGCATCCTAACCGCAGAGTGATGAAACTTATACCTGTATCTGCTACCTCGGTATTTGAGCATTATTCAGGCAAGTCCCTGGGTGATAGAGAAGCTTTATCTCCAGAAGACATAAAGTTAGTTGAACGAGATGTTGTTGCATTCCCCGATGACCTTTCGATGATTTACGATTGTACCCCTACTTTGCAACAGGCCATTTCGGATGCCATGAAGGACAATAAGAATCTGATCAAGTAACATTGAGTGAAGGAACGTATTAAAATTTAAAGGATTATATTAATTTTGCCGGGCATTAACCCGGCATTTTTTTATGGAGAACATAGTAAAAAAGGTAGAACAGGAAGATACAGTATTAGTAGGGATCATTAACTCAGATCAGAATGAAGAGAAGGTTAATGAATATCTTGATGAACTTGCATTTCTTGCAAGAACAGCGGGGGCAAATCCTGTTAAACAGTTTACCCAAAAGGTAGACAAACCAAATCCAAAGACCTTTGTCGGAACTGGAAAACTTGAAGATATTTTAAGATATATCAAAACCCATGATATTGAGTTAGTCATATTTGATGATGAGCTTAGCCCTAGTCAGCTGAGAAACATCGAACGTGAACTGGAATGCAAAATCTTGGATAGGACAAATCTGATTCTCGATATTTTCGCTGGAAGAGCACAGACAGCTCATGCAAAAACCCAAGTTGAACTTGCTCAATATCAATACCTGTTACCAAGGCTTACACGTATGTGGACCCACCTCGAAAGACAGCGGGGAGGTATTGGAATGCGTGGTCCGGGAGAAACTGAGATTGAGACAGACCGTAGGATCATTCGCGACAAGATTGCCAAATTAAAAGAACAGCTTAAAAAGATAGATAAGCAAATGGCTACCCAGCGAAAGAACAGGGGGCGTATGATCAGGGTTTCCCTGGTTGGCTATACAAATGTTGGGAAATCCACTATAATGAATTTACTGAGCAAATCTGAGGTTTTTGCTGAGAATAAACTTTTTGCGACACTTGATACAACTGTTCGTAAAGTAGTTGTTGGTAATTTACCTTTTTTATTGTCAGATACAGTTGGGTTTATCAGGAAATTACCCCATAGTTTGGTTGAGTCTTTTAAATCAACACTTGATGAAGTGAGGGAGTCGGATATCCTGTTGCATGTCGTGGATATTTCCCATCCAAATTTCGAAGAACAGATCCATGTTGTCAATGAAACATTACAGGAGATTGAGGCATCTGATAAGAAAACTTATATTGTTTTCAATAAGGTAGATGCTTATCGTTATATTGAAAAGGATGAAGACGATCTTATGCCAAAAACGATGGAAAATTTCACCCTGGAGGAACTTAAGAAAACATGGATGGCGAAAACTGATTTACCATGCATTTTTATTTCTGCATTGGAGAAACAAAATATTGAATCCTTCAGGCAAATGCTCTACGATAATGTTAGGGAAATCCACATTACACGCTATCCGTATGATAATTTTCTGTACGAGGATGTCTATTGATGAACTGTTGGATAAATTGGTTGTTTTGTAATATAGTATATATTAGATTTTGTAAAAGGAGGAAATTAAAGTGCACAAAATATCTATTTCAAAAGAATTTTCATGGAGCATGGCCCATATGCTTGCCAACCATAAAGGAAAATGCAAGAATATACATGGGCACACCTATATCATGCAGGTTGAACTTGAACGCAAAGACGGAGATGTAATCGATGCCCCTGGTGAAACAGATCATGGCATGGTTATGGAATTTTACGACGTAAAGCAGGTTATTAACGATTTAATTGTTGAACCTCTGGACCATGCTTTTTTATATTGGACAGAATCCAATGATGAGCTGGAACATGATGTGGCAGCTTTACTGCGCAAACATAGCAGAAAACTTATTGAGATCAATTACAGGCCAACAGCAGAAAACCTGGCAATGGATTTTATCAATCAGATAAACAAAAGCATGGAAGGCCTTCCAGTAAAAGCAAAAGAATTAGTGCTTTGGGAATCCCCTACAAGTTTTGCCCGTGTAAAAGCATCTTAAGATATGACAAAAGCTGAATTTGAGAGAGAGACGATACCAGTGGTTGAAATTTTCCAGAGTATATCTGGAGAAGGAATCTCTGCTGGCAACCTAGTTTCATTTGTCCGTGTTGCAGGATGTGATCTACGGTGTTCATGGTGCGATACAAAATACAGTTTCCCCGTGAAGGGTCCTGGAGTGACAGAAATGTTACCCGAAGAAATAGTGGAAACCTTGCAAGAATTAGGTTCAAACGAAATCATTTGTACCGGTGGAGAGCCTTTGGAGGAGAACTTGCCCAAGAGATATTTGCCTGCCTATTTAGCTACCTATGACTTTACTGTCCGCATAGAAACAAGTGGAGGCAGCCCCTTATATTCTAAGAAGGATTTGGATACTTTTGATATCGAAAGAGATGAAATTATTTACAGCATGGACATTAAGTGTCCAGGTTCTGGTATGCACGGGAAAAACCGCTTCGAAAACATCCCTATGCTCCAGGAAGAAGATGAACTAAAGTTTGTTGTTGCCAACAAAACAGATTTGAAATATGCCTTTGAGGTTATTGATAAATACAAAGACCATTTGGCTGAGCAGGACATTGCTTTAAATTTTTCGCCGGTCTTCGGCGCAATTGAACCTGTTGAAATTGTCAACTTTTTAAAGAAAAACAGTATTTATTTTGAAGAAAATGAACTGTGGCCCAGATTAAGCATGCAGCTTCACAAATTTATCTGGCCACCACACCAAAGAGGAGTATAAAAAAGTCCGGACCCAAAGCTTCAGGACCGGACTTAAATATTATGTTCAGATTTAGGCTACAGTAATTTATTCTCAACCAAATATTCTGCAATCTGCACAGCATTTAATGCTGCTCCTTTTTTGATTTGGTCACCTACACACCAGAAAGTCAATCCTTTCTTGTTAGTTAAGTCTTTGCGCAACCTACCTACAAAAATATCATCTTCACTAGCACTTCCCAGTGGCATTGGATAAGTGGTATTGTCTTCGTAAAGAGTAACTCCCGGAGCATTTTTAAGTGCTTCTTTTATTTTTGCAATATCCAACTCATCTTCAGTTTCTAACCAAATTGCTTCTGAATGATTCCTTAATACAGGAACACGTACACAAGTAGCACTTACATCAGCATCGGTATGCATGATTTTTTTAGTCTCAAAATACATCTTCATTTCCTCTTTTGTGTAATCATTGTCAGTAAAAACATCTACTTGAGGAATCAAGTTGAAAGCCAATTGGTGGGCGAATTTATCCACAGTAGGTGCTTGGCCATTTACAATCTGCTTGGTTTGCTCATCCAATTCAGCCATACCCTGAGCGCCAGCGCCACTGGCAGCCTGATAAGTTGCAACATGCACTTTTTTGATATGCGATAATTCTTCGATTGGCTGCAAGCATACTACCATCTGTATTGTAGTACAGTTCGGATTTGCAATAATATTTCTTGGCCGGTTCTTAACATCCTCGGCATTTACTTCAGGGACTACTAATGGGACATCATTGTCCATTCTAAATGCAGATGAGTTGTCAATCATCACGGCTCCATGTTTGGTAATGGTTTCCGCAAATTCTTTGGATGTACCACCACCAGCAGAGGTAAGTGCAATATCTATTCCCTTGAAATCGTCATTGTGTTTTAATTCCTTAACGGTTAATTTTTTACCCTTAAATGTATATTCTTTACCAGCACTTCTGCCTGATCCGAACAATACCAGTTCATCCAATGGGAAATCCCTTTCGTCAAGCACCTTTAAGAACTCTTGACCTACAGCGCCACTGGCGCCAACAATTGCTACTTTCATTTTTTTAATTATTTTTGAAGGATAAAAAATAAAAAACAAAACCCCATTAGGGGATTCAAACTTTAGATTTTCTGCAAAATTCGTCATTATTTTTCTGATTGTAAAACGGGAAGGTATTTTTTGTGTAATCTATTATAATTTTTCTACCTAAAACCAATCGACATATGTGGAAATATTTTCTGCACTCGTTGCTTTTGTTGTTTTTTTTCAAAACAGCAAGTACCCAGGAAGTTAATTTTAATTTTGAGGACTTAAAGTTTACTGGTTGGATTGCCAGGGATATTAATGATTGGCATGTTGATACAATATCTCCAATATCCGGGAAAGCCTCATTGCACCATAATTATGATAATGATGAGGCAGGCATTGCCTATATCCAGTATCCCCATGATATTTTGAGTTATGATAGTCTTGATGCTGTGTGGAGCTTTCAGCTTAAATACGAGTATAATCCTTCATCCTCAAATCATTGGGCGATCCACCTAAAAGACAATTCCTTTGTAGAGCTTAGCCCTAATACCTGGGGGAATGCTTACGTTCTGGGTGTTAATTATATCGGCTCCGATGACTATTTAACATTGTGGAAACAAGAGGGTAAAACAATTGAGCCAATTGTTCAGACCAATTTCAATTGGGAAGCAGAACTATTAAAAGGAAAACCTATTGGCATAAGCATACACAGAACCCGTTTAGGAGAGTGGCAGATTTATGTTGATTCCGGACTTAACAGAGAATGGGATACGATAGGGAGTGGATTCGACACAACATTCAAATACAGTACTGGTTTTGGAATATATTATAAGTATACTTCCAGCAATGATCAAATTTTATGGTTAGATGGCATTTTAATTCATGGATGCTTTATTGCTGATACCCTGCCACCCAAAATAGAAACATTTAATATTCGAAGTCCCAAGAAGCTTCATCTTATTTTCGATGAACCAGTTGATACTATACGGCCTTTTTATTGCAGGCTTAACAGGCAAGATAATCTTTTAAAGCGCAGATGGTTAAGTTTTACGGAACTCGAACTGGAATTTACTGCGGAATTTGGATTCAATAATTTGTTGGAACTTTATTTAATCAATGATTATGAAGGCAATGTTGCACAAATACTCACATTGGAATTTGAATATTATTCACCTGTGCTGCATGATATACTTATTTCTGAGATTCTACCAGATCCTGTTCCATCTGCTGGTTTACCCGAAGTTGAGTATGTTGAGATTTTTAATCGAAGTCAATATACCATTGATCTGGAAGATTGGCAGCTGTCGATTGGGACTAATGAAGTAAAACTCCCATCGTGGGAGATTGCACCCAAAGAATATCTGGTACTAACAGGATTTGAAAATGCCCTATTGTTCGAAAACAACAACACTGTTTTAGGTGTGGAAGATTTTCCTTCGCTACCCAATACTGGCACATCCATAATATTAAGATCTAAGGCTGGGAGGATTGTTCATAGCACTAAATATGAAAGTAGTTACTATCATAGCCAGGCTAAAAAAGAAGGCGGCTGGTCGCTAGAGCTTGTTGACTTGAGCAATCCTTGTTTGATAGAATCCAATTGGAAGGAAAGTGTGTCAGAGGTAGGAGGAACTCCCGGGAAAGAGAATTCAGTTCTGGGCTCAATAAAAGACGTAGAAAGTCCCTGGGTTGAGCGAATCTCAGTAACCTCAGAGAATAGCCTTGAAATTCTGTTTTCTGAACCAATGGACAGTCTTTCTATATCTTCAAAAATGAGCTATTCATTTCCAGAACTAGGAGGGGCTTATTCATTGAAAATTGCTGACAATTTTAACATTCAAAGCAATTTTGGTTTTAATACTACAATGGATGAGAAGGAAGTATATACAATTGTGTTTAGTGAGGAAATTGAAGATTGTTCAGGGAATAGGATGGAGGAGAGTCAAATTCTTTTTGGCTTGCCCCAAATTGTTGATAGCGGAGATATAATAATCAATGAGACTTTATTTGAAGGGACGGATGAAATTCCTGAATTTATTGAAATATACAATAATTCAGACAAAATAATTGACCTCAGAAATATCAGGTTGGCTTTTTATGACCAGCTGTCAAATATTCCGTCTGATGAAATAACTATAAGCTCAGAATGTTTACAGCTTTTGCCACATGATTATATTGCATTGACAGAAAATAAAAATCAACTTAGAAAATACTACGCACTTAATCCTGGGCAAAAAGTATATGAACCGGCAGATTGGAAAAGTCTCCCTAATTCAGGATTCAAATTAGCACTTTTAGGCACCGATAATAAGATTTTTGATCTGGGCACCTTTGATAATTCCATGCATTCGCCTTTGCTTACAAATACTAAAGGGGTTTCATTAGAAAGGATAAATTCTGAAAAGAAGGGTAATTCAGAGGATAATTGGCATTCTGCATCTTCTGTATCGGGTTATGCCAGTCCTTCGGCAATAAATTCGCAACATCTTGGAGAATCATACTCAAGTGATGTTTTCTCGGTTAACCTAAAAGCAATTAGTCCGAATAACGATGGAGTCGAGGATTTTCTGGAAATAAAATGCAACCTTCCGCACCCTGGATATTATTTATCAATCCTGATATTTAATGCCGAAGGAGATTTCATAACAAGCATTGCCAGGAATGGATTAGTCGGCACAGAAGATGTTTTGACCTGGGATGGGACTTCTGATTCTGGAGGGCTTGTGCCTATGGGCTACTATATAATCTATTTAGAGGCGGTAAATCCAAAAGGGGGCAAACTGCAAAAAAAGGAAATTGTTGTGGTTCTGCCATAGAAATACCAAGACCATGATTCTTCTACTTTGGCTATAACGTAATGTTTTGTCTTTTAAGACAGCCTCAATGCTACTAATTTAACCCTTCTTGTTGTTTCTCTAGAACAATTGCAGGTTTAACCTGCTGTTTTTTATTACTACTAAAACAAAATGCCAAGCTTGCATTGCCTGGCACTTTTTTTATTCTTTGTCATGAGAGTTGTGACCGACTAAAGGGTGATCAGCGAAGCTAAACTCTCATGAGGGCTGTTTTTATAAGCATCGGATTTTTTCGACAGTTATCGGTTTATTGATGTTTAATTAAAATAGAAGACAAAAAAATAGCCCCAAAATTCGGGGCTATTCCTTATATATGTAAAAACAAAATTATAAGCTGTTCACGTGCTTGGTAAGGCTTGATTTAATATTAGCAGCTTTGTTTTTATGGATAGTATTTCTTTTTGCCAATTTATCAAGCATTGCAGAAACCTTAGGAAGCATTTCAGATGCTTCTGCTTTATCAGAAGATTTCCTTAAACCCTGCACCGCTTTACGGGTTGTACGTGCAAAATATTTGTTTTCTTCTCTTTTCGACTCTGATTGTCTGATTCTTTTAACTGCTGACTTATGATTTGCCATTATGCTATTTTTTTATTTTCTATGCCTTTTTTATTTGGAAGGACAAAATTAGTTAATTTTTTAAATCTGAAAAATATTTTAGGTAAAAAATAAATTTTTCATCAATATTTGCTAAGCTAAGATAAAATATTGGATTTCTACTACATAGCATCGTAAACAGATCGTGTTGGTCTACGCTTCAATACAATAGCTGTTCTGGGGGGCAGATATACCTTTAGCCAGTTGTTTCCGTTCACTCCCCCTACACGTTCACTGATATAATTTACAGACTCGTCTATGTTGCCATATCCACCGAACTTTTTAGAATCGGTACTGAGTATCAGGTTGTACCTTCCGGGATGTACTATCACACCATAATCGGTAAATGCTTTATCAGGGTTGAAATTAAAAATAAACAGGAGCAATCCTCTTTCAAAAGCCAAAACCTGATCTCCTAGGTTGTTTAATCTGAGTGTTGGCCATTTTTCATTTAAAAAGTTATGGTCCTCATTCAGTTCCAGCATCTCCTGGTCAAAATCCTTAAGCAAGTGATACCTTAGTTCCTTATTGTCTGCCAGGCTCCATTGTCTTCGTGCGTATTTGTATGACCAGTTATTTCCTTCTCGTGGAAAGTCAATCCACTCTGGATGCCCAAATTCATTTCCCATAAAGTTGAGATATCCGCCTCCATTGGTTGCAAAAGTGGCCAGCCTAATCATTTTATGTAAAGCAATACCTCTATCGATGATGAGACTTTGAGAATTTTTGTCCATATGCCAGTACATCTCCTTGTCAAGCAGCCTAAAGATTATTGTTTTGTCCCCAACAAGGGCCTGGTCATGCGATTCAGCATAGCTTATTGTTTTTTCTCCGTCCCTACGGCTCGTCAGTTCATGGTAAATGGTGCCAACATCCCAGCTTTCATCACTCTTTTCTTTAATAATTTTTATCCAATAATCTGGTATTCCCATGGCCATCCTATAATCAAAACCAATGCCGCCATCTTCAATAGGTTCAGCCAGACCAGGCATGCCGCTCATTTCTTCAGCAATTGTAATGGCATGCGGTCTTACATTATGGATTAATTCATTCGCAAGGGTTAAGTAATTAATTGCATCCGCATTTTGATTCCCATCGTAATAAAATTCATAACTGGTGAAATCACGTGAGAGTCCATGGTCGTAATATAGCATGCTGGTAACACCATCAAAACGAAATCCATCAAATTTGTATTCTTCCAGCCAGAACTTGCAGTTCGATAGAAGAAAATGCAATAAATGTTCTTTGCCATAATCGAAACACAACGAATCCCAGGCAACGTGCTCCCTTCTATTGTCTGTATAAAAATACTGTCCTGGGTCACCATCAAAAAGACCAAGTCCTTCGAGCTCATTTTTTACTGAGTGAGAGTGAACAATATCCATGATCACCTGCATACCCATGCTATGAGCAGTATCAATAAGTTTTTTTAGTTCGTCAGGAGTGCCAAATCTTGAGGAAACAGCAAAAAAGTTAGAAACATGATAGCCAAAAGAACCATAGTAGGGATGTTCCTGAATGGCCATTAACTGTACCGTATTATAGCCTAGTTCTTTAATGCGGGGCAGGATTCTTTCAGTAAAATTATTAAAAGTGCCTGTACTTTCCTCTTCAGTGGCCATTCCTACATGGGCTTCATATACGAAAGGATTTTTAATTGCCCTACCAGGTGTCGGGTTTTTCCAGGAATACCTTGAAGAATCCCATGCCTGGGCATCAAATAGTTTAGTGTGTTCATCTTGCACGCACCTTAAAGCATAAGAAGGTAAGCGGTCACCAGAGCCACCTTCCCAGTATATTCGGAGTTTGAATTTTTGACCGTGTGCAATCTGATTTTCACGCAATTCAATTTCCCAATTTCCTTCGGGAAGTGATATAAGCGCATATTCTTCAGACTCTTCCCAATTGTTGAATTCGCCTATAAGAAATATTCTTGTTGCATTTGGGGCCCATTCCCTAAATACCCATCCGTTATTGATTTTATGTAGTCCATAATACAGATACCCAGAAGCAAAATCACTTAAATTGTGAGTATCGCCGGTGAGCTTTCTTTTTAGGTCTAAAACAGCTTGAGCCCTGCTTTTGATAATGCCGGCAAAAGGCTCCAGCCAAGGATCTCTCTGTACAAGTTTTGGAAGGATTGCCATAGTATTTTCTTTATTCTATTAAAGATAAAGATTAAACCTGAAACTTACCTATTTGTTTTACGTAGGTTTATATGTTTTTTGGTTTATAGTTTAGGTTTTTACAAATTATCTAGTGTGCTCGTCACATTTTTATAAATTTGCAAATCGAAAAATCGGCATTTTGAAAATATACAGAGACCTATCTTCGGAGATAATTACCGGAACAGTAACAACTATTGGAATTTTTGACGGTGTGCATAAAGCTCATCAGGAGATTATAAAAAGGTTGAATGAGCTATCAGACCAGTATAATACAGAGAGCTTACTGGTTACACTATGGCCCCATCCCAGATATGTCCTGAATAAGGATGCCGAATCATTAAAACTATTAAGCACACTAGACGAGAAGCTAGAGCTTTTGGAAGGATATGGACTAAAAAATGTGCTTATTATTCCTTTTGATAAAATATTTGCTTCGACCTCTTATGACAAGTTTATTCAAAGGATAATTGTTAATAGATTACAAACCAAACATTTAGTAGTTGGGTATAACCATCAATTTGGAAAGAACAGACAAGGAAATTATGAGAACCTTATTGAATTTGCAGCTAGATTTGGTTTTAAAATAGAGCAATTACCCAAGGTTGAAGTTAATGGAAACATTGTAAGTTCCTCCAGTATCAGAGAGCATTTATGCTCTGGGAATCTTGATTTGGCAGCTGAAATGTTAGGCCATACAGTTCAGGTTAGAGGCAAAGTGGTGCATGGAAATAAATTAGGAAGACAATTGGGTTTTCCAACTGCAAATATTGATTTGCAGGAACTATATAAATTACTTCCTGCAGATGGTGTTTATGCAATTACGGCTTCGGTTGGGGATGAAAATCTTCAGGGAATGATGAACATTGGCAGTAGGCCTACTGTAAATTATCAAGGCAACAAAGTTATTGAGGCCAATTTTTTTAACTTTGATAGGGAAATTTATGATAAACATATATTAATTAACTTCAAGAAGCGGATTAGGGATGAAAAAAAATTTAGCTCACTTGAAGAATTAAAAGCCCAAATTGAAAAAGACAAACAAGAAATATTGAAATATTTTAATCATTAATTATATACTTTAAGCATGAAAAACAGTACTGTTACAGAGGTTCTTCCATATAAGGTTGCGGATATGAACCTTTCAGAATTCGGTAGAAAAGAGATTGAAATTGCGGAGAAGGAAATGCCTGGATTGATGGCAATAAGGAGCAAATATGCTGCTGAAAAGCCACTCAAAGGAACAAAAATAATGGGGTCATTACATATGACCATACAAACAGCAGTGTTGATTGAAACATTGGTTGAATTAGGTGCCAACGTACGTTGGGCAAGTTGTAATATCTTTTCAACACAGGACCATGCTGCTGCAGCAATAGCCAAAGCAGGTGTGGCTGTTTTTGCCTGGAAAGGCGAAACTTTGAAAGAATATTGGTGGTGTACCGAACAGGCTCTTACTTGGCCAGATGGTTCCGGACCAGATTTGATTGTTGATGATGGAGGTGATGCCACAATGATGATTCATAAAGGACTTGATATTGAAAAAGATCCTACCATCCTGAAGAAAGATTATAGCGAAGAGGGAGAAGATTTTATCGAACTGATTAGCATATTGGGAAGAATTTACAGTGAAACTCCTGATAAATGGACCAAATGCCACAAGGCAATAGTGGGTGTTTCTGAAGAAACAACTACCGGTGTTCACAGGTTATACCAGATGGTTGAAGAAGGAACTCTTCTTTTCCCGGCAATCAATGTTAACGATTCTGTCACTAAATCTAAATTTGACAATTTATATGGTTGTCGCGAATCATTGGCAGATGGTATTAAAAGGGCAACTGATGTAATGGTTGCCGGTAAAGTTGTCGTTGTTTGTGGTTATGGCGATGTTGGCAAAGGTTGTGCACAAAGTATGCGTGGATTTGGTGCAAGAGTAATAATAACCGAGATCGATCCAATTTGTGCCCTTCAGGCTACCATGGAAGGTTACCAGGTAACAACAGTTGAAGAAGCTCTTTCTACGGCAGATATTTTTGTGACTACCACAGGGAACAAAGATGTAATTACTGCTGAACATATGTCAGGTATGAAAGACCAGGCCATTGTTTGTAATATCGGTCACTTCGACAACGAAATACAAGTTAGCAAACTTGAAAAATGGAAAGGCATACAAAAAGTTAATATTAAGCCCCAGGTCGATAAATATGTTTTCCCTGATGGGCATTGTATTATCTTATTGGCAGAAGGCCGCTTGGTTAACCTTGGTTGTGCCACTGGTCACCCATCATTTGTTATGAGCAATTCATTCAGCAATCAAACATTGGCTCAAATAGAGCTTTGGAAAAACAAATACGAAGTTGGCGTATACACCTTACCAAAAAGACTTGACGAGGAAGTTGCCCGTCTTCACTTAGGTCAATTAGGTGTAAAACTGACAGAACTTACTGATGATCAGGCAAAATATTTGGGTCTTTCAAAAGCAGGTCCATATAAGCCAGAGCATTACAGGTATTAATATTGAGATTGCTCAATAATAGAAACAACCGTCGTACATCCTGGTTAGGAATGTCGACGGTTTTTTTATGTAAAATGTTCTTAGAATCAATAATAGTCTGGAGAGTGTGCAATAAAACTATAATTTTCTTAAACGGGCTTCCTGCATTTTAGTGTCCCTCTTTTTGATATCATCCCGCTTATCAAACTCTCTTTTACCCCGGGCAAGGGCAATATTTACCTTGGCGTATCCATTGTCAGAAAAAAACAGGCGGTAAGCAACAATAGTAAAACCCCTTTCTTTGACTTTACGCTCCAGTTTTTTTAACTCTTTTCTATTGAGAAGCAACTTACGCTCCTGCATAGGTTCGTGGTTCACATAGCCCCTGTTGGCATATTCAGCAATATGCAGATTCCTGATCCATAATTCCCCCTCCTTGAATGAGCAAAACGCATCAACCAGGCTGGCTTTACCAAGTCTTAAGCTTTTAACTTCAGTGCCTGACAGAACAATACCAGCAGTATAAGTTTCAATAAACTCATAATCAAACTTTGCTTTTTTGTTCTTTATGTCAATTTTATTTGCCATGAATTGATGGTATATATTTTAAGAAATGCAAAGTAAGCCTATTTTTGTGGAATATTCAATACACATCAATGGATATCAAAAATTATAACCTTATTGTTGTTTTGGGCCCTACTGCTAGTGGGAAAACCCGTTTTGCTGCATGTTTGGCCAATGAACTGGATGCTGAAATTGTAAGTGCCGATTCCAGGCAAGTTTATAAACACATGGATTTAGGTACAGGAAAGGATTACGATGATTATCTGGTAGGAAAGAAAAAAATACCTTTTCATCTGGTTGATATTTGTGATCCAGGAACAAGATATAATGTATTTGAATTCCAGAATGATTTTTTTAATGTATATGCAGATATTCAGACGAGAGGTAAAGGGGCCATTCTATGTGGTGGTACAGGAATGTATATTGAATCTATAACAAAAGGATATAAGTTGATAGCTGTACCTGTAGATGAAGAACTTAGGAATTCCTTAAAAGACAAATCACTTGAAGAGTTAGAGTCGATATTGGCTACTTATCGAAAACTCCATAACAAATCCGACTCTGATACAAAGAAAAGGACTATAAGGGCCATTGAAATAGAGGAATATTATAAAGTGAATAATATTGAAGAAGAAAAATTACCTGAAATATATCCAGTTTATTTTGGTCTGGATATTGATCGTGAGGTTCGCAGGTCAAGAATAACTGAGCGTTTAAAGAAAAGGTTAAAAGAGGGCATGGTCGAAGAGGTGGAAAAGCTTTTGTTTGATGGAGTAAAACCTGAAGATCTGATTTATTATGGGCTTGAATATAAATTTCTTACACTTTATCTTACCGGTCAGCTAGATTATAACTCAATGGTTAAGCAGCTAAATGTTGCTATTCACCAATTTGCAAAAAGACAAATGACATGGTTCAGGAAGATGGAGCGTGAAGGAATAAAAATAAACTGGATTGATGGAATGCTTTGTGAAGAAGAGAAAATAAAAAGTGCATTGCAAATATTAAAAACATAAATCCCGGTCCTTATAATCAAGTAAGCACTCACAGAATATTTTCCTATAAAAGACCGGGAAGGTATTTATGCAGCAATGAATTCAAAGATCTCTTCGATAACATCTTTGTGCGTCTTACCATAATTATCCTTTAACCATTTATGCAGTTGGATAATTTCGTAAGATTTCAGCCACCTGAAGGATTTAACAATTTCCTTCCTGAAGAGGTCTTTATCGCTGGATAAATTTTGTAAAATTGATTTTTGATGATCAAGCATGGCGCTACAGATTTAATGGTTTATCATAAATTTACTTAATTATAGACCCAGAAAAAAAGCATGCTTGATGATATATCTCATCGAATAAAAAGATGAAAAGGAGATAGCCTATGAATCAGTGTTTTAGTAAAAAACTGGTTTATTGGTCCCGTGCCTATTTTTGTATAAATAGATATTAAAAGTTATTGCTTCAATGTAGCAATTTGTAGAAGGGCTTGCTGAAAAAGTCAGAAAGTAGTGAGATGCGACTTGACAAAATGAAGACGTATTAGCATATTTCGGGTTAAAGCAATATGGAAGAATTCCTTGCACGTAAAACTCATTCAATTCATATAATTTGCAGATAATATGCTAAATGTGTGTTTTTCAGCAGGCTCTAACTAAAGATCAATGGTCAAATAATCGGCCATTAACAATACATCGAGTTTTTCAATGCCATATTGGGATAAATAGATTTCATCTTTTTGCATGGAATCACTGAACCATTTAAAATTGCTTCCAGATTTTTTAATTGCCTTTCTGTAATTCTCGATTGCTTCGGAAATGTTTCCTATAGCCCAATAACAATGGCCCAGGTTTAGGAAATCTGACCTTTGGCCTTCTACTTCTGCAACTTTCTGAAAATACCGTAATGCCTGTTCGCTTTTTCTAAGCAAGAAGCTGCACCAACCAATTGGGCGCTGGACTTTGATGAGACCAGGCTTTAAATATTCCACCTTAAAATAGTATTTGAGGGCACCTTCGTAATCTTCTTTATCAATATGGAGCTGACCAAGGAATGCCTGTACATCCAGATTGTCCGGCTCATCCTTTTCCACCTTAATATAGTATTCAATAGCCTTATCATATTCTCCAATGCGTGTATAACACAAACCAAGTTTTTTCTGTAACCAGCTTTTATTGGACTCAAAAATCTCGGCTTGTAAATAAAATTCAATAGCTTTCTCATAATTTCCAAGTTTTTGATAACAAAAGCCAATTTTTTCTACAAGCTCGTATGAAGGTTTTTTATCGTTCAGGTAAGTAAATAGCCTAACAGTTTTTTCGAAGTAATTCTTCTGAAAGTAGAATTCACCTATCTTCCTAATGTTTTTATCTGAAAATACAAGATTAAAAATATCCAGATTCAAGATGTCGAGTTCGATATTGAAAACATCTGAAAAGTGCTCTTTCTTTTCATGAAGTTTAAAAAACCTATAGAGATCCTGAATGTATTGTGTAAATATGGTCTTATCAATAGCAGTATGATCATGTTTTCCGTCCTCTTCTGCAACTTCTTTCATCTGCTTAAGTTCCATGTTGAACAATTCAAGCATCATAGACTTCTGGGCATCTGGCATAAAGCCCAGGTTAAAACAGAAAGAGTATTTGTCTGAGTTGCACATAACAGGTGCATCCTGTATTCCTTCAAAGAAATTGTCCCAGTTAAAGGACCCTTCCACATCATGTGTCGATTTTATAATCTCCGGGTGGTTTTTGTAAAATGGCAGAAACCAGTTACTGATTTTATCAAAGAATCCAAAACGTTTAAGCAAGGAGAAAGCACCCATAAACACATCGCTACCGTCCATCTGCATCATAGAAAACTCTTCGAGTTTCTTATAAACCTCGGGAGTATCCCCAAAGAATTGTTCCCAATCGGGGTTCTTTTCCTCCAGGTTTTCCTTGTTGATCAGTTCGTCCAATTTTAACTTTTCTTCAATTTCGGGACGAAGTTTCATCACTTCAGGGATTATCTCCTGTTGGATCTTTTGTGTGACTTTTTCAGTTTCCTGAGCGCGTATAAACTGAAGTGTAATTTGTTCCCATTGCCTGGCAAACCCTTCGGGGCCAACCACCGACTTAAATCTGTTAATTACAGATGGGTATATATTAATTCTGTCTTTATGGGCAAGGGAAAGAATAAAAATACTGACTAAAGCCCTTTGAGAGATTTGTTTTTCGTCATGGTCATAGATCTGAAATAAGATCTCTATTTTCCCTTCATCAAAATGGCGCAAGGTTGACAAAAATATAGCACTAACTATTAAAGATTTATCGTACCATGGAATGTGAGAAGTCTCGAAAAGCTTCTTGGCAAGGATCTTTTCTCCTTCAGTATAATTATTGGTTAACCAAAGAACATCAAAAACTTTAGATAGTGAGTTATTGTATTTTCCTTCTGAAATGCTATCATTTTTTATCGAACCTTCAACTTCATTCAATAACGAGGAAAATTCTTTTTCTATCGCCATTTCATCAATAAGGGCAAATTTTTCTTTTTCTCCCAATCTGAAAAATTCAGAATCGTTCTTTTTAATTGAGGCAAACCACTCATCACTGTTTTCATAAATTTCTCCAACAATATCATCAAGCAATTCGACTAATTTTCTTTTAAGATTAAGGTATATATCTTCCCTATTGGGATCTTTTGCATAACCGAAGGAATATTTCAAGATGTTTTTATAATTATTCTCTAATGCTTCCAATTCCGAGATAAGTTCACCTTTTTTACTTGAAAATGCTATTTCAGGCAGATATTTGAATGCCCTTCCGAGGTTTCCGTTAATAATATCCAGAAGTATGCTTTTTTGTTTTTGTTTTACTTGTTTTAAATCCATATGTATACCTGACAATATGTCAATTTATGATTCATTTTTATTTTATTAACACATAAATACTAGAAATAGTATGTTTTATGAGAAGGTCAAAAATTATGCAAAACAAATAATTATGTCAATGATGCAGTGTATTGACATCTAATAAGAGTACCATAATGAGCAGACCTATCAACAGGGAAATCACCTGATAAATGGATTTTTTAAATGATGCCTGTATATTTAATTCAGGTACAAGGTCGGCCAGGGCAATATAAATGAAACCACCTGCCGCGAGAGGTAAAATATACGGTGGAATCTCCATGCCGGAATCTGGAAAGATTAGAATAATTAAACCACCGATAAAAGCTGAAAGAGCAGATATAAAATTAAACAATAGGGCTTTGCCTTTTGAATACCCTGCTTGTATCAGCACAGCAAAATCGCCAATTTCTTGGGGCAATTCATGGGCCAGTACAACAGAAGTGGCAATAATTCCTGTATGTATATCAACTTTATATGCAGCTGCGATTAATATTCCATCCAGGAAATTATGCATGCCATCGGCAATTAGGTTTAAGGGACCAAAGGTCTTAATCTTCTTTTCCTGGGGTTGATGATGTCTTAATACATGAAGATATTTTTCAAGTATAAAGAAGGCAACAATGCTTACAATGATCATAATGGGAGCCAACCTGTTATGATCATTTTCAAGAGATTCTGGAATTAAATGTAGAAAAGCTCCGCCCAAAAGTGTACCTATGGCAAAACTGATCAACAAAGTCTGAATTCTTTGAAATAATTTAAATTTTACAACCAGAAAAACAATTCCGGATAAAGCCATTAGGCTAACAAAAAGTATACTTAATAATGTATAGAGCCAGATTTCTTTCATAATTACGAAGTGCAAAAATAGAATAAATTTGCCTTTCTTTAAGTAAAACTATTTTTTCTTTTGTTTTGGCATACTTATTTTTTTAATCTGGTCCATATGGGAACTAAATGAAAATTCACCTTGTTCCTTTATCATTTCTATACAAAGACTACGGTCTGTCCGGCTAACAAATTCAATAGCTTTTGCAAAGAAATTACTATACTTTTCACAGGACTTAACATGAGAATACTCACTGCAGTATGCACAGTTGGCAATTTCTTTTGATATACAGCATGTCCTGATTTTACACCAGGAAGCATTGGTTTTAATGAGACATCCCGGACATTTTTTTTTTGTGAAAAGCAGAGCAATTAGAACAGTAAAGTCCGCAAAATGCAATTACTTGTTGTTGGTCTTGATTGTTTTCCATTACTTTTTTTATTTAAAAATAGGATCTCTTGGTGTCAGCCTTATGTCAGTAGCCTTAACATATTTTAATTCGATAGTCCTTGTCCTTTATTTATAAATTTTGTATATTTAATTGAACCGTCAAACATAAAGTCATGGGTATAGAAGAAAAATCAACAAAAGGATCTTTCCTATCTTTTAAATTAGGGGAAGAGGTATTTGCAGTTCATGTAAATGAAGTGCTTAATATACTAGAAATGACAAAAATTACCAGCATCCCCAAAGCTCCAAAATATCTAAAAGGTGTAATAAACCTTAGAGGCTTGGTGCTACCTATTGTTGATGCAAGGCTTAAGTTTAACATGGACGAGCAAGAATATACCACTAACACTTGTATTATCGTTATGGACCTTGATGTTAAGGGTGAACTAATGCACGTTGGCTTTATTGTAGATCAGGTATTGGAAGTTCTTGAACTGGACGACAGCCAGGTTGAACCAGCTCCCTCATTAGGGACAAATTATAAGGCTGAATTTATTACAGGTATGGCAAAGATAGGTGATGGTTTTGTGATGTTGCTCAACATGGAGAAAATATTCAGTTTAGACGAGTTAAATCTGCTTAAATCTGAGAATTCTGAAGTAAAGGAGCCACAATCCAAATAGTTAAAATAGCAAAATCCAGATTTATTTGATTGATGCACTGGTAAACCAGATTGTATTTTAGGAATACAATGTGTTGAGCTTAGCTACTATCTCTTTAACTTTTTTTTTAAGTTTCGCAGTATTTATTTTGACCACCTTATCTCCAAGGTTAAGGATCCAATTGGCTATATAGTCATAATCATTTACTATAAAATCCATTTCGATGTTGTTGTTAATGGTTTTTTCACCGTAAAAACCAAAATAATATTTTGACTGGGCAATGTTTTTAGCGCCTTCTTTAGAAAAAGTAATGTTACAGGTAAATACTTCTTCTTTCTCCCATAACTCTTTAAAATACCTTTCAATGGTAAAATTTTCTTTGTTCTGAATGCAATCATCTATTTCAACCAGGGATTTTACACGGTCAAGACGAAAATCTCTATAGTTGTTTCTTAACTTGCAAAAAGAAATAAGGTGCCATTTAAAACCATAAAAGCATAATCCAAGAGGCTCTACTATGCGAGTGGTAAACTCTTCTTTGTATTTTGAGAAATATTCAATTTCTACACACTTGTTTTGTGAAATAGCTTTTTGGATGGGTGTTAAATAACTGTTTGAGAAACCTTCTTGAGGTTTATCTGGCGAATAAAATATATGAGTGCTTTTGTCTACATTGCTAATAAAATCCTTTTGATTTTCAGGCAGGACTGATTTAATTTTGTCTGAAGCGAGATTAAAATTGTGCTTAATTGAATTGTCCGAGAAATTTTCAATAAGCTTGCCGGCTATAATTAGCGAACCAGCTTCTTCTGGCGTAAACATTACGGGTGGAAGGTGATAGCCTTCAACTATGCTGTATCCAATGCCTGCTTCTGCATATATTGGAACACCTGCTTCATGTAGTGCGCGCATATCCCGGTAGACAGTTCTTTGGCTAATATCAAACCTTATTGCAATTTCTTCGGACTTTACAATTTTTCTTGATTGCAACATGATAAGAATGGCAGATAGCCTGTCAACTCGATTCATTTCAAAGTCATTGATTGTATTATAATCATTTACTTACGGTTTAATATAATCTATTTTCTGTCGAGTAACAAACCTAAACTTATCATAATTGAGTGAAAACTCATAAGTTCTGGAGAGAGGGTGCTAGATTCCAGGTGGGCATCTTGATAGGAGTAAGAAATTTGTATACATGAGCTAAATTCATCATTAATTCTAACTTTATATCCCACACCAAATTTGCCATATAAACCTCCTTTCAAGTCGTAATTTTCATAATGTTCTGCTTTGCGTTCCCAGCCCAAAGAATAACCTGGCTGAAAGTCGAAGTATAAATTAGATTTTGTACAGGTAACAAAATCTAAATAGATTGGAACGAAGATTTGCTTTTTATACACAAGTATTTTACTACCAATACCAATACAGTAATTAACCTTCGGTTTAATCAAATAATTATGGCTAAGGAAAATACCTTTTATACTTTCTTGTGTGTTGTTATAACTTACCTTGGAATAAATACCACCAAGTTGGACTTTGGCATATTTCTTAAATGTGAATCCTCCATCGGATTCATTGCTTTGAGCAAATCCACTAATTGAAGCATGAACCAGAAAAAATAGAAGCAGAAATTTGAGCAAAGTGTTCATCTTAACAAATGAATTTATGCATTTAATAGCTGTTATATTAAATGACCAAAAACTAACTGATATTTTTCTGGTATTTCTTGAACATGGATTCTTCATCTTTCAAGAAAACGGGTTGTTTTTGAATCGTATTTTTGCCTAAATATGAAAAGTATACTATAAAGGATATAAGTAAAGATAAAGTTTCCATGAGTCTTGGTTTTTTATTAAAGTCAACAATGATTTTAAAAGGTTGCCTCCGGTGTATTACTTAATAAAAGAACCAAACCATATATCAGTAACATGATTCCGGAGGTAACCGATGCCTTTTTGATTGTGCGCCTCAAGCAGGCTTTAACTTCATGATTTCAAAACAAATTTAGTATACTGTCGATTTAAATGTAAATTCAAATCGGTAAGAGATATTACATTGTCGGTAAACTATTATTAAAATCGTATAGAAACAGAATTTATTGCCTTATCCTTCTTCTTTCTTAAGATCGCAGTACCAATCGATAAACTCGTCATCGTAGATTATATTTTCACCCCACCTTTCTATATACTTGTCCTTAAACTCAATGGGAAGAAATTCTTTTTCTATCATATCGTTAAGACGGTTCCTTACAGGAACAATATATCCTTGCCTCCAGGTTTCTTTTGCTGGTTTAATGGAAAAACCTTTTATTTCTTCAGTCTGATCATTCATATGGTTTATATTCTAAGTAATGCTTCTTCGATATCTTTTTGATGGGTTTGCCAAAAATTATCTTTTAGCCATTCAAATAATTGAATAAGTTCAGAAATTTTCAACCATTTAGCAGATTTCACAATCTCTTTTATAAACATGCCACTATTTTGGCTTACATTTTTAATTATTAGTTTTTGATGTTCGAGCATAACTGTATATATTAAATTAGACAGTAATAGCTCTGCTCGTTGGCGCACATTATTGGGCAAACACTCAATTATAATGCCAATCATCTGATTGTTGTCAAACTGACATTTGAAATTAAGAATTTTTTAGATTTGATTTTACTATTTATTCTTCAATTTGATGTTAAATCTAAATTTTCCTGATTTACATCAAGACCTACTTCACAGTTCCCAAATAGTAACCAGCACGAATTTAGACAAGCATGTCTTCTGGAAAGTATTCAAACTCTTTTTGCTTTAACTGAATAGTATACACAACATGTTTTTAATATGCTCACTAACCTGCTATGCTCCAATAACTATATGACCATTCTCTATTATAACTAGTTGGTGATTTGGAGAACCCCTGTGTTTGGATTGTAATAGGTATTATATTTTTTCAGAAAATATTTTGAAACGCTTCCAAATGCTGGTTGTCCTAAACTTGGATATACAAATTCAGATCCACATCTTGGGCATGTGGCTGAGCTTCCATTGGATTCAATAGC
>JBNKPU010000145.1:0-5503 GCA_050295515.1 Bacteroidales bacterium | reverse complement strand
TTTGAGGAATAAAGTTCAAATACAAGGCTTGTGAACCGAACAAAGTGAGTTCTTGAACACAATTAAAAATGAAACATGTTGTGAAAAAAAATTTAAACCGCAGTATACTTGTGTATATGAGGATTTAAATTTTAACTACGTTGAGCTCGGCAAGCCTCGGTTGAGCAATAACGCAGTAGTTGGACTTTATTGACAAACACTAATTAGTCACCCTGCGCCCTCTTTAGGGTGCCCTGCGCATATTTGAGTGCGTCCTGCGGGTATCCGGACCAGTCCTGCGGGTGTACTAAGGCTTTCCTGCGCCTTGGTGACCCAATCCTGGGGACTTTTCTCCTGATCCTGCACCATATTCTTGGTCTCCTGCGGCAAAATGACTGTGTCCTGCGCCCTTTTGACCTATCCTGCGCCCTATGGATACAGGGTATTAAGGATTTCAATCTTTTCTAGATTTGCAACTGAAAAGCTCAGCGAAGCTAATCTGGAAGCCTCTATACGTGGATTTGCAATCCGCCGTACTTACGCTGGCGCTCCGTTTGCGAGGTATGCAATTCTACACACCCACTCTCACCCTCCTTTCCTCACTCCTGTAGGTGTAGCCCCCATCTTTCGTGTAAATATCCTCGTGAAATAATAATTCGACTGAAACCCCATCTCAAAAGCGACCTCCTTCACACTCATATTCGTGGTAAGCAACAATTCTTTAGCTTTTTGCAAACGCAGCTTTAAATGGTATTGAGCAGGTGATAATCCTGTATATCGCTTAAACACCCTCCTGAAATGCGAATACCCAATGTGCATATCCTTTGCCAACTCCTCAACATTTATTTCATTATGCAGGTTTTCTCTTAAAACAATACTTGCTCTCCGTATTTTTCGTTCAATCTCCTTACCGCTAAAGTCCTTGTTCTTATAAATGGACAGCATATTACTGATCATGTGCAGGGTAATACCAGAACATATTTGCTGGTAGCCGGGCTTTTCCTCCTTAACATGTTCAATAATGTCTAAATATTGTTTTATAATGCTATCCTGAAAACCAATATATAAAATCGGTCTTTGCTTAGGGATAAACTTCTCTTGGAAGATATTGGCTGTAAAATCTCCCTGAAAGCCAATATAATGTTCTTTCCAGCCTGTTTTTTTGAATGGCCGGTAACGGTGCCACATTCCGGGACTAAGAAAAAGAACCGTGCCTGGTTGGATTTGATAATTTCCTTGTTTGGTTTCCAAAATACCCGATCCGTCTGTAATATAATTTATTTGATACTCTTGCAAGATTCTGCCATTGTCCCAATTGAAGTTATACCCCACAGGATGCCCCGAAGGCGGATAAGGATCATTTGGGGCAACATGAGCAAAACCCACCACATTCAGGCACAAGCCCCAACTGACGTCATCATAAGAGGGTGTAAGATATTTAAAGAATATTTTATTTTCTGACATCCTGTGTCATTTTGTACAAATATATGATCATAATAGCTATTTACCTAATAGGTTTAGAACTCTATTTTTGGATATTTGCTTTTAACGATTTGTAATAAAGGCTATCATCCTGACATATAAAAAAACTAGTTATTAATATACATCTCAAATCATGCAAGCATTATTAGGAGTTATTTTTCATTCCATTGGAGGATTTGCATCCGGAAGTTTTTACATGCCCTTTAATAAAGTTAAAGGTTGGAAGTGGGAAAGCTATTGGATTATTGGAGGCTTGTTTTCTTGGCTCATCATGCCTCCATTAGCAGCATATTTAACTGTACCCGGATTTGCTGAAATTATCAAGGGAACAGCCAGCAACATCAAATTTTTCACTTACCTGATGGGGCTTCTTTGGGGAATTGGTGGACTAACCTATGGATTGGGTGTAAGGTACCTGGGCATGTCTCTTGGAAATTCTGTTGTTTTGGGTTTTTGTGCTGCTTTTGGAGCTATTGTTCCTTCGATATATTACAACATAAATCCAATGGAAGGCAAAGTTTCTTTTACCGATATGTTGGCAACACCTGGAGGGCAGCTTGTCCTGGTTGGTGTCTTGGTCTGTTTAATCGGTATAGCCATTGCTGGTAGAGCTGGCATGATGAAGGAAAAAGAAATCTCTCCTGAGGAAAGCAAGAAAAGTATTGCTGAATTTAGCTTGGTTAAAGGACTGATCATTGCAGTAATATCAGGTATTCTTAGTTCATTCTTCAATTTTGGGATCGAAGCTGGAAAACCAATGGCAGATGCTGCTGTTGAAGCTGGATTTAACCCTCTTTTCCAGAACAACGTCACCTTTGTGGTTATTCTATGGGGCGGATTAACAACCAACCTGGTTTGGTGTACTGTTTTAAGTATAAAGAATAAGGCCTACACTGATTTTACCGATAAAAACTCCCCGATTGCCAAGAACCTGATATTTTCCGCAATTGCCGGAACAACATGGTTTCTGCAATTCTTCTTTTATGGTATGGGCGAAAGCAAATTGGGCAACGGTGCAAGCTCCTGGATCCTGCACATGTCAACCATTATTTTAACTGCTAATTTCTGGGGCTTTTACAGAAAAGAATGGAAAGGTGTACAAAAGAAAACGCTTAGAACAATTATTGCTGGAATTGTTGGAATTATTGCTTCTGTATTTCTTGTTGGAATTGGCAATTCAATGTAAATTGCTAATACATTTCTCAAAGCAGTCATATCTGATTGCTTCGCAAGCATCCAAGGAAATAAATTAAAGCTTTAAGACAAATCATATTTAGTATGAAAAAAGAAAATATTGAAAAGGCCTATCATCTGGCCAAAGAACAATATGCCGAATATGGCATTGATACCGATGCTGTGATCAAAAAAATGGATGAAGTTGTTATCAGCCTGCACTGCTGGCAGACTGATGATGTTGGAGGATTTGAAAAACCAGACTCTGAATTGGCTGGTGGGGGAATACAGGTTACCGGCAACTATCCGGGCAAAGCCAAAACCATTGCTCAAATGCGCAAAGACCTCGACAAGGTAATGGATTTATTGCCTGGAAAACAACGCTTGAACCTTCATGCCATTTATGGTGAATTCGGTGGAAAATTGGTTGACCGTGACCAAATTGGTGTGGAGCACTTCCAGGGGTGGATCGACTGGGCTAAAGAAAGAAGCATGGGACTAGATTTCAATGCTACTTGCTTTTCTCACCCAAAAGCCAACGATGGATTTACACTTTCAAGTAAAAATGAAGAAATCAGAAAATTCTGGGTTGAGCATGTCAAACGCTGTCGTAAGATATCTGCCGAAATGGGTAAACAATTAGGATCCCCAACCGTGCATAATACATGGATTCCTGATGGAAGTAAAGATGTGCCAATTGACAGAAATGGACACCGTACATTGCTAAAAAAATCACTTGACGAAGCCTTTGCTACTGATTACCCAAAGGAGTTCATGCTCGATGCTGTTGAAAGTAAACTTTTTGGTATTGGTGGCGAGTCAATGACTGTTGGTTCTCATGATTTCTATTTGGGATATGCTGTAAAAAACAATAAGTTGATCTGCCTTGACAATGGGCACTTCCATCCAACCGAACAAATTGGAGACAAAGTTTCGGCCTGCCTGCAATTTGTCGACCAAGTATTGTTACATGTTACCCGCCCGGTACGCTGGGATTCTGACCACGTTGTGACTTTAAATGATGAAATTCAGTTAATTGCCTCTGAAATAATAAGAAATGGTTTCTTAAGCCGTGTAAAAATAGGACTTGACTTCTTTGATGCATCAATCAACCGAATTGGTGCTTATGTTATAGGAACAAGGGCTGCTCAACAAGCATTCATGATAGCCCTGCTTGAACCTACTGCCAGTTTAAAAGAATTTGAAGAAGCTGGTAAAAACTTCGAAAGGCTTGCCATGCTTGAAGGCCTTAAAACCAGGGCCTTTGGTGCAGTTTGGGATTACTATTGCCTACAAAACAATGTTCCTTCCGGGACTGATTTTATTGCAGAAATTCAAAAATATGAACAAGAAGAATTGCTAAACAGATAAGGGGAATGGACCAGGGAATTAAAGATTTAATTGAAATATCGCAGTTTTACGGCACAAACAAGGAGTATGTTATAGCAGGAGGTGGAAACACCTCCTTCAAAGATGACAAATTCCTTTGGATAAAAGCAAGTGGAATTGCACTGGCTGATATAGATGAGGATGGATTTGTAAGGATGTCGCGTGAGCGCTTAAAAGTAATTTCTGAAAAGGAATACAGCAAGGATGCGAACGAAAGGGAGGCTCAGGTAAAAGAAGACCTGGCAGCAGCAGTGGATTCAACCGATGGTAAAAGACCTTCTGTTGAAACTTCAATGCATGATGTAATCAATTATCCATATGTTATCCACACCCACCCCACAGTGGTCAACGCACTCTCCTGCTCTATTGATTCTGAATTGTGGACAAAAAAAGTCCTGGGTGATGACGTGCTTTTTATTGAATATATCGATCCGGGTTATAAATTATTTAAAAGAGTTGCTGATGAAATCAAAATCTTCAACAGCAAAAAAGGCTATGCCCCAAAAGTTATCCTTTTAGAAAACCATGGCATCTTTGTCAGTGCAGATACAACCGAAGAAGTAAAAGAGATATACAATTCCATTGAGCAGAATATCCTGGAACATATCGGCAATCAAATTCCGACCGAAGATATAGTAAGCTTTGTGGTAGACAACTCTGAAGTATTAAAGGCTGCATACACGAATGATACAGTAATAAAGGCATTCACCAACCCAACCATTGCTGACTTTGTAGAAGATAAAGCTTCATTTTCGGCCATTGATACAGCTTTTACACCCGATCATATCGTATACTGTAAATCAAAATATCTTTTCTTGGAAAGCTTTGATGCAAGCAAAATAGAAGGACAAATAAGCAGCTTTACGGAGGAAACTGGATTCCCTCCCCGCATAATCGGTTTAAAAAAGAAGGGGATTCTTATTATTGGTGAAAATGAAAAATCTGTAGGCACCATCCTGGAACTGATCTTGAACATGATGAAAATTTCCTGGCTGGCCAGAAAGCTGGGTGGATCAAAACCAATGACTAAGGAACAAATCGCATTTATTGAGAACTGGGAAGTGGAGAATTACAGAAAAAAAATGGCTGAAAATTAATCCAATTTTAGATGTTAGATGAGAAACGAAAGACTTGAGATATTAGACTTAAAATTAACAGTGCAGTTGACATTTTCATCAAATAATCTATTATCTGCGCTATAACCCATAATTACAAAAACCTTTTAGCCTATTATAAAGGATAATACAAAGAGGCAGAAAGCAAACCGTATTTTTAGCAGGAATTAAATTATGAATACCAGACAAGAAACCATAGCAATTTATGATATTGGAAAAACCAATAAAAAATTTCTTCTTTTTGACACCAAGTTAAACCTTGTTCATCAGGAAGAAACTGTTTTTGAGGAATCCAGTGATGAAGATGGCTATCCTTGCGATGATATTGTTAAACTCATTGCCTGGTGCAGGTCAACCATTGAAAG
>JBNKPU010000144.1:0-56234 GCA_050295515.1 Bacteroidales bacterium | reverse complement strand
ATGAATTTCACTTATAAATACCGATTTTCTGCGTCATATTTGCTTACCATAGCCCGCTATGCTTTCGCAAACATTCCTTGAAACTCAATATTTATAAGCGATTTGAGCCATTAATTTTATATCGAACTCAGGTTATTAGGTATTTATACCTATTAAAGATATTTTTTCTACTGAGCTTACAATATTCTTAAGAATATAGCGTTTTCACAGTGTATTAAAAATAAATTAATAATTTTAAAGCGCCTATGGTTAAAACTTCTACCCTTATTTACTCTATTCAAGACCTAGCATCTAAAACATATGGCCAAATTACACCAGCGGAAGATCTTGACAGCAAAAAAGAATTTGCTGATATTTATCAATCGCTAAATAAAACTCCACTGGTAGATGTGAGACAAGAAGTTGTCAACAATATTTTGGATATGTTAGATGATATCTAAAAAATAAAAGGTGAGTAGAATAAAAAAAAGGCTTTAACCCAGGGTTAAAGCCTTTTTTTATTGTAATAATAATAACCTTCCAACTATAGAAGCTTGACCGGTTTTTCTTCAGAAAGTTGCTGCGATAGCTCCCTATTCCACCCCTCTTCACTAAGGTACACATCAATATCTGTTTTGTTTAAACATAGATCACTCGATCTATAACCATGTACTATGGATTTCACCTCTTCAAATGAATATGATTGCATAAGGTCTGACATATTCAGAACATCCTCCTCATATTCGCAATTATTAAAGCGTTCAATCATTTTATGGTTAATTGTCATCCTCTCTTTGTCGTTCACTTTATTGAGTTGATTATCAGACTCCTGACCAAATAAGCCCATCCCCACAAAAACCAGAGTTAAAATTGAAATTGAAATTTTCATAAAGTTTTTTTTGTTTTTATAACAGTCCCAATAGGCATAAAGTATTTATTTCTGGATGAAACAGTTACCCTATCTTGACAAATGCATAAAAATCGGTGACGGATATCACCATTTAGCGGAAACGATTATCATCTATTTTTATGAAACAAAAAAAGAGACTGCCAATAAAAAAGCAAGCCTTAATTATTATTTCTTATTCTGCTTAAAATTTGTATAATAATCCTGCTCCAAAGATTTGTTTGTACTGAAGTCTGGGTTCTGTATCATTTGGCGCTGGCAAGCCTGTATCAAACAAAATATCCTTATCCCAAATCAAGTTAGTGTTAAAGTTTACCGATACAACTTTGAATACTTTAATGGATATTAAAACCTCCCAATTTACATCTATTACATCAATGTTATTAAATCCTTCTAACCTAAGGTAATCAGCAAAGAGGTCAAGTTTGCTCATTAAATTTATATTTTTAATTATCTCCTTATCATATTTGATTTTGATTATAGCACCCAAATCTGTTTTTGACTTTTTGCCCTCTTTTATTGAATTTCTCTTGGCAAATGATGTATCCATCACAGACCTGTTTTTAAGGTTTAATGGAGAAAGAAAGATGGAAGTATGCTTATTGGGTTTAAAATCTGCTCCAAGCGCGAAATTTAAATCAAGAGGCGACATGAATTCAGATACCCGTTTTGGTGGTACCGTATCTATATCGGAATATTTATAACCAGCATCAAATTGTGTCTTCCCACTAAAAACAGCTGCATAATTCCATCTTTTGCTTGCCTTATAACCAAATTTTGAGTTCAATTCGATAATATCATCCGTCTTACGAATGCCTAGTCCTTTAGTATTAGTTTTTCCATACGCCAGTACCATATCGTTTTCCCAACTTAAATTCTCTTTTTTATAATTGGCAAACAACCCGAGCCTGCTTGCTCCTGAATAAGCATTGTCTCCACCGGCTGCCCAATCGACAAAAGTAGACTGGGAAAAAGTAAAATTAAACTGTCCACCCATTTTCCATGCAGTATCTTTTTTAACAGTATCCTGAGAAAACGCGGAAAAGGCAAATAATAATAAAACCAGTTTTGTAAATAGTATTCTTTTCATCTAAATATATGAGTTTGTTTTTAGTTTTTTTCTTGAAACAAATGTACATCTCTTTGCGGAAAAGGTATTGAGATGCCCTTTTTGTCAAACCTTTTTTTAATTGTTTCCTGCATATAAAAATACACATTCCAGTAATTGGCCAACTCTGTCCATACACGGACAGTAAAGTTTACTGAGCTATCACCCAATTCACCAACTCCCACAAATGGTTCAGGATCCTTCATGATTTTGTCGTTTTCATTGATCACTTCAACTATTACTGAACGTGCTTTATCTATATCATCACTATAGCCAATCCCAAAGACAAAGTCGACCCTCCTTGTTGGTTCGGCAGAAAAATTTATCAATGAACTATTGGCTAAGCCTCCATTTGGAATTATAATTGTTTTATTGTCAGGAGTTTTCAATATGGTATTGAATATCTGAATTTCGTGGACACTTCCTGCCTGTCCTTGGGCATCAATATAATCCCCAACTTTGAAAGGTTTAAAAATCAAAATTATCACCCCGCCTGCGAAGTTCTGCAACATACCTGAGAGTGCCATACCTACCGCAAGACCTGCAGCACCTAATATTGCAATAAATGAGGTCATCTGAATGCCAACCATGCTGATTACAGAAACCACCAGTAAAGTTTTCAGGAGAATAGACAGAAAACTTCTAAGGAATCCTTTCAAAGAGTCATCAATGTTTCTAACTTTTAATGCCTTGTCCAATATGCGCATAACCACCTTAATTGCCCATAAACCAAGAACTAAAGCAATAAGTGCATATAAGACTTTTGGGCCATGATCAAGTAATCCGGCTACCAAGTATTCTTTGATCTGATCTAATTTTTCCATAATATTTTGAGTTTAGATTTAGTTTGTTCAAATAAACATAGATATACGAAAAATGTTTCCAGAGAAAAAAAACTTTATGAAGTTATTAAAATATTAAATAGTTAAAAAACACTTGACCAACTAACAATTGAAAAGCACCATAAAAAATTGATTCAATGATTGTTGAAGCACTAAATTTAATGTTTTTTTAACAAAATCAATTTCGCGTAAAAACTTCTACAGGGCTATAAAAAAGCATATCAAATGGTAATATGGGTCAGGCTGTCTTCCTATATCTCCAAACTGCTAAAGAATTAATAATAATTCCATAAATAAAAATAACGATCATGTCGAACCTGATATCCAATAAAGTAGATCCTTTTAACAAAACCATTCGAATCACGCGGCTGAAATAAGCCAGGGGATTAAACCAATTGATTACCTGCCCCCAAATTGGCATATTTTCAATAGGTGTGAACAAACCACTCATCAACACAAAGATCATCAGAAAGAAAAAGGACACAAAAAGGACTTGCTGCTGTGTAGAGGATATGGTTGATATGAACAGTCCAATCCCTAAAACTGCAAACATATATACAAAACCAAAAGCAAACAATGTAAACAAACTTCCTTCAAAAGGCACATGATATAAAATTTTTGCCAAAATTAATCCAAACGCCAAGTCTGCCAAAGCAATAATCAAGAAAGGCAGCAGTTTACCCAATAGAAACTGGTATTTTAATATTGGAGAAACATTGAGCTGCTCAATAGTACCGCTTTCTTTTTCTTTAACCAGGTTCATACCGGTCATAAACCAACCAATGGTAGTAATAAGAATTGCAAGTATACCAGGGGCCATGTAAATTTTATAATCCAGATATGGGTTGAACCAATACCTCGATGAAATATTTATTGTTGTCGGCTGGATCAATTGTGGACCAAATTCCTGGATCAGAATATCTTTATTGAATTGCATGAGGGTAGCCCTACAATAGGCCAGAGACAATTCACCTGCAGAACCATTAATGGCATCCACCAAAACCTGTACTTCAAGTTGCTCCTGATTGTACATATCAGATTCAAACCCTTCAGGAATAATAAGTGCGATATCAGAATGACCTTCATCAAGGGAACGTTTAACCTTCTCATCGCCAATGGCCTGTTTTGACACATTGAAAAAATCACTGGCCACAAACTTTTGCACCATACTTGTTGAGGTTGTGCTCCCATCTCTGTCTACTATGAGCAGGTCAATGTTTTGTATTTCAAAAGTTGCTGCATATACTAAAACAATCATTTGAAGGATAGGCATGGCAATTATGGCTTTTCCCATAAATTTATCACGCATGATCTGCTTCATTTCCTTTCGGATAATATATAATATTGTTCTCATTTTCTTATTCAAGCCTTATTTTAAATTTTTTCACACTTAACGCAATAAAGAAGATCAGCATCCCTGTCATTACAGCCAGATAACCGCTAACCTCAACAAATCCGGCTCCTTTAAGCATGATATCCTTAACTGCCGACAAAAACCAACGTGGTGGCATAGCTAAAGAAATTGCCTGCAACACAACAGGCATGTTTTCAATAGGGAAAATAAATCCGGATAACATCACTGTTGGCAACATCATTCCTACGAGAGATATAATCATGGCTACCTGTTGGGTCTTGGCTACAGTAGAAATAAGCACACCAAGAGATAGAGCCATGAGAATAAACAGCGTACCAGTCCCGACTAATAGAGTTGCGCTTCCACGAACAGGTACATCGAAAACTAAATTGCCAATAACAATAATGGCCATCATATCAATAAATGAAAGTGCCATGTAAGGCACTACTTTTCCCAACACAATTTGAAGTGGTTTAAGTGGCGAGACCAATAATATCTCCATCGTGCCCAATTCTTTCTCCCGGGCTATAGAAACAGAAGTCATCAGGGCGCAAACAAGCATTAGAATAAGTGCCATTGTGCCCGGCACAAATAAATGTGAAGACTTTAGCTCTTCGTTGTACAGCATTCTATATTCAACCTGTATTTGACCTTTTCCAATAAGTCCAGGCTGGAGGCTTTTTTGGTAATCCAGGACAATGGCACGCGTATAGTTATCAAGCAACGAAGCCATATTTGGATCGCTGGCGTCGGTTAATATTTGCATGTTGGCATATCCTTCAGAAAAAAGCTTGCGTTCAAAACCAGCTTCAAAGACGATGACTTCTTTTACTTTTCCTGCCCTAAAAACATCCTCTATTTCATTAATGTCAGAAAGTCTGTCTTCCAGTATAAAATATCCTGAAGAAACTAATTTATTTACGATTTCCTGTGTGGTTGGATCATGTGAAAAATCCAACACTGCTATTTTAGCATTTTTTATTTCATTTGAAATAACAAAACCAAAAAGCAACAACTGAATGACAGGTATTGCGAACAATACAAAAACAGTTCTTGGATCGCGTAGCAGGTGTCTGAATTCTTTGATTACGAATGCCTTAAACCTATCCATTATCTTACAATTTTTAAAAACAAATCATATATTGAATCAACCTGGTAATTCTGTTTTAAGGCTTCAGGTTTATCCAGCGCAACAATTTTTCCTTTATCCATAATAGAAACCCTATTGCAGTATTCAGCCTCATCCATATAGTGTGTGGTTACAAATACTGTCACGCCTTCTTTTGCTGTTACAAAAATTTGTTCCCAGAAATTTCTACGTGCAACCGGATCAACTCCACTTGTAGGCTCATCCAAAAAAACAATTGCTGGTTTGTGAAAAGTTGCCACAGCAAAAGCAAGTTTTTGCTTCCAGCCTAAAGGGAGGTCACGAATAAACCGGTTTTTATATTGTTCCAATCCAACTTTTTTAAGTGATTCTGACATACCGGACACAATCTCTTTGCGCGGCACACCATAGATTCCAGCATAGAAACTAAAATTCTCTTCAATGGTCAGGTCTTCATAAAGGGAGAATTTCTGGCTCATATACCCAATATTTCTTTTGATCTGCTCTGCTTGGGTATATACATCAAACCCTGCGACAGAAATATCTCCGGAAGTTGGAGAAGATAAGCCACTCAAAATTTTTATTGCAGTTGTCTTTCCTGCTCCATTAGCCCCTAAAAACCCAAAAATTTCACCTTCATAAACATCAAAGCTCAAATTGTCATTCGCAACAAAATTGCCAAAACGTTTCACCATGTTCCGCACCTTAATTGCTTCCCTGGAACTATTTGTAGTACTAGACTTCATTTTTTTGCATTAAATCAATAAAAACATCCTCAATCCCAGCTTTGATAGCTTCCAACTCAACACGATGATGCCCCTTTGCTTTGAGATATCCCAATAACTGTTCAGGTTTAAAATCACTGAATTTATCGGTATAATGAACAGAGCGACCAAAAGCATAAGCATGTTTAGATGTTTGATAGTCCCTTAAATCCACGAGTAGTTTGTGAATATCGTCTGTTGCAATACTGAATATCTTATTGCTGTAATCAGCTTCAATATTTGCCGGAGTATCGACTTTTAGAATCTCACCTTCCTGTATCAAAGCAACCCTGTCGCACATTTGGGCTTCATCCATATAAGGTGTGGAGACTACAATGGTAATCCCCTTTTCCTTAAGTCCTTTTAACAGCTCCCAAAACTCCTTTCTTGAGACTGCATCGACACCAGTGGTTGGTTCGTCCAATATCAGGATTTTCGGTTTATGGATAAGTGCACAAGACAAGGCAAGTTTTTGCTTCATTCCTCCTGACAAACGTCCAGCTAACCTGGTCTTAAAAGGTTCTATCTGAACATAAATATCCCGGATCAGGTCATAATTTTCTTCTATTGTTGTTCCAAACACAGATGCAAAGAAACTGAGGTTCTCTTCCACTGAAAGGTCGCTATAAAGGGAGAACCTACCAGGCATATAACCTATAATGTTTCTCAATTTCTTAAAATCCCTGACAACATCAAACCCTGCAACATTTAAATTTCCTGAGGAGGGGTACAACAAAGTAGCCATAAGCCTGAAAAGAGAAGTTTTACCAGCTCCATCGGGCCCCAGGAATCCAAAAAGCTCAGATTCATATATTGAGAAGGTCAATTCCTTCAATATATTGACTCCTTTGCTATATGACTTGCTAATATTCTCAGCTATGATCAATTCATTCATTGAAAAAAGTTTAGAATTTAACTTCCCCTGGCATATTTATCTTAATTGCACCATCATTGGGCACCAAAATTCTTAAGGCATAAACCTGGCTTAGCCTTTCTTCCCTGGTTTGAATATTCTTGGGAGTAAACTCAGCCTGAGGTGATATCCAGGATATTGTTCCTTTGTAATCCTTTAGCGAACCATCAGGATTATCTATACTTACAGTTACCTTTTGCCCTAATTGGATTGCTGAAAGTTGATTTCCTGAAATATAGGCAGTAAGTTTCATGGTATCCATGTTTGCCAATTTGTAGATTGCCTTTCCAGGGTTTGCCATTTCACCAATTTCAGCATATTTTTCAAGTATTGTTCCTGAGGTTAAGAACTGGGGATTTGTTTTATTCAGCATATCTTTGGCTTGTTCCAAGCCTGCCTCAATGGCTTTTATTTCGGCATTTATTGAAAGTGAATTTGACGCTATTGACTTGATTTGTGTATCTATTATCCCTATTTGCCCATCAAAATCATCGATTTGTTTTGGAGTTGCTGCTCCATCAGCCAACATTTTATTGAATCTGTTTCGTTCTTTCACTAGAACAGACTTCTGCTTTTCATATACTTCGATTTGTGTTTCAACATTGCGGAGTTTTGCCTTTGCTGCATCTTTTCTGGCTGAAAGCTCTTTCAGCTTAAGATACGCTTGCATGGAGTCAACAGCAAAAGCCTGCATTCCGGCCTTAACCTCATGCCCTTCGTCATAAGGCATTGAAAGGATTCTCCCCGCAGTTTCGGCCGCAATAATTATTTCATCTGCAGAAAAATTTCCATAGGAATCTGCTTCATGGTTTCCATTGCCACAACCAAGTAGAGAAATGGAAATTGCAAATAGTATATATCTTATTTTCATTTGAATAAATTTTTAATTTAATACTTGCCCAGTCAAGACTGAAAGCCTGGTCATTGCTTCAAGTTTTTGAATCTCATGGTATTTATTGTCGATCCTGGCTTTAAGTTCAGCGTTTAAATCGGCCAAATAATCGACGCTGGTAATACTCCCATTGTCAAGAGCTGACGCACTCGAATGAGTTACTGATTCGTATGCATTTATTATTTCTTTATCAATATCAATTTGTTTTTCAAGATTTTGTATTTCCAACTTTACATTCTGCAGTTCTGAATTCAGGTTTCTCAAGAATTCTTCTTCCTGTATACTTATCTGCTCTTTGTTGAGGACTAGTAGCTGTTTCTCGGTCTTGGAAACATTCCAATCGAATATGTTCCAGGACATCTTGATGCCTGCCGTATAAAAACCTGCCGGTTGGTTTTCAAAGAAATTCAATCCGGGATAAGAGTATCCCAATTGCCCATAGGCAGCTATTTTGGGGATATGTTTCCTGTCCTGTATTTGCATTGCCTTATCAATATATGCTTTATTGGTCTTGAACATCCCGAGCTCTGGACGGCTTAAAGAGTCATTTTGAGTGACTTGTTCCGGTACAATTGGCAATATCTTTCCCTCTTCATTACTGCCAATCAATATTTTTAAGGATTGATCCAGCTTCGCACTTGAATGCTCCAAATTAACCAGTTGTTGATTTGTGATTAATATCTCTGCCTTTAACCGTTCAAGGTCTGCTTTAAGCACTAACCCATTTTCTTCGGCAGATTTTAGTTGCCCCTGCCTTTCATTCAGTTGTTCAAGCTTAAGGTTAAGGATTTCTTTTGTGGAATTTAATCCTAATATCCCAAAAAAGTATTTATTGACCAGTAAGTTTAACTTGTTCAATGCTGCCTCAGTTTGAAATCCGGATGCTTCGGATTGAATATCGGCCAGCTCTTTTTGGATTTTAGAAAGTCCTCCATCATAAATTACCTGATCAATAGTAAATGCTGCATTGTACTGAAACTGTTCAACTTCCATGCCGCCTCCAATTGGCTCAGGAAAAGAAACACTTATTGCATCGCTTTGATACCATGCTTTGCCATAGGCAGAGACCTGAGGAAGGTTCCGTGCTGAAATTTTCTTATTTTCAAGATCAGCTTTTTCCTGATGCAAGTCCAACATTGACAGTTGTGGTGCATTTTCCCGTGCTAACCTATAGCAATCAAATAGTGATAAGGAATCTCCAAGCTGCCCATACATTGGACTTACAATCAATAAAAGAATTAATACATAGAATATTTTTTTCATACTTTAAATTTTAATCAACTTTAAGTGCCCTGTAAACAAAATTGAATACCTCTTCTTTTCTCTGTTCCAACAATTCATCATAATCAATCCCTAAATGCTCCTTTAGTAAGGGAGAAATCAAGGGACGTGCAACAAAGGGAAAAACAAGCATACTAATTAAATTCAACATGAGATGTGCAGGATGATAAGCAACAATTTTACCTTGATTGACCTCTTGCATTAATTCAGATATAAATTCGCCCATTACATGGGACACATCCTCTTTTATTACTTTCTGGAGTCTTTCCGGATTTTGATTAAGTTCACCAAGAACGAAAGCAGGTAGATATGGATTTTCCCGTAAAACGTTAATATATAGCTCTATGAATTTTTTAAATTTATCCATAACCGGTATATCCATACCAAACACCTGTTCGATTCCAGAAGATATGGTTTTAAACGCTTCAAGGAATACCTGATCGAACAACTTATCTTTACTCCTATAGTAGTAATGCAACAACGCTTTATTTATTCCCGCTTCATCGGCTATTTCCTGCATGCGTGCCCCGGCCATTCCTTTTTTTTCAAAAACAATACGGGCTGCATCCAATATCTTTTGTTCTGTACTAATTGATTTAACCATTTGTTTTAACTATTTGGTCAAATTTAAATCAAAAAAATTTATTGACCAAACAATTTAACCATTTAGTTAATTTTTTAATGGATTAGCTGAAAACAGCATAACAAACCTCATCTATAATTCTGATTTTCTGAATAGTTGTTGCTTAAATCAACAACAATGAATTGAATGAAATTATACTAGCTGTCAATGATAAAGAATCCTTTGTTGCCATTCAACTTAAAGAAGATAACACGTTGGATATGATAATTGAATTGGCTGTTCCTGTAGACTAAGGCTGATTATAATCTTATTCAATATATCCAAAAAAAGGGACCTCAACGGTCCCTTTACCTAGTAAAAATCAGCAAAACCTAGCTCGGATTATTATAGCAATCCGCATCTCTGAGAGCAGCCAAGATTTCATTAATACGTTTAAATGTTCAATTTTCCGAATTAAGTTCGGTGCAAGCAATTCAAGTTGTGTTTTATTGCAATATAAATCGGAAAAAGCCCGAACCTCACTCTTTTTAGCAAGCAATGAATATCCTGCTTAATCTACCATATAAAGATGTCCGACTATATTTTCACTACTTTTCCGGATCGTATCAGGATTGCCCTTGCAATACACATCCCCTACACCGGTTAGAGAAACTTCCAGATAATCCAACACAAACACGTGTACATCTCCAGTTCCGTCATGTGACAACACAAGGGATTTTGTTATAAAATCATAAGCTGAAATATTGCCTGTCATTGTATTGTCCAGGACAACCTCATTTGCTTTTCCAATTAAACTCATATCGCCAATACCAGAGGATGTAATAAAAAGGTGGTCCAAACTTGTGCTTAACTGCATATATCCTGTATTATGCTTTTCTACCTCAAGATCATCTAAATACAATGTACCTTCACAATATAAGGCTGTAACACCATCAAGGTCAATCTTAGTAAGATTAGGAACGGTAATAAAAACATCTAATTGAGTTGCATCGAATTCTGAATTGGTTTCAGTATTGATATATAACACGCCGTTTACATTTTCAACCTCAACAATATCTTGTAAGTTTTCATCTGTCACTATTTCTACCTTACCCAAATCTCCTTGCTTTAAGTAAACATTTAGCACACCATCAATATCGATTTCATCAAAAGACTGGACTGCTACGCGTCTTGACACAACATTTCCATTTCCTTCGAGCTTGGTGTCTAATTCACAACTTGTCGAAAAAAGTATCAATGCCAGTATCAATCCTGTAAGAATAGATAAATTATAGTTTTTCATCTCTCTGAGTTTTAATTCTATTTTGTATCCTGGACCAAATAGTGTTCCAACACAGGAAAAATCTATTTGGCTACCGTACTTATTTAAAATGACAAAATTGTAAAGAATAGGTTGCACCATCACTTGCACAAAACACCTTCTCTATTAGGATTTGCCATTTGCTCTGAAAGTGCCACAGACAGCCTATTCAATCCTTCAATAATCATTTCAGGCTCAGAACATGAAAAGTTTAGACGTAATGTATTGCTATCCTTCTTGTTTATAAAAAAGGGTACACCTGGTACAAATGCTACTTTTCTTTGAAGGGCTACTTTGAACAGCTCCATGGCTGACATGCCTTTAGGCAGGGTCACCCAGGTAAACATTCCACCCTCAGGGTTTGTGACCTGGGTGCTTTTAGGAAATAGGTTTTCTATGGTTTTCACCATTACTTTCGCTTGCTCCCCATAGGCTGTGATTATAGAATTAATATGTTTTGTGAGATCATAGTTCTCCAGAAAGCATGATATAATATGCTGCACAAAAATATCAGTATGTAAATCGGCAGCTTGCTTGGCAATCACTATTCTTTCCATTAGTTTGGGAGGTGCAACAATCCAACCAACCCGCAGACCTGGAGCCATTGTCTTGGAAAATGTACCCAACAATATTGTATGTTCTGGAGCATAAGTATATATGTTTGGCTGGGACAACCCATTAAAACTTATCATGCCATAGGGATCGTCCTCAATCAACAATGCACCATATTTTTGCAGTAGTGCAGCTATTGATTTTCTTTTTTGCACAGAATAACTAATCCCTGTTGGATTTTGAAAATTTGGAACTGCATATACCAATCTAGCTCCTTGCTTCAATTGATTTTCAAGCTTGTCAATATTTAATCCGTCAAGCTCAAGAACCACAGGCTTAAAATCTGCCCTAAACATGGAAAATGCTTGTATTGCCCCTAGATAAGCAGGCTCTTCAATCACAACCTTATCGCCATTGTTTATAAAAACCTTTCCCAGAATATCGAGAGCTTGCTGCGATCCTGAAGTAATTAGGATTTGTTCGGGGGAGATCACCATTCCCCGTTTGGAATAAATGTCTGCTATCTGACAACGCAATTTATATAAACCTTCAGAAGAATAATATTGCAAAGCAGCTGTTGCATTAGAAGTGAGCACCTTACTTGCACAATCTTTAAGTTCTTGTACCGGAAAATATTTTTTGTTTGGAAGACCTCCAGCAAATGAAATAATATCTGGCGAATTGGTTATACTTAGAATGTCACGCAAAAAAGAACGAGGTACGTTTTGAATCCTTTGAGAAAACAGGCTCTCATAATCAAATTCTGGAATTAGCATTTTATTTATCTTTTTAATTAAACAAAAAAACCCTGTGAAGTTATTCTCCACAGGGTTCAGGTTATTTCAAAATTGCGACAACAAACACCCTATGGAGAGCCAGATGAGGCCACCACTGCGAGAATTGCTGCTACAATATTTAATGTCTGATAATTCATTCTAAACAAAAAACCCTGCCGGTGTGCCGGCAGGGTCTAAATTTTTATATAAGATGCTCCGGCACTAATCAATACTGACCAATGGCTACCGCAACAAGTATATTATTGTTTCTTTTTATCATATGCTTGCAAATGTAGTAAAAAACTGGTGAAGTTGGTTGTTTTATTGTAAAATTCAAACTTGATGTAAAGTTAATGTAGTTGAGTATTAGCAGATGTAATAGAACTTAAATTTAAAATATAGAATAAATTAATCTTTAAACTTTGGTCTGAGCATGTATCAGGTATTATTTCTTGTGAATTAGTAATATACCAAAGCACACTAAAACATATCCCGGTTGCTTTTAGCTGCTGTGTTGAGTTAGCATTAAAGACAATTAGGCATTGCAACCGGTTTTTTTAATTTTTTTTTGAAATGAAATAGTATATTTGGCAACCTAACGCCGCAATTTAGGATATTAATTGAGTTGAAATCTATATTGTGTGTTCGAAAAGTAAATTTAAAAGATGTTTAAACTAACACAACAAAATAAATGAACTTAAAGAATTATAAAATTTCTCTTGGTGAAAAAATCGGGTATGGTTTAGGTGACGCAGGAACTAATATTGCCTGGCGTACAATGTCAACCTTTTTGCTGATTTTTTACATCGATGTATTTGGTCTTGCTCCTGCAACAGCAGGTCTCTTATTATTAATTGCCCGCCTTAGTGATGGTGTTACCGATATAATAATGGGGATGATTGGTGACCGTACAAGAACAGCAAAGGGACAATTCCGCCCCTGGATACTTTGGACAGCATTGCCATTTGGACTGATACTGTCCTTAACTTTTACCACTCCTCCCTTTGGAGAGCTAGGCAAAATTGTATATGCTTATATAACCTACATTTTATTTACTCTGATTTATACAGCGAATAACGTTCCCTATGGGGCGCTTATGGGCGTAATGACATCTGATGAAAAAGAAAGAACAAGCCTTTCTTCGTTTAGATTTGCCGGTGCATATTTTGGAGGAGTATTAACTCAGGGACTATTGATATACCTGGTCCTGTTTTTTGGTAATGTAAACCCAGAAATATCTGTAAGTAAAGTCGAAAACAGTCCGGATTTTATTGTTACTGTAGAATCTCCACATGATGTGGAAAATGCTGCAGTATCCTGTAAAAGTGGATTGACTGCGCAATTCCTAACAATAACTGAAGGACAAAAAGAGTCTATAGACTCGAAGATTATAGAGGAAATTAAAGCTGACACAAACAACAAATCTACTAAACAAGTTAGCTTTAATATGACGGCGGAAAAAAAGTATTATTTTCTTGCTTATGATGTGTCTGAATTGAGCTCTGATAAAATACAGTGTATTAACCAGAAAGAAGGATATCAATACTCAGTATATCTATTGTCAGTACTTCTGGTAATTTTCTTGTTGATTACATACTTCAAAACGAAGGAAAGAGTTCTCCCTGAAAAAGAAAACCAAAGCAGTATTATGTCTGACCTAAAACAGCTTATTACTAATGTGCCTTGGTTAATTCTATTATTCGTTGGTTTTGTTTTCTGTATTTACAACGGTTTAAAACAGGGTATTACAGTCATGTATTTTAAGCGGTATCTCAACAACGAAACACTTTCAGCAATGTATATGGTTATTCTACTTGTTGTATCAGGAGTTGCGGCACTGCTAACCACCCCCTTGGTAAACTCTTTGGGCAAAAAAAAGCTATTCCTTGCTGTAATGCTATTTTCAGCAATCACAAATGCACTTCTAGTGTTTGCTGGACCAGAAAATCAGACTATGATCTTCATATTAGGCACACTCTCAGAATTTGGCGCAGGAATAATGCCCGTGTTGTTCTTTGCAATGCTGGGTGATTGTGCTGATTATTCAGAATACAGGAGTGGAACCAGAGCTACAGGGCTTATCTTTTCTGCCGGGACATTTGCATTTAAATTTGGAGGTGGAATAGCTGGCGCTATAATTGGCTGGGTACTTGGATCGTATGGATATGACGGTGCAGATGAAACAACCATTATTGGAGCATTGCCTGGAATAAAACTACTAATGAGTTGGTTACCTGCAATTATATTGACTGTTTTTGGAGTTTCTGCTGTGATAGCTTACCCATTGTCCGATAAAAAGATGGAAAATATTATTGATGAACTGAATAAGAGAAGGGTGCATAGTTAAACTTTAAAAGAAACCTATATTTGAAATGAAAAGCAAGATTGTATATGATCTTGCTTTTTTTATTAAAAACAATCTTCAATAATTCTGAATGATCCAGGATTTACGATAAAAAGTATTTACAAATACCAACATAAAAGGATAGTGGCAATTTGCAGTTGTTACTTACCAGATTACTTTCTTGCAGCAAATCCCTATCTGGGCTCAAGGTCCAATCAAGTATTGTCGATTGGGAACAAAAAAAAGCCCCGTAAAAACGGGGCTTAAAGGAATGCTAATATAACTAATTATTATAATTAATAGCCTGCGTGTTGAACAAGGGTACCACCTGAAGCATCATATCATTTTGAGGAATTGGGTAATTTTCATGTATGCCTTTTTTAAATCCCAAAGCCCTTAAAAACAGCTCCGACATCACCCCACCAACAAGATCAAAGAAGCGATGTCCTTCGCCAGTAAGCTCAAGGCGACGTTCGAGTTTTATATTATCCCAGGTTAATTCTTTTGTATCCAGATCAGCACTTGCCCTTACTGCATACATTTAAGGTTGTCCAGCATAAGCATCACCAGCTCCAAGTTGAGCTTCGGCATACATAAAGCAGATATCTCCAAGGCATAAAACTTTTTCATTATTTCCCCAGTCCCAGTTTGATTGTCCTGTACCAAATTCTGCCCAGGAATGTCTTTTTTTGTAATAATACCCGTTCTGCAACGTTTTAGCGAGCTTGCCTGTTTAGGAGGAACCCCTGAAAATTTATATACTTATTACACAATTTTAAATTATTCCCAGCCTTTATTTTGCTTTAATACTCCATCTGATAATCGAACTTGAGATTCTGGTATTTGTACAAACTTTCTATCTTCTGACCATTCCTTAACAGCATAATCATCAGGGTACGACCCATCAGCAGCAAATGCACCATCGGAAACCTTTATGGTTCCAAGGTCATCAAAAGCTTTTTGACAATCATGCCAGCGTACTAAATCAAAATAGCGTAAGCCCTCAAAAGCCAGTTCATGACGGCGTTCTGCCTTAAGAGCATCTATGGAATATGCAATGTCATTTAATCCGGCACGTCGACGTACCTGATTCATTCCATCTGCAGTACCAGTTAATTCTGAGTGCATTAACAAAACATCGGCAAATCTCATAAGCATTAAAGGCTGCATATTTGCATGTTGGGTACTAGAAAATGTATAGCCTCTAATCACCCACATGTTTCGAACTGTAGCATAACCTGCATCGGTGATGTACTGTTGCTCTTGAACAGGCATATATTTTTTATTAAAAATGCCTGTTACACTGTAACCATCATATAGCAACTTTTTCTCTTGAAACCTCATGGCAGTAGAACCTTCTAATGCAGCAGATACGGGATCTTCAACATTAAACATTGAACCATACCTACGTATATCTCCAGCTTCAAAATCATTCCATATTGTTGGATGCACTGTACAAAATCCCCATCCAAAACCATGAGGAGTTCCATCACCAACACGTATACCACAGTACAATACCATGTGGTTTGATCTGGGTAAATTTGCTGCTCTTTCATCACCATAAGTATTGAAATTTATAGCAAAAATACTTTCTGGATTAAGTTCTCCTGAATCCTCAATCCAGGCATAAGGGGTTGTTCCTGTTCCATCTCTTCCTGCAGCCTTAAAAGCATTAGCTTCCACCATCCAAAGAGGTCTCTGTTCTGCAGGGTAATCACTGGTAACTACTCGTGTACTATCCTTCAATCCGGTTGCTGTATATGCCCAAAGATTAGGAAAGTCAGAAATCATATGATGTCCGCTGTTGTTCATCACATCTTCAACATAGGCAATAGCATCTGATTTTGAAATGCTCCCTCCATCTGCAACAGGTAATTCATTTTTTGTGTAGGTACCTGTATAGAAAAGCCATATTCTACCCATCATAGCCTCCGCAGCCCATTTAGTAGCATGTCCATCTCTTTGTATGTCTAGGTTGGCAAAGGATGTTGCTGGCATTAATTCAATTGCTTTTTTCATATCTGAAGCAATTTGAGCAAATAATACATCTACTTCAGCACGAGGCTCATTACCTGAAACTGGGCTAGTAATTAAAGGAACGGTGCCAAAAAACTGAGCTAAGGTAAAATACAAATAACCTCGTAAAAAGTAAACTTCACCCAAATCTTGATTACGCTGAGCCTCATTAGTATATTCAGCATTCTCAAAGTTTTCGAGTATTGAATTGGCACGAAATATTCCCTGATAATATCTTCTCCATAAAGGTTCAAATCTGTCCTCTTGTGGATTTCTTTCAAACTTATCAACATATCTTATCCATGTATCACCTGCACCATCGCCTCCACCAAGCATTTCGTCAGATAAAACATTGGCTAGCAATATTGGAAAAGTATGTCCTTTTTCTACTGCCAGAACTGAGTAAATTCCGGTAAGAGCTTCACCTATTTCCTGTTCATTACTAAAATAGGATTCATTGCTTTTTGCGTAAAAATCCTTTTGCACCAAAAATTCATCACTACAACTAAACATCGGAACTATTAAGGATATTAATAGTATAATTCTTATTATTTTCATCTTTTAAATCTCCTACTTTAAAATTTAACACTTAAACCCATCATATAAGTTTTTGCCAAAGGATAAAGGCCTACGTCAATACCCGATGCCCAACTTTGCCCATTACCCCAGCCAACCTCAGGGCTCATACCTGGGTATTTGGTAAAAGTAAATAGGTTCTGGCCCGAAGCAAATAGCCTTAAGTCTCTGATTACTTTTGTTTTTATTAAATCTTTGAATTTGTACCCTATGGTTATAGTACTAATTCTAAAATAGTCCGCATCATAAATATGTATATCGCTTATTTGGGTTCTTGAATTTGGCACGAAAGTCATTCTGGGCATCGTCCCCCCCGGGTTTCGGGTTTCATCGTATGCTTTGTTAAAATAATCATAGGTTATATTTTCCTGAAGTCTATCACCTGCGCTGGAATATGACATAAGAATTTGATGGCCACTTTTACCAACGCCAACAATCTGAAGGTCAAAATTTTTGTATTCCATATAAAGTTGCAAGCCATAGGTGAAATCTGGATTTGGATCTCCAATTTCAGTTTTGTCAAGATCATTAATTAAACCATCCTTATTAATGTCCTGAAACATAATTTCTCCCTTATAGACATTTTGTAAGTTTCCATAAGCTGTATCTTGATTGTTTGCAGATGCATATTGTTCAGCATTACTTCTCAACCCATCGACATACGCAGCACTATCAGCAGATGACTGTATTATACCATCAGTCTTATATCCCCAGAAATATCCTATCGGATAACCCACTTCGGCACGGTAACTTTCAGAAGCACCCTGCCATAAAGCGTTAATATCACCATGTATAATTCCCTCTGCATTACTTATTTCAGTCACCTCGTTTTTATTCATACCCAAAGTTGCTATAATACTGTAATTGAAGTCGCCAATTCTATCGCCCAATTTAAAACTGACTTCAATACCTTTATTTGATATACTACCTCCATTCGAATATGGAGGAGGTGCACCTTGTGTTAATAAACTAGGAGGAACAAGCAACCAGCCCTTTGTTTGTTTGTTATACCAGTCGACCGTAGTTTGCAGTTTGTTTTCAAACAAATTAAAATCCAAACCAAAATTCAATTGCTCCGATGTTTCCCATTTAACACTCGGGTTTGGTAAGTTTCTTAATTGCGAACCAACGGAATTATCTGTATAATCAGGGCCAAAAGGGTAATTTGCACCTGCATATTCCACCCTTGCTGCATACTGAAATGCACCAATGTTTTGGTTGCCATTTTGTCCCCAGCTACCTCTTAATCTTAAATAGTTTATTTGTGAAATACCTGACATAAAATCCTCCTCACTAAGGATCCAGCCAGCTGATACTGAACGGAATGTTGCATATTTGTTAGCTGGCCCAAAATTTGTTGATCCGTCTCTACGTAGTACTGTAGTTAACATATAACGTTCATTAAAATTATACGATAAACGTCCAAAGTATGATGACATTGCCCATCCGAAATCATCGTGACCAGTTAAAGTAATATATTCTAAGGATGACAAAGGGGTATTGGTTTCATCTAAATATGCATATTCCCAATCCTGAAAGAGAGTTTCTTTGTTATTTGCTTCTAATTGAAGATCTCTTTTGGTTTGTTGTGCTTCTTGCCCCACTACAAAATTAAAATTATGTTGTTCTTTTACACTAAAATTATAACTAATGGTATTAGTCAAAATCCAAGTAAATTTATTAAAGGAACCCTGTTGCACGTCATCATTATCATTCAGTGATTGGTCGGTTTGATAATAGGTTGGTACCCAGTTACGATAAGTACCAGTTGAATTTGTAATACCATAACTTGATCTGAGTCGAAGGTTCCTTATGGGTTGTATTTCTAAAAAAACATTTCCAACAAGATTATTATTGTTATTCTCATTATATCTTTTATTATATTCCAGTCTGGCAGTTGGATTTGTGGCATTATTATCCACTGATGATACCGTTGTATAATTACCACTTGAATCATACAAGGGCAACAGCGGGCTGGCAACAATATGATCCCTGACATTATTATCATAAATATTGCCAGTTCCAATATTTGGATTTTCGGTGTTGGTAAAAGTTAAATTTTCACCAAAAACTATACCGTCTAAACCCTTCCATTGCTTTAATAAATGTTGAGAATTCATTCGGGCTGTAATTCTATGGTAATCAGGTTTTCCTTGTTTTCCGAGTAATCCTTCATTTTGAAGGGAAGAAAAACCAAATGCATATATTGATTTTTCAGAACTTCCGGTTATATTAATGGCATGGTTCTGTATACCCGCATTATTATTAACCTGTGTATTAAACCAATCCTGACCACTGTAAGTTCCAGCCATAATTTCATCATAACGGGGCACACTTGAAAAATCCGTTGGGGCTATATTTCTATTTATTCGACTTTCGTTCATGGCTGTTATGTAATCCTGGGCATTTAACATACCCGGATCTTTGGCAACTTGTTGAACTCCAAAATAATTATCATAAGAAATTAACACTCCCTGTCCTTTTTTACCGCTACGTGTAGTTACTAAAATAACCCCGTTTGCCGCTTGCGATCCATAAATTGCTGAGGAGGCAGCGTCTTTAAGTATATCAATACTCTCAATATCGGAGGAGTTTAAATAATCAATGTCTGCAACTTGAACGCCATCAACTACATACAGAGGTTGAGCATTATTTATGGTACCTATTCCACGAATGGTTACTTTGGTACCTGCACCAGGTTTTCCGCTTTTGTTGGTAATGCTAACCCCTGGACTAATTCCCTGTAATGAAGCCATAGCATCGGCATTATTTAACTTTTGAAGCGCATCTCCTTTCATGTTAAGCGTGGCACCAGTGTTCAATTTTTTCTTTTGTACACCATAACCTACTATAACCAGTTCATCAACAGATAGTGCATCTGTAACTAACACAATATCAATTTTTGTTTGAGATCCAACCGGAACCTCCTGGGTCACATAACCAACATAAGTGTATGTAAGCACTGGATTTACGTTGCCTGACACATCCAGGGAATAATTTCCATCAAGGTCAGTTGTTACACCTGAAGCGGTGCCTTTAATCTGGACAGCAGCTCCAGGTAGTGGAACTCCATCATCTCCTGTAACTGTACCTGTTACAACTGAAACCTGTGAAAATACCACAGTACTCAATGTAAAACATACGATTACAAGTAAAAATAAATTTTTCTTCATAAGATTTTATTGTTAGGGATTATAATACAGGTGTTCGAAAAGTGTTATTTTGAGTTAGTTTTTCTCATCCGTGCTAAATAACACCATATTTATAAGATGATACATATATTTACTACATCACACACTCATCCATTCTTCATCATTAATACATCAAAATAAGCTTCAAAAACACTTATAATAATGGTTAAATGGAACTTAACAAATATAAGTAAACTATTCATTTAAAAAAACAGAATGGTTTAAGGAGAAATTTTCTTGGATTTTTCTCTCCCCTCTTGAAAGCAAAAACCGCAAAAAAGGTTAAGCTTTTTGCAGCGAAGAATTATCAAGCACCTTAATTAAGCCAGCTTAATAAACAGGTTATTAATTTTTCAAATTCTGTTTCAAATTTCCCATTCCCATCGAACACATAATCAGCCAATTTTTTATTCGGGACAACATTGGCAACATGCATAGGTCTAACTGTTTGAGTATATTGCTGTACAACTGAATCAACAGACCTTCCCCTATCCTTAATATCTCTTTTGATTCTACGTATCAGCCTGATATCATCAGGAGCATCAACATAAATCGTGAAATCAAATTCATTGTTGCAATTTGTCTGATTAAACAGGAATAACCCTTCAACAATTATAAATTTGGATGGTGCAAGTGTTTTTGTCTCTGATAATCGCGAATGCGAAACAAAATCATATTGTGGAACAGCTATATGCCCACCTTCGTGCAGACTCTTTAATTGTTTGCAAAACAAATCCAGGTCAAAGCTGTCTGGAGAATCGAAATTAATATGTTGGTAACTTCCTTCCTGATCCGGATGAAAGCTTTTATAATAATTATCGAGAGAAAGTATTTGTGTATTTTCCGAAAAATATTCAGCAAGCTTCCTGGCCAAAGTTGTCTTGCCACTGGCTGAACCTCCAGATATTCCAATTAGTTTAGGTTTCAATTAGCTACAAATTCTGGTTAAAAGCTAATATCAGAAAAATTCTGCTGATTCTAAACTAAATTAGCCTTATCAATCCAATTCCTTGCTGTATTATCTGTCTTTCCATAATTGGCCTTATGTACATATTCATTGGAATCCCCAGCATAAACATAATCTTTGTTCCATTCTGTATGGTTTTCTGCCAATGCTTCTATGGAATCAAGAATAAAGTCAATCTCATCATTGGACATAACCGGATGAATCGACATTCTGATCCACCCTGGCTTAATAGAAAAGTCTCCATGTGATATCTTATCAGTAATGAATCTGGAAGCATTTAAATCGACATGTAGCAAAAAGTGTCCATAAGTACCTGCACAGGAACAACCTCCCCGTGTTTGTATACCAAACCTGTCGTTTAGTATTCTAACAGCAAGGTTATAATGTAAATTATCTATATAGAAGGAAATAACACCCAACCTGTCTACGATGTTACTGGCCAGGATTTTTATACGCTCTTGAGGCTTTAATCGAGCCCATATCCTGTCTAGTATTTCTTGCTCACGATTGAGAATATTCTCAACCCCCATTTCTTCTTTAAGCTTAATAGCCAAGGCAACTTTTATTGTTTGAAGAAATGCAGGTGTACCGCCATCTTCACGTTGTTCAATATCATCAATATATTGATGATCTCCCCAGGGATTTGTCCATTCTACTGTTCCACCTCCTGGACAGTCGGGTATCTCATTGTGATAAAGTTTACTATTGAACACAAGGATTCCGCTACTTCCGGGTCCCCCCAGAAATTTGTGCGGTGAAAAATAGATTGCATCAAGGAACTGTTTTTTGTTCGCCGGGTGCATATCAATGTCAATATATGGCGCTGAACAGGCAAAGTCAACAAAACAAAGCCCACCATTTTCATGCATGATCTCTGCAATTTCGTAAAATAGAGTGCCAACACCGGTAACATTCGAATATGATGTTACAGCTGCTATCTTTGTTTCCCTGTCCTTAAATTTTTGCAGCATAGCCCGGAATCCCTCCAAATCAACAAGCCCATTGGGAGTAGAAGGCATAATATGTACATCAGCAGTAGTTTCGATCCAGGAAGTCTGATTGCTGTGGTGCTCCATATGGGTTACAAACACCAGTGGTCTTTCATTGGGCTTAAACTCAATTTCGCGCTGAAATCTTTCATGCACCTTAAGCCCCAATATCCTTTGAAATTTGTTGACAACTCCTGTCATTCCCGAATTTGAGGAAATGATCACATCTTTTTCATTGGCATTCACATGCTTTTTGATATAATTCAGTGCATAGTGATAGACATCAGTCATTCTCCTGCCTGTAACAGTAGTACCCGTATGGGTATTCGCCACATAAGGACCAATTTGGTTCAGCATAGTTTCTTCAATCGGCCGGTAAAGCCTTCCGCTTGCTGTCCAGTCAGCATAAACAATTTTCTTTAGTCCATAAGGTCCATCAAAAACTTCATTAACACCAATAATGTTCTTTCTGAATTTTCTGAAATACTGCTCTAACATGACCGCAAAATAAAATGTTGGTTTTGAACCAACAATGACTTTTCACAAGAATTAAATGGAAATGGTTGAATAATTAAGGTGTGTAACAATGGGCTAGAGAATTTAAGGTAACTATTCTCTTTTGAAGATAGGTTTAATCGCAGAGCAAACTAATAGTATGTGCTGCAACAACTCCGGCAGTTTCCGTCCTTAATCTACTCGCACCCAGGCTAATTTCTTCAAAACCAGAATTAATGGCCAATTTTACCTCTTCCGGAGAAAAATCCCCCTCGGGACCAATCAGCAATACGGCATTTTGTCCCGGCTTATAAATTTCCTTAACCAATTTTTTATCTCCGGCATTACAATGGGCAATACCTTTAAATTCCGATCCAACCTGATTGTTAAGAAAGGAACCCATATCTATTAAGGGATTCAATTGGGGTTTATATGCCTTTAAAGATTGCTTCATGGCTGCCACAATTACGCGCTCTAACCTATCGGGCTTTATTTGTTTTCGCTCTGAATGCTCCGAAATTATAGGTGTTATCTCATCAATTCCTATTTCTGTGGCCTTTTCAAGAAACCACTCATACCTGTCAATATTTTTTGTTGGAGCAATTGCTACGTGCAGATAATAGCGACGCTTTTCATATTCGGCAATTTTGTTTATTATTTGCAAAGCACAAGCCTTGTGGTTTGCATCAAGAATTTCTCCTTCATACATATTGCCTACCCCATCGGTAAGATTGATCTTATCACCTTCTGATAAACGCAGAACACGAACACAGTGCTTTGATTCCTGCTCTGGTAATGTATATACATTTGCTGATCCGATGTTTGGCGTAAAAAAAAGCTGCATATAATAATTTTTGGCAAAATTACTAAATATTCAAAAATCTGATATAATGATAGTTCATAAGAATCTAAAATCATTATATATTCATAAGAGCTTTTTCTATTTTCGCTTAAATAATTACAGAAACACACTATATGACCAGAATTGGGATACTTTCCGACACCCACCACCAAGTAGACAGCAAAATCTTTAAATACCTTGAGCCCTGCGATGAAATATGGCATGCCGGTGATATTGGAAGCCTAGAAGTTTCTGATAAACTTGCTGCCTTCAAACCTTTAAAGGCTGTTTATGGCAATATCGACAATCATGACACCCGAAGGGTTTGGCCTTTAGTAAAAAGGTTCCAGTGCGAAGGTGTTGATGTAATGATCAAACATATTGTTGGGTACCCGGACCGTTATGATGCTGGTATACGTGAAACCTTATTAAACAACCCTCCAAATTTGCTTATTGCCGGCCATTCACATATTTTGAAAGTGCAATACGACCATAAACACAATTTATTATTTATTAATCCAGGCGCAGCAGGAAAACAGGGCTTTCATAAAATCAGGACTTTAGTGCGGTTGACAATAGATGGAGCCGAAATGAAAGACCTTGAAGTGGTTGAACTGGGGAAACGTTAAGTTGAGGCCAGACCTGAATATAGGTTCTAACCTTCGCTAAGGCTTCGGTTGGCGAAGGAGGTTGAGGAATGATTATACCTTGTAAATAACTATTTCAAAGCAGAACCTTTAAAATCCCTATATTTATGACCGATAAACAGTAAACTATGGCTCAAAACCTTATTGCCCTGCCCAATAATAAGATGGTCAGTGCAAACGTAAGATTTTGCGCCTCGAACCTATAAACCCCATATAATCAATTACACTATGACTTTTGCTCCTATTGACATTATCATAATTGTACTTTATTTCATTATTAGTATTAGTATTGGAATATACATGTCGAAACGTGCTGGCCGAAGTACAGGAGACTTCTTTTTAAGTGGAAGAAACCTACCCTGGTATATTGCCGGAACCAGTATGGTGGCAACTACATTTGCTGCCGACACCCCTCTTGCCGTAACCGAATTGGTTGCCCAAAAAGGTATTGCCGGCAACTGGCTGTGGTGGAACATGCTATTGGGCGGAATGCTTACTGTCTTCTTTTTTGCCCGACTTTGGCGCAGGGCCAATATTCTAACAGATGCAGAATTTGTGTCTATCCGTTATTCAGGTTGGCAAGCTAATTTCCTGAGGGGGTTTAGGGCAGTTTACATTGGTGTTTTTATGAATATTATAGTCATTGCCTGGGTTAACTTGGCCATGGTAAAAATATTAACGGTGATGTTTCCTGACCTTACCATTTTTGGGTATTCATCTTTTAATATTATCGGCATTGAGATTTCTTCTCACCTAATGGCCGTAGGCGGATTATTGATATTTGTTGCAATATATTCTGCCCTATCCGGATTATGGGGTGTTTCTATAACAGATACTTTTCAATTTATTATGGCTATGGCAGGGAGCATTGCTCTGGCCATTATTGCACTAAAAAAAATTGGGGGAATCGAATCTTTGAAAGAAAACCTAGATCATATACCCTGGGTATTTGATTTTCTGCCTGTATTGGAAGGAAAAAACCACGAAGTGGCTTCAGCTACAGGACTCTTAAAAATGACCGTAACTGCCTTTGTTGCCTACCTGGGCGTACAATGGTGGGCAAGCTGGTACCCTGGAGCTGAACCTGGTGGAGGAGGGTATGTTGCGCAACGAATGATGTCTGCCAAAGACGAAAAACACAGCCTATTGGCTACCCTTTGGTTCCAGGTAGCACATTATGCATTACGTCCATGGCCATGGGTAATTGTTGCTCTTGTTACTTTAGTTATTTACCCTGAAGCCAGTGACCGGGGAGCCACTTATGTTATGATGATCAGGGATTATCTGCCGGCTGGACTTCTAGGTTTGCTTATGGCTGCTTTTCTGGCTGCTTTTATGTCAACCATTGCATCACAGACGGTCTGGGGAACATCGTATATTGTAAACGACCTGTTCAAACCATTTATAAAACCAAATGCCGAAGAGAAATATTATGTACGCATATCACGCATTGCCACTTTTATACTAATGCTGTTCTCACTTTTGGTCACAACACAATTTGATAAAATCAGCGATGCCTGGAAGTTTGTTTTGGCCCTAAGTGCCGGAATTGGACCTGTACTTATCTTTCGTTGGTTCTGGTGGAGGATCAATGCCTGGAGCGAAATATCGGCTATGCTTGCACCATACCTGATTTTCCCCGTTCTTAAATACGGATTTAAACTGGACATAATTGCCCAGGATTTTGAATTATGCCTATTGATCATTGTGGCGTGGAGCACATTCGTTTGGCTATTGGTAACTTTTCTGACACCTGCCGAAAAAACTGACACCTTAAACAGTTTCTATAAAAAAGTCCACCCTGGAGGTATCGGATGGAAAAGGATCAGTACAAATTTGCCAGAAGTAAAAAGTGATAGCGGCTATGGATACCTCTTTTTTAATTGGTTTTTAGGTTGTCTTTTAGTCATGTTCAGTTTATTTGGTTTCGGCAAACTAATTTTCCACGAATACATAAAAGGAGTCATCTTTCTTATCGTAGCCTTAATATCGGCAGCTGGAATTTATTGGAACCTGAATAAAGTAGGTTGGGACAAAATAAAAGAATAGGTAAGTTGCACCACGAAACAGACCATGTCTGATATAGCGCTAAGTCTATGAAGAGCAATACTAAAGAAGTGCAATAATTTTTCAGATAGCTTTCATATTTTATTAAGATGATAAACAAGGAAATCATAGGTGTTGACCTCGGAGGAACCAATATTGTTGCTGCACGCATTAAAAATGGCGAAATAATTCAATCAGCAACACAGGCAACTGAAGCATCTAAATCAAAGGAAGATATATTAAACAACCTGATCTTTGCTATTAACAGGGTAAAAACTGATCAGACTGCAGCCATTGGTATTGGTATGCCTGGAATCCTGAGCCCGCAAAAAGGCTTAGTTCATGAGACTGTAAATATCCCTTCCTGGAAGGGGTTTCATTTGGTAAATGCTATTGAGGAACAACTGAACCTGCCTGTAAAAATCAACAACGACGCCAATTGCTTTGCCCTAGGCACAAACAGGCATGGAGTAGCAAAGGCCTACAAAAACGTAGTTGCCCTTGCATTGGGCACCGGTCTGGGAGGTGGAATAATCAATGATGGTAAAATTGTGCCTGGCATGGGCAACGGTGCCGGAGAATTTGGGCAGATCCCCTATCTGGACCATACCTATGAAGATTATTGCAGCGGAAAATTTTTCTCTGGAATCAACGAAGTGGATGGAGAAGAAATTTATCAAATGGCTTTAAAGGGTGAAAAAGAAGCCCTTAAACTTTGGAATGAACTCGGCAAGCACCTCGGCTCTTTAGCTGTTAATATTGTTTACAGCCTCGCTCCCCAAGCCATTGTTTTTGGCGGATCGGTCAGCCATGGATATGATTTTTTTGCGCCAGCCATAAAAGAAGCCTTAATGAAATTACCCTTACAACATGTGGCAGGAAATGTTGAACTTCTAAAAGAAGACAATCCAACTATTGCACTATTGGGAGCTGCTGCGCTTTGTTTGTAAAAAGAAGCATGAATTTTACAAATTGATACGGATTCAAGAAGAAAGTAATTTTCACCTACACTTTTTCCAATACCATGGCTATACCTTGACCAACACCAATACACATAGTGCAAAGGGCATTTTTTGCGTTGGAACGTTGAAGTTGGTAAATTGCTGAGGTAATAATCCGGGTACCACTCATTCCCAATGGATGCCCAAGTGCAATAGCCCCTCCCTGTGGATTGATCCGTGGGTCATGGTCATCCAGGTTAAGCTCACGAATGCAGGCCAATGCCTGAGCGGCAAAAGCTTCGTTCAGCTCTATTATATCCATCTGGTTTAGGCTTAAGCCTGTATGTTTTAACAGCATATTGGTAGCAGGAACAGGTCCCATGCCCATAATCTGGGGTGGCACTCCTGCTGTCTTCATGCCAAGTATTTTAACAAGTGGTTGTAAGCTGTATTTTTTCACCGCTTTTTCAGAGGCTACAATTACTGCCCCGGCACCGTCATTCACACCTGAGGCATTCCCTGCTGTAATGGTTCCTTTTTCGCCGGTAAGGACTTTTAACGAGGCAAGTTTCTCAATAGAAGTTAGTCGTGGATGTTCGTCTTTATCGACCTTGATAGGATCAGATTTGCGTTGAGGTATATAAACAGGCACAATTTCTTTTTCAAAAAAGCCATTCGTCTGTGCTTCATGTGCCTTTTCCTGGCTCCAGTGTGCAAATTTATCCTGGTCTTCACGGCTTATGCCATACTTTTGAGCTATGTTTTCGGCAGTTTCTATCATTGATTCGCTTCCATACATTTTATGCAATGCCGGATTTACAAAGCGCCACCCAATGGTTGTATCATACATTTCCTGCTTTCGTTCAAATGCATTTGTGGCTTTTCCCATAACAAAAGGCGAGCGTGACATACTTTCCACACCCCCAGCAACAATAAGCTCGGCTTCTTCGCATTTTATAGCCCTCGCAGCCGTTCCAATGGTATCCATCCCTGATCCACACAGCCTGTTAATTGTAGCTCCGGGTATAGTTTCCGGGTAACCGGCCAGTAGCAACGACATCCTTGCTATGTTCCTGTTGTCTTCGCCTGCCTGGTTGGCACATCCTAAAAAAACATCGTCAATGTCAGACATGTTTATTTGAGGGTTTCTTTTGATTAATTCCTTCAATGGAATTGCAGCAAGGTCATCTGTTCTTACTGCTGAAAGTGAACCTGCATATTTACCAACCGGGGTTCTTATGGCATCACATATATATACTTCTCTCATGATGTTTCTAATTAGATTACATTATAGAGTCGAGTTGCGGTTTATATAGCCTAAACAAATTTAACAATGCATTTGATAATGTATCAATTTCTTTTTGACCTGTTACGGTGGATAACATACAGGAAAGAGTATTTGTCATAAGAATCTTTTCTTTGTAAAACAGATAATCCAGCATTTCCTTTTTCAGTTCCACAGTCTCTTTGGCTTCGTATGCCTCACGGTAAGTACAAGGGGCAGCTGCTTTTAAATGCAAGCGAAACATTGAGCCTGCTCCGGTTATCGCAACCGGCACATTGGCAATTTCTATTGCTTCGCCTATTTGGTCTATTGCTTTTTGGGTTAAGTTGTTCAACTTAAGGATGACTTTTTCATCGAACATATCCATGGCTATACGTCCCGCAGTAGTGCTGACAGGATTTGCCGAGAATGTTCCGGAATATGGAAAGAGCAGCTTTTTTTCCCACGGATCCATTACCTTCATAATATCGGAACGGCCAGCGAATGCCCCAATGGGAAAACCGCCACCAATTATTTTACCCAGGGCCGTCAGATCAGGCTTTACCGAGTAATTTTGCTGGGCACCACCTACATTCACCCTAAAGGATATTACTTCATCAAATACCAGAAGTGCCCCATTTTTGCGGGTCCACTTGTAAATAGCTTCCACAAATTCAGTTTCAGCCTGCATTAATCCAACACGATGTGGTATCGGGTCAAGTAAAACACAAGCTATTTCAGCAGCATGCCGATCCAGGATATCCAGTGTCCTTTGAACATCGTTGAAAGGGAAAACAACTACATCATTCAAAACTCCGGAGGGTGTACCGCTTGCAACCGGAACACTGTTTGGATGATCGGCATTGCCCCAGTTTTTGGGGTTGGCAGTCTGACTTATTTCTGCAAAATCGTAGGTCCCATGGTAAGCTCCCTCAGCCTTTGCCAGTTTAGGTCTCCCGGTAAATGCCCGGGATGCTTTTATAACTGCCATTACAGCTTCGGTGCCTGAATTGACAAACCTGATTTTTTCGAACCCGGGAGCACGGTTACATAACAATTTTGCAAAAAGCACTTCTGCTTCGGTGGCCATGGTGTAGGCAGTTCCTTTGCTTAGTTGCTCAATAACCGCTGCATTAATTTCCGGATGGGCATGACCATGAATTAACGATGCCATGTTGTTTGCAAAATCTATTCGCTGCACGCCATCTATATCTGTGATATAGCACCCTCTGGCATGACTGACATAATGTGGATAAGGTTTGTGGAATATGGTGTTTCTGCTTACACCTCCCGGCAATACGCTACATGCCTGCTTGTATATTTCCTCGTTGCTACGTTTGCTTTTATGTTTTTCTAAATGCTCCATTTTTCCGGGCGCTTATTGTTTTACAAGAGTGATACCATTGCTTTGATCAAATGATACTGTTGTATTTTTTGGTTTATCTACAGTATTGCTGCATACAATCTTCACTCCTCTTTTAACAAAGGCAGATGCAGCAGTATTTGGTGTCTTATATTTAGAAACATTCCATGTTTACCTATTTATACTCCTTTAACTTTGCCTCGGTGTTTTGTTGCAAATATCCAAAATCTATACCTGGAGCCAGTTCTCTAACAAATAGTCCATCTTTGGTAACATCCATAATTGCCAGGTTTGTATATATCCTCTTAACAACTGCCTTTCCGGTGAGCGGATAAGTACAACTTTCTACTATTTTAGGTATTCCGTCTTTTGTGGTATGCTGTGTAATTACCAATACGGTTTTTACTCCAGCCACAAGATCCATGGCTCCTCCCACAGCAGGAATTGCTTCAGGATCGCCTGTTGACCAGTTTGCCAGATCTCCGCTTTCAGAAACCTGGAATGCACCAAGTACACAGATGTCGATATGCCTGCCCCTGATCATGGTAAAACTATCGGCATGATGAAAATAACATGCCCCTTTTATTGCAGAAACATTTTTTTTACCGGCATTGATCAATTCAGGATCTTCTTGTCCGGTATCGGGAAGTGGTGCCATTCCCAACAATCCGTTTTCGGTATGGTAAATTACTTCCCTTCCGCTTGGAACAAAACCAGCAACAAGTTCTGGTATTCCTATCCCAAGGTTTACATAAGCTCCATCAGGAATGTCCAATGCGACCTTTTGAGCCATTTCAGCTTTGCTCCATCCGTTAGGGCTGTTTTTTAGTTCCATGGGTACCTCCTGTTCTCAGCTACGAGTTTCGATTCATCAGCCGGATCTGCAATTTCAACAACCCTTTTTACAAAAATTCCGGGAGTAACCACACATTCAGGATCAATACTGCCTACTTCCACTATCTTTTTTGCCTGAACAATAGTAGTCTCTGCTGCAGTGCACATAATTGGGCCAAAATTCCGGGCGGTTTTATTGTATGTTAGATTCCCATAGCGATCTGCTGTTGCACATTTCACCAGTGAAAAATCTGCTTTTATACCATATTCCAGCACAAAGTCCTGGGCATTAAACACTCTGGTTTCTTTACCTTCAGCCAGAGAAGTACCCACCGAAGTGGGCGTATAAAATGCCGGTATCCCGGCCCCTCCTGCCCTTATTCTTTCGGCGAGTGTGCCCTGTGGTACTAGTTCAAGTTCTATTTGTCCTTTCTTGTATTGTTCAGGAAAAACCGTTGAATTTGTGGTTCTCGGGAAAGAGCAAATCATTTTCTTTACCCTTTGATGTTCTATCAGAGCTGCCAGTCCCACATGTCCACTGCCGGTATTATTACTAATTACAGTAAGGTCTCTGGCACCCTGATCAATAAGGGCATGAATAAGCTCTATGGGGCTTCCGGCTTCGCCAAATCCTCCGATCATAATTACTGCTCCGTTAAAAATATCCTTTACTGCCTCTAATGCTGATTTTACAATTTTATTTATCATAAGCAAGAGAATGTAGACTATTTCTTTTTCATCCTTTTTTCCAGCGATTCTATTTTGCTTTTTTCTATTTGCTCCAGCTCGTCCTCATAAAAAAACTTTTCTCCCTCAAAGGGGGTAAGTTGAATTACTGTATTTTCTTTTTCATCGTATTTAGCGAGGTACACCTTGTCCATCCATTCCATATTTCGAGATTCGTTGAATTTCAATGCAAATGCCTTTTTACCGTTTACCTCAACCGTTCCAAGAATAGATGTTTTTCCTGCCGATGATGTCATGGAAATATATCGCGAAGGCCTGTTAATAGACGAAAGCGACCTGTAAATCTTACTGAACACCATGTTTATCTCGGCCAGCGGAACTGCGAAATAATGGTGCTCCCCGGTTGGTCGGGCACAGTACATGGAATGGAAACCCACAGACAGCATGGCGAAAATATTCCCCAGGTCAATCCAGTTTTGTGCTGAACGGTCGACATCGGTTTTTCCATTTTCATCAGTAAACAGACTGATATGGTTCATGATGGGGCTTTGGCTTTTAACCACTACTCCATAGTTGCGCAACCTGCGAATAGCTGCAATGGTCCTTGGATTTAACACTTCCCTGGGTGTAGAAAAGTGCGACATCCAAACGACCTGTACGCCATTTTCGCTTAGGGCTTTAAAAAGCTCAAGGAATTTGACGTATTTTTGGGTTAAGATCATCTCTGGATCAAAAGTCAATGCCCTGGAGCCTATTCTTAAGGTTTTAATGTGCATTAGACCTGGGTCGTTAATTAAAGGTTCTGCATACGCTTTAAGCCTTTCGTATGGCATAAGGCCTCCATCACCACCAGTAAGCAACATATCCGTTACGTCCCTGTTTTTTTTTAAATATCCATGAACGGCGCTGATATCCTCCTGAATAAACATATCTTCATCGCCTCTTACCTGTGCATGTCGAAAACAGTATGTACAGAAAGCAAAACAGTTCTGAGTGGATTTGTCGAAAATAAGCTGACAAGGAATATATTTATGCTGACTGCCCTCAAGGATTACCAATTCCCCATCTTCATTTTCAAACCAGGGTTTATTTAACTTCTGGTTCCCATCGTGCGGATTGGTATTCTTTTGAATATATTCTGCAATAAGGCCTTCTCTTTCTGTTTCGTTTTCTGCTTTTTTGTATTTATTCAATACTTCGGGATTTATCATACCTGGCTGAGGAAATACCAGCATAAACAGAGGATCGTCTTCGAAATTTTGCCAATCGATAGAGTTCAATACATGTTTGGTTACCATAAACCGGTATACCCCGATAAAAAGTTCCCGCTCTTCAATATGACCTATATCCACACCAGCATTAGCAAGGATATTAACTATTTCGCGGAATCCGGATAGTCCTGAGTACTTATTCTTTGTATTAAACAGGAAACCTGACGAAACCATTATTCCCGAATGTTTTGGGAAATTGGCATGTAACCTGTTCAACAATCCCATTGGCAACAGATTCTCTTTCTCAATAATTAAAGAGGTTTCGTTGTTTATAGCGTGTTGCTCCAAAAGGTTGCTTAATGAATCCTTCATTCTGTATGCCCTTCCTTTTACTTGTTAGTATCACAAGGCACTAACTAGCTAAAAGTAAAGCTTTAGCATACATTTTCACATGACTATTATCAACTTAAAAGGACATTTTCTCATGAATTGAATCAGGCAAGCTAATCCATATCCTGGATTTTAGTACCGTCCAGAAAGACAAAAAGAATTACTTATCCCTTAATAAATTATGCATCATCTCCTGGTAAAGGTTTACATCAGGAAATTTATCGCGGGCTTCTTTCAACAGCCAATAAACCTGGTAATAGTATTTATTTGAGTAGTACTTCGATATAGCCTCAAGATAATCGTAATTGGTTTTCAGATTGAGCTCAGTATAAGGTTTTAATTGACTATCCAAAGAATAAACAATAGTACCCATCTCAGGTCTTCCATGTGGAGCCCCTTTCAAAATCCAATAATATTCCTTTCCCTTTATAAATTCAACTTCTGAAAAAGACAATATACTATCCTTACCGGGTTCAAACTCCGCAATTACTTTTTGTGAGAATGCATCTGCAATGGCTATTTCAACCTTTAGGCTATCTATATTTGAATATTGCATAAGAATAAATGCATTTTCAGGATCAATCATTTGAGTGCTCATTGGAAAAACACCACTTTTGCCCCGAATCTGGTATGCCTTTCCGGACTGAACCAACAGGTTTTGTTCGGGAGCATCCTGATTGGCCATTTGCTGAAGTGAAGATGAGTTCTGGTATTTGTCAGTAGGCACTATGTAATCAGAAACTGCACTAAGTGGAACCTCCTCACCAGAAAAAAGCATAACGGTTGCATTTCCATTGTTAACCTGAATCTTGTCTCCCGGATAAAAGCGCAAAGGAATCCGTAGGGGGGCTTGCTGGTCTTCCCTGATAATGACCCCATCACCATTCAGCTTAAGGATCATCGCAGAGTAGTTGAGCTTTGTTTGAGCAAAGCTGCCAGATAAGTTCAAAACAAATAACAGGAGAACCAAATAGCGTTTCATCGATTTTTTTAAATGTTTATGCCAAGATACAAAATCTTGTAGAGGCACCAAATCTTGTGTCTTTACTGTTGTACATTATCCCACAGCATAGTGCTGTCTTTAGCCTCTGTTTCAAAATCCATACAAGTATTCCTACCATCGATTCCACCAAACTCACAAATAACATTGCCATCACAATCATAGACTGATATCAGTCCATCGGGACACATGTAACAAGGATCAATCCAAAAAACAGTATTATCAAGATATTTATAACGTATAATTTGAGAACCAGCTACCCCCATACTTAGTTCAAGGTTCTTTTTAATATCACCTAACCACTCCAGGTCTTCAAAAGAGGTATTGGAGCTACAATCATCTATTCCTTCAACTTTATGGAGTTCGCAAGCTGTGATCAAAAGAAAAACAATTGCAACTGTAAAACAGGTTATTTTTGTCATATTCTAAGGTTTTCTATAAGCTCTGATGGAGTTTCGCTGGAATTGGTTGCGTTTAAACACAAACAAAATCAGTAGGTATGATCCATTGGCTGTTGCATTGATTTTTTTTTGAACACCAAACTTAAAATATATGTCATTGCTTCTAAATTAGTATCTTGCAAACATGAATAGGATACAATATTTATGCCTGCATTTGGTCCTTATAGTATTGCCCATATTGGCTTTCAATCAGTCAACAAGCATATACAGCGATTCACTTGCAACAGATTCTGCAGCCTTTCAAAGAATAATTGAAAATCAAAAGAAACTTGATGCTCTCAATGATGAATCAGTTCTTCAATCAACAACAGAGGCACAAGATTTTGTATCTCTTCTTAAAAACATTGGAACAGATTATTTTCGGATCAACCAGTACGATAGTGCAATTGTCTATTATCAAAGAGGCGCTGAACTGTCAAAACAATTAGGATTACAGGATTTATATTCCTCAATGGTCTACAACCTGGGGCTTGCATATATGAATAAGGGGGACTATGCCAATGCCCTTGAATCTGCCCTGCTAGGTCTTGAAACAGATAAAAAGACAGGAAATGCAGATAATATTGCGGCGTCATTAAATAGTGTTGCCCTCATCTACCAAGATTGCAGCATTTATGATAAAGCATTGGAGTACAGGCTTGAGTCTATAAATGTCAGCGAGGAGGCAGGAAACGACATTGAAGTGGCCAATGGTTATTTCAACCTGGGCAACCTTTATGCAAAAATGGGCAAACATGACCAGGAAATGGAATATTTCCAACTGGCCAATGAAAAATACAAATCCTTGTTTCAAGTAAACAATATTGATATCAACCTGGAACAAGCTTATTCAGAATTGTTGTATTCCATGGCTTCAGCTTTAATCAATCAAAATCAACTTACCGAAGCAGACAAATACCTGGACAAAGCCCTGGAAATTTACTTTGCAATTGCCTACAACCCTGGCATTGGAAATGTTTACCTTCAAAAGGGCAATATACATGCGCTGAACAAGGACTACCCAAAAGCCATTCAGAATTACTTCCAAGCCCTGGGGTTTAAACAGGGAAGCCAGGATATCAAGGGGAGTGCCCTTGCCAACAACCTTATAGGTAGTTCATATTTTCAACTACAAGATTTGCAGCGGGCAGAAACTTTTTTGCAAAAAAGCAATGTATTTGCTATTGAAACTGAGGCAAAAGAAATCCTTCAGGAAAATTACAGGTTGCTCAGCCAAATCTACAAGCAATCAGGTGATTTTGAAAGAGCATTAAACTACCACCAATTGTTCAAAGCTTATACCGATTCAATACTGAATGAAAATACAGCAAAAACCATAGAAGAACTGAACATTAAATATGAAACAGATAAAAAGGAACAACAAAACACGATTCTGGAGCTAATAGTAAAGAAACAACAATCGAGGAACAAATACCTGCTTGGAATTATTGCCCTGGTGCTTGTTATTCTGATTGGTTTATACCTTCAGTTTCGATCTAAACAAAAAACCAACAAGATTATCACTCATAAAAATACTTTGCTCGAAGAACAAAACTTACAGATAGCTGAGCAGAAAAAGGTTATTGAAGATAAAAACAGGGACATGACTGACAGTATTGTCTATGCACAGCGTATACAGGAATCACTTTTGTCAGATACAAAGGTATTGCAACAGAGCCTGCCGGAATCGTTCATCCTTTTAAAACCAAAAGATATTGTTAGTGGTGATTTTTATTGGTTTGGCAAGAAAGATGATAAATTCATTTTTGCAGCTATCGATTGTACAGGACATGGGGTACCTGGTGCCTTTATGAGCATGTTAGGTGACTCTTACCTAAACCAGATTATTTATAACCGGGACATAACCTCTCCTGATGAAATTTTGGAAGAACTCAACAAGGAAATCCAAACAGCCCTTAAACAAGAAGAAACCGAAAACCAGGATGGCATGGACATGGCTTTATGCACCATCGACCTGAGAACAAATGTGGTTGAATTTGCAGGGGCAAAAAATCCGCTGATCTTTGTCCAAAATGGTGAATGCGTTAAAATAAAAGGTGATAAAAAACCAATTGGACGAAGCGGATATTCTGTAGAACCTTTTAGCAAACACATAATTGAACCGAGAGACGGTACATGTTTCTACATGTTTTCTGATGGATATGTTGATCAATTTGGCGGACCGCAAGGCAGAAAGTTTATGCTAAAAAGACTGACCAATCTGCTTATGGAGATTCACAAAAAGCCAATGGGCATACAACGGGAAATTATCGACCAAACCATCGAAGACTGGAAAAAAGACCAGGAACAAATTGATGATATATTGGTGGTGGGATTTAGGTTGTAATTTAACGAGCTGCTTGTTCCATAATCTTTGATGAGGCGCAAAATAGGTGTTGTTTGTGTAATCCAAGTTTTAACAATAGGACAACATTAAATAGTGTTTGTCAATAAAGTCCAACTACTGCGTTGTTGCTCAACCGAGGCTTGCCGAGCTCAACGTAGTTAAAATTTAAATCCTCATATACACAAGTATACTGCGGGTTGGATTTTTTTTCACAACGTGTTCCATTTTTAATTGTGTTCAAGAACTCACTTTGTTCGGTTCACACGCCTTGTATTTGAACTTTATTCCTCAAACACCCGACTTTATGGACAGACTCTAAATAGAGCTGAGCGCTAAGAAACAACACTGAGTGTGTTGTTTGAGCGAAGAGCCAGCTAGCAGGGATGATACTTAGGGAGTAGCCTGGATGAAGGGGTGCTGTTGTTTTAGGATTGCCCTTGTTTGTTGCGCTGGAACATCTTGAAAGGATGGCGGATGGTGTAAACCAGGAAGTCATCAAACCTATAGGTTCCATAACAATTTTGCGCAGATAATTGCGAAGTACTATATGTTACTAAAAAAGTGATAAAATTAAGAATCCAAGGGAAATGGATCTTGATAAACAGAATGAAAATCAATAATTGAATTCATTATACTATATTTAACCCGACTCAATCGAAAAGCAATATTGCAATGAATCTACTCCGTTCATTTTTCATTATATGCCTATTTGCCATCACACTTAATGTTACATTCTCCCAAGACAAACTCCCTATAGAAACAATCCTACAAAAAGGTCATTCCAGGTACGTATCCTGCCTAGCTTACAGTCCAGATGGCAATTACATTGTTACGGGCAGTTATGATAACACGCTCATTCTCTGGAATGCTGAAAATGGCAAGCAGATCAGGGTATTTGCACAGCATACTGGCTTTATCCGTTCGGTAGAATTTAGTCCGTCGGGCAATCAAATATTAACTACATCGGGTGATAACAGGGCTCTTGTTTATGATATCCTAACCGGCAAAACCATACTAGAACTGAAACAGGATAAAGGCAGGTTGTGGGGAGCATCGTATAGTCCGGATGGTTTAAAGATCATTACCATGGACGACCGGACAGAAACACGGATCTGGAATGCCAAAAATGGTGAATCAGTAAAAATCCTAAAGAAAAATTACACATCGGCAACCTCTCCAAAATGGTTCAGTCCAGATGGTACATGGACAATGAGTTATATTGACTCTAAAAAATCCTCCATAATACATTTTGTTGACTCGTCCTTAAATAAAAGCCTGGAAATAGAAAAATCTGTTTCCTATGCTGTAAGTCCTGACGGAAAGCTTATAGCTATAGGAAACGATAAAATGCAGGTAGGGATTTTTAATGCTACAAGTGGAGAAAGGCTTCACTTCTTAAATACCAGTGAAGATCAACAGTGTGATGGATGCCGGGCCTTGGTAGACTTTAGTCCGAACAGCAAATTATTGGTTACAGCAGCAAAGTATTCCGGGATTATCATTTGGGATGCAAACAAAGGAAAGAAGCTCGTTCATATATCTACTGAAGAAGACACACCGGACGATTTGAGCTTTAGTCCGAAAGGAACCTATGTTATGGCCACTTTTGATGATCAATCTTTTGTATGGGAAACTAAGATAGGCGAACTGGTCCTTGCAATTGATAATGATGGTTTGGAGTGCACACCTGTTTTTAGTCCTGACGACAGGTTTCTTTTGACAAACAACAAGCAAAACACCGCTGCACTTTGGAACATCCGACAAAAAAAACGGATCAGGGTATTTGAGGGATTTCTGAACAAAGAAAAAGACGACGGCTTGAAGTTCAGCCAGAGCAATTGGTACCACTCCAATATCATTCGGTACATCCAATTAAAATCGCATGCTTCTGTAAGTCCCGACGGGAAATACCTTGCCAAAGGCAATATTGATTCTTCAGCTTTTTTGCTTGATCTTCAGACTGGAAAAATCCTCCATTGGCTAAAAGGCCACTCCAAAGCTGTTTTGTGTACAGAATTTAGTCCGAATGGAAAAACTCTGGCGACTGCAGGTGGTGACGGTAAAGTTATATTCTGGAATGTGCAAACAGGTGAAAAAATTAAAACCCTCCAGGCACACCACGAACTTATTTTTGATATTGATTTCAGCTCAGATGGAAAAACATTGGTTACAAGCAGTTGGGACGGTACATTTCGTATTTGGGACCTAAAAACCGATAAACTGCTACAATATGTGAAGATTGAAGATGCTTCGCCGTTTACTGCACAGTTTATCCCCAACGATTTGTATGTTGCCCTGGGCACTCTTGACAAAAAACTGAGTCTCTGGGAAGTTGATGCTGCAAAACAGTTTCGGGAGATCATCGGGCACACTGATATTGTTAGCTCAATTAGTTTTAGTCCTGATGGAAGAAATATGGCAACAGCGAGTCTCGACGGCAAAGCAAAAGTCTGGGACCTGTTGTCGGGTATGCAGATCAGCAAATTTGGCAAGCATACTTCAGGAGTTTACAGCATTGATTTTGATCCACTAAACCGGTTTATTGCAACAGGCAGCAACGATAAGACCATTCAACTCTGGGATCCTTTAAACGAAAAAATAGTACACACCCTTACCGGACATTCAGGAGGAGTTACTTCTGTACAATTTACCAGCAATGGAAAGAAATTGATTTCTTGTAGTATTGACGGAGATATTAAAACCTGGAATATTGAAACCTGTCAGGAAATATTTACCTACATCCAAATCGACCACGAAAACTGGCTGGCGAAAAATCCTCAGGGGTATTTCGATGGTTCGCCCAAGGCTTTAAAACTTATCAATTATGTTTCGGGACTGGAAGTGATCAGTATTGGCGCCCTGTTTGAGAAGTATTATTCTCCCAACCTGATTGCCAGAATACAGGCCGGCGAAGAATTTGAGGACATTGCAGGCAACATTCAGCAGTTGATGCAAAACACACCCAAGCTCAGTTTCAATGTACTTTCAGATCAGTTGGCTAACAGTACCCACAATACCGATTCGATAGAATGGTTTAAAAGCACCATTACCCTTAATACTGAAATTACAGATCAGGGAGGAGGTGTTGATGAACTCAGGTTGTACAACAACAGTAAGCTTATATCAAGCCGAAAATATACAGAAAGCAAGCCCCGCTCAGGAAAACAATATCAGGAGAGCTTTGAAATTCCATTGGTTACAGGCGAAAACAAAATTACAGCCATTGCCCTGGACAAGAGCAGGACTGAATCGTCCCCGGTAGAATTAAACGTTGTTTACGATGGCATTGAGTCTGACATTAATTTATATATTCTGGCTGTAGGCATCAACAAATATGAAAATCCAAGTTATGAGCTTTCCTATGCCATAAACGATGCCAAAGCCTATCTGAAGATGGTTGAGAAAGGAGGTGAAAATATCTTTCAAACGGTAGAAAAATATTTTATTAAAGATGGTGAAGCCGATAAAGACGGCATTAAAAAGTCGTTTATGGCGATTTCCAAAGAAGCTGGACCTGAAGATGTTTTTATTTTTTACTTTGCCGGCCATGGTGCCATGAGTGCAGTGAGCAATGATGAGTCATCGGCATTTTACATAATCCCCTACGATGTTACCCAAATGTACGGGAACAATGACCTATTAATGGAAAAGGGCATATCTGCCAATGAAATACTTGAACTATCCAAAAGTATAGCTGCCCGGAAGCAAATGTTCATCCTTGATGCCTGTCAATCTGGTGGGGCACTCACCGCATTCAATGCTCGGGGGGCAAGCCGGGAAAAAGCTATTGCCCAACTGGCAAGAAGTACAGGCACCTTTTTCTTGCTGGCAAGTGGGGCCATACAGTATGCCTCTGAAGCCAAAGACCTTGGACATGGTATTTTTACCTATGCCATTCTTGAGGCATTGGGCGGAAAAGCCGATGGCGGATCCATGGATGAAAAAATTACTGCCAACGAGATTAAAAGCTATGTCGAAGGACGTGTTCCCGAACTGACGCGACAATACATGCTTACGCCCCAATACCCTACGGGCTATGCCTACGGGCAGGATTTTCCGGTGGTGATCGTTAAATAGTTAACCCAAATAACACCTGCTCAACTATACTTAATAAAGTTATGTTCACAAACCCCTGGAACATAAAAAAATGGATTCTGAATCGGACTATTCTATATCACTGTCTTCCATTTTGTCTTCATCTTCTCCGTTAAGGATGTTCTGCCAATGCCTATAGAACATATTCTTCTTTCTATCTGTTGAAATCAGATAATTATATGGGGTTTCTCCTTTAGGAGATTTAAGTTTTCTTTCTTTGGTTTTCATGTTCATAATTGTCTCCGTGAAGGTACGGTTGCTTGATAAAACCTGCATGACTCCACGCGTATATCCAAAGTAGTAGTAATTTCTCCTGTCCAGTTGTAAGTACAGGTCCATTATATCACCACTTCTCTTTATCCTAAGTTCAAAAAAACCTTCGACTTGTTTATTGATCTGAATACCATTAATACTAGCGATACCTATTTTGCCAACCGACTGATAAGAACGCGATTGTTGGTTCCACTCCAAATGAAGTTCGTTGAGCAAAATTGTATATTTCAGTTCTTTTGGCAGATCGCTAATTGTTCCTAAAAGTGTAATCTCATCTTTCAATTGATTTGCTTTTTCTTCGCCAACCCATTTATTCATGGTCTTGGTTATCATACTCCTATTTAGGTTCACGGGTGTTAGGTTTGGAAAACTATCAATCTCGTTTCCTGCCACGTTTATCATTTCATCTGAAATAAAGAAATTGATTCCCATGACCAAATCCAATTCGGTATGGTTTAGTTCCAGATCATGTTTTATGCTACCATAATTTACCAACTCTACCTGCCCCAGGTTTTCTCCAAGGTCAACTTCCCCCTCTTCATAGATTTTGCAATCCTCTCTGTGAAGGCTGATATAATCTTCAGACAAAGTAAAATCTTTAATTTTCTCCTTGGAGCCTATTTTGAACAAATGACTTGCCCGATCATAATAAAGGTATCCAAATGGTTTAATCAATTGGTGGTCGCTGTAATTTTTATGCATGTTTAAAAATGTAGGGTAAACATGGACCGAATCGTAATAGAGGAACATCCCATTATAAATTTTTCGTCTATCGATATTTTTTGATTCAAGCTGTACAGGCAAATAAATATCATTAGGATCAATATGGGCGTCAAAATTGAGCCATTCTTCCTCCAACACATCGCATAAATGGTTAATTCGGGCTGCCCCTTTAAACCGCAGTAATGAATCGGGAGCATATAAGAAAACATCACCTTGGAAATTGTAAACAGGGCTCAAGGTAAAATTGGCCGAAGTATAGATTTCTCCTTTTCCTACAGTATTTATAGAGTCATCGATTTCTATCTTACTAAAATGAATAATTTGTTTATCTCCATTTTCATCGATATAATCGTAATTGGCCATACCATGGTAATATTTCCGGCTTAAAATCTCAATAGAAGCGGAATGAAGCGTATGAAACTTTGAAGTAGTGTTTGCTATGATCCTTGAATCAATCAAGCGTTTAACAAAGAAATTAGGCTGAACAGTCACCAATCCGTCTTTGGGGTAAATCCGGGCATCTGCAGCTTCAATAAATTTTACACCGGTAGCATTGATATAATTATTTTGATAATCATAGTAAGCTAAAGCCGACACGAAATTTAACGAGTCCTGTTTTGGATCTGTAGATATGTATCGGGGACCTATAGGTTCTTCATCATCAGGCAGATCGTCAACATTGGTATCGCTATTTGGATTTCCCATAGCCAAGGTCTTTTTCTGCATGTCCCAAACAAAGTAATCGATATAACTGATGTATTTGTTTTCCGGGAAGGTTACCAGGGTGTATTCTTCATTCGACTTAAACCAACCTTTTTGCTGTCGGTAATCGATATGGCTATTTACATTTTCTGTTAGCACAGTTAATCCATCAGCTGTCAACGATTTTAAATAAAAGTCTGATGTATCTGCAAAGATCTCATCTGATTTATAGACGAAATTTTCCGAAATCATGTCTGAATTTCTGAGATCCATTCTCCCCCAGCCCGATAAACCACTGGGCTCAAGCAACAAATCTCCTGAGAGGGAAATCGAGTCAAAGCTAGAAAACATATTTAAGTCTGTTGTTGTTTTCTCTGCCCATAATTTATCGGCATATGGTTCCCAGTGAATATAATTATTAGATGATTGAACCGATGGGTATTGGGTTTCTGAAGACTGTTTGCGTATTTGAAACTTAGTAGACTGGGTATTCATGGAATCCGGAAAAAAGCTAAACTCTTCTGACCATATGGTTGAAGTCAGGTAATCGACAGTACCCCCTCCAATAAGTCCTTGGTTCGAAAGCCATATATCGTTATGATAGGTCCCTTTGCCTTCATAAATTGGCATGCCACTTTCTGGTGCTTTATAATGAAAACCAAGTGAGTTATCATCTTGAATAGAAAGTTGATAGTCGATTTCCGGAAAAATGCCTGCCGAAACAAACTTTCCCTTAAACATCATGCCTTCTGCCTTGAAGTTGTCTAGACTGTCCATTTCAAAAGGTTCCACAGCAAAATAGAAGTCATTGGAATTATAGACCCCTTCATTTGCTGCCACATTATTATAATAAACATAAGATGTTTCCTTACTCTTGAAGATTGGATATTCAGGGTAACTGACACGCCCTGATTTATTATCCGCTTTATCTATTAAGATCTCTCCGGTTACATTTTGTAGGGTACTGTTTATACCACTAATTCTTGGAAGTCCATAGTTATCTAATTCACTAGTAAGAAAATTGAAATTTACCGAGTCAACATTTTGTAGGTTAACCTTAAAAGAATCGTAACTAAAAAACAAATTCTGCCCAAAAAAAGTAAGAAGTCCTGCAGTTATAACGCCATCAAACTGAAAGCTTCTGTTGCGCTTAAATATTATTCTATCGTGCTTTGGATAAATAACAACATTTTGTGAGTCACTAACAAACACCCTAGGAATACCATTGATCACCAAATCGTAATTTTTCAGATTGAATATTGCATTTTCCCGTGGCATTTCAACTGAGGATGTAAAAGACATCACATCATAGTCTATTTTATTGACGCTTGCCGCTAAATAATCATGAAGCCTTGGTTTTACCGTAACCATTTCAGTATTGCTATCATAAAACACAAACCCGCTATTTGCCAAACGCATGATAAGGTGTTTTATATCTTGCACGGGCATTTTTAGGTAATCGGCCAATGCAACAACAGGAAACTCTTCGCTTCCATATTTTCTTGAGAACGACCGTACTATTATCAATGGGTGTGCTTGGTCCATCATCTGAAGATCGATGAAATTATCCAGATTAAAATAATTTTCGGATTCAAAACTGGCATTACCAATAGCCGCTCCACGTGCTGCACTGAATTTCATGTAATCTTCATTCAACCGCCAGGTCAACATATCAAAATTCATATCCACTTTATGGTAAGAATTTGAATAAGGTCCCTGTGAAGAGTATTTATCAGTCTTTGTCAGGTTAAGCTCCCTGTTCTCTGTTCTAAAACTGAAAAACAAGTCGGGATGATATATTGAATCCTTTTGTAGTTTTATTGACACACTAGTACTCAGACTAGAAACACGGTCGGACTTGAATCCAAAAAAGAGAGAACCAGCTTCCAATACAAGTGTATCATTCTTATAAATGTATAGCTTAGCAGGATTCTCCTGGGTACCTGATCCCACTAGTTTCGCTCCCTGCATGGAAAGCCCGCCTTTATAGTCCACGTTTTCATAGATATTTTTAAGCTCAAAGGTTTCGGCATACGACTGAAACTTTGGATATGTAGCATTTTCAGGGCTGCTGGCATGCCTGACTTTATCATTTAGCTCGCCCAAAAGTGGTTCATCTAAATAAATAGTATTGGTAAACTGTACATCAGGTGCTGTGTATTCAGACTTTTTCAGTTCGATGTTAATTGTGTTCAGCTTGGCATATACTTGTTCGGCAGAATAACCGGCCCTTTCCCAATTTACTGTTCCCCCTTTACCTTTAAACTGGTATACTTCAGGGTCTACTACCCCACTAGTATTAAAAATCAGTATACTATCCTTTTTGGTATAGCAAACCAAATCTGTATTATCATAAACAATTGTCAACCCTTTATTTCCCACTATTTTATAATCGGCAGACTTTGCCTTCCAGCTTGTGGATGTTGATTTATAGATAAGGTTTTCATCGATCAGATAATTAGAAAACTCAAGTAATTCATTTAACAATCCAGAGTTAGCACGTCTCATGCTCAGATAATGGTCCATTCCTTTTAACCATGCTTCATAATTTTGCTGGCTAATCCCTTTTTCTTTAATGAGCATATAAAACTTTAAAAAATTAACAAAGTGCGGGTATGGCCTAGCGTTTTTCTTATCGAGCTTTTGACTAAGTTCAACAATATCTTCCTGCTCCTTAAGGGTAAAAAGGCTGTCTTCTTCCCAGGCTTTTACAAAATCGTCTACCACAACCTCATGAATATCTGATAGGTTACTCATGTAGTTTTCTAATTCTTCGATATAGGTTTCCAGGTTACCAGAGAATTTTGAATCGCGTTTGGAATAGAGACTAAAACTAAGTATTAGAAAAGAAAGGGCGAGAAATAGATACCGCATTAGTGTGTAGTTTAATGATTCAAAGGTGAAATTAATGATTTACCTCAAACTTTAAAAAGAATTATAAACCAGAGAACACTTCATAGAAAAGGTGAAACCTTTACTTTACAAATTCGAGCATTTGCCATTGTCCTAGTGACATATGGTTTACAGCAGTTAGACCAATATCGGTATAAGTTGCTTCAATAATATCAATGTCTTCTTCGAGGAAACCGCTTAAAAAAAGCCTGCCACAAAACTCAAGACTATTGGCATAATCCGGGGCATGCTCTACTAAGACGTTGCGGTTAATATTGGCAACGATAATATCAAACAACATATCTGGAATTGCTTCAACATCTCCTTGAATAACTGTCATTTCAACCCCATTACGTCTGATATTTTCCTGAGCATTTTCGTATGCCCATTTATCGATATCGATACCAATAACCTCCTTGGCATTGCGCATACAAGCGAGGATTCCCAACACCCCAGTCCCACAGCCCATATCCAAGACAGTTTTGTTTTTTATATCCATATCAAGCAGGGCAGATACCATAAGACTGGTAGTTTCGTGATGTCCAGTACCAAAAGACATTTTCGGCTCAATATTGATGATATATTCCATTCCCTCAAACGTATCATGGAATGGTGCCCTAATCACACACCTGTTATCAATGATTACCGGATTAAAGTTAGATTCCCATTCAGCATTCCAATTCTGTTCCTCTACAACTGTTTCATTAGTAATAGTGGCATGTAAATGATCTTTTACGCCAACAAGGGTAAGGTCCAAAATATCCCTGTCATATTCTTGGGTGTCTATATAAGCTATTACAAAACCTTCGTCCTCCGTTATGCCTTCATAGTTCAGTGAGTCCAATAATGCAACCAACATTTCGGTTTTTTCCTCGTTTGATTCAGGAATCTCTATGGTTACTGCGGTATATGTCATGAAATAAATATTATTTAACAAGTTACAAAAATCAAACGCAAAAGTAAATGATCTCCGTATCAAAAAGCATTTTTTTTCAAACAATAGTTGAAGTAATAAGAAATTTATATTTTATATCTCTCATTAATCAGAAACAAGGAAAAACTAACCATGTATCGTTGAACCTTATCTGAAGTATACCACAAAAAAAAGCGAAACTACTATTTAGTTCCGCTTTCTGTATTATGTTATCAATAAGTACCTTAGTATGCATTGATTATTGCAAGGAAGTCTTCTGCTTTTAAAGAAGCCCCACCAATTAATCCTCCATCGACATCTGGATTGGCAAACAATTCCTGAGCGTTTTTAGGATTACAGCTTCCACCATAAAGTATAGAAGTACCTTCAGCGATTTCGCTTCCAAATTGAGCAGCAATAGACTCTCTGATAGCTTTATGCATATCCTGAGCCTGATCAGAAGAAGCCGTTTTTCCTGTACCGATGGCCCAGATTGGCTCATAGGCAATGATAATTTTTTTGAAATCATCTGCAGATAATTGGAAAACTGTTTCTTTTAATTGGTTTACAACAAAATCGTTTTGGGTACCAGCCTCCCTTATTTCAAGAGCTTCGCCGCAGCAGTAAATAGGTGTTAAACCTTGCTCAAGTGTCAGGGCTAATTTTTTGTTCAGAATTTCACTGGTTTCACCATAATATTCGCGACGTTCTGAGTGACCTAATATTACATATCCTGCTCCGGTCGATTTAACCATAGATGCAGAAACCTCACTAGTAAAAGCTCCTTTTGCTTCTGCAGCGCAGTTTTGTGCAGCCACAGCAACTTTATTGGTTACTTTAACAGCTTCTGTAATATGTGTAAATGGAGTTCCCAAAACTACAGTTACATCCTGATCGCCTTTTTCTGTGTAAAGTTTTTCAACCTCAGTCGCAAGGGTAATACCTTCCTGAAGGGTAGTATTACATTTCCAGTTACCGGCAACAACTTTTTTTCTCATGGTTTTATACTTGTTTTATTAATAATTCAATTGAGCCTGCGAAATTAGTCCTGAATGATGAATAAAACAAATAAACCAGTATTGATTAGATTCAATATAAATAAATCTTCGTCCCTTTAACTTTTCGACTCTTCTGTTATGCTGGTTTTTAATCTAAAAGGAAGGTATTGTGGACAAAACCAACAATACTCGTTAATACAAACATTCCTGCCTGAACCATAAAATTATTTCGACAGTACCATTAGTATTAGCCTTAAACTTTAGGAATACCAAAACCATTGCGACAACAGCTCAAACCAAGAGCCTAGATTACCCATGTTCTTCTTTTACAAGTCAACGGTTAAGATTATTAATCTTTAATAAATACCTTATCGGATAAAAACACCCCTGTCAATTGGTTATAATACAAGCATATGGACAATTGAAGAACTAGCCGAAAAATACTATACTGCAGGCAGACTAATAAAATAGTAGAAAGCGATTTATTAAAAGAACTGCTATTCAAGTAAGCAGTGGCAGTCCATTTTTCAATCCTCAATATCTTGATGGCAAAAGACAAACGTATTTTCCAAAACAAGCAAACACGACATCTCCATGTTTAGGTTAAATCTCACATTACAATAATTGCTCTCAAATAAAAAATATGGTTAAAAAATCATTTTACCATTAAACCTTTTGTGCAAACACTAATCTAAGAACAAAATCTCTTGTAAGTCACAATAAGATTTAACCTAAAGGTTTGGAACAATGAACAATTCTCTTGACAATAAAGTCGAATTGCTCTATATAAAAAATATGGTCTGCAATTGTTGCAAGATATTTTTGAAAGAGAAATTTGAAAACCTTGGATTAACTGTAAAGGAGATATCCTTAGGAAAAGTTCGTATTGTTCAATCGGAGAAAAAAATCTCTCATGAAGAAATCAACGCCCTATTAAAGCATTATGGATTCGAATTGGCACATAACCGCGAAGACAGAATTGTAGATGAAATTAAAATAGCTGTAATCGAATTGATCCACCATTTGAACAATGTAGATTCAATTGTACGCAAGTCAGATTACCTGGTTGAGAAACTAGGACTAAGCTATCAATACCTCTCCAAAGTTTTTTCTGAACATGAAAACCAAACATTAGAAAAGTATGTGATACTTCAAAAAATTGAAAGGATCAAACAATTAATAGATACTGAAGAGTATACCCTTAGTGAAATTGCTTATATGATGGACTATTCAAGTGTTCAATACTTGTCAAACCAATTCAAATCAATAAATGGTATGACAGTATCTGAATATAAAGAAAGCGACCGCTCATTAAAAACGGCAATTGACGAAATCTGATTTCAGATTAAAATTTTACACAATAAACTCAAAATCTTGTAAGACATAACACATTTGAAAACATCAACTTTGTAATGTATCCCTATAAAAATATTTAGATATGAGATTGAAAAAAAATATAGCCGTCAGCGAATCAGGATTTTTATTCGATCCAACTACGGGAGAATCCTTTAACCTAAATAAAACAGGACAATTTCTTGTAAAACTGCTCGCAGAAGGCAAAACAGAAAATGAAGCAACAGATTTAGTCCTTCAGAAATACGATGTGGAGGAAACTACTTTTCAACGCTACTTTGATGATTTTTTAATGATGCTAAAGCAATACAATTTAACCGAGGAAGGTGATGAATAATACTGATCAACTAAAATTGACTATTGCTGTAACCGGATTAAACAACACTGATAATCCGGGACCAGGCATACCTGTAATTAGAGGGATAAGGGAATCTGCCGATATAGATGCCAGGATAATTGGATTGGCATATGAAAACCTTGAACCGGGAATATATATGCCTAATATGATTGATAAAACCTACATGATCCCATATCCCTCAACCGGTACCGAAGCATATATTGATCGTATTAAAGAAATTCATAAAAAAGATCCTATCGACCTGATTATTCCCAACCTTGATGCTGAGCTTTATACCTTCATGAAAGCAGAGTCCATACTAAATGAATTAGGCATTAAAACTTTCTTGCCAACACTCAACCAATTTGAAGAGAGACAAAAATCAAACCTAAACAGTTTTGGGGAAAAATATGGTGTAAAAGTACCTAAAAGTAAGTCAATAACCAGCTATAACGATATTCAGAAGTTAAACGATGAATTTGAATATCCTTTGTTGGTAAAGGGAAAATTCTACGATGCATATGTAGCCTATAATCCTGATCAGGTAACAAATCATTTCAATAAAATTAGTGCGAAATGGGGCCTCCCCATAATAATCCAGGAGTTTATTCGTGGCACTGAAGTTAATGTTGTTGCTCTTGGCGATGGGAAAGGAAATACCATTGCAGCCGTACCTATGCGTAAACAGTTTATTACCGACAAAGGAAAAGCCTGGAGCGGGATAACCTTGAGTGACAAGGAGATGCTAAGAATTACAAAAGAGTTGATAAACCAGACCAACTGGAGAGGAGGAATGGAACTGGAGATGATTAAAACAAATTCGGGCGAATATTTTATGATAGAAATAAATCCGCGCATACCCGCATGGGTATACCTTGCTGTAGGGGCAGGCCAGAATATACCTGAAGCTTTGGTAAAGCTGGCTATGGGAAGGCAAGTAAATGCTTTTAAATCGTATCAGGTAGGCAAAATGTTTATACGCTACTCCTGGGATCTTCTTGGGGATATCCGGGAATTTGAACAACTATCAATATTTGGTGAAATCGAAAAGTAAAACAGTACCATGAGATCCTTAAAAACCTTTGCTTTATTGCAGCTTTTAACTGTAATTCCTGTAATGGGTCAAATAACCCTTGAAACAACCTATTCCTATTCAGCCACAATTGCTGAAATTGACAAGAATGAATTTTGCTATTTCTTAATGGACGTACCTCAACAGCAATGCAGGATTTATAATTCTGACCATGAACTTTACAAGTCTATTTTTCTGAGTATTCCTGAAGGGTATTATTTGTACAACATCCAATTTGTCTCCAGAAAATTATTCAACAAGGACGACTTAATCGAACTTCTGTACATATACGCAAAGTATAATACCTCCGATCAAGGCAATTATTATCAATACGGACTTGAGATTATCAATGAAAACGGCAAGTCTTTATTAAAGCTTCCGAACGGTGGCTATGCAGAAACCAAAAAATTGGATGATGATACTAAGCTCTTAGCCTACACCTACATGTATAATACTGGTGGATGGTATGATGAAACCACAGCTGTTTTTTCACTTGGTGGAGATATTGACGAAGTTAACATTGCAAAGGCAGAAACTTCCCCAATAGTCCCAAATCCTGCATCGGACAAGATTACAATAGAAACAAAGAACCTCCCAGAATTTGAAAATGGCATATTTATACTATTTGACCCAACTGGAAGAGAGGTTCTGTCCTCTCCGATTTCTTCTCAGGATCAATTTGAAATAAGCTTAAATGGATTTGTTCAGGGGGTTTATCAATACACTATCCATGACAACAGCAAAACAATATATTCGAATAGTTTGATTATCAGATAAAATACGTATATGGAAAAGTTAAAATTTGAAAGGCCAGTAATAAACCGAATCAATGCAGGTATTCCTGATAAATTTGGAATGGCAACCGCTATTCAACCCATTAGCCACATTGATGACATTTCAGTATCAGAATTACTTGAACAGTATGGCTCACCTCTTTTTGTCCTGTCAGAAAAAACAATCCGCGAGACATACCAGGAAGCTTCCAATGCCTTCAAAACCCGATACCCAAAGGTACAGTTTGCCTGGTCGTACAAGACAAATTATTTAAATGCAGTTTGTAATATTTACCACCAAGAAGGTTCGTGGGCCGAAGTAGTATCAGGATTTGAATACGAAAAAGCCATTGCAAATGGTGTTCAAGGATCTAAAATTCTTTTTAATGGACCCGACAAAACTCCCGAAGATTTAAAAAAAGCCATTGAAAACGGATCACTAATCCATATCGACCACTTTGATGAACTTTATGATATCAAAAGAATAGCTCCAGAATTGGGCAAGGTTGCCAAAGTTGCCATCCGTGTTAACATGGATACCGGAATATTTCCCCGCTGGGACAGGTTCGGGTTCAATTTTGAAAACGGCGAAGCCTGGACTGCGATAAATAAAATCATTCCTGACCAAAACATGGAACTTGTTGGTCTGCACACTCATATTGGGACCTATATAATGACACCCTCTGCTTATTCAGTTGCAACCAAAAAGCTTGCCAGCCTAGCTGTAAGGATAGAGCAAAAATACAAGCAGAATATAAAGTATATTGACCTTGGGGGTGGATTTGCATCTAAGAACACCCTTAAAGGAGCCTACCTTCCTGGAACCGATACCTGCCCTTCATTTGATGATTATGCAGAAGTTATTGCCAGGGCGCTTATAGATAGCGACATACAGTATGAACACATGCCCACATTATTTCTTGAAACCGGCCGTGCCCTCATAGACGATGCAGGATACTTATTAGGTTCAGTTTTGGCAAATAAAAGACTGGCAGATGGACGTAGATCACTAGTCGTAGACATAGGGGTAAACAATCTGTTTACTTCATTTTGGTACGAACATCATATTGTGCCAACACAAATTAAACAACATGACACAGAAGACACTACAATATATGGGCCGCTTTGTATGAACATCGATATTATTCGCTCAGCCATACAGTTTCCATTGCTTGAAAAAGGAGACCAAGTTGTTATTAAACGCATTGGAGCATATAATATGACACAATGGCTACAATTTATCACCTATAGGCCAAAAGTTGTCCTGATTGATTTACAAGGCAAATCCCATGTCATAAGAGAAAATGAAACCCACGATACAATGAATGCCCTTGATCAGGTACCTGACCATTTAAAAGATATTCAATTGTAAAAAACAAAATGATGAAATATAAAGGTGAATTTATTTCGGAATATTATCACACCATTTTAAACAGTTACTCTCAAGTATTCTTTTCAACTCACAAAGGATTTGCCTGGTTAATTCTGGTGGTAACATTTTTTGATTTTTATACCGGACTCTTTGGTTTTATATCTGTACTTACTGCAACTCTTGTTGGAAAAGTGGTTGGATTTAGTACTGACGTGCTTAAAAAGGGATTGTTAGGATTTAACAGCTTGTTGGTTGGTTTGGGATTAGGAGTATATTACAGTCCAACATTTCATTTACTGTTTATCGTAGTTCTGGCATCCCTATTTTCATTTCTTATATCAGTATCACTTCAGGGAATAATTGGCAAATATGGATTGCCCTTTTTGAGTGTTCCTTTCATTTTGTCGCTATGGGCATTTATGCTTGCAACCAATAGTTTTCATTACTTAGGGATTAACGAAAGGGGGATTTACACTCTAAACGACCTTTACATATTAGGAGGACATCGTCTCATAAATGTCTATGAGTTTATGAATAACCTGGAACTGGCAGATCCGATCAGGACATATTTTATTTCATTAAGTGCTATACTCTTCCAATACAATGTTCTAACAGGAATCGTGATAGCAATAGGACTTTTGCTTTTTTCGAGAATTGCTTTCTCCTTGTCTTTGATCGGTTTTTTTATTGCTTATGGGTTTTATAATTTGATTGGCGCTGAAATAACTGCTTATGATTACAGTTTTTTCGGATTCAACTATATACTTTCTTCGATTGCACTGGGAGGATTTTTCCTTATACCTTCACGAAACACCTATTTATGGATGATATTGCTGATTCCATTTGTAGCCATACTCACCATAAGCCTGAATACGATTTTTATCCAATTCAAGCTTTCCATATATTCATTGCCTTTTAACCTTGTGGTACTTCTGTTTTTGTATTCACTTAAATTCAGGGAAAAATATTCCTATTCCTTATCTGAGGTTTACTATCAACATAACTCGCCAGAAAAGAACCTTTACATTTTTCAGAACAACAAGGATAGGTTCAGGTATAAGTGGTTCACCCCTATTAAACTTCCATTTTTTGGGACCTGGAAAGTGTCTCAGGGACACGATGGAGAATATACACATAAGGGACTATATAAACATGCCTGGGACTTTAATATTGTAAACCAATCAGACAACCAATTTAAGAACAATGGCGACTTTCCAGAGGATTACTTCTGTTATGGCAAACCTGTTATTGCCCCTGAGGACGGAACAATAGAAGAAATAATGGATGGAATTGAAGATAATATTATTGGACAAACAAATCTCAAAGAAAACTGGGGCAATACAATTATTATCAAACACAACAATGAGGTATATACGAAGTTGTCGCATTTGAAAAAAGGGAGCATTAGGGTTCATAAAGGAGAGGATATTAAATATGGGCAGATTATTGCTGAATGTGGAAACTCGGGACGTTCCCCTTATCCTCATTTGCACTTTCAGGTACAAGCTTATCCATATTTAGGTTCAGCAACCATCGATTACCCAATAAGCACTTACATACACAATGAACAAGATAAGTTTGATTTTAAGACCTATTCGCAGCCAATTGAAAACGAATTTGTTTCAAACATCGAGACCTCTGAAATATTGGTCGATGCATTAAAATTTATTCCTGGGCAAGTTCTTCAATTTAAAGTGACTGATGGAAACAACACTAAAGAAATAAATTTTGAAGTAAAAGTCAACCAATATAATCAATCATATTTATACTGCCCTCAAACAGGTGCTCAGGCATATTTCGAAAATGATCAAAATTTATTTTACTTCACCTATTACGAAGGTTCTAAAAAAAGCTATTTGTACCTTCTGTTTTTGGTCTTGTTTAAAACACAAAAAGGTTTTTATAAAAACCTGGTCATCAAAGACCGGTTCCCACTCTATTTGACATACCCAGGATATATACTATGGTTTCATGACTTCATTAGTCCATTTGTTTTCTTGGTTAAATCGGGATTTAGCCTTCGGTGTAAAGATATAGATGACGTTCTTTCTCCCAGCAAAATAGTTCTGGAATCTCAAATGACCAATTATATGTTAGGAAAGAAATTAAATAGCATATCAGCTCAAATTACACTAACAAAGTCTGGAATAGAAACTATCTCAATTTCCTATAAAAACAAAGAAATACTTTTTAAACGATGAAGAAAGTGGTGTTATCGATATTATTTCTTGCTCTGCTGTTTATGACAGGATTAAGTCAGGAAAAATTGACCTTTATACAGGTGGATGCATCAACATACAGTGCGTACCTAAAAAGTGATTGGAACACTATTATTGAAAAAGGAAAGGTAGCAGTTGAGCAGGACATCGATTACTTTTATTTACGCATGCGTTTAGGCTATGCTTACTTTATGAAAAAAAGGTACAGCCAAGCAATAAAACATTACAGGGGAGCCCTTAATTTTAACACTAATGATGCAACAGCACTAGAATTCCTGTACTACTCGTACAAATATGCCGGAAGGACCAATGATGCTATAAAATTATGTTCAGATTTCTCTTCCGAACTTAAAAACTATCTCAACATTGATGATTCAAAAAAAATTGTTCATGCAGGATTTTATACAAGCGCCTCAAATCCCGGACCAGATACTTACCTGGAGGAATCAATCATATCTGGAGTTCCACAATTGATTGATGGTAGCCAGTTGTTGACAAACCGATTTACCAACTTTAACCTGGACCTATCTAATCGCATTGGATATTCTACTATCCTTCATCATAGCGTCAACCTGTTATATAAAAATGAGTTTGCCTATTCTACAATCAACAACACTCCATATATTTCTGAATCACAAACAATAAGGCAACTGGGGTACAGCCTGAATATAGACATTACTCCAATTAAGGGACTTACTTTTTCTCCCCTACTATCAATAGTAAATTATAGAATCCCGATTTTTTATGATTATGGGTATGGAGGCCGCCGTAGCACAAGCATTTATGGGTATGACAATTATACAAATGCGGCACTTGGCATTGCTGTCAATTTACGTCCAGGTATTTTTGACTTAGGATTTTCAGCAATTCATTCAAATTATAATCTCGGAAAACAAAATACCTTTTCAGGTGAATTGACAATCTATCCATTTAGCAATCAAAATCTATATTACAAAGGTCAATTCACTGCTCATTTCCAAAGCCAAAACAACCAGTCAATACATCAGCTGGTAAACGTTCATGGATTGGGATTCAAAATCATGAAAAATCTTTGGCTGGAAGCCAATCAAACGTTTGGTGAATTTTCAAATTTACACGAGGCATTCACTGGCATAACTTACAATAGCCTGGAACTCTACAAAAGCTTAACAGAAACTAAGATTATTGTACCTATTCATAAAAATGGAATTTCCTTATTTGCTTCATTTAGATATGTACAGTCAGAATCGATGTTTGTACCTGAAGAAAATATATTTGATTATTCAAATAGTAAAACAATTAATTATAAAATAATTACGGGAGGAATATCATGGAAACTATAAAGCATGTCTTGATTTTATTAGTCCTAAGTTTAATGTTGCAGGTTGGGATTTCCCAAGACTATTCAAAAATTATTGAAGGCTTTCAAAACAGCTACCTTCATGAAGCATCAGGAAACCTGACTGAGGCAATTCTGGACCTCAAAAATGTATACAACGAAGATTCTTATGAAATTAACCTGCGCTTGGGTTGGTTGACTTATTCATCTGGCCTATTTAGCGAATCGCAAGGATATTATTTCAAG